>CACAPQ010000020.1 GCA_902534325.1 Paracoccaceae bacterium | reverse complement strand
TGGGTTGCATCTGGTGATTATAAGGTAGTTGACGATGGGCTATCCACACCTTTCAAACCAGTAAAATGTCATAGTTTTATCACTGAGTGTACTTTCGGGTTACCTGCCTTTAATTGGTTGCCGCAGGAAGAAATATTTGAGGAAATCAATACTTGGTGGCTGCAGTGTAATAAGGAAGGCCTTACACCTGTTTTGGCAGCGTATGGCCTAGGAAAGGCACAACGGTTAATATCGGGAATAGATAGCAATATTGGGCCCATACTCACGCATGGCGCTATAGAAAAAACAAATCAAATAATGCGTGAACAAAAAATAGCCATTCCGAAAACAACTCTTGTCTCATCTAAACTAAAATTAAATGATTTTAAAAATGCTATCGTCTTGGCACCACCCTCTGCTCTATCTACTTCTTGGATAAAAAAATTTGGAAAAATATCTACAGGATATGCGAGTGGCTGGATGGCGATAAGAGGGATAAAAAGAAGGCGAGCAGCCGATAAAGGATTTGTGATTTCTGATCACGCAGACTGGGTTGGGCTAAACTGGGCCATTAGAGAAACAGAGGCTGAAAAAATTTTTGTGACCCATGGATATACAGAAAGTTTTTCAAAATGGCTGAGGTTTAAAGGCTTAGACGCCTCGATCGTAAATACAGAATTTGTGACAGCGGAAGAAGACATTTAAGTTTTATTGAAATTATGAAAAATTTTGCAAACCTTGTTTACAGTCTAGATCAAACGACAAAAACCAATAAAAAAATAGAATTATTGGCAAGTTTTTTTGAAAATGCCATTAACTCAGATAAACTTTGGTGCATAGCTTTGTTTTCAGGCCGACGGCCAAAAAGATTAATAAGTACAAGCTATTTAAGAGAGTGGGCCTGTGAAGTAACAAAATTGCCAACTTGGTTACTTGAAGATACCTACTCAGTTATAGGTGACTTAGCTGAAACCATATCCCTTTTGACCCCTGAAAAAAATCAATTTTCAGAAAAAAGCCTCAGTGCATGGATCTCCGAACTCAGACAGCTGGAAAAACAAAGCATAGAAGAAAAACGTCATTTTGTCTTGAATGCATGGGCAACTCTAAACAAGAAAGAGTGTTTTGTTTTTAACAAATTGATTACTGGTGGGTTTCGATTGGGTGTGAGCCAAAAATTAACCTTAAGAGCGATTTCAAAAATCACTGATATTGATGAATTTGAACTTTCGCTGCGCTTGATGGGAAATTGGCACCCAGAAACGATAAGTTGGAACAACCTTATCATCAATGATGAGCGGAAGTCGGATATTAGCCGACCTTACCCCTTTTGTTTAGCATACGGATTAGACAAGGACACTGAAGACTTAGGGAAAAGGTCAGACTGGATCGCAGAGTGGAAATGGGACGGAATTAGAGGACAAATTATAAAAAGAAGAAAGGAACTATTTGTTTGGTCCAGAGGTGAAGAAAATTTGACGGAAAGATTTCCCGAATTGGAAGCCTTATTGGAATTTATACCTGATGGATCCGTTCTGGATGGAGAAATAGTGGCCTGGAATGGGAAACAACCATTAGATTTTAACATCTTACAGAAGCGTATTGGGAGAAAAAAAGTCTCAAAATCTATCATGGAGGCTGCTCCAGTTATCTTGATTGCCTATGATCTTTTAGAATTTGAAGGAGTGGATATCCGAAACCAAAACCTGGAATTACGGCGATCAAAATTGGCAAAGCTTGTAAATCTAATACCAAATAAATTACCGATTAAATTGTCAGCGGAAATCGTCAGTAAAACGTGGACAAACCTAGCGCGCATCAGAGAAACATCCAGATCTCAAAGGGCAGAAGGTATAATGATAAAGAATAAAAATAGTGAGTATTATAGTGGAAGAAAAAGAGGCGATTGGTGGAAATGGAAATTGGATCCACTCACCATTGACGGAGTGTTAATTTATGCGCAGGCAGGTCATGGTCGAAGAGCAAATCTTTATACTGATTATACTTTCGCTATTTGGGACAGCAACCAGTTAGTACCCTTTACAAAAGCCTACTCAGGGTTGAAAGACGAAGAGTTTCGGCAAATTACGTCATGGGTTAAAAAAAACACAATTCAGAAGTTTGGGCCTGTTCGACAGGTCCCACCAGAATTGGTTTTTGAAATTGCTTTTGAAGGCATCCACGAAAGCACAAGGCATAAATCGGGGGTGGCATTACGTTTTCCAAGAATGTTGAGATGGCGGCATGATAAATTACCAAAGGATGCAAACAAATTGGAAGATCTCAAAGCTTTTTTAACTTAATCTCTTGTAGTACCATATATTACAGTTACATAACCTTGATACGTAAACTTAGAGGTAAAATATGTTTCAACTTCCAATCCCGACTTTTGATTCTGAGCATTCCAAAGGATCTTCTGAATTAGGCCAACTTCCTGATTGGAACTTGAATGATCTTTATACTTCAACTGATGCAAAAGAATTGATAAGTGATTTAAGTTGGTTAGAAAAAGAATGCGATGAATTTGCCAAGGACTATGAAGGCAAGTTAAAATTCCTTTCTGCTGAAGAAATGTTAAATTGTGTTGTCCGAAATGAGAAGATTAGTTCGATCTCAGGCCGAGTAATTTCTTATGCTGGCCTTCGTTATTATCAGAAAACAACTGATGCTGACCGCGCAAAATTTTTATCCGACATGCAAGAAAAAATTACCATCTTTACTACAAAGCTAGTATTTTTTTCTCTTGAAATTAACAGCTTAGAAGACGAATTTTTAGAAAAGCTATTAAAAGAAAATGTAGAACTTGCCCGTTATAAGCCAATTTTTGAAAAAATAAGAGCCCTTAAACCTTATCAACTATCGGACGAAATTGAAAAGTTTCTTCACGACCTTGGAATTGTCGGAGATGCCTGGGAAAAATTATTTGACGAAACTATTGCTGGTTTAAAATTTAAAATTGGCGACGAAACACTAAACATAGAAGCTACGCTCAACCTTTTAACTGACCAAAAACGCGAAAATAGAGAAAACGCTACCCATGAATTAGCCAGAGTTTTCATGGAAAACATAAAAGTTTTCACACGGGTGCATAATACCCAGGCCAAAGAAAAAGAAATAGTTGATCGCTGGAGGGGAATGCCAACCGCCCAAATGGGTCGACACTTAGCAAATCAGGTCGAACCAGAGGTAGTAGAAGCATTGAGAAATTCTGTTGTAAAAGCATATCCAAAAATTAGTCACCGGTATTATGAATTGAAACGGAAATGGCTTGGTCTTGAAATCATGCAGGTTTGGGATAGGAATGCCCCATTGCCCATGGAAAGTGATAAGTTGGTTACATGGGATCAAGCACAAATGATAGTGACGGATGCATATATAAATTTTGACAACCGCATGTCAGATTTGATTACTCCTTTCTTTAATAAGGGTTGGATTGATGCAGGTGTAAAACCAGGGAAAGCGCCCGGAGCGTTTGCTCATCCTACGGTGACGGATGTGCATCCCTATATAATGCTAAATTATCTTGGAAAACCGCGCGATGTGATGACATTGGCTCACGAACTTGGTCATGGTGTTCATCAAGTTTTGGCGTCTTCGCAGGGGCAGATGCTATCTTCGACACCTCTTACACTAGCTGAAACGGCTTCTGTTTTTGGAGAAATGCTTACGTTTCAACAAATGCTTGATCAAGCATCTGATAAAACTGAACGAAAGGTTCTACTGGCCAATAAAGTAGAAGATATGATTAATACCGTCGTCAGGCAAATTGCTTTCTACGATTTTGAATGTAAGCTTCATGATGCCCGAAAGAGTGGAGAACTTACGCCATCAGACATCAATTCTTTATGGATGTCTGTTCAATCTGAAAGTCTCGGTCCAGCATTTGAATTCGTAGACGGGTATGAAACGTTTTGGAGCTACATACCCCACTTTGTGCATTCCCCTTTCTATGTTTACGCGTATGCATTTGGAGATGGCTTGGTAAATGCACTCTACGCAACATACAAAGAAAATCCTAAAGGTTTCGAAGATAAGTACTTTAATATGCTATCCGCTGGAGGATCAAAGCATCATAAGGAACTACTTAAACCTTTTGGCTTAGACGCTAGTGATCCTGAATTTTGGTCCAAGGGTTTATCGATGATATCTGAAATGATCGATGAGTTAGAAACATTCGACTGATAGAAAACATTTATTGACACTTTAGAAATCGGGCTAACTTCTTTTAATGGTTATAGATTTTTTGAAAATTTTTGGGTTAAGTTTGATGTTAATGATGAGTCCTGTTCATGCCGCAAGTGATTTCGAGTTTGAAAATATCGACGGAGGAGTCCTTAACCTTAAAGAATTTAGAGGTAGTCCAATTTTAATTGTAAATACAGCCAGTCGCTGTGGTTTTACCTATCAATACGAAGGGTTACAGAAATTACATGACAAGTATTCTGAACGAGGACTGGTTGTAATAACTGTACCCTCAAACGATTTCAATCAAGAGCTTAAAACAGATGCTGCTGTTCAGGATTTTTGTGAAATTAATTATAACCTTAGTCTACCAATGACAACCATCACATCTGTAAAAGGTGGTCTGGCTCATCCATTTTTCCAGTGGATGCAAAAGGAGTACGGTTTCACGCCAAGATGGAATTTTTACAAAGTATTATTGGATCCTGAGGGTAATCTAGTTGAGACTTATAACTCTATCACAAAACCAACTTCTCCCAAAATTACTTCAAAGATTGAAAAGTATTTAAAAAAAGACAGCTGATAAAACTTTACGGATTTTTACTATTAGAGTTTACACCATTGGACATTTAACCGGCTGTCCAACCACCGTCTATAAGTATGGATGAACCGGTAACCATGGCTGAAACGTCAGAAGCTAAAAATTTAACTGCGCCCATAATATCCTCTACTTCACCGACCCTACCAACCTTAATTTTTGCCTCTATCCACTTAACTTTTTCTGGATCTTTAAACGTAGACTCTGTGAAAGGTGTTCTAACAAAAGTTGGACAAATAGAATTTACTCTAATTTTATGTGGCCCAAACTCCATTGCCATTGATTTATTTATGCCTTCAATTGCATGCTTTGTGCCACAATAAACTGCTCTATCAATCCCTCCTACATGAGCCATTTGGCTACTAATTTGAATTATTGAGCCACCCACACCCTTAGCAATCATTTTCTTTGCAGCTGTTTGAGCTAAAAAATATGCGGATCGCACATTCAAAGACATTACATCATCAAAATCAGCTACTGTTGTATCAACTGTAGGAGTATGTCGCGCGATCCCAGCCGAATTTACTAGAATATCAATATCATAAAATTCATTCATTAAATTTTTTACACTATCAATATTAGTTATGTCCATTGTCGCTCCTGATACAGAGAAGCCTTCAGATTTCATTTTATTTACTGCTTCAAAAACTTGATCTTTAGACCGCGCTACAATTGTCACATTTGCCCCCTCCTCCGCCAAAGCAACTGCGCACCCAAGGCCAATTCCACGGGATCCTCCAGTCACTACTGCGCGTTTTCCATCTAACCGAAAGGAAGGGGTTCGAGGTAACATATTTTACACCTGTTTAAATTTAACAATTCTACTCCATCACAAAGATTTAATCCACGCAAGCGACGTCTTAACAAGTTTTTCAGTCTGCGTTGGTGACTTAATATCGCCCGCAAGAACATGTGAATTTGAATCATCAAAAGGACCGCATTTTACGAGATTAACAAATGATTTTCCTCCCCATTGTTCAGCAATTTTGAGAGTTTTCTTTGCATCTACAACTTTATCTTCCTCTGAAACAATGAATAAGGCAGGACAATTTTTTTTATTAAAATTCTGACCAACAACTTTTTTGACAAGTGCAGCCATAGTTATAGCAGCAACTATTGGGTAGCGGGTTGTCCAATATATCGCATGCTCTTTTGATATAGGTTGAAATTCGCGGTATTTTCCAAAGATGAGAGGGATCCAAAATCGAGCAAAACCAAGTGTGAAGATTTGAAAAATTCGATACCGAACTTTAAAATTTGGTGACACAAAAATAATTCCGGAGACATTTTTCTCCGACGCAGCCACGGCTGCTAAAGTACCTCCCGTTGATGAACCAATTATAATGATTTTCTCACCAATTTTTCTGCCTATTTCTAACGCTTCAGATAAGTCGAAAACCCAATCTTTCACTTTTACTTTACCAAGCGCCTCGCCCCCACACCCATGACCAGACAGACGAGCATTGTATATATTGGCATTAAGCCCGCGAGCGGTAGCGTTAGGAAATGGAGATAACTCAAACTTTGAGGCTGAAAATCCATGTAGAAAAATAATAGAAAATTTTGTTTTTTTTCCTCTTTTTTCTGCCCAAATTACTTCCTTACAGACCCCAGGCTGCAAGCCTAAAACTTCTTTCTCTCGCTTTTCTAAATAATGATCTACGCCCGTGTTAATCGATACTTTCGGCAAAGTTAAGTCAGCAGGCTCGCGCTTTCCTAACAGCAAAATAATGAGTACAAACCCTAGAAAAGTAATAAAAATCAACATATTTGCAACATAGTTTCTAAATTTTTTTCAAGGATTTCCAAACAACTTTGATCAGAAAATGAATGGTCGGCCCCGCGTTTAAAAAAAAGTGATAGGTCATCTGCATTAATATGATCAAATAATTTTAATGCAGTTTCTCGTGTTACTGCCGTATCTTCAGTTCCCTGCATAAGCCTAACTGGGCAAGTTAATTTTAGTGGCTCACGCAACACAAGATTTTGTCGTCCGTTTTCGATTAGATAGCGTGTTATTGGATAGGGCTCGCCATAGTCTGATGGCAAGTAAAGCAAACCTTTATTTAAAACTTCTTTTTTTTGATCCTCTGTAAAATTTTTCCACATACTTTCTTCGGTAAAGTCTGGAGCAGCGGCTATTGCAATTAAACCTTTCAGCCTACTACCAAGTTCTCGGCTTAATAATAATGAAATCCAGCCGCCCATAGAGGAACCAATCAAAATTAGTCCGTTATTTTGTGTTAGTTCAATAATTTGCTTAGTGTCATTAAGCCAATCTCCAATCCCAAGATTAAGAAAGTCACCACTAGACTGCCCATGGCCAGAATAATCAAATCGCAAGAATGACTTATTTCTTTTTTTTGCCCATTTTTCTAAAAATATTGCCTTTGAACCTTCCATATCTGATTTAAAACCGCCCAAAAAAACCACCGTAGGACCTGTCCCTTTAGTAAATGAATAAGCTAACTTCTGGCCAGTTTCCGTTGCTAGGAATTTTGTCATTTTTTACCTTTAACTTTTCTTAAACAAAGAAATTCATAAGATTATTTTTCAAAAATTTTTCTACTTACGATTTAAAGTGAAAAAAGCCAGTACTCAACAGTTCAAAAGTATTTAAGGGTTGACGAAAAAGCCTCAGCCCTTCACAACCAGTTCAAAGCTTAACCCACAACCGGGCGTTTTGTAGGCGCCAAAATGATGAGGATGATAACGATGAGCCAAGTAACTCTTACCTTTCCTGATGGCAATCAAAAGAAATTCGATAAAGGTATAACTGCACAAGAAGTTGCGAGCTCCATAGCCCCCTCTCTTTCAAAAAAAGCTATAAGCTCGACCATAAATGGGCAACATTTTGACCTTTCTTGGCCTATCACGGAAGACGCGAGTATCGCTATCAATACAATCAAAGATACTGAGCCCGCTCTAGAACTTGTCAGGCATGACCTTGCTCACATCATGGCCCGCTCAGTACAAGAAATTTGGCCTGACGTTAAGGTTACTATTGGCCCCGTTATCCAAGATGGGTGGTACTATGATTTTGACAGAAAAGATCCTTTCACTGCAGATGACTTAATTGTCATCGAAAAGAAAATGAAAGAAATAATAAACGCTAGAGACCCGGTTAAAACTGAAGTATGGAGCCGTCAGGAAGCGGTCGATTATTATAAAAAGAATAATGAGCCGTTTAAAGTTGAGCTGATTGATTCAATTCCAGGCGACGAACCAATAAGAATGTATTGGCATGGAAATTGGCAAGATCTTTGCCGTGGCCCTCACTTGCAACATACAGGTCAAGTTCCCGCAGATGGTTTTAAATTAATGCATGTCGCCGGCGCATATTGGAGGGGTGATAGCAATAGAGAGCAACTTCAACGGATTTATGGCTGTGCTTTTCTAAATAAAGAACAATTAAAAACTCATCTAAATATGCTTGAAGAAGCTGCAAAAAGAGACCACCGCAAACTTGGTCGAGAAATGAAATTATTTCATATGCAAGAGGAAGCGCCAGGACAAATATTTTGGCATCCAAATGGGTGGAAAATTTATACAACATTGCAAGATTATGTGCGCCGCAAACAGGAATTAGATGGTTATGTCGAGGTTAATACACCACAGCTAGTTGACCGAAAATTATGGGAGGCATCTGGTCACTGGGAAAAATATCAAGAAAATATGTTTATAGTTGAAGTCGATGAAGAACATGCGCGAGAAAAAGCTGTTAATGCGCTTAAACCAATGAATTGCCCATGTCATGTGCAGGTTTATAATCAAGGACTTAAGTCATATCGTGATTTACCGCTTAGAATGGCTGAATTTGGCAGCTGTAATCGATATGAACCATCAGGTGCACTGCACGGCGTAATGCGTGTTCGTGGATTTACTCAAGATGATGCTCATATTTTCTGTCGCGAGGATCAAATTGAGTCCGAAACAAAAAAATTTATCAACTTCCTGTCTAACGTTTACAGAGATTTAGGATTTGAAAAATTCTCTATAAAATTTTCTGATAGACCAGAAAAACGTTCGGGCAGCAATGAGGTTTGGGATAAGGCAGAAGACGCTTTGAAATCAGCAACAATAGCCGCCGGTTATGATTTTGAAATAAACCCGGGCGAAGGTGCTTTTTATGGCCCAAAACTCGAATTTGTTTTAACGGACGCAATTGGTAGAGATTGGCAATGTGGTACTCTCCAAGTAGATTTTGTTTTACCAGATCGATTAGATGCTAATTATATAGGGGAAGATGGGAACAAACATCGCCCCGTCATGCTCCATAGAGCGTGTTTGGGCTCTTTTGAACGTTTCATCGGGATATTGATTGAAAGTTTTGCTGGTCGGCTACCATTTTGGCTCGCGCCTAGACAAGTCGTCGTTGCAGCCATTGTCTCTGACGCAAATGATTATTGTGAAAATGTAGTAAATGCTTTGAGAACTAAAGGTATAAGGGCGGAGGTCGACTTACGAAACGAGAAGATTAATTACAAAGTTCGCGAGCATTCCGTAAGTAAAGTCCCGGTGATCTTAGCGTGTGGCATGAAAGAAATCGCTGATCAAACTGTTTCGGTAAGAAGGTTGGGGGAAAAACATACAAAGGTTGCACAATTAACTGAGATAATAAATCAACTAACAGAAGAAGCCAAATCTCCAGATCAATTAGCCGTTAATTGAAAATCTAACCTTTGGATGCTTGAAAACCTAACAAGAGTTCTCCTGATTTGAGCCTAACTAACGGCCGCTTCATAACTTTTGGATGAAGCCGCATAATCTCCTGTGGTTGTTTTTCTTTGGTTTTGCTGTCTAGCTTTCGCCAAGTTGTTGATTTTTTGTTGATGAGTTTTCCACCAAAATTTTCAATAGCTTCTTTTAATATGTTTTCTGGTACTGGAATAATACTTACATCAACTAACTTAAAGTCTGGATGTACCTTAAGAAAGGCTCTACATCGATCACAATTTTTTAATCCATAAATAATCATTGGCTCCAAAACTTTCTTTTTATTTCTGTAAGTGAAATTATTGACTTGAATTTTTACAATTTAAACCATCTTATTAAGATGTTACTATTGAAATTGGGTCAATAACTGAAAGTTATATCTCAAATAAGAGCGTGACAGCCCCAAAAACTGGGGAAATTTTAATATAAGGAGACGCGGAAATGCCCAATGGCACCGTGAAATGGTTTAACACCAAAAAAGGATTTGGCTTTATTGAGCCTGAAGATGGCGGCAAGGATGTTTTTGTACACATATCTGCTGTCGAAGCTTCTGGTTTAGCTGGTTTAGAAGATAACCAAAAGGTTACTTATGAGTTAGAAGAAGGCCGTGATGGTCGTCAGATGGCCGGTGATTTGAAAGCCGTCTAAACTTTTTGTAGTCTGCCAGCTTCTTGGCTCGCAAGATCAATCAGATTACGCATAAAAGGTTTTTCTAAACAATCTGTCCGCGTGGCTGCAAAAAGACCACGCTGAAATCCGTTTTTGTTGAACGGTTTGATCGCATAGCCTGAATTATTTTCGCCAAGAAATTGTGTAGTCAAACAATTTATAGACCTTGCAATGAAAAAATAACCCACTAGCCTGATCTGGATAGCCTAAGGCGATAATGCTTTTCCCCTGAGGCATTAGTAGCAAGGAGATTATATTGTACTTTATTGGGATTGACCTGGGAACTTCTGGCCTTAGGGCTATTTTAGTGGACCAAATTGGTAATCTCATAGCAAGTTCAGAAAGTAAATACGAGGTCTCCAATCCAAATCCTGGTTGGAGTGAACAAAATCCAGAAGATTGGGTACATGCTTGCAAACTCGCTTTCCTGGACTTTCGAGATAATTTTCCAGAAGAAGTATCAAAATTGAAAAGTATTGGAGTTGCCGGCCACATGCATGGAGCTGTTTTACTCGACAATCAGCATGCACCAGTCAGGCCTTGTATCCTTTGGAACGATACACGTTCACATGAAGAATCTCAGATGTTAGATAACCTCCCAAAAGTGCGCGATATTTCTGGAAATATTGTTTTTCCTGGGTTTACTGCTCCCAAGCTCTTGTGGGTAAAAAACAATGAGCCAGATATATTTCAAAAAATAAAAACCGTTGTATTACCTGCAGGTTATTTAAATACGTGGTTAATTGGGGCACCTTTTGCCGATATGTCGGATAGTGCGGGGACTAGTTGGCTGGATTTAAGATTACGGAAATGGTCAGAGCATTTGCTCGTTTCAAGTAATATGCAAATAGAGCAAATGCCTAAATTAGTCGAAGGCAACCAAATCGCTGGTCAAATCCGAACTGATTTAGCTTCTGAACTTGGCCTTCCTAATGACGTAACGATTGTGGGTGGCGCCGGAGATAACGCAGCTGCAGCTTGTGGTGTAGGTGCAATTAGTGAAGGAGAGGGTCTGGTTTCTTTAGGTACGTCGGGCGTCTTATTGATTAGCCGAGATCAGTGTAAACCATTCCCCAATGCTGCAGTCCATACGTTCTGTCATGCGATTCCAGACAAATGGTACCAAATGGGTGTTATTTTATCTGCAACTGACAGCCTTAATTGGCTTTCAAAAATTTCAGGAAAAACAGCTTCTGAATTGGACCACCTGCTCCCAAATGAACCAATAGGACCAGCAAACGAGAAGTTTTTTCCATATTTGTCGGGCGAACGAACTCCACTCAATGATGCTCATATCCGAGCGGGTTTTTCAGGTTTAGGACAGACTTCTGATCTTGCAAAATTGACCCAATGTGTAATGGAGGGTGTTTCCTTTGCACTCAGAGATTGCCTAGAAGCTATAAGAAAAACAGACGCATCACCAAGTTCTCTTTTAGCGATTGGCGGAGGAAGCGTTTCCCAATTTTGGCTACAAACTATATCCAATACCCTTAATATAGAATTAGAAAAACCAAAGAGTGGGGAATTTGGAGCAGCTTTGGGAGCAGCTAGATTGGCCATCTCCGCGATCATGAAGTCGCCTATTGAAGAAATTATGACAAAGCCTAAAATTGAAAGAAAAATAATACCTAATCAAAAATATGTAGATCTGTATCAAACAGCCTATGAAACCTATAAACAAGGGCATGTACACTTAAGAGGACTTCAATGACCCAATCTTTTTTCAAAAACATCGAGCCAATTAAATATGAGGGAACCGAAACTGATTCAAATCTAGCTTTCAGACACTATAATCCTAATGAAATCATTTTGGGGAAACGTTTAGAAGAACATTTGCGCTTCGCTGTTGCGTATTGGCATAGCTTTGCATGGGAAGGCGGCGATCCTTTTGGTGGGCTTACATTTGAAAGGCCATGGCACCCGCAAGACAGCATGGAAAATGCTTACTTAAAAGCTGATGTAGCATTTGATATGTTTTATATTTTAGGGCAGCCATATTTTTGTTTTCATGATGCAGACATTCGGCCTGACCAAGGTAATTTTCCAGATAATTTGGCGAGGCTTAATGAAATAACCGATTACTTTCTTGATAAAATGAAAAACCAGAAAACAAAATTACTGTGGGGAACAGCAAATATGTTCAGCCATCGTAGATGGATGGCTGGTGCATCTACGAATCCAGATCCAGAAGTTTTTGCTTTTGCAGCAGCGACGGTAAAGAGTTGCATAGATGTGACCCATAAACTCGGCGGTGAAAATTATGTGTTGTGGGGCGGAAGAGAAGGCTATGAAACTTTACTTAATACAGATCTAGAAAAAGAATTGGATCAAATGGGCAGATTTTTGTCTATGGTCGTTGATTATAAACATAAAATTGGTTTTCCTGGAATGATACTTGTTGAGCCCAAACCACAAGAACCGTCGAAGCATCAGTATGATTTTGACGTCGCAACATGCATTGGGTTTTTGAGAAAATACAATTTGGAAAATGATGTTAAAATAAATATTGAACAAGGGCATGCCATATTAGCTGGCCACTCTTTTGAACATGAAATTGCTTTGGCAGTTTCAGAAGGAATGCTTGGTTCAATTGATATGAATAGAAACGACTACCAGTCGGGGTGGGATACTGACCAATTTCCAAATAACACACCTGAGGTAACGCTAGCCTATTACCACATTATAAAAGCTGGCGGCTTTAAAGCTGGCGGAACGAATTTCGATGCAAAACTTAGACGACAATCTATTGACGCTGAGGATCTTATTGCTGCTCACGTTGGAGCTATGGATATTTGCGCAAGAGGTTTCAAAGCTGCTGCAGCTATGGTTGAAGATGGACAGTTGGAAAAGGCTCTCCAAAACAGGTACAAAGGCTGGGAAAACACAGAAGCACAGAAAATGTTAACCAGTGATTTGGCCACTATCACCGCTAGTGTTGTGAAAAACTCAATAAATCCGGAACCAAAATCTGGAAAACAGGAGATATTAGAGAACTACATTAACCGTTTTGTTTAACTGAAGCCTAACCCATTAAATTAACAAAATTTTTCAATTCCAATCCATTGATCGTCCGAATATCTTTCCCCATGAGCCCAACCGATAGGAAGAAGATGGTCAATTTGATCTGAAATCTCTTCAGTGAGTTCAAATTCGCTGCCTAAAGCCAACTCTATTAAATGATTGCGAGAACGAGTTCCTGGGATTGGCAGCATATGCTCACCCTGTTTTAATGTCCAAGCAATAGCCATGGTTGAAGGTGAAACGCCTAACTCAGCACAAAGTTGTTTAAAAGGCGCGAGTAAATTCAAGTTTTCATTAAAATTTGGCTGTAAGAACCGAGGATTATTTTTTCGAAAATCAAGCTTACCAAAAGTAGAGGGATCTGGTGGTGTTGTGGAAAAAATACCACGCCCTAAAGGTGAAAACGGAATAAAACTAACTTCCAGTTCTTGGCAGGTTTGAATTAATCCTAACTCAGCCGATCGCGTCCACAGAGAATATTCACTCTGTATGGCGTCCACTAGCCCAACTTCTGAAGCTCGACGCAAACTGCTGGGAGAAATCTCTGAAAAACCTATCCCACCAATTTTTCCTTCTTTTTTAAACTTTAGAAGTGTTTCCATAACGTCTTCGATAGGAATTCTTGGATCACGACGGTGGATATAAAATAAATCAACGTTGTCAACGCCCAAACGTTCTAGTGACTTATTCAGTTCTGCCTCTAAGTGCTGCGATGAATTATCAAAAGTACGCTCATTACTTTCAGGATCACGTGAAATAGAGGCCTTTGTAGCAATAACAAATGGATTCCCATTATTTTTAATGTAATTACCAATCATCGTTTCAGATACACCCATTCCATAGATGTTGGCAGTATCCAAAAAATCTATCCCATAGTCCAAAGCTGTATTTAACGTATTGTGAGCTTCCTTTTCATCTGTTGGACCGTAAAATCCAGCAAAGCTCATACAGCCTAACCCAATTTCAGATACTAGCTTACCTGATTGCAACAACCTTCTTTTTTTCATTTCGCACCACTTATAAAAATATTAACATTCTTCTTATCAATAAAATTTTTTCTTAAAAATACTAAAAAAAACATACCAGTAAGCACGATTATGATAGTTGGAGCCGGAGCACTATCAATATAGAAACTTAAGTATAAACCAATCAGCATGGCACAAATGTTAACAAAAACAGAAATAATTAGCATCGAACTCAGTCTTTTAGACAACAAAAACGCAATTGCTCCTGGGATTATTAATAATCCAATCGCTAAAATTAACCCCACAGCTTTTAAAGTTGCTATTATAATCAACGATAAAGCTGCTAGTAATCCATAATGCAGAAAACCAATTGGAAGAGCTAACGCTTTGGCTTGAATGGGATCGAAGCTGAGCAACATTAAATCACGCCAAAAAATAATAAAAAATAAAACTATTATGAAAGTTATCATTAGCGCAGTTAAAATGTCTGATTTTTCAATACCTAAAATATTACCAAAAAGGATATGTTCTAAATGGGCAGTTGTATCAAAGGCAACAAACAAGACTATTCCAAGACCAAACATACCTGAGAAAATTATACCCATAACGGTATCTTTTTTAATTCTACTATTTTCAGATAAGAAACCAGTTCCCCAAGCACACAACATACCTGCTAGGAAAGCCCCTATAAGTAAAGGAATTCCCACAATATAGGCGACAACAATACCAGGTAAAACAGCATGTGATATAGCATCGCCCATTAAGGCCCAGCCCTTAATAACTAAAAAACATGACAATATTGCAGTGGGAAAAGATAAAACAAACGCAATCAAAAAGGCTTTTTGCATAAACAAAAACTGGAAAGGCATAAAAAATTCTTCAAAAGTCATTTTCAATCCTTTTATATGCTTGTCTTATTTTCAAACGCGCGGAGATGTAGCCATATTTGGGAGCCGTTAGAAAAACCACCAGAAAAACGATAGTTTGCAGAACTACAATTATTCCACCGGTTGCACCATCAATAAAAAAGCTCAAATAAGCGCCGGTAAAACACGTAATTGATCCTATTAAGACTGATACAAGGATCAACTTTGGAAACCGATCACAGATTAAATAAGCAGTTGCACCAGGCGTAACGACCATCGCAATTACTAAAAAAGCACCAACAGTTTGCAATGCAGCGACTATGGATGCTGATAACAAAGTGAAAAAAACAATTTTTAATCTAGAAGGATTTAAGCCAAGTGTCCGAGCATGAGATTCATCAAAGAAAACGACCATCAAATCTCGCCATTTAAGGAACAAAATCAAAAGTGATATAGAACCAATAACTAATAACTGAAGCATATCAGGATATGATATCGCCAAAATATTACCCATAATTATCGTCTCTATAGAGATAGACATTGGATAAAGTGATACAACGAACAACCCTACTCCAAAAAATGCTGTAAAAACAATGCCAATTACTACATCAGCTTTTAATCCAGAGCGCTCGCTTAGAAATAACATTAAAGAGGCAGCAAGGCCTCCAGAAATAAAAGCCCCAATAGCAAAAGGTAAACCTAGCAAATAAGCACCTGCAACACCAGGAACAACTGAATGTGCTAAAGCATCTCCAATTAAAGACCATCCTTTAAGCATGAGATAAGCAGAAAGAAATGCACATAACCCTCCAACCATAGTAGAAACCAAAATCGCTGAACTCATGTAGCCGTAAGAAAAAGGTTCAAGCAAAGTATCAATCATCTTTTTTATTTCTTTTTGTCACTGATTTTTTGGGTTCACCGTATTGAACGAAAGGCCGCTCATCGTCTGTTAGAATTGTTACTTCCCTTTGGTCGCTATCATCATGCAGATCTGAGCCACCAAGAGTAAATCGACGTAAAACACCGCCAAATGCCTTTTCTAAATTTAAATTTGTAAAAACATCTTCTGTTAATCCGTGTGATATAACGGTTCCTTTTACAAGGATAGTTCGGTCACAAAACTCTGGAACTGAGCCTAAGTTATGTGTCGAAACAAGCATAATGTGGCCTTCCTTTTTTAAACCTTTAAGCAAACTTATAATTTGCTCCTCTGTTTTCACATCAACACCTGTGAAAGGTTCATCTAAAAGAATGATTTTTCCTTCTTGAGCTAAGGCTCTTGCAAGGAATACACGCTTACGTTGTCCACCTGAAAGCTCACCTATCTGTCTGTCTTCAAAGTCAAGCATACCTACGCGTTCTAAGGATTTGTTAACGATTACAAGGTCCTCTGCCCTAGCCTTTCGCATCAAACCCATCTTGCCGTAACGGCCCATTAAAACAACATCTTTAACCAAAACGGGGAAATCCCAATCCACTTCTTCTGATTGAGGTACGTATGCAATGAGATTATTCTTGAGTGCGTCTTTTACAGAATAACCAAGTATAGATATTTTTCCTCTAGCGGTGGGAATGAAACCCATAAGAGCTTTAAATAAGGTAGACTTACCAGCACCATTCACTCCGACCAAAGCCGTAATACTTCCCTCGGGTATTTTAAAACTTGCTGATCTAAGTGCGGTGTGGCCATTACGGTATGTGACTGTTAAATCTTCAACAATAATGTGTTTTTGTGAATTAAAATTTTGATCCGTTTCCATCATTAAAATACTAAAGGTTATCCACTATTCCATTTATTACTGTCGTCGATGTAACTCTCAGGAGATCTAAAAAAGTAGGCACTTTACCATTACTATCACTTAGACTGTCGACATAAAGTTCTCCGCCGTAAGCCACACCAGTATCCTGCGCCACCCTCTTAGCAGGTCTTGTATTAACTGTGCTTTCACAAAAGATGACTGGTATTTTGTTTTCAACAACTCCATCAACTACTTTTTGTATTTGCTTGGGCGTTCCTACCTGTTCAGAGTTCATTGGCCAAAGATATAACTCTTTCAAACCAAAATCTTTTGCAAAATAACTGAATGCTCCTTCACATGTTACTAACCAACGCTTGTCCAGAGGAACTTGATCCAGTTGTGAAATAAGCGGTGTAATAACTTCGTTTAATTTCTTTTTATACAGGCCCGCATTAAGTTTGTATATTTCAGCATTTTCTGGATCTTCTTTTGCAAGAGCTTTTTGTATATTATCTATATATATAAAAGCAGAATTTACACCCATCCATGCGTGTGGATTGGGAAGCCCCACGTATGCCCCTTCGACTATTTCCAGAGGCTCAATACCCTCAGATACAGTATAATAATTCGCATTACCAAGTTGAGATATAAATTTCTCAAACCAAAGTTCTAAGTTCAGTCCGTTCCAAAGAATTAAATCAGCATCAAAAGCCCTAACCAAATCCCTAGGCGTCGGCTGATATCCATGTATTTCTGCTCCAGGTTTAGTGATAGAAACCACTTCTGCTGCATCTCCAGCCACATTTTGAGCAATATCGGCAATAACCGTAAAGGTTGTTACTACTTTTAATTTTTCATCCGCAAAAGTTAATTCAGAATTTAAGAAAATGAAAAAAAATAGTAAAATACGCTTCATCAATATCCTCTTGCAATTAAGAACTATTCGCAACTGGATAATTATGTAGTCATTTATCAAAAATTTGGAAGCCTTTTCATAAAAAATATTGTTACTATTAGTTTCAAGTCATTAAAAAAACCGCTAAATCTTCCAAATTCGAGCTAAAAAATAGATGTTATATACTATGGAAGAAAACTGGCGTGAATTTTGGAAAGGCGTTTTAGCACAATTACCAGTACAACTTGGCGTCATTCCATTTGGTTTAGTCTTTGGAGTTTTGGGGATCGCTAGTGGTTTGACAATACCTCAAACTATTCTCATGTCCTCTATTATTTTTGGTGGGGCAAGCCAAGTTGTATTTGCTCAGCTATGGTCAATTGGAGCTTCTCCAATTGTTACTGGAGGATCTGTAGCGATTATTAATTCGCGGCACATAATTTATAGTGCAAATATTTCTAAATATATCAGCGTATTATCATTAAGGTGGCGACTTGCTCTTGGATATTTACTAACTGATGAAGCGTTCGCAATATCATTTCAAGAATTTGAAAATAGGAAAAGATTTGCACATTACCACTTACTAGGCGGAGGTCTCACTCTCTGGGTTTTTTGGCAAATATCTACAGTAACTGGGGTCTTTCTTGGAGCAAATATTCCACCATATTTAAATTTAGAATTTGCAATACCTTTAACTTTTATTGCCATTATTTTGCCTAAACTTAAGTCTTTAGCACAAATTAGCACTGCAGTCACAGCAAGCATAATTGCGATTTTCGGCCAAGAGCTACCTTATGGCCTATGGATAATTGTTGCGTCTATTTCAGGAATGTTTGTTGGCGGACTAATCAATCAGAGAAAATTAAAATGATTTGGCTTGTTATGATATTATCAGGTTTGGCTAATTTTGGAGCTAGATACTCTATGTTTTCTGGCCTGAATTTTCTAAGAGTTCCCACATGGCTTGAAGAGTACGTAAAATTTGCTCCAACAGCAGCCCTCTCAGCTATCGTGGCGGCTTCACTATTTGTTGATGAAACCGGCGTACCTTTTGAAGGATCGTCACCAAAAATATATGCCGCCTTGATTGCTTGCTGTATTGCTTTGCTAACTCGATCAATTTTGTTTACAATATTGGTGGGTTTGACCGGAATGTGGGCCTTAAGTTAGCCTAGTTTTATAAAAATTTTTTAATATAAGTACTAAATTTAGAATGGTGTTAATACAAATGCTAGAAGACGTTATAAATTTTACTGAAGCCCCAATTGATGAAGCTAAGTTTACAGAGGAATGCCGAAAGGAATTAGAACAAAAAGGGGTAGTTACTCTACATAATTTTCTGAAACCAGAAACTGTAAAAGAACTCGTTCGTGAAGCTAAGTCCCATTCGGATTTAGCATACTTTACAGACTCCACTCACAATGTTTATCTTACCCCAAAGAATGAAGCCTTATCTCCCGATCATGTATTTAATAGACAATTAACATCTTCAAAAGGATGTATAACGACGGACCAAATTCCAGAGGCCTCTAAATTAAAAAAATTGTACTTTTCTGATATATTTAAGAAATTTATTTGTAAAGTCGTTGAGGAGACAGATCTTTATGAATATGCTGACCCACTTTCTTCAATTAACGTGCACTACGCTGCCAAAGGTCAAGAGTTAAACTGGCACTTCGATAATTCTAAGTTTGCAATTACTCTTCTTTTGCAAGCACCCGAAAGTGGAGGACATTTTGAATATGTTTCAAATTTACGAAATGCAGAAAAAAATGAAATGAATTTTGATGGTGTTGAGGCAGTCTTAAAGGAAAAAACAAAGATAAATCGTCTCGATACGCGACCCGGAACATTAATTTTATTTCGGGGGCAAAATTCAATTCATAGAGTAACGCCTACTGAGGGGGGGAAAGAAAGAATCTTAGTTGTTTTAGCCTATAATTCAAAACCTGGTATTTCTTTATCAGAGGAAGCACGAATGACATTTTTTGGTCGACTCCAGTAAAAACTTATTTAATAAAATCTACTGGGCTTTGATAAAATTACGATTAAAGATTTTCGTTTAAAGAACTTCGAAACAGGATATATTTTTTCATGAATGAAATTTTACAAGGTCTAATGCAGGCTTTTTGGCTAGTCCTTAGTTTTGATAGTGAACTGATTACCATTTCTTTACGTTCTCTTTATGTAACGCTTACAGCTTTAACAATCTCTACGCTAATAGCTTTCCCCTTGGCGGCATTCCTTGTTGTAACTCGTTTCCGGTTTCGGCAAGCAATAATAGCTACCTTAAACGCATTAATGGGTCTGCCACCCGTGGTGGTAGGGTTGATCGTATATATTTTATTTTCGCGCTCTGGGCCTTTGGGCGTGCTTGGCTTACTCTACACAACCTCCGCCATGATCATCGCGCAAGCTATAATTATTACACCTTTGATAACATCCATAGCTCATCAATCTATGCAAGGGCTTTGGGTGGACTATCGCAATCTCCTTATTTCCATCAATGTATCAAAAATGCAGAGTTTGGGAACATTAATGTGGGACAGCAAAAAGGCTTTGATCACCGCATGTTTAGCAGGGTTTGGGCGCGGAATTGGTGAAGTTGGAGCTATAATGATAGTAGGCGGTAATATTGATAATGCCACACGTGTACTTACAACGGCTATATCCCTAGAAACATCTAGAGGTGACTTTGCTCTAGCTCTGGCACTTGGCTTTGTACTGATTTCTTTGGCAATTTCAGTAAGCTTCACAACGCATTGGCTTGGAAAAACTGAACGCGGAGGTTTACGGTAATGTTTCCGTTGCGTGTTACAGATGTTAAGGTAAATATAAAAAGAAAAAGATTAATAGGCCCAATTAATCTAGAGATTGAACAAAATGGTATTTCAATTCTGCTTGGCGCAAACGGGTCAGGTAAAACAACTTTATTAGAAGCCATACATGGTTTAAAAAAATTGTCATCGGGAAAAGTTGAGTGGACCATTTCACATAGCCTAGCAGCTGCTGAGCAAGCTTTCGTTTTTCAATCGCCAATCATGTTGCGTAGAACTGTGGCCGAAAATTTGACATTCCCTCTGAAAGTAAGAGGACTCTCAAAGTCGACCGCTACCAAAGAAGCTATTATTTGGGCCAAAAAAATTGGGCTTGAAGAAAAAATCAAACAACAAGCGGTGCTTCTTTCAGGTGGCGAAATGCAAGCTATAGCTGTGGCGCGGGCTCTTATTACCAAACCAAAAATGTTATTTCTAGATGAACCAACAGCTTCACTTGATGGAGCAACCAAAAAAGCTATCGAAGATATTTTAATTTCAGCATCAAGTAAGGGCACAAAAATATTAATGTCTACTCATGATCTAGGGCAGGCAAAAAGGCTGGCAAAGGACATTATATTTCTTCACAATGGAATTGTAGAAGCGCATTGCTATAAAGAACAATTTTTGACTGAGCCTCCTAGCAAAGCAGCGAAACAGTTCTTGGCGGGCGACATTGTTCTATGATGCGCGCACTACTAATATGCTTTATGTTGATATTGCTTCAAGTAACCTCAGCACTGGCCGAAAAAGTTAGGTTAGCGGTTACATCCTCATTTCATAATTCTGGATTGAGTGACCATCTCATTCCTCATCTTGAGACCGATCTGGAAATTGATATACAGCTTATAGTCGTAGGAACTGGCCAGGCCATAAAACTAGGAGAAAATGGAGATGTAGACGCAATCTTAGTGCACTCAAAGCCTGATGAAGAAGAGATTGTCAAAACAGGTTTTGCAAAACATCGACGTGAAATTATGTTTAACGAATATGTGATTTTAGGTCCAGCAAACGATCCCGCACAAATTAAATTCTCAGATAACTTACTCGAAGCTTTCAGAAATCTTTCGAAAGCGAATACTGAATTTGTCAGTAGGGGCGATTTAAGTGGAACTCACAAAAAAGAAATAGAAATATGGAAGAAAATAAATTTCAATCCTAAAAAAATTGGAACTAAATATATTTCTGTCGGTTCTACTATGGGAAAAGCTATAAATATTGCGGTGGCTTTTGATGCATATATTTTATCAGATAAGGCCACTTGGCTTAACCATAAAAATAAAGGGAATTTAGAAATTCAATTTGAAGGTGATCTATTGCTTCATAATCAATATTCATTTTTGCCAATCAATAAAAATAAGCATTCCCATGTTGAAAGCAAACTGGTTAAAAAAATAGAAGAATGGCTAGTTTCGGAAAAAGCAAAAAAGCTTATCAATTCTTATATTATCGAAGATAAGCAAGTTTTTACCTTTAACGCAAAATGATATGAAGTATTTTTCTGGCGTATTTTACGGGGTTATCGTGGAAATCTTTTTATAGGAAAGAACTTGGGCTACACCTTCTGAAGTGACTTCACCATATTCGTCAATCCAATTACGCATACGACATATTGTCCAAGCCTTTAGAAGGTCATCTACACCAAACGACCGAACAAAATCCAATAAAATTTGGCGATAATCGGTGATATTTGCATCGTCAATCATGACAACCCCGCAAAACAATCACCCTGAGTTTGACTTAGGTGTATAGCAAATAATAAAAAAAGTAAAGGAAAGCTAAATTAGAATAATTTTTATTATAGCATATTTTTTAGATACACTGAGCATTTAATTGATTCTGTTAGGAAATTTATGTATCCAAGAGAATTAATTAAATTAGTAAGTCACTTTTCGCATAAACCGCTGAATTTCATAGCGTCTGCAACTACATTTTCACAGAACTTACTTTCTAGAACTTGTTTCTTGGATAAATTGGCATGAACAAGATAAGCGCCATCAAATGTTACATTCTTCATTGATGCGTTTTTAAAATTAGCCAGCTCTAATTCCGCATTCTTGAATGAAGAGTTATTGAGCTGAGCACCGATAAACAAAGCGCCATTAGCATACGCGTCATCGAAGATCGCCCCTTGAAGATTTGCCCTAGAAAAGTCAGTGTTTACTAAATATGCCCCTTTGAACGAGGCATAAGATAAATCCTGGTCTTTAAATTTTAAATTAGCCAAATTTTTATTGTCAAAGTTGCACTTATGACAATCAGCACCTGCACTTGTGATTAGAAAAAATTGCAAAGTTGATAGAATTAAAAAAATATATTTCATTCGAGCTCTTGTATTTAAAATTACCTTTAAGGAATTTTTCCCAAACGTTCCCGATGTAGCGAATATAAACCAGTTGCTATAATGACCCCTGCTCCAAAAAACGTCCAGAAGTCAGGGAGTATGCCCCAAATAACGAATCCAAAAATGGTCACCCAAATCAAAAGAGTATATTGGAGAGGTGAAACGACAACCGCATGTGCTACTTGTAATGATTTTATAACTAAAAATTCAGCGATACCTGCAAGAGAAGCAAAAACGAAGAAAAGAAAAATATGGTTTTTATCTGTAATGGGCGTCCAAGCCCAAGGCTGGAATAAAACAAAAATAAAAACACTGGTATATGCGGTGAAAAAAGCTGTCGATAGTGGGTCGTCGGTAGGAGCAAGAAGTCTCGATATTATTTGGCGTAATGCAAAAAGTAATGCCGCGATAATTATAAATATATGGCCTAGGTTAATAATTTCAAAACCAGGTCTAATAATTATCAATGTACCAGAAAACCCAATGATTACCGCGAACCAGCGTCGGATACCAATAGGCTCTTTTAGAATAAAATAACTAAAAATGATAACAAATAATGGAGCTACGAAGGCAATTGAGGTCGCATCTGCAATTGGTATGGTTCTTAAACCAACTAGGAAACTTAAAGCCGACCCAGCTTGAGCAAGCCCTCGCAGTAATTGTTTAGATAAATTCTGTGTTTTCCCAACCCATTGTAAGTTGTAAACCATTATTAAATTCACGCCCAAAAACAAGCCTAACATCCTAATAAAAACAACTTGTACTGGTGGGTAGTACTCTAATAATACTTTTGCGATTGTGTCTGCGACGGCAAACAAGGCAAATCCTAATGCCATCAATAGAATACCACGTGGGTTATTGATTTCCATGATCACTCATTCTGAGGTAGTTATGAATTAACGTTGCTCTTAATTAAGAGATTAGGCAAGAAGTTTAAAATTTGTAAAACAATAAATCTTGATGATTAATTTTGAATAATGGTTATTCAAAACTTGGTTTATTAAAGAAGCATCTTAGTGTCACAATCAATTGAAATTGCTTGTCCTGAAATATGCTTTCCAGCCTCTGATGTTAGATACATTATTTGATCAGCAATGTCCTGTGCTTTGACATACTCTTTAATTGAAGTGAAAGAAAATGCCTCTTCTTCAACCTCGTTAAAGGATTTACCCAGCATTTGTGCTTTATTTCGCAGAACATTTTGCTGACGGTCTCCAGCAACTAACCCTGGTAAAATTGCATTAACCCGAATTTTATCTTTGCCTAATTCGATGGATAATGACTTAGTAAACCCAATAACCCCCCATTTGGCTGAGGCATATGGTGTTCTGAGAGCAAAACCATGTTTTCCTGCTGCGGATGAAAGATTGATAATAGAAGCGGAGGAACTTTTGCGAAGCTGCTTTAAACAAGACTTTACAAAATAAAACTGACTACTAAGACATACATTTAAGCAGCGTGACCAGTCCTCAGCGTCAATATCCTCTATAGGCGAAGTTGGGCCAGCCACACCAGCATTATTTACAAGACAATCCAACCCACCTAAAAACTCAATACTTTTTAAGCAAAACTGTTTGACGGCCCATTCGTCCCCAACATCAACAACCTCTGCATATATCTGAGGATATTTACTATGCAATTCCTGAATACAGTTTTTATCAATATCACATGTGGAGATTGAGACTCCTTGCTTAATGAATTCTTCAACAATAGTATGACCGATACCTGAACCACCAGCACTCACAATGGCTTTTTTACCCACCAATTCAAAATCCATTACCAAGTACTCCTAAAATTTTACCGTGTTTAAAATTTAGCCCTCAATCATCAAATGATTTTTGAAAACTAACAAATTCTGAAATCGCCCTGAAAATAACTAAAACACATAATATTCCAGAACTAACAAACATACCTAAAGTAAACCAAAGCACAATCCATAGAGGCACTGCCCAAAACCAAAACAACGCCGTACTAAAAAACGACAAACTATTGAAGGAAATTTTTCGTTTTACTTTGTCATCACTCAAAGGATTTTCGAGTGAGCAGCTAGGGCAAAATGCTGCATCTTCAATCAATTCTCTTTCGCAATTACGGCATTGTGGCATTATCTATTCCAAAACCTTTCGATTTATCAAAACTTTACCGCAGCGCTTTTTTATTGTCTATTTCCAAAGCTCTTATTCTGCTAAGAGCCCGACAAGTAACATGAACCCGATTATCGAGGCAATTAAAACATATGCAATCGGATAGCGGCGTCCAGTTCTTTCAGCAAAAAATAGAAACAAAAGGATAATAAGAATTGCGATTGCGCCGAGTCGATAAACCATAAAGATACAATAAAACTGTCAGAAATAATTACAATATAGCTATAAGCCCAAATTAACCCACAGCAAAGTAAAGTTACTGCGTAATAAGTTCCCACCAATTAATATTGTTTCGATCTGATAAGTTTAAAATTCAAGGAATAAAATGCAAATAAAAAACCTAGTATTTAGCTTTAGACTTGAATCTTATTTTACTAAAAAGTTTCGTTTCGCCCATAATAACTGTTTTTTGTGTTGCTCGAATTATTAATTCCTGCCCCAGTTATAATTTTAGCTTTAACCTCAAAGTCTAAAAAATAGTAAAAAATTATAATTTAAGTTTTATCTTTTTTTCAGTTAGTTGATACTAATTATTTATGTATTCAACGACTAACCATTCCCCAA
Organism: Paracoccaceae bacterium; assembly: GCA_902534325.1. Classification (GTDB taxonomy): domain Bacteria; phylum Pseudomonadota; class Alphaproteobacteria; order Rhodobacterales; family Rhodobacteraceae; genus Salinivivens. Next base: position 12,968 of record CACAPQ010000020.1, on the reverse strand, counting down.
AATATTTTCGTCCCTCAGACATTACGAGGGCTCTATCATTATCACTTAATTCTTCCAAATCACTTATACCCTCAAAAGTTGCAGCCTGTTTATAGCTAAGAATTTCTAACTTCGCATCTTTAGGTATGTTTTCTATCAACTTTTCACGCAGGTCATATCCGTCATTCATTAATTTATCATGAAGCTCAATTATTATCGTCGCTCCCTTTAGAAAAGAAAAAATTTCCTTTGTTAGAACACTAAACTCTGCTCCTTCGATATCGCAAAGAACGACGGATTTAACTGGATTGACCCTTAATTCTTCCAAAAATTTAACAACATCCGAATTAACTTCTCCTCTAACAACAAGATCTTCACCAAGGTTATTCATATCAGCGTTTCTTTTTACCGCAGCCCTCCCTTCTTCAGTCATTTCAAAACAAATCGCTCTTTTACAAGACTTGTTAAAAAGAGGTCCAAGAGCCATGTACCCGTCCGCTGCCCCAAAATTAATAAAATCATCAAATTTTTTTAAAGAAGATATCTTTTCGACTACGATGTTTTCATACAGTCCTAGAATTTTTAATCCTAAAGGCCCCTGAGAAATATTTGACCTGTCTCCAAGCTTCATGTTTGCATAGGGCCCTCTTTGAACAAGGCCACCGTAACGGTCAAATATTGCTCTAGCCAACATCTTCCGCCGTTGCTTCATTATTGCTTTAGAAATTGCATCAAAAAATTTTGTCATCTAGATCCTGTCAAAGTAAAATAAGAAGTTTGCCAATTATTTTTAAATCTTTTGACTTTACAATTTATTTTTAAAGATTTGCAAAGTAGTCTTCCATTGTACTATCTCGGAAAACATCTGCTGTACAGCAGTGTAAGCCACCTCCAAATGCATATGCATCACGGAGTTCAACTTCAACGACTTCCATACCAAGCTTATCCATCTGTTCTGCTTGATAAACTTCTGATTTTTCCACACACACCGTCTTGGGATCCAAAACTAGTACATTCATGCTTAACCACACTGAGGAGTAACAAAGAGGCGGTGGTGTATTATGTGCAGGTTGGGCAGCATCTATAATCTCCCAGTCATTTTTATAAAACATTACTCGTTGCTCGTCTGGAAGAGGGCGTTGTGGGTTATTTAATATCAAGCCTGGTTTAATAGGAGTGAAAGTGGCATCAATGTGGATCGGATATGGATCACCTGGGAAATTTACAGTATGAACACGATGCTCAGGAAAATGCCTGCTAAGCCACTCGATACCTCGCTGATTTGTTGTAAAGCCATGCTGCACTACTAAATCTTTACCAAATCTAAGAACATCTGCAGCGTCAAATAACGGCTCCTCTTCTGTCGTCACAAAAAACTTTTCTGCTGTCCATTTTAAGCGTTTTTCAATTCCGATTTTTTCAGACAAGTAGTCGGGACGATAATCTCGGTCTGTTAGCCTCGGTTTGGGGGCTGCTTCGTGACGAAAGTTAGGGTCTTCCACCCAGTATTTTTCCATTAATGGTCGATAGCAAAGATATTCAAACCAGCGACAGCGGTAAGACATCGTCGCCTCTAAGATTTCAGATCCTACCGTAAGAAGTACATCACGTGGTGGCATACATCCAAATTGGCTCTCTGTACTAAAATCTGGAGTTATTGCGGGTAAAGAAAAATCAATCGGTGTAGGACGATCCACCCTTATTCCCCGTTTTTCAAGCAGAGAAGCAAAATTATCCAATAACTCATTAGCCCTATGAATAGTTTCTTGAGGCCGCCTGCCCCATTTTCCTCGCATGTCACTATCTTCCGGGACTTTAGCTTCCAATGCGGGCTCCTCAGGAGGAATATGGCAGTCATCTGCACGGCCAACAATCACATGCTTTAAAGGATCCCATTCATTCCAGCTATTCACTACTGTATTCATTTTTAGTCTCCATAAAACCAAAATTCAAAGCCGTGAACCGAAGACAACATCCAACGATTCATACGAAATTCATTACTTCATATTCTTATGTTTTCAAATAGGCATTTAAAAACCTTTTAATCCCAAAAAAGTTATTCAAATCCTTGAAATTTTTAAATGTTTAAGTAGGTCAAGCACGTGAAACAAGTTAAATCCTGTTAAAAAAACTCAGGACTATATAATCAAGTTATAACCAAAAGAATTTTGAATTTACTGAGCGCGCTTTAATGTTTGTCCTATTACAATAAATCCGCTATTTATTTCGCAAATTAAAAGCAGCGCTGCTTTAACGAGAGAGATTTTAGATGACAACCACACTTTTCGTGCAAATTCGATGCAAACCAGGAACAGCTTACAATGTTGCAGATGAAATTGGGCTCCGCGAAATCCACTCAGAACTCTATTCTATAAGCGGCGATTTTGATCTATTACTTAAACTTCGAGTCCCCTCTGGAGAAGATATTGGTAGATATATAAACGACAATTTGTTGAATATAGAAGGTATCGAGCGAACGAATACTATACAAACTTACAAGGTATTCACTCGATAAAATAAATCTACAAATCATAAAAATCGCCAAGGTCTAAAATAATAAATAAATTATAAAATATACGTTAGGCAGAAGAATTTAAATTTAGCACTATAGTCTCTTTAGACTGACCTTTTTAGTCTTACCTAAGCGACCAAAGTAGCCTTTCCAGATCTTCCACGGTGACTTTTATGAGGCGAAGCGAAAGAGTTCTTTTTCTTACTTGAACCAGTGAATTTTTTCCTATTCCACCTGCTCTTTGTTCGTGATTTAGAATTTTTTCTAGTGCGCATTTCCGCGTCAAAATCTATCCACGGTTTGCCCGATGCCACTGGGATCGAAGCACCTAAAAGCTTTTGAATTGCCCTCAACTCCGATATTTCTTCTGAGGAACAAAATGCAATAGCACAACCATCAGAACCTGCTCGAGCCGTTCTACCAATTCTATGCACATAATTTTCAGCCACATTTGGTAGATCAAAATTATAAACATGCTTAACTAAGGGAATATCCAGGCCGCGAGCTGCAACATCTGTCGCGACCAAAACTTTATTTTTCCCAGAGCGAAATGCATCAAGTGCGCGCTCTCTTTGCGCTTGAGATTTGTTTCCGTGAATCGATACTGCGGAGCAACCAGAATTTATAATCGTTTTTAAAAGTTTTTCTGCACCATGCTTCGTTCTAGAAAACACAATAGCTAATTCGCTCTTGTGGTGAGCTAATAAATCCGTAAGAAGTTTATTTTTATCCTGTTTTGAAACAAAGTGAATAGATTGCGTGATTTTATCTGCCACTTTGCCAGAGGGCGCTGCCTCTACTCTTATCGGATCACTTAAATAACTTGATGCCAACTCACTCATTTTTTTTGGCATCGTAGCCGAAAACAGCATTGTTTGACGGTTCTCTGGCAGCAAATCAGCGATTTTACGAAGGCTGTGAATAAACCCAAGATCCAACATTTGATCGGCCTCATCCAGAACTAGAAATTTTGTATCATCTAACCTAACAGCATTGCGCTCAAGCAAATCAATAAGGCGACCAGGCGTGGCAACCAATATATCTGAACCTTTAGAGAGCCGTTTAATCTGTCCTGATATCGAAATCCCACCAACAACGAGCCTGACGCGTAAGTGCGACCCCTCAACAAATGCCTTAATTGTAGTATCAATTTGTTTTGCGAGTTCTCGTGTCGGCGCTAAAATCAAACTTTGGACGGATTTTTCTTCCCGTTTACCTCCAATTTTCAAAACTTGGGCCAAAAGTGGAAGAACAAATGCTGCAGTTTTGCCTGTACCAGTTTGCGCTAAGCCTAGGATGTCTCTACCATCTAACGCTTTTGGTATTGCTTTACATTGAATAGGCGTTGGCTCGTCTATACCCTGAGCGGAAAGCTTGTTTAACAAGTTTTGGGGGACGCCTAAGTCTTTAAACGAATTCATTATAATCCTTTCATGGAGAGGCAACTCTCTACAGTGTAAATTTTATTCCAGAGGTTTAATTGCACTCCAAAAGTCAATTCGTGGGTGCGTTGTACCCCTGTTTCCACGCGTGAATTTGGAAACTCTATTAAAATTCATCACTGACTAAAGGTTTTATAAGAACTCAAAATCAATAACTGCTCACGCGATATTTTGCCTTTTAACGCAGCTAGTGAACTTAATAAGCTATAATGTCAACGGTTGAATTAAATATAAACTTTTTGATTTCACATCAATAGAAAAAAATCTCAAATCTGCCAATCTTCGTTTGCCTATCATCTTCAGATGAACTAACAGATCGGGTGCTTGTAAATTGAAATATGAAAAGTCTGGCTAGTACAGAAAAGTAAGGTGCAATTTGTTTTATTCTATCTCGAAAGTTATTAAATGTTTATAACCAGATGGTTGTGCGAAAATTTACTCAAAATATCTGGATGGACATTAGATAAAACTAATCCACCGGTTACAAATTGTGTGGTGATTGCAGCTCCCCACACTTCAAACTGGGATTTTATTCTTATGCTTCTTTTCGCTGGCGCCTTTGGTTTGAAAATTAGCTGGATGGGGAAAAGCAATCTGTTTATCAAACCTTTTAGTTACTTGCTGCGCTTGATGGGAGGGATATCCATTAATCGCAGTAAAAAAAATCAAATCGTTGACAATATGATCTCTTTATTTAGCCAACGTGAAAACTTTTTACTAGTTGTACCTGTTGAGGGCACAAGGGCACGGGCAAATTTTTGGAAATCCGGTTTTTATCATATAGCAAAAGGCGCCGAAGTTCCTATACTCCCTACCTTTTTGGATTATGGAAATAAACGCGGAGGTTTTGGTGTTCCAATAATAACAACAGATAACCTTTTATCAGATATGCAGAAAATAAGGGATTTCTACGCGCCATTTAAGGGAAGGTTTCCGTGGAACTCTGGCCCTGTTAAGTTGCAAGAAGAAGAAGCTTGAAAGATAGTTTTGTGAGGGAACAGTTAAATGACGGATCATAAAGTTTTCAAAAAACTGGCAGCTTTAGCATTAGATGATTTTAGGAACAAACCTACATCTCTAACTCTTGGCCAACAAGAAGCATCTTCGATACTTTGGACCTCTGCTGATGGGCATTGTAAAATAGGGGTTTGGGAATGCCAACCGGGGCATTTCACAGCGGATCGAACAGCCGCGGGTGAATATTGCCATATAATCACAGGAAAAGCCACGGTAACTATGGTAGACGGCGATAAGCCAAGGGAAATAGAAGCTGGTGACCTTTTAGTTTTACCTCAAGGCTGGAAAGGCGAATGGATTATCCACGAGCATATGCGCAAATTGTTTGTGATAGATGCGTCGCCTAGTCTTTGATTACTTAAATAGACAGAAAGATATCAAACCTTAGGGAGTTTTGAGATGTTAAGTTTCAAATTAACTGAGCCACAAAAGGTAGGAGTTCAAGAACAATTACTCTCTAAAGCTATAGAGTTTGCAATTGAAAACGAGTCCAAAATGGATCGCGATATAGGAGCTGCACTGGAACAGGGGCACTTTGAAGAACCATGGCCTATCGGCAAAACTATAGGACCAGTAAAAAGAAGAAAGGCGGGCTCTGGAGTCATCCTTCGGAAAGGCCAACTCATTAAAACTTGGGGCGATATTGACTTTGTTGATATGACTTTTAGCATTAGCAAAAGCTATATTTCTTTGTGTACAGGAATTGCAGTTCATGATGGTATCATTCCAGATATTCATGCCCCGGTAAGAAATATCGTAAAAGATGGTGGTTTTGAGTCTGAGCAAAATAAAAATATTACCTGGGCTCATATGTTGCAGCTCACAAGTGAATGGGAGGGAACACTTTGGGAAAAGCCAGACTGGATTGATCACTATCGCGATGTAGTTGGTAATTCTGTCCACTCTGATAAACGGGGAAGTAAACGTAACTTGCACCCGCCCGGTGCATACTGGGAGTATAATGATGTGCGCGTAAACCGGTTATCGCTGGCCTTAATGCATGCATTCGGCCGACCTCTTCCTGAAGTCTTAAAAGATAGAATTATGGATCCAATTGGGGCATCAGACACATGGGAATGGCATGGTTACGATAACTCTTGGTTAGAAATTAATGGAAAAAGACTGCAATCGGTATCTGGTGGAGCTCACTGGGGCGGCGGCATTTGGATAAGTAGCTTAGATCACGCCCGAGTAGGCCAATTAATGCTTAATAAAGGTTGGTGGAATGGTCGCGAAATAATTCCTGAGAAATGGGTAGATGAATGCCTTACTCCCTGCCCTCTATCACCTATTTATGGGTACCTTTGGTGGTTGAATGATGCTAAAAATGGGATGTTTCCTGGTGCCCCTAGTTCAGCGTTTTATGCAATGGGAGTTGGTGCCCAAATTATCTACATAGATCCTGAAAATGAGCTTGTAATTGTTGCTAGGTGGATTGAAAAAGACAAAATACCCGATTTTGTAACCATGGTTTTGGCGAGCATTGAAAATTAATGGGCTTAGCAATTTGAGCAAAATATCTTTTGTTTTTAGTGTTAGGCTAATCCTAGCTCACCATCCGAGGAAGGAATAATTGTGATATTAATTTGTCGACACGGTCAAACAGAATGGAACCTTGAAAGTCGTAAACAAGGTTGGTTAGATTCAGAATTAACAGAGCTAGGGAAAAGCCAAGCTAAAGCTATACAATTTGGCCTTAAAACTTTCTGCAGGGAAAAAAAGTTCAGGGTAATTTGTAGCCCACTTGGTCGAGTTAGAAGTACAGCAAAAATTGCTTTGGCAGACGCCCGATATGTAACAGAAATTACTTATGATGATCGGCTTAAGGAGCATGGCTTTGGAGCCTGGGAGGGCCTCAATTCAGAAGAGATCGAGGTGCGTTTTCCTGGAATGCAAGAAAAGAGAGAAAGAGACTGCTGGAACTTTCAGCTGCCAGAAGGAGAAAGCTTCGCACTTTTAGAAAATCGCTTAACGTCCTTTCTGAATGATATTGATAAATCAGAAGATATTTTATTGTTCTGCCATGAGATGGTTTCAAAAACACTGAGAAAAATATTACTGAATTTGAGTAGACAGCAAACACTTGTTTTAACCCACGATCAATTCAGCTTTTTTGTAATAAATAATAAACAGATGCATCAGTATAACTGTAATCCAATTTTCTAGTCTTAATAATCAGCAATGGATTATCTTTAAATACAGTTTTTGGGTTTCTTTGGAAAAAATTGCACGCCAGCAAATTAGATACTTCATTTTATCCGTATATTTTGCCCCATTTTACAAAGTTCCAAAGACGTTCATGAATGAAGAAGGTAATGTTGTCTGGAATTTGTGGGAAGCATGGGAAAACAAAGAAGACTTCGACAACTACAATGCTACACCTGAAAGAGTGGAAGGAAGCGAATTTATGACTAAGTTTCCAACTTTATTGTCAGGCGCACCCTCTATGCTTTGGTTGGATGAATTTGCACGAGTTACCGTATAAAGTCTTAGCTTCAAGGCAAGCACAAGAAAATTAAAGGAGATAAACCAATGAATGTATTTGTTAGAGGAACTGTGGAAGCGGGAGCGAACGTTCTCCACGCAAAGATTAAAGCAGACATGGCAGCAGGAGCTGGTGACTTTGTAACAGAATGGCGTTTTGCAGAATTAGGTGAAAAAGAGTTCATGGCTTGCATGAATGTCACTGACATGGAAGCAATGGGTGCATTTATGAGCAGTCCAGAAGAATTACAGTGGGATAAAGATAACGGTTGCGAATATACCATTTACGGTCTGGAAGAAATGACCGAATAGCGCCAATGCGTAACTTCAAAGCAAGAATAAGTAAGCTAGAAAAGAACATTAAGCCCAGAAAGAAGCTTTATAAGATTTACTGGGCTGATGGAACGTTTATAGGGAGTTTCTACGCTTAAACCTATTGGGGGATACAATTTACCTTTAAACTTCCAAATCGTTGTTATCATTTACTTATTTACAGGTAAATGGCGGACAGTGAGGAGTTCGAAACTTTATATATGTGTGCGTCCACTGTGAAATTATTTTGCTGGATCATTTTCCTCTGAGCGCAGCGTTAAGGCTGGTAGGCTCAATAATAAATCTTCAAGACCTTTACTCCAGGCATTACTAACATCGACAAAGTATGGATCATTTTCTTTTAAACGACCCGCTACACCAGGCTCTAGGGCATCGATGAAGTAAATCTGAAAATCTAGAGGAAAACCAACCGTTAAGTTGGCTTTCAATGTAGAGTCAAAGCTTACAATTAAAAGTTTAAAAATATCCTTCATACTAAGATCGTGCCGATATCCTCTTACGAGGATTGGACGCCCGTATTTTATTTCACCTATTTGAAAAAATGGGGTATCTTCAGTTGCTTCTATAAAGTTTCCCTCTGGGTATATAAGAAAAAGAGAAGGTTTTGATCCTTTAATCTGACCACCCAATATCAAGCTAGCCTTAAATGTACTTTCGGCATTTATCTCGTTTTCTGAGTGTTTTTTTACTTTATTATGCAACTGCTGGCCCACAAATTCTGCCACTTCAAACATCGATTTGCAATTAAGTAGCCGGCCTTTACTCTTCTTAAAATCTTGCTCAATTTCCGATACGACCGCCTGTGTTGTCGCAAGATTACCCGCGCTTAAGAGTGTGAATAGTCTGTCATCTGAGCGGCCCCAAGTAAAAAGTTTTTTGAATTGCGAAAGATCGTCTAAACCGGCATTTGTCCTCGTATCGGACATAAAAGCTAGACCAAATTTTGTCAAAATTCCAACACAGTAACTCATGTCGTTATTGCTCCGAAATCATAATGGATACAGATAGGCACTCATTTTGAACGCCACGTGTCAAACCTTTAATCGGAGCGGCATCAGCGTAATCTCGGCCAAGTGCCACCCGGATATACCTGTCATCTGGCGAAACATTATTAGCTGTGTCAAAACCTACCCAACCTAAACCTTCGACAAACACTTCAGCCCAAGCATGCATAGCTTCTTGAACTTGGTTATTTTCTAAAAGTAGAAAACCTGATACATAACGCGCAGGCAGTCCATGTAACCTACAACAAGCTATGAATATATTTGTGAAATCTTGACAAACACCATAGCCACTTTTGACCGCCGCCTCTGCAGTGGTTTTAACGTCCGTTATGTTCTTCTCAAAATCCAGCGACCGATTTATTAGTTCCATAAGTTTGTGAAAATCACTAATATTATCTTTAAGTGACAGACCTTTAACCATTTTTCTAATATTTGATCCGGGCTTGGTAATGTTAGTCTGCTCAGTCCAAACCCATAAGGGTATAGTACTTGTTTCATAGCCTCTTATTCCGAAGTTATCTGTTACCTCTACATGTCCTTCACATTCTATGACAAGGCACTTAGTTCTCGGCTCTATTCTAATCAAATGCACATTATTGTTAAATGAGTCTATGAACGAAAATTCTTCCTTTGCTCCTTTGAGTGAAAGCGACCAATTTAAGACCATTTGGCTAGAGTCGGAATAGGGAGTTTTTTTAATTTGCTGCAGACCGCTTAGCGGCCCCGCCTCAAAAGAGTAACTTGTTTTGTGAGTAACGTATAACTTCTTCATTCGTAAAATCTATAATCAATTTCAATTTGATCACTTAAATTTCCAAAAAGAGAAATCATCTCTTGTAGAAAGTCATGCAATCCAAATTTGAAAATTGCCTCAATATCATGAGTTAAAAACCTATTTTGCAACTGCATGATTTGCGATAAAGATGGCGGCTTATTTCGATAAGCCGAACATAAGCTTGAAAGATGAAGTTTTAGTATATCACAGCAATATATTAAACTTCTTGGCATACGTTTATCTAGGATAAGAAATTTAGCTATATCGTCAGGTCCAGCTTCATGTCCATATTCCAGTCTAAATCCTCCATAAGCAGAAACCGATCTCAAAATTGTTTCCCATTGAACATTATCAATCGAAGTGCCAACAGCTTTTGCAGAGGGTAGTAGTACGTAATATTTTACATCTAAAATTCGCGCAGTATTATCGGCCCGCTCAATAAAAGTACCTAGCCGACAAAAATCATATTCTTCATTTCTTAACATTGTACCATATGTAGCACCTCTAACAAACGCGGCGCTCTGTTTAATAGTACGCATAATAAGTGGAAGGTCTCCTTCTCTTGTCTTGGCTTTTAGAAGCTTTTGAATATCAAGAAAAGATCCATTGATTGCTTCCCAAACATCAGTCGTAAGAGCATGTCGAACCATTTTTGCGTTTTGCCTCGCTGAAGTAATACTAGATAAAATCGAAGATTTATTTTCGGGATGTCTCAAAATCCAATCAACGGCAGCTTCTTTTTCGACTTTAGAATACTGTTTCTCGTATTCCTCCGATACTGCGGAGGTTTGCATTACGTATAACCATTGTTCGTCAGAGCTACTTAATCTTGTTAATGCAATTCGCTGCCCAGTCTCTATCAACCTTGACATATTTTCAGCTCTTTCCAAAAGTCTGTAGGTCCAAAAAAGGCCATTAGCAGTATTGCCTAACATCAGTTTTCTAGAACCCAAGTATCCTTGGTTCCTCCTCCTTGTGATGAATTTACTACTAGTGAACCTTTTGACATAGCAACTCGCGTTAGTCCGCCAGGAACAATATTTATTTTTTTTGGTGACATTTGAACGAACGGTCTTAAATCAACGTGCCTTGGAGCAAAACCCTTGTTGGTAAATATTGGTACTGTAGATAAACTTAGAGTCGGTTGCGCTATGTAATTTTGAGGTGTTGCGATCAACTTTTTTTTGAAATTTGATATATCTTTCTTGGTGGCTGCCGGCCCAATTAGCATACCATATCCTCCTGAACCATGAACCTGTTTAATTACTAGCTCACTTATATTATCTAAAACATATTGGAGTTGATCCTTAATTGCACATCGCCATGTAGGTACATTTTGCAATAAGGGAAACTCTCCACTATAAAACTGCACGATTTCTGGCATGAATGAATATATAGCCTTATCATCGGCAATGCCTGTACCCGGTGCATTTGCAATTGTAACTCGACCCTTTCTATATACGTCAAACAGGCCTGGCACACCCAAACTACTTTTTTCATTAAAATTTAAAGGGTCAAGAAAGTTATCATCCAAACGCTTGTATAATACATCAACTTTTTGATGGCCTTGAGTGGTGCGCATAGCCAAAAAACCATCTACTACTTTTAAATCGTTTCCCTGTACTAACTCTATTCCCATTTGGTCTGCTAAAAATGCATGTTCAAAATAGGCAGAGTTGTATAATCCAGGCGTCAGCAAACACACGGTCGGTTTATTTTCTACAGTCTCAGGCACAGTATCCTTTAAAGAATTAAGCAATTCTTGCGGATAGTTCTGTATCGGCTGTACCCTATTTTTTGTAAATAATTCAGGAAACATTTGCAGCATCGTTTCCCTATTTTCGAGCATATAGCTGACTCCAGAAGGCGTGCGTATATTATCCTCAAGAACATAAAAATCGTTTTCTTCGGTTCGAATTATATCAACACCTGAAATATGAGTGTATATTTGACCTGGCGGATTTACACCTATCATTTGCAACAAAAATGCTGGATTATTTTTTAGCATCTCCAGAGGTAATATACCTGCCTTTACTATCTCCTGGCTATGATAGATATCATACAAAAAAGCATTTATTGCTCGAACCCTTTGTTCTAGGCCCTTGCAGATTTTGTTCCATTCATTGGAAGTTATTACCCGCGGAATAATATCAAACGGTATAAGCCTTTCCTCACCTTCCGAGGAGCCATACACATTAAATGTTATTCCCGTCAGTCTAAATAAATCATTCGCATCCCTACGCTTGGCTTTAAGTGAAGGCCGGTCTTCACTATCTAACCACGCCTTAATATTTTGATATGGACGCCGAATCGCAGAACCATCGGCCCACATTTCGTCAAACGCTGGGCTCATTTTCATAGTTTGTGGTTATGCTTCGACGACCAAAAACAAAACAAAAGGCAGCACACCGATAGCTAAAATCACATCAAAAACCTTTTTATAAGGCAAAAATTTTGCAACTTGCTAATTTTTAGGCAACTTTAAAATTCTCAGGGAGAAATAATTTTTTTTGTTTCTTTTTTAAAAAATAAATTTTAATATTTAATTCAACCAACAGTTTAATTATCGGCGCTTGTAGGAGCTTTAGATGGTGCGTGTTGGTGTGAAAACCCAGAAAACAATTTTAATCAATCACTGTAAGCGTGTCGGAAAGACAGATAATTTGAAAAGGGCAGCTCAGATTGCGAGAGAAAAAGGCCTAATAGACCAAAAAAATCGTGTCACAAAAACTGGATACACAATAGTATTGATGTCCAATTTCAACGAACATGTATCCATTGAACCTTGGAAAGATTATTGGTCCAGGTAAAAGGTTTACTCCTAAGCCTGTTAAAACCTCATTTAGTAGAAAACCCAATAATAAAGGCAAACCCAAAACATCTGCTACCATCCGTGAGTTTAAGAAATAAAAAGAAGTAAGTGGCGGAGACGAAGGGATTCGAACCCTCGAGACGATTCCTCGCCTACTCCCTTAGCAGGGGAGCGCCTTCGACCACTCGGCCACGTCTCCGTCGACCGGTTTAACTATCTGTTTCGGCAAGGACAAGGTCTCAAATTAAAAATAGCAATGTTTTTAATTGCAATATTAATCACGTATTAAATAAAAAGTGCATTACGTCCCCATCCTGGACTAAATAGGATTTACCCTCGACACGCATCTTTCCTGCTTCTTTGGCTCCACCCTCACCTTGGCAATTCACATAGTCATCAAAAGAAATTGTCTCAGCTCTGATAAAGCCGCGTTCAAAATCGCCGTGGATAACACCGGCAGCCTGGGGTGCAAGTGTCCCTTTTTTAACTGTCCATGCTCTTGCCTCTTTTGGTCCACATGTAAAATATGTTTCCAATTGCAATAAATTATAACCTGCGCGTATCAAACGATCCAAGCCCGCCTCAGACAGTCCCATTTCACTGAGAAAAA
>CACAPQ010000019.1 GCA_902534325.1 Paracoccaceae bacterium | reverse complement strand
CTAATTTTTGATTTAATTTCAAAAATAGGAAGTGATAATGCATCTAAGGAGTTTTACCTCACTGACTGTATAGAGCTTGCAGCTAAGGCTGGCTTTAAGTCTTCCCTCGTTTTATGTGACGAAAAAGAAACTATTGGCGTTAATTCCCTTGAAGAGCTGGCTCGAGCAGAAGAATTATTCCAAAAAGCAAAGAGAATAGAATTTATGGAGAAAGGTGTTCAATTGAATTCTCCAGAAACAGTTTTTTTCTCTTTTGATACAGAAATTGGCAAAGGCACAGTTATCGAGCAAAATGTTGTAATAGCCCCGGCTGTGACGATCGAGGAAAATGTGACTATACGCGCCTTTTCTCACTTAGAGGGATGTCATATTTTTCCTAATTCCAAAATAGGGCCTTACGCGCGCATTAGGCCCGGCTCGATAGTTTCCGAAGGGGCCAATGTCGGTAATTTCGTGGAAGTTAAAAAATCTATCGTTGGCCCGAAAAGTAAAATTAATCACTTATCGTATATTGGCGATGCTAAAATTGGGGAAAAGGTAAATGTTGGTGCTGGTACGATAACATGCAATTATGATGGCGTAAGCAAACACAACACCAACATTGAGGATGGTGCGTTTATTGGCTCCAATACTATGCTAGTCGCTCCAGTAAAAGTGGGAAAAAGTTCAGTGACGGCCAGCGGCTCTGTGATTACGAAAGACATACCGGATGAAGCTTTAGCTTTTGCTAGATCCCGCCAAGAAAATAAAATTGGGATGGGTAAGAAATTAATGAACCTCCTTCGCAAACAAAAAAATAAATCTTGAGGATCATATGTGCGGTATTGTTGGAATTTTAGGTGATCACGAAGTTGGACCATTATTGGTTAATGCTCTGAAAAGACTTGAATATAGAGGATACGATAGCGCTGGTATCGCGACACTTAATGATGGGAAACTGGGACGACGAAGATCGCTTGGAAAATTAGCAGAGTTAAGCGATCTTTTAGTGCGCGACCCAATACAAGGAAAATCTGGCATTGGACACACTCGTTGGGCCACACACGGCAAACCAAGTGTAAACAACGCTCACCCACATATGACAGAACAGGTAGCAGTAGTTCACAACGGTATCATAGAAAATTTTCAAGAACTTCGAAAGTATTTAGAAAAAAAGGGTATCAAACACACTACAGATACCGATACTGAGACGATCGCCCTTCTCACACAAGCAATGATCGAAGAGGGGAATGAGCCTATCGAAGCTGCCCAAAAAACAATTGAAAAGCTTACAGGTGCTTTTGCACTATGTTTCTTGTTCCAAGGTCAAAACGATTTGATGATTGCTGCTCGTAAAGGCTCACCTTTAGCCATAGGATATGGCAAAGGAGAGATGTTCGTAGGATCAGATGCCATTGCATTATCTCCCATGACTAATAAAATTTCATATTTAGACGAAGGGGACTTTGCTGTTCTTACTCGAAAAACTGTCGATATCTGGGATCAATCTAAAAATTCAGTCAAGCGAGAAATAAAAGAAATTAACACTGAAAATACTCAAATTCAAAAAGATGGCTATCAACATTTCATGGAGAAAGAAATTCACGAGCAACCCCGCGTTATAAGTTTAGCCCTAGAATATTATTTTGATCAAAAAACAGGAAAAGTAACTCTTCCCGATAACTTAAATTTAAACTTTAATGATTTTGAACAAATTTCTTTAGTTGCATGCGGTACGGCTTTTTACGCTTGTCATGTCGCAAAGTACTGGTTTGAGGAAATTGCGCGGATTCCGGTCGAAATTGATATCGCATCAGAGTTTAGATATCGAGAGCCTCCAATCAAAAGAAACACTTTGGCCATTTTCGTCAGTCAATCAGGAGAAACAGCTGATACTTTAGCCGCCCTCAGATATTGTTCTGGAAAGGCGAAAAAAATATTATCGATTACTAATGTAGCAGAGAGCTCTATTTCGCGTGAAAGTGATCATTCTTTACCAATACTGGCCGGTGTGGAAATTGGAGTTGCATCTACAAAAGCGTTCACTTGTCAGCTTTCTGTTCTGTTTGCATTATCAATCAAAGCAGCTGCTGACGTACAAAAAATTTCAGAAAAAGACCAAAAAAATATATACTCTCATTTCTTGAAAATACCTTCCATGATCAGTCAAATCCTGGGGAAAAAAGATAAGTTCATTGCACTTGCAAACAAATTATCAGAGGCACGTGATATTCTGTTTCTTGGCAGAGGCCTTGTTTATCCATTAGCGCTTGAAGGATCATTAAAATTAAAAGAAATCAGCTATATACATGCTGAAGCTTATGCGTCTGGTGAGTTAAAACATGGGCCAATTGCATTAATTGACAAATCGGTTCCAGTAATAATTCTAGCCCCTAAAGATAAGCTATTCGATAAAAATATTTCAAATGTTCAAGAGGTGGCCGCTAGAGGTGGCAAGGTGGTTTTACTCTCAGACAAATCAGGTTTTGAGAATACAGATGAGGAATTTTGGAGTACTATTGAAGTACCAAAAACAATCGATACGCTAAACCCGTTACTTTACGCCGTCGCGGTTCAACTGATTGCCTACTATACAGCTGTTGCAAAAGGCACAGACGTGGATCAACCTAGAAATTTAGCCAAGTCTGTGACGGTTGAATGACGTTTAAGTTTACTCTGGTTTGACCATGCAAAAAGTTTCCATTTTTGTCGACGTTCAAAATATTTATTACACAACAAAACAGACGTTTAATGCTAATTTTGATTATAACAAATTTTGGGAAAAGGTAACCAACCAAAGACAAGTCATCGGAGCATTTGCTTATGCGACAGACAGGGGTGACGCAAAACAAATCCAGTTTCAAAATATTCTTAGAGCCATCGGATTTGAAGTAAAACTAAAACCATTCATTAATCGTTCTGATGGGTCTTCAAAAGGTGATTGGGATGTAGGAATTACTATTGATATAATGGAATATGCAAGTAAATCGGATATTATTGTTTTAGCATCTGGGGACGGTGATTTCGATATATTAATGGATCGAGTAAAAACTTTATACAACAGTGAGACAGAAATATATGGTGTCGCAAACTTGACTGCTATCTCTTTAAAAAATAGCACCTCTAATTTCTTTCCAATAGGTAAGGAACTTCTTTTAGGTTAGATTTACTTTGTTTAACAAAATTAATTAATGTATAAGAATTTCCGGATTGTATGAGAATAAACGTTAAAATTTAAATAGCGAAAAACTAAAATTTTTTTTAGACAACTTGAGAATGAATTTAGAAGCCCAAGAATATCAAGAGCACTTTGAAGTTAAGTCAAAATTAATTGATCCATTTGCTCGTGAGATCAACTATCTTCGTCTTTCAGTGACTGATCGTTGCGACTTTCGATGCCTTTATTGTATGTCGGAAAATATGCAGTTTCTTCCCAAAAAAGATTTATTAACATTGGAAGAGCTCGACTATATGTGTTCAACTTTTATCAAATTGGGAGTGAAAAAGCTTCGTGTTACGGGCGGTGAGCCTCTTGTCAGACGTGATATTATGAAATTTTTTGAACGAATATCACGCCACCTGCAAACCGATTTACTTGAAGAATTAACACTAACTACAAATGGATCTCAACTTAGACGCTTTTCTAATGATTTGTACAAAATGGGCGTTCGACGAATAAATGTTTCGCTCGATACTTTAAATGAGGAAAAGTTTAGCAAGGTCACTAGGTGGGGTCGATTATCACAAGTCTTAGACGGAATTCAGGCAGCGCAGGATGCAGGCTTGCGCGTTAAAATAAACACTGTGGCTTTAAAAAACTTCAATGAAAACGAGTTGTTTTCTATTACGGAGTGGTGCTCATCCAAGAATTTAGACTTAACTTTTATCGAAGTTATGCCAATGGGAGAACTTCAACAAGAGGACAGAAAAAGTCAGTATTGGTCGCTTAAAGATTTACGAAATAAATTAGAAGAAAATTATTCACTTTATGATCTCGAGGAAAACACAGGAGGCCCGGCGCGGTACGTAAAGGTCAAAGAAACACAACAAAAAATTGGATTTATAACTCCCCTAACCCACAATTTTTGTGAATCCTGTAATCGAGTAAGAGTAACATGCACCGGCGACCTTTTCATGTGTTTAGGACAAGAAAATAATGCTAACTTGCGTGATGCAATACGAAAATATCCGAATAATCCAGAACGATTAGAAAGCGCTATTAGATCAGCCATAGATAATAAACCTAAAGGTCACGATTTTGATTATTCTAGGACCGATATTAAAGGCCAAATAAGCAGGCACATGAGCCATACTGGTGGTTAAATTATAAGTTTGTATACAGCTTGTTATTAACTGGAACTTAAACTGGCATTTTCTGCTCAACTAGCTCAACTAACCAACTGCAGCCATAAGGTATAGCATCATCGTTAAAATTATATTTAGGGTGATGAACTGGCGAACTATCGCCGTTACCCAAAAGTATATATGCCCCAGGTCTTTCTTCCAGCATATAAGCAAAATCTTCACCCCCCATTACCAGAGGTGCTTCTGCGCATTCACCAGCGACATCACGCGCAACCTTAGCAGCAAATTCAGTCTGTTCACTGCTATTTGACATGACGGGGTAACCTCTTGTGAATTTTGCATCTGCAGAACCACCCATAGCTTCTGCTGTAAGCTCGGTAATTCGCAAAAATTCTTTCTCAGCTAAATCTCTCACATCTGGATCTAAAGTTCTTACAGTACCTTTTATTTTAACTTCTTGCGGTATCACATTAAACGCGGTTGAAGATGTTTCAAATGAAGTGATGGAAACAACTACTTGTTCTACCGGATCTGATCTCCGAGAGGCTATTGTTTGAAGTGCCACAACAATTTGACTAGCTATAACCGTTGGATCTATGGTCTCGTGCGGCTTGGCGGCATGTCCGCCCTTTCCCGAAATTATGGCTTCTATAAAATCTGAGGCCGCAAAAAATGGACCACTTCTAATTGCAAACTTACCCAGTTCAACGCCTGGCCAATTATGCATACCATAAACTTCATCAATTTTAAAATTTTCCATCATGCCATCTTTGCACATTTCCAGGCCACCGCCGCCACCTTCTTCTGCTGGCTGAAAAATTACTACAGCTTGACCATCGAAATTTCTTGTTTCACAAAGGTATTTTGCTGCGCCAAGCAGCATACTAGTATGACCATCATGACCACATGCATGCATAGCACCTGGAATTTTCGAACTATAATCCAAACCCGTCTCTTCATTAATAGGGAGCGCATCCATGTCAGCGCGTAAACCTATAACCTTGTTAGACTGTTTTGTCTGACCATTTATTACTCCTACAACGCCAGTTTTACCAATGCCTTCAATTACTTCATCACAACCAAACTCTTTAAGCTTATCCCTCACTAATGCGGAAGTTCGGTGCGTTTCAAACAAAATTTCTGGATGTTGATGAATATCCTGCCGCCACTCAGCGATTTCTTTCTGAAGTTCAGCAAATCGATTTTTTACTGGCATAATTTCTCCATAAGGCTTGATAAATTAAAAAACATTAAAATAAAAAGTTAGTCACTTCAAAAAACTCTAAGACTAAATAATTAAAAAGTACAATAACACCTAAAAAATTTAACAAAAATATCGTACTTTAGCCGACAAGTTATCTAATTATTTACCCTATTCATAATGATCTCACCTTTTCATATTGAAAAACCGAAAGTGAGAAATAAGCTTAGCTGATCAATGTTAATAATTTATTTAAGCTTTCTTTGGCATCACCATAAAACATGCGGGTATTTTCTTTAAAGAAAAGTGGGTTTTCAATACCAGAATAACCCGTTCCCTGACCTCTTTTAGAGACAAAGACCTGTTTTGATTTCCAACATTCAAGAACAGGCATGCCTGCAATAGGACTGTTTGGATCATCCTGGGCAGCTGGATTAACAATATCATTTGATCCAATTACAATTGCCACATCTGTTGACGGAAAATCTTCATTTATTTCATCCATTTCCAAAACAATATCATATGGAACCTTTGCCTCAGCCAACAAGACATTCATATGACCGGGCAACCGGCCAGCCACAGGGTGAATTGCGAACCTAACTTCTTTTCCTTGACCTCGAAGTCTCTTTGTTAACTCTGAAACCGCTTGCTGAGCTTGAGCGACAGCCATACCATAACCCGGTATAATGATAACACTATCCGCATCATTCAAGGCAGCAGCAACTCCGTCTGCATCTATAGCGATTTGTTCGCCTTCAACTTCCATGGCCGGGCCAGAAGTTCCTCCAAAGCCTCCCAAAATAACAGACACAAAAGACCTGTTCATCGCTTTACACATTATATAACTCAAAATGGCCCCAGAAGATCCAACTAAAGCCCCAACTACGATAAGAAGGTCATTGCCCAAGCTAAATCCAATAGCTGCAGCCGCCCAACCTGAATAACTATTTAGCATTGAGACAACAACAGGCATATCAGCTCCGCCTATGCCCATGATGAGGTGGTACCCAATAAAGAACGCCATAAGTGTCATAATAACCACCGGAAGAAGGCTTCCGGACTGAAGATACCAGATCAAACACAAAACAGAGATTATAGCAGCACTTGCGTTCAGAGCGTGACCACCTGGAAGCTTAGTAGCAGCAGATGTAACTCTTCCAGACAATTTCCCATATGCGATTACTGACCCTGTAAATGTTATTGCACCAATAAACACACCTAAAAACAACTCTACTCTTAGGATACTCAGTTCAATGGCAGATTTTTTGGCTATTAAAGCTGCAAAACCAGTAAGCTCTTTTACAGTGCCTGCTTCCTTAGCTATTGCAACGTTACCCATTTCAAAGTCGGCTATAAATCCTACAAAAACAGCCGCCAGACCTACGAGGGCGTGCATGCCAGCCACAAGCTCAGGCATTTGCGTCATTTCAACCCTGGATGCCAGCATGTATCCAATAACACCACCACCAGCTATGAGGATTATGGAGAAGAACCACAGACCAGAACCGGGCCCAATCAATGTAGCGAAAACAGCTAGAGCCATTCCTACTATACCGTACCATACAGCTCGTTTCGCGCTCTCTTGCCCAGATAATCCGCCTAAAGAAAGAATGAAAAGAATAGCCGCGACAACGTAAGCAGCAGTTGTAAAACCTAAATCCATCTTCTTGCCTTTCCTTTAAGACTTCTGAAACATGGCTAGCATGCGTCGCGTAACTAAAAACCCGCCAAAAATATTAATTCCTGCCATGAAAACCGATAATGCAGCTAATATTATAACGAGAAATGAACCCGATCCTATTTGCATCAAGGCTCCCAGAATTATTATAGAAGAAATTGCATTAGTGACCGCCATTAAAGGTGTATGCAAAGAGTGGCTTACGTTCCAAATAACTTGGAACCCAACAAAAACCGATAGAACAAAAACAATAAAATGCTGCATAAAGCTAACTGGTGCAATAAGGCCAAGACCTAAAGTCAGTAAGGCACCTGCCGCTAGCAGAGTTACCTGTTGTTTTGTTTGTGCTTTAAAAGCGTCCACTTCTTGAGCCCTAATCTCTTCCGGAGTGAGTTCCTTTGGCTTTTCTTGGGATTTAGCCGCGATAGCTTGGACCTTAGGAGGTGGAGGTGGGAACGTTACTTCTTTGTTAAAAGTCACAGTCGCACCGCGAATAACATCATCTTCCATATTGTGAACGACTACTCCATCCTTTTCTGGCGTCAGATCAGTCATCATATGCCGTATGTTAGTCGAATAAAGAGATGACGCTTGAGCTGCCATACGGCTCGCAAAGTCAGTGTAACCAACAATGGTCACGCCATTATCGCTAACCACTTTTTCATCTTGGACGGTACCCTCAACATTGCCACCCGCAGGGGCCGCTAAATCAACAATAACAGATCCCGGCTTCATTGCCTTTACCATATCCTTTAGCCACAGTTTTGGAGCCTCCCTGTTGGGAATTAGAGCCGTGGTAATAACAATATCCATTTCGGGAGCAAGTTCTCGAAATTTCGCCAGTTGCGCCTCTCTGAACTCAGGACTTGAAACTGCGGCATAACCCCCAGTCTCTGCACCATCTTTCTGTTCCTCTTTAAAATCTAGGTAGACGAACTCGGCTCCCATAGACTCAACCTGTTCTGCAACCTCGGGGCGCACGTCGAATGCGTAAGTAATCGCACCGAGTGATGTAGAGGTTCCAATCGCAGCCAAACCTGCGACACCCGCGCCAACGATTAATACTTTTGCCGGTGGAACCTTACCAGCAGCTGTCACCTGACCTGTAAAAAATCGACCAAAATTATTTCCTGCTTCTATTACTGCTCTGTAACCAGCTATATTAGCCATAGACGATAGCGCATCCATTTTTTGAGCACGGCTTATACGAGGAACCATTTCCATAGCTATCACTCTGGCACCTTTTTTAGCAGCAGCCTGTAGTCCTTTATCATTTCCGGCGGGATTGAAAAAAGATATTAAAGTATGATCAGCAGTCAGACGCTTCATTTCGCCATCATCTGGTTCACGCACTTTTGCAACAACATCTACATCTTTCCAAAGGGCAGCTGCTGTTTTCTTAATTTCAACGCCTGCTTCGGAATATGCCTTATCTGAAAAACCAGCTAATACTCCAGCACCACTTTCAATGGCGCAATCATATCCAAGTTTTTGTAATTGAAGTGCGCTATCTGGCGTCATTGCAACTCGCGCCTCACCATCAAAAACCTCTTTTGGGGTACCTATTTTCAAAGTTGTCATCCTCTTATTTCAAAATGTAATCCAGTCGGCATCAACACATAATCAAAACTAATTTTACTGATCAGTCGCCATACGCCATTGATAAACACGGTTCAACCCTATTTGACCGATAATAATCGGTAATTCTCCCTAAGTTGCACCCTGAATAACCCATAATTGGCCCAATAAAATAGATTTTCAACCTAATAAAAGAAAAGTTTAGTCTTATCCAAAAAAATAATTGACTGCAGGTTATTCAAATTCCATTTCTTCGAACACGCGACCTGCATTTCTTTTGGCAAGCTCTTCAAATGTGTCTAACGAACGCCAACGCTCTTGATCTACGTAAAATGCTTCGGCCAAATCACCATCTTTCTCTAGTACCTCCAATATTTTTGACCGAAGGTCTAAAAGATAATTTCTAGTAAATCTGGTTACTTGAGCCATGTTTGTTGGATGTCCATGGCCAGGGATAACATAGGTTGCATTTAGAGGCGTAAACTTTTTGTCCCATGTTTCTAACCAACATTTGGTACAAGTATTTTCAAAAATAGGAAGCATTCTCTCGTGAAAAGCCATGTCACCAGCTATCATTAAGGATAACTGCGGCAACCAAACTTGAGTATCACCAGGGCCATGAGCAGGGCCCAAATGAAGCACATGGAATTCCAAACCACCTAAGTTAAAAATAATTTTTTCTGAAAAGCTTTTATTGGGAATAACCACTTCTGTTCCAACCGCTTTATCCCTATTATAAGATTTCATCCGTTCTAAAATTGTATGACTATTTTCTTCAATTTCACGGATGGCATCTTCATGGGCCAGAATATCGACACCCAGTTGCGACCAATATAGATTTCCCAGTATTGCATGACCTTGTCCGTTTTCATTGATGACTAGTTTTACTGGTTGATCCGTGATATTTTTTATTTCCTCATGAAGAGCGGAAGCAAGTCTTACAGAAGCTCCCGAATTTATTACAACGACACCATCAGTGGTTATCACAAAAGATAAATTATTGTTGTGACCAGAATTTTCGTATGTGGGAGGTGCCGTCGCTCCAATTGCTGAAAAAACGTTAGGGATAACCTCGACTGGCTTGTTGTATAACTCTGACTGGGGATATTTATCTTTAATATCTTCACTAGCCAAAACAATCGAATTCAAACTCCAAAACACGATCACCAGACAATTTAAAATTTTCATTTGTTCGCTACCGAATAAATAAATCTTACCATACAAGAAAACTTCCTTTGATTTGCGTTAGAGCAATTTACTATTGCTACCCACTTTTTTTCAATTACTTTCTCACCAAATGGGGGCTTTGATGATAACAAGCAAACATGTCTTAATAACTGGTGGTGGAACCGGAATAGGTCGAGCAATTGCATTATTATTTGCAAACGAAGGTGCTAAAGTCACGATTACGGGCCGCAGATCAAAGGTTCTAGAAGAAGTTGCGAATAAAAGTGTAAATATTGCTGCTTTTCGAATGGATGTTTCCAATGAAAAAGAAGTTATTTCCGTAATATCTCAGGCAGTATCCCAATTTGGCCCCATACAGGTTTGCGTAGCAAATGCCGGAATCGCAGAAGGAAAGAAACTCCAGAACACTGATTTAGATTTTTGGCAAAAAATAATGGGAACGAACCTTGATGGCACATTCCTAACCATTCGAGAGTCAATGAAGTCAATGCTGGAAGCGGATTGGGGTCGTGTAATTGCAATCTCTTCAATAGCAGGCATCAAAGGATTAAAAGGGGCCGGTGCCTATAGCGCCTCAAAACACGGTGTATTGGGTTTAATTAAGACTTACAGCGAGGAATATATGGGGGGATCAATTACATTCAATGCTATCTGTCCAGGCTACGTAGACACACCGATTGTGGATGCGAATATAAAATCGATGATGTCAAAAGGAATTAGTGAAGAAGAGGCCCATAAAATGATGGTGAACGCAAATCGTCATAAAAGATTAATCCAAACAGACGAAGTTGCTCAGACGGCGTTGTGGCTTTGTAGCCAAGCAGCAAAAAGCATTAATGGGCAGGCCATTGAAATCGCGGGTGGCAAAGTATGAGTGACTTTTTTAAGACAAAATCACAATTTTACCTACCCAATGGAATTATTTACTTGGACGGAAACTCTCTTGGGCCACTCCCTAAAAAAACCCAAGATCGAATTCAGCATACTCTAAATAATGAATGGGGTGAAATGCTGGTAACTGGATGGAACAAAGCGAGATGGATGGACCAGCCAAACGAGGTAGGCGATAGAATAGCAAAACTGATCGGAGCCACTTCCAAGACAATTACTGTCGGTGACACACTATCCATTAAAGTTTTTCAAGCTCTTGCAAGTGCTACCAATTATCAAAAGCATAGGAAAGTTTTACTTACCGACTCCAGCAATTTCCCTTCAGATATTTACGCAGCGCAAGGTCTAGTAAATATGCTACAGGACAATCACCAAGTTAAAATTGTCAGCACAGATGACTTAATTGATAATATCAACGAAAATGTTGCAGCCGTGTTTTTTACCGAAGTAGATTATAAGACTGGCCGTCGATATGATGCTAAAAAAATCATAAAAGCAGCAAAACAAAATGGATCTCTGGTAATCTTAGATTTAGCACATTCAGCTGGCGCTATCGATACAAATTTGACTGAATTGGAGGTAGATTTAGCAGTTGGTTGTACATATAAGTATTTAAATGGTGGTCCTGGATCACCAGCATTCATTTATGTAAATCCTAATTTAATCAACTCATTGGACCCGTGTCTATCCGGTTGGCTAGGCCACGAAAACCCCTTTGAATTTTCCTTAAAGTATGATCCAGCATATGGGATCGATAGAATGAGAGTGGGCACACCTCCAGTAATTGCTATGGCGGCTCTGGAGGCGTCACTTGATATTTGGGAAACCGTAAATATTAACGATGTTAGAGAGACTTCCATCCAACTCACCGATCAATTCATAAAGGGTGTGGAGCAAAAATGTCCAATGTTGAAATTAATTACACCTCGCTTGCCTGAAAACCGTGGAAGCCAAGTATCTTTCTCTTTTGAACATGGATATGCTGCTATGCAGGCGTGTATTGAGCTTGGAGTGATTGGGGATTTTAGAGCACCTGACGTGATGAGATTTGGATTTACACCTCTATTCATCGATAGCCAAGACGTCGAAAGAGCAATAGAAACCTTGGCAGAAATAATGTCCAAAGATTTATGGAATGACCCTAAATTTCAAAAAAGAAATAAGGTAACTTAATCAGGAGTTTCGGTAACTGTGAAAATCACGAGTTGCTTTACCAAATGCCTCGAACAAAGGTTTTGATACGGGGTCTTGTGATGCGCAATATTCAGGGTGCCACTGAACCGACAGTGTGAACCCTGGTGCATCAGCAATATATAGTGCTTCAGGAGTGCCATCGTGTGCATAGCCGTCAATGATAACTCTTTTACCCGGCTTCATTATTCCTTGCCCATGCAAAGTATTTGTTAAGACCCTATTTTTCCCAAATAATTTTTTAAATGGGCCCTCGTCAGAAACCGTTACTTCATGCCTCAAAGCAAATTTTTCCTCCAAAGTGCCATCGGGAGGCATTCTATGATTATCTCTATCGGGGATATCCCTAATTTCTGGATGTAACTCGCTACCAAAAGCAACTGCCACCTCTTGAAAACCACGGCAAATTCCAAAAATAGGCTGTCCGATTTCTACACAATTTCTGATAAGAGAAATACTGACGGCGTCACGCCCTCTATCAAATTCTCCGTGAGCTTCAGTCTCCTTAATACCGTATTCGGATGGATGAACGTTTGGTCTGCCACCAGTAAATAAAAAGCCATCACAGACCCTCATAAGCTCGTCTAAGCTGACGAACCTTGGATCACCTGGTATGATAAGAGGAGTTGCATCACATAAATCAACGATTGCTTCACAGTTCATCGTTCCAGATGCATGCACTGGATACTGATCATTAATCAGATAAAAATTTCCCATTATGCCAATTACAGGGCGTGACATTTCATAATTCCTCTCGTGGCCATAACTAAACACATTTCGGATGATCCGTAAACGAACCGCCTTTGATTTCCCCTAAAAACAGGGATACATCGAGAAACTGTTCAATTATTAAGCATTTAAAGCGAAAATAATCACGTTTTGCGTTTAAGTTCCAGACGCCATCTATGCAGGATTGGCTCTGTATAACCAGAGGGCTGGGTCTCACCGCTAAATATTAAATCATACGCAGCTAGGAAAGCTTCAGTATCAAAAGTAGGCGACATAGGTCTATAATTCATATGATTGGCATTTTGTGAGTCCACAATAGCTGCCATTTTTTTAAGCGTATTAACCACCAAATCATGATCCACGAAATTATGGCAAAGCCAATTACTCAAGCTTTGAGAGGATATTCTACAGGTTGCCCGGTCTTCCATCAGCTGCACGTTGTCGATATCAGGAACTTTAGAACACCCAATCCCTTGATCAACCCAGCGAACAACATATCCCAAAATGCCCTGGCAATTGTTTTCAATTTCACTTTGAATTTCGCTTTCCGTCAATTTTTCACCCGACTGTAAAGGTATCTGCAGTAAGTCGTCTAGGGAGCTTTGCACAGCAAGTGACCTTATTTCATCTTGTCGGTGTTGGACATTAATTTTGTGATAATGGGTCGCGTGCAAGGTGGCAGCTGTTGGTGACGGAACCCAAGCGCAATTAGCGCCAGCCAGTGGGTGTTTTACCTTTTCGTTGAGCATGTCTGACATTTGATCAGGCATTGCCCACATGCCTTTTCCGATTTGGGCTTTTCCCTGCAATCCACATTTTAGACCTATTTCGACGTTTCTGTTTTCATATGCCTGTATCCAGGACGTGGTTTTCATATCGCTTTTTCGAAGCATCGGGCCAGCTTGCATACTAGTGTGAATTTCATCACCGGTACGATCTAAGAATCCAGTGTTAATAAATACAACCCGCGATTTAGCAGCCCGGATACACTCAGATAAGTTAACGGATGTCCGGCGTTCCTCGTCCATTATACCCAGTTTCACAGTATTTGATGGAAGCCCAAGTATATCTTCAACGAGCTCAAACGTCCGACATGCAAATGCCACTTCGCTGGGACCATGCATTTTAGGTTTGACAATGTAAACTGATCCGACAGACGAATTACCTCCAATGCGATTTATGTCATGCAGTGCTATTGTGACAGTACACATAGCATCAAGGAGACCCTCAAATACCTCATCACCATTTTGGTCAAGTACTGTTGGCGTAGTCATTAAATGGCCAACATTTCTTACCAACATTAAACTTCTACCCTTTAAAATGGCATTACTACCAGAGGGCAAGCAGTATGAAAAGTCGTCATTCAATTTTCGAGTGAAAGTTTTATCTCCCTTTGATATTTCCTCCGTCAGATTGCCTTTCATCATTCCAAGCCAGTTTCGATAAGCAATAATTTTGTCCGAAGCATCAACGGCAGAAATACTGTCCTCGCAATCCATAATAGTTGATATAGCTGACTCAATCACGATATCCGATATACTAGCTAAATCGGACTGCCCAACCTCGCTATTTCGATCAAATTCGATCCGTACATGTAAATTGTTATTGCGCAAAACTAAGCAAGTAGGTTGAAGAGGTTTTCCAACATATCCAATAAAACTATTTTCCGACTTCAACTGATTACCGGATAGATCAAGACAACCATCCTTTACCGCCACCTCAGTTACCTTGCTCCAAGAACCATTAATTAGTGGAAAGGCGTCATCAAGAAACTTGCGACCCCATTTAATTACTTTTTGCCCCCTATTTTTGCTATAGGTTGTTCTTTTATCGACTGGTTTTATCGCATCAGTCCCATAAAGAGCATCGTACAAAGAGCCCCAACGCGCATTTGCTGCATTTAATGCAAAGCGAGCATTCATAATTGGCACAACTAGCTGAGGACCTGCAATTTTCGATATTTCCGGATCTACTTGTTTAGTGTCGATGGAAAATGGCTCCTTCTCTGGTACGATGTAGCCAATCGAATATAAAAATTTTTTGTAGTCAGCGAAGTTGAATTCCTTGCCCTTGCGTGCCCTGTGCCATTCATTTATTTTACGTTGAAAGTAAGTTCGCCTTTCCAACAGTTTCTTGTTTGTCGGAGTGAGCTCCTTAACCACTTTTGCAAGGCCAACCCAAAACTGATCTGCCGAAATAGATGTGTCTAGCAAAACCTCTTGTTCGATAAAATCAATAAACTCAGTTGAAATTTGTATTCCAAATTTGTTTTCTAATTGTATCATTTGTCCACCCTGAACCACCTCATGTCAGTATGTAGATGATTTAACCCCAAAGTCCACAAATTGGTTATGTTTATTGACCAATTTTCTTATTTTTAGAAAATGTCTTACACCTCTCACTGCAAAATTTAACGTCAGGCCAGCTTCTTTCCCACTTTTTTCTCCATACGAAAGGCAAACCACACGCGCTACATATTTTTTGCGGAAGATTAGATTTTTTTTGCATTTTTGACACTAGAAATCAAAGCTCTTTTGTCTATTGATCCGTAATTTAAAGCTGGCTTTGCTGCGATCGTTGACGAAATCTCTCGACTTATTTTGCCGGCTGCCATGTTTTTTAATAATATCTTGGGCTTTGTTATTGAAGCCATCTAGCCTTCGTACCGCCCAAACTTTTTCTCTGGCATATTTTCCGGCGCTATCCAGATCTATTATTGCTTCGGGATAAGAGGATCCAAGGTTCAATCTGGCTGGACCAGTTCCAACTTTATGTAATTCAGCATTTGTAAGGTAACAAAGCTCTGGAACCCATTTTCGGATAAAAAATCCCTGAGGATCTTGGTCAATTCCCTGCTTTATTGGATTATAAATTCGGATTGCATTTATTCCAGTGGTTCCTGACTGCATTTGAACCTGAGGCCAATGAATACCTGGATCATAATCAGTAAAAAAATTTGCGAGAATCTTGCCAGACTTTCGCCAATCTAGCCAAAGGTGGTAGGAAGCAAACGACATTAACATGGCCCGCATTCGAAAGTTGATCCAGCCTGTTTTTCTCAAATACCTCATGCATGCATCAACAAATGGAAAGCCAGTTTCACCATTCTCCCAGGCATTTAATAAGGTAATGTCCGGTGTTTTGGGTCGCAACTTTTCGAAAGACCTGTGAAGACAAGCCACTTCAATTGAAAAGTCGTCCTCTAGTTTTTGCCCAAAATGATCTTTCCAAGCCAAACGAGATTTGAAAGATTTTGAAGATGCCGCCATTTTTTTGTCATTATAAAGATTATCTCTTACAAATCGCAAAACCTCTCTAACCGACAAATTACCATAGGCTAAATACGGCGAAATTCTTGAGCAAGCAGCCTCTGCTAAAAGTGGCGATGACATGTCTTTCCTATAATTATTGCCCCGTCCCTGAAAAAAACTTTCTAAATATTTCCATCCATTTTCAGTACCGCCAATTTGTTTATTGTTTTTTACTGAATTGCCTCTGAAATTTATATCGACTGAAATTTGAGCAAGATCAATTTCCAGAGGTCTTATATTTGGCTTTTCTATGATAGGTTTTGACATGAACTTTTCTCGTTGAGCTGCCCATTTATCTCTATCCGCCAAACCTCGAATAATAGAATTATTTTGATACTCCAGGATTTTTACGCCGTTAATGCGACCCCAATACCGTACAGACTTATCCCGTTCAAAAGTCCAAGCATTTCCTGTTTCTTGATGAGAGTAGATAGCATTTACCGTAAATTCTTTTCTTAAATCTTCAAAAACCTCTAAAATTTTTCCTTTTCGAAAAACAAGGGCCTGACCCAACGTACTTAAATCTGCTCTTAAAAATTCCAAAGATTGTTTTGTAAATTCCCAATGCCTGAAAGCTGCATCTTCTTGCTTCCAATAGTCAGGATCAAAAACATAAATTGGTAATACAGGATATTCGCCCAATGCCGCTTCGTGTAACGGAGCATGGTCGGAGGATCGTAAATCTTTTTTAAACCAAACTATATTAACAATGTTTTTTTTTCGTGATAATTCACGCTTCATATTGCAGATCGCTCCTGGGAAAACTAATCAGTAATCGTAAAAGTAGAGCGCAACAGAAAAAGCACAAAAAGATTTTTACAGGATGAAAATGAATAAGCTAGAAGATCAGAAAATCTATTTAAAAGATTATCAAGTTCCAAATTATCTGGTTAATCAGGTGGAACTAACCTTCAAATTATCCGAAGAAAAAACACATGTCTTAGCGAAAATCTTTTTCCGGGCTAACCCTGAAGCAAAAGACAGCAAATTTTATCTCGACGGAATAGATTTGGATTTGCAGTGGGCAAAAATTGATGGTGAAAGAATTAATCCAACAATCAGCTCTAAAGGCCTTAGTTTCAACGTTAACAAAAAAGAATTTGTTTGGGAGTGCGAAGTAATCATCAATCCTAAAAACAATACAGCGCTTGAAGGGCTCTACTTATCGAATGGAATGTACTGTACTCAATGTGAAGCCGAGGGTTTTCGAAAAATAACATATTATCCAGATCGACCCGACGTGATGGCTGAGTTTTTTGTACGTATTGAAGGAGATAAGGATACTCTCCTCTCAAACGGGAATCCAACCGCTCAAGGACAAGGCTGGATTGAATGGCATGATCCATGGCCAAAGCCGTCATATTTATTTGCACTGGTCGCAGGGGATTTAATTTCAGTAACTGATAGTTTCAAAACCTGTTCAGGACGCAATGTAGAACTTAATATATACGTACGACCAGGAGATGAAGATAAGTGTGCATTTAGTATGGATGCACTTAAAACTTCCATGAAGTGGGACGAAGAAAATTATGGCAGAGAATATGATTTAGATCTTTTTAATATCGTAGCAGTCGATGATTTTAATATGGGCGCAATGGAAAATAAGGGTTTGAATGTTTTTAATAGTTCTTACGTCCTCGCAAAACCGGAAACAACCACCGATGATAATTTTGAAGCCGTAGAAGCTGTCATTGCGCATGAATATTTTCATAATTGGACTGGTAACAGGATTACCTGCCGCGATTGGTTTCAACTCTGTTTAAAGGAAGGATTAACGGTCTTTCGTGATGCGGAATTTACCGCTGATCAAAGAAGTTCTGCCGTGAAGCGAATTAAAGACGTAATTTTGCTAAAGAGCCGTCAATTTAGAGAGGATGGCGGCCCACTTGCCCATCCAGTCCGACCAGAAAGTTTTGTTGAGATAAATAATTTTTATACTTTAACTGTTTATGAAAAAGGCGCTGAGCTGGTCAGTATGATAAAAAGGCTCGTTGGTGATAAAGCCTATAGGGATGCGCTTGATCTATATTTTGATACCTATGATGGCCAGGCTGTCACAATTGAAGATTGGATAAAAGTATTTGAGGATGTGACGGAACTCGACTTGAGCCAATTCATCCTTTGGTATCAACAGGCTGGAACCCCGATTCTTTCTGTCTCAGAGAGATGGGACAACAACTTTTTAAAACTTTTTTTCCACCAAGAAATTCCCAACACACCTGGGCAGTATAATAAAAAACCACACCTCATACCCGTGGATATGAGCCTTTTAGATAACAACTCTGGAGAAATCATCCATTCTCAAAATCTAAAAGTGAGCAAAACAAAAGAAGATTTTATTTTTGGCCCCTTCAACGAGAGACCAATACCATCTCTTTTACGAGACTTTTCTGCCCCAGTCATTCTTAAGCAAAATGTAGACAAAGAAAGACTAGCTTTTATTTTTGAATACGAAACCGATAGTTTTAATCGTTGGGACGCGGGGCGAAAGCTATGTGAAAACTCTTTGTTTAATATGATTTCAGAAGGTGCTCTACCCGATAATATATATCTAGAGTCTTTGAATAAATTAATACGAGATAATACTCTCGATCCAGCTTTCAGAGCATTGACATTGTCCTTGCCAAGCCAAGACGAAATCACTCAAAAATGTATAGATAATGGTGTTATCCCCAATCCAATGGCTATCTATCGCTCTATTGAAGCTTTGAACCTCGCAATATCGGATCACCTAAAACCAGATCTTGAGAAAATATATGAGAAATATACCGTAAATAAAGAATATAAACCTAATGCAACCCAATCAGCATATCGAGCCTTGAGAAATCGAGCACTTTCACTTCTAGCCTATCAAGACAGCGCCAATTTAGCCAAAATTCAAGCTACCAATGCCCAAAACATGACAGATCAGCTTAGTGCATTCGCAACTGTTATTAAACACAATCCAAACAGCGAAAACGTTAAATTATTTTATGATCAATGGAAACACGAACGACTCGTTGTTGATAAATGGTTTAGCACCCAAGTATTAACAGCTCACCCAAACTCTTTGAATAAAGTTGTAAAAAATTTAACTACCCATTCTGACTTCACTATCAAAACACCCAATAGAGTTAGATCTGTATTGGGAGCCTTTTCTGCCAACACTGCTGGGTTTCACTTGGAAACAGGAGAAAATTATAAATTGTTTTGTGACTGGATTTTGAAAGTCGATACTGTAAACCCTCAAGTTGGAGCAAGAATGTGTTCGGCATTCGAAACTTGGAAGCGATATGACCCAAAAAGGCAGCAATTAATAAAATCGCAAATTAATAGTGTATTGGGAGCTGGATCCGTTTCAAAAGATACGAGAGAAATGCTTACTAGGCTTATAAATTAAAGCCTTGGAATATGAGAATTCCGCACGAAGTTTCAAATCCTTTATACTATTAATTTTTTATGATGGTCTGATCTTAACATTAAAATATTTAATTGCTGCTCATAATTTTGTCATAATTTTTTTAGTCCTTATAGTTTTACCACTAGTTTTTGGTATAGGGAGCAATAAAAAATCTGGAATCAAAATATCAAATAAAAAAATCGCTTGGTTTTCCGGAAAGTTTAAAGGCCAATTATATTTATCAGATATTTCTAGTGTTGAATTCAAAAAAGGGTTGGATTTATCTCACCAAACAAGGCTAGTGGACCAAAATAATAATAAAATTGTACTGCCAGCAGAACATTACCAAGAATAAATATTTTTATAAAAACCTAGAGCTTTACGGTATTGAAGTCGTCGATAAAAAATTCAATTAAACAATATAAGTTTTAGTTTTTTGAATTACCATTATTGAAACTATTGACCAATTTAGCTAAACCTACGTAACTTGGAAAAGTGAGAAAAAAATGCTTGATTTAAGCTTTGAAAGCCCAAAACCAAAGGTAATTTCTGGGGCAAAATTCGACTGGGAACTGGTCATAGGTATGGAAGTACACGCACAGGTAGCTTCTGCATCCAAACTATTTTCAGGGGCTTCTACAGAATTTGGCAATGAACCAAATTCAAATGTTTCATTCGTTGATGCAGCAATGCCTGGAATGCTCCCGGTAATTAATGAATTCTGTGTAGAACAGGCAGTAAAAACGGGCCTGGGTCTAAAAGCTGAAATTAACCTGTGGTCTGCTTTCGACCGAAAAAACTACTTCTATCCAGATTTACCGCAAGGCTATCAAATTTCACAGTTATATCATCCGATTGTTGGCGAAGGTGAAGTGATCGTTGACATGGAACCAGGTATAGCGAGACGAGTTCGGATCGAGCGAATTCACATGGAGCAAGATGCTGGAAAATCTATTCATGATATGGACCCGAACATGTCATTCGTTGACTTAAACAGAACCGGCGTATGCTTAATGGAAATTGTCAGCCGACCAGATATTAGGGGACCGGAGGAGGCTGCAGCCTACGTTGGCAAATTACGACAAATAATGCGATATTTGGGAACTTGCGATGGCAATATGCAGAATGGTAACTTAAGAGCTGACGTAAACGTGTCCGTTTGCCTGCCAGGCCAATATGAGAAATATCAACAGACGAATGATTTCAGTCACTTGGGAATACGATGCGAGATTAAAAATATGAATTCTATGCGTTTTATTCAACAAGCAATAGAAGTAGAAGCTCGTCGCCAAATTGCAATTTTAGAGGCGGGTGGCAAGGTGGAACAAGAAACTCGCCTGTATGACCCTGATAAAAGTGAAACACGATCTATGCGATCAAAAGAGGAAGCTCATGATTATAGGTATTTTCCCGATCCTGACCTTTTACCTCTCGAAATTGATCAAAATTGGGTTGAGACCATTCGGTCTAGTTTGCCAGAACTCCCAGACGAAAAGAAGTTACGTTTTATAAATGATTTTAATTTAACTGAATATGATGCTGGTGTTTTGACAGCGGAATTTGAGTCTGCTGATTTCTTTGAGGCAGTAGCTAGCTCATGTGAGGGTAAATTGGCTGCGAATTGGGTTATCAACGAGCTGTTTGGTCGTTTGAAAAAAGATGATCTTTCGATAAATGAAAGTCCAGTATCTCCAAATCAACTTGCGGGTATAATATCTCTTATACAAAGTGGAGACATAAGTGGAAAAATTGCAAAAGAATTATTTGAAATAGTCTACAGTGACGGAGGCGATCCAAACGAAATAGTCGAAAAACGCGGAATGAAACAAGTGACTGATACATCTGCGATAGAACAGTCGGTGGAAAAAGTAATAAATGACAACCCTGACCAAGTGGCCAAAGCTAAAACAAACCCCAAGCTAGCTGGTTGGTTTGTGGGTCAGGTTATGAAAGCCACTGGAGGGAAAGCCAATCCCAAATCAGTAAACGAAATTGTTTCTAAAAAACTAAACTTATGACCAACAGAGGTACTTTTTCACTTTTCAGTTAGTTGTAATTCTAGTGCATGAATTTGGCTTATGAGGTCTGGACCTAAGGCTTCATGAACGGCCCTATGTCTTTGCAGAAGAGACATCCCAATAAATTTAGGTGATTTTATTATTAGTTTGAAGTGAGTTTCACCATCACTATAACCACCATGACCCCGGTGAGCCTCACTATCATTCACAATCTCAATTTCACTTTCCTGAAAAACTTGCTCTAAGGCCGTTTCCATGGCTTGGGCTTTTGACATTTTTTTCGTTTACCTCTTCAGTTTTATTTTTCATTAGTCTATCATAATCACCTCGAGTCAAAAAGGTTCTAAAATGAGCAAATCAGACCCATTCGGTTTTGACATGTCTGTTTCTTCAGCGAAGAAAAAAAACCCCCGCGGAAAGCGTGGGCTTACTGGAGGTTCTGAGACTTCTATTCAGACCTGCCAGCATGAAGGATGTAAAGAAGCAGGTAAATTCCGGGCTCCAAAGTCACCGGATGTTCTCGATGAGTTTTATTGGTTCTGCAAGGAACACGTTCGTGAATACAACTTAAAGTGGAACTTTTTTACAAACCAGACAGAAGCTGAAATGAATGCTCAAATGTCAAAAGACAAAGTATGGGAAAGAGAAACAAAAGACTTTAGAGATCCTGAGGCAAGAGCCTGGGCAAGACTAGGTATAGAAGATCCACATCAAGTACTAGGCGAAAATGCTACTAAAAACCCAGGTCGGAACGGTACTAGTGCTGGAAATTCAAGACGGCTGCCACCGACTGAGCGCCGAGCTGTTGAAATTCTAGATGCAAAAGATAACTGGAGCAAAGCCGATGTTAGAAAAGCCTATAAAGCTCTCATAAAAATACTCCATCCTGACATGAACGGCGGAGATAGAAGCCAAGAAGAACAATTACAAGAAGTTGTTTGGGCTTGGGACCAGATAAAAGATAGTCGAAACTTTAAATAATAAAATCTATCTTTTGTAAAATATTATGATCAACTTTTTTTAAAACTCAAACTCACACCATTTATACAATGTCTTTTTCCCGTTGGCTGTGGTCCATCATCGAAGATATGGCCTAGATGGGATCCGCACCTACTACAGTGACACTCTGTTCGAACCATAAAAAACTTTTTATCCGTTTGTGTCCCAATTGCTCCGGGTAAAGCTTGCCAAAAACTAGGCCAACCTGTGCCCGAATTATATTTATGGGCAGAGGAATAGAGCGATAAATCGCAACCTTTACAATGATAAAATCCTTCTTCAAACAGTTTATCAAGAGGTGAAGTAAAGGCCCGCTCGGTACCATGTTTTCGCATAACTTTATATTCTAAGTCAGAAAGTAACGCTTTCCATTCACGCTTAGTTCTCGTGATTTCAAATACCTTTGCCTCTTTAGCCAAAACTTTAGCTGGAATAAAAGCAGCCAAAATTGCAGTAGTCGAGTTGCTAAAAAAACTCCTTCGATTCATTTTCCAATCCCATCTTATTATTCTAATATTTATTTGCCCAATACTCTGTTTTTCAGAATAATTTGAACAACAAAAATGATTTCTTAAAATTGTATATAGTGTTTATTTATTTTTTTCCTTCCCCTTGTGGAATCCCGATATATGTTGCACTTGATGAGCGGTGTGCTTTTAAGGACTAAATGATGACTGATAACAAGAATGACGCGAGCAATAAGCCCAATAAAGAAATCTCAGTAAGAGAAGCTTTTGGCATAGAAACTGATATGGTGGTCAAGGGTTTCGAAGAAAAATCTGACAGAGTTCCTGATATTGATAAAACGTATAAATTTGATCCTGACACCACGTTAGCCATCTTGGCGGGCTTTTCACACAATAGGCGTGTTATGATCCAAGGATACCACGGAACTGGGAAGTCAACCCATATTGAGCAAGTCGCTGCCAGGCTTAAATGGCCAGCAGTTCGTGTTAATTTGGATAGCCATATTAGTCGTATCGATTTAATAGGTAAAGACGCGATAAAACTTAGGGATGGTGTGCAAATCACTGAATTCCACGAAGGTATTCTACCCTGGGCTTTAAGAAACCCAGTTGCAATAGTATTTGACGAATATGACGCCGGTAGAGCGGATGTCATGTTTGTCATTCAGAGGGTTTTGGAACATGATGGGAAATTAACACTCATGGATCAAAATGAAATAATCCAGCCAAACCCGAACTTTAGACTATTTGCTACAGCAAATACAGTTGGTTTAGGCGATACAACAGGTTTATATCATGGAACTCAACAAATAAACCAAGCTCAAATGGATAGGTGGTCTTTAGTAGCTACTTTAAACTATTTATCAGTAGAGGCCGAAACTTCGATTGTTTTGGCAAAGGCACCAAATTACAATACCGATGCCGGACGAAAAACAATTAAACAGATGGTAACAGTGGCTGATCTGACACGAACCGCTTTTATGAATGGTGACTTATCTACCGTTATGAGCCCCAGGACTGTAATAAACTGGGCACAAAATGCTGAAATTTTTCATAGTATGGGATATGCTTTCAGACTCTCTTTTCTAAATAAATGTGACGAATTAGAAAGGCAAACCGTTGCTGAATTTTACCAACGATGTTTTGATGAAGAATTACCAGAAAGCGCAGCCGCGATGAGTGTTAGCAAAAATGACCAGATAAGATTGTAAAGAATTTGATCTTATAATTTATTGTGGGAATCTGTTTCAAAATGGCCAATAATTCTGATAATCCAGCAGATCCATTTAAAAAAGCTTTAGCTGAAGCTACAAAAGTGATCGCTAATAATCCCGAATTAAACGTTAATTACACTGTGGACCCATCCGGTATATCGGGAGATAGCATAAGACTACCGCAGATAAGTCGAAGAATGAGCCGTGAAGAAGTCTTAATAGCCCGCGGCACCTCTGATGCTCTTGCACTATATCATCGCTACCATAATGAAAAAACCCACGCCCGCTACGTGCCCGAAGGGGGAATTGCTCAAGAGATTTACGAGGCTATGGAAACCGCACGTTGCGAAGCTTTGGGAGCCCGTGACATGCCAGGTACTGCCGGCAATATTGATGCAAAAATAGCTTCAGAGACAGACAGAATGGGATATAGAGATGTCAAAGACAGATCCGAAGCCCCGTTGTCAGACGCAGCTGGTTTTTTAATTCGGAGTTTAGCAACAGGTCGTGAATTACCGGAAGGAGCTCAAAATGTTTTAAATCTTTGGCGCGATTTTCTAGAAACTCAGGCGGGAAAAACGATAGAGAATGTTTCAGATCAATTAGAGGATCAAAGTCAGTTCGCAAAGTTTGCCCGCCAAGTGATAACCGATCTTGGTTATGGCGATCAGCTTGGTAACGATCCAGATAATATGGATGATGAGGACGAAGAGCAATTTCAAGATGATGCTGACGAGGAAAATAATCCCGACAGCACAGGAGAGGAAGACAGCCAGGACGAAGAAAGTGACGCTAATCCAGAACAATCTCAAGAGGAACAACAAGATGCTGGACAAGCCAGTGTTTCCCTTGATGATGATGCTTCCGATGATATGTCTGAGGAAACAGAATTACCTGAAGGAGAGTCACCAGTCGAACCTCCGGCACCTCAGCCGATTTCTGAAGCTGATCCTAATTATAAAGTTTTTGCTAGAGAGTATGATGAAGAGGTTCACGCAGAGGAACTGGCTGAACCTGTAGAGCTGGAGCGCTTAAGAGCATATTTAGATCAACAACTAGAGCCATTGAAGGGTGCAGTGAGCAGATTGGCAAACAAACTGCAAAGACGACTTCAAGCCCAACAGAACCGGAGCTGGTTGTTTGATCTAGAAGAGGGTATTCTTGACGCTGGTAGGCTGGCTCGTATTGTTGCGAACCCTACCACTCCCCTTAGCTTTAAAATGGAGCAAGATACAGAATTCCGCGATACCGTCGTTACACTCCTATTGGACAACTCGGGATCAATGAGGGGGCGACCAATTTCAATTGCTGCAATTTGTGCTGATGTCCTTGCAAGAACACTTGAGAGATGCAACGTTAAAGTTGAAATACTTGGTTTTACAACCAGGGCTTGGAAAGGTGGGCAATCTAGAGAGCGTTGGTTGAACGAAGGGAGACCTCAGCAACCAGGTCGTTTAAATGATCTTAGGCATATTATTTATAAAGGGGCCGACGCACCATGGCGACGCTCTCGCCCCAATTTAGGCCTTATGATGAAAGAAGGTCTTCTAAAGGAAAATATTGATGGGGAAGCCCTGGAATGGGCTCATCGGAGGATGACAGCGCGAGCTGAACAGCGAAAAATATTAATGGTTATTTCAGATGGTGCACCGGTAGACGATAGTACATTATCGGTTAATCCTGCAAATTATTTAGAAAAACATCTTAGAGATGTGATAGACATGGTGGAACGTAGAAATGCAGTAGAGTTGCTTGCTATCGGAATTGGTCACGATGTTACAAGATATTATGAAAGAGCTGTTACAATTACCGACGTCGAACAACTGGCTGGGGCAATGACAGAGCAGTTAGCAGCTTTGTTTGATACAGATCCGAGGGTACGAGCCAGGGTAATGGGGTTAAAAAAGATTGGCTAAATATGAAAACAGCTTTCTTTCAATCTTTTGAAGATTCATCCGATAGGGAAGAAACCCCTTTCAGATTATCTATGGTCCAGGCAGAACTGAAAAAAAATAGTTTATCAGGCTACCTCGTTCCTCGTTCTGATGTCCATCAGGGGGAATATGTTGCTGCATGTGATGAGAGATTGTCATGGCTTACAGGTTTTACAGGATCAGCTGGGATTTGCATTGTTGGAAATTACAGGGCCGGAGTATTCGTGGACGGCCGCTACAGTATCCAAGCTAAAAAACAAACAAAATCACCATTTGAAGTGATTCAATGGAATAAAAAGAATTTTTTACAATGGATTGAGAAAAATATCGTGAAGGGCGAAATTGGATTTGATCCTTGGCTTCACTCATACAAGGAAATTGTTGCGCTAAGTGAAGCTTTTGCGGACACAGATATTGGTTTTGCGCCGTCTGATAATCTCATTGATAAAGTCTGGTTGACCCGTCCCATTAAAGTATCGAACCAAGCAATGAGTTACCCTGTTAAGTTGGCCGGACTTACTGCAAAAGATAAATGTCAAAAGATTGCAGAAAATATTAAATTCAAAAAAGCTGATGCGGCAGTAATCACATTGCCAGACAGTATCGCTTGGCTTCTTAATTTGCGCGGGAAAGACGTAATCCATAATCCAATATTGCATGCATTTTTGATAATCAACGGCAAAGGAAAGATTAAATTATTTTGCGAAAATAAAAATATATCAAATTCTATCAGTGGTCTGGAAAGCTTTGTTAAAGTTTCTCCTTTAGAAAGTTTTGAGACCGCTCTAACTAAACTAAATGGATCTGTACTTGTGGATGAAGCAACGGTTCCCTTCACAGCTGTCAAAATACTTCAGAGCAACGGTTGCAAGCTTATTATGGGTGAAGATCCCATAATCTTACCAAAGGCATGCAAAAATCATGTTGAACTGAAACATGCAAGATTATGCCACAAGCGTGACGCCGTTCATATGTGTGAATTTCTGTCCTGGGTAGACAGGCAGAGCGAGAATAAATTTGACGAAATTGATGCTGTAATAGAGCTGGAAAATATTCGAAGAAAAGATAAAAATCTTAAAGAAATTAGTTTCGATACTATAGCAGCTTCAGGCCCAAACGCTGCATTGCCCCATTATCGCGTTAATTACTCAAGTAGTAGAACAATAAAAACAGGTGATGTGCTGCTTGTAGATAGCGGAGGTCAATATCTCGATGGTACAACAGACATTACCAGGACAATAGCAATTGGGATACAAAGTAAGGAGGTTAAAAATGCTTTTACCAGGGTTTTAAAAGGCTTAATTGCAATATCAAAATTAAAATTCCCATGTGGCACAAGCGGCAGAGATATTGATGCTTTCGCACGAGCACCTCTATGGCAAATTGGAAAAGATTATGGTCATGGAACAGGTCATGGCGTGGGGCATTATCTTAGCGTTCATGAAGGCCCACAACGGATTTCAAAATTTTCAGATGTCGAATTCAAAGAAGGTATGATTGTCTCAAATGAACCAGGCTTTTACAAAGAAGGAAAATTTGGAATTAGAATTGAAAATCTTATTTTGGTAAAAAACTCTGAATTAAAAACTGACGTCTCTTTTTTAGAATTTGAAACTCTTACCTTTGTTCCCATAGATAGGCGTTTAATATTAAATAATTTATTGGATTTACATGAGCGTGAATGGATAAACAATTATCACAGTCAGTGCTGGAAACGTTCAAAAGACCACGTTACAGCTCCAACAAAAGCTTGGTTAAAAAATATGACAAAACCACTCTGAAATATTGAAAGCGAGAAAATATAAAGTGAAATCAGAACTCATAATAAGCGTTACTTCCGGTAAATGGTCAATTCGGGCTGGCGGCGCCGTTCTTGGCGAAACTACAAAAGCTCTGGAACTGCATGAAGGCGATAGCAAACCAGCTTTATACTTTCCCAAAAAAGATCTTGCTATGGCTTTTTTTGAAAGGACAGAACACGAAACAATCCACCCCCATAAAGGAACAATGGGGTATTATTCAATAGTCACAAAAAGCCAGACCTTAGAAAATATCGCATGGGAATTTATCGCCCCTAGACCAGAAGTTATGGACTTGCTAAATTGTGTTTCTTTTGCTTCGACAAGCGCAATCACGATAGAGAGGCTTTAAATTGATAGTTACGAGAATTTAAACAATGCAATTTTTATTCGTTAGGTTGGGATTGAATGTACAAGAAAGACGCTTTTAAAACATTACAAAATCATTTCGCCGAACGATGGTCAGTTTCACCTTCAGATATCGAGAATCATGGCCGCAGCGAGTCATACTTCCCAATCCATGCACCCGATGCAGTAGTATATCCAAAAACCACTGAAGATGTAGTTTTTCTGGTGTCTATTTGTCAGAAAGCTAGTATCCCTTTGATCGGTTATGGAATTGGTACATCTTTGGAGGGGCATACCTCTGCAATAAATGGTGGAATATGTGTCGATTTTTCTAAGATGTGTAAAGTCTTAGAAATCGATCCCTACAATATGTCAGCAACATTAGAACCGGGTGTAACCAGAGAGCAGTTAAATACTGAATTAAGGCATTCAGGCCTATTCTTTTCTGTAGATCCCGGCGCAAATGCAACCCTCGGAGGAATGGCATCAACTAGAGCTTCTGGGACGACCACTATTCGCTATGGCACCATGAGAGAAAATATTCAAAATCTGGAAATAGTATTAGCAAATGGTGAGTGCATAAGTACTAACACTAAAGCTAAGAAGTCAGCGGCGGGATATGATCTTACCTCACTATTTATAGGAGCAGAGGGTACGCTGGGACTTATTACAAAAATTACAGTTAAGCTTCACCCTATCCCAGAATTAGTTACCTCAGGAGTAGTTGCTTTTGACACGATTAATGACGCTGTTGAAGCAGTACAAGATATAACTTTTACTGGTATCCCTGTGGCAAGACTTGAATTCTTAGACGAAAAATCAGTTGAAGCTTTCAATGGGTATTCCCAATTAAATTTACCTTTAAAGCCGCACCTTCTTTTTGAGCTGCATAGTTCAGAAAAATCATCACGCAGTGATATTGAAAACTTCAAAATAGTATGCTCTGAGCATGGCGGAATGCAATTTCAGTGGTCTTCTAAAGAAGAGGAGCGAAAGGAACTATGGGCCTTACGTCACAAAGGTTACTACGCAATTTTAGCTTCAGCACCGGGTAAAAGAGCCATAGTAACAGATATATGTGTTCCTCTGACCGAATTGGGTAGAGCGGTATTAGAAACTCAAAAAGATATTTCCAGAAGTGGAATATCTGGACCAATTTTGGGGCACGTTGGAGATGGAAACTTTCATGCAATTTTATTAGTTGACCCTGAAGATCCTAAGGAAATGAAAGCTGCGAAATCTGTTGCCAACAAAATGGCAAATTTAGCAATTAGTTTAGGTGGCACATGTACTGGAGAACATGGAATAGGTATGGGAAAACTTGACTTTATGCCCGTGCAACTTGGCCATGCTTGGAATGTTATGGGTGACATAAAAGAAGCGTTAGATCCGTCAAATATAATGAACCCTGGTAAACTAATTAAAAGAAATTAACTATGAATTGAATGCCCCAGAAATCAAAACCCGTGATGCCTCTCTGGCCTCATCTGTAATTCTATCTCCAGAAATCATACGGGCTATTTCTTCTACGCAATCTTCACCTTTAATCTGGTTTACTCGGGACAAAGTTTTTTTATCTTCAATGGCTTTTGAGACTACGAAATGTCTCTCCGCTAAGGCTGCAACTTGCGGTGAATGTGTAACCACCAGAACTTGAGCGTCTTTTTTGGCTAGCTTCAAAAGACGTCGACCAACTGCATCAGCAGTCGCTCCACCTACACCACGATCTATCTCATCAAAAACCATGGATACTCCCTTTTGGTCACTGGAT
Organism: Paracoccaceae bacterium; assembly: GCA_902534325.1. Taxonomy (GTDB): domain Bacteria; phylum Pseudomonadota; class Alphaproteobacteria; order Rhodobacterales; family Rhodobacteraceae; genus Salinivivens. Next base: position 16,318 of record CACAPQ010000019.1, on the reverse strand, counting down.
AGGCATACCTTTAAAGCAAGAAGAAACCTACTCAATTCTCCTCCTGATGCTATCTTCATGAGTGAGCCAAACTTACTTCCAGAGTTTGTAGAAATAGTAAAAACGACTGAGTCTTGACCTAACTCATTTGGACTTACTTGTTTAATTTCAGTTTTGAATCTTGCTCTTTCCATCCTTAAGGGTTTCAGTTCTTTTTCAATCATTTTGTCCAAAAAAGCCGCAGCTTTTTTCCGTTCTTTTGATAACCTATTTGACAAATCAATAAATTCTTTCAGAGCCTCGGCATAATTAATTTTTAAATCTTCAATATTTTTTGCGCCATTTTCTAAAAAAGTTAATTTTTCTTTCAGTTTATGTTCGAATTCTGGAAGCTGATCTGCTGTTAGTTTATGCTTTCGGAAAAGACCCCTTATAGAAAATAAACGATCCTCAAGTATTTCCAATTCTTCCGGATTAAAACTCAAACTAGATAGCACATCGAAGATACCTGACTGCGCTTCTTGCAATTCCAATTGAGCTCTTCTCAGCGCGTCAATTGGTTCATCTAAAACATGCTCAACATTTTTAGCAGCTTTCTCTAAAAATTTTATTGCATCGCTCAACTGACCTTCGGCACCACCTCTATCGACTAGATCACTAGCTTTAGTAATATTCTCACGAATACTTTGAGCGTTTTGCATTAATCTTCGTTTTTTATCTAGCTCTACCTCCTCACCTGAATAAGTCCCTAAACTAGAAATTTCCTCCAAATTATGCCTAATAAGATCCTCTTCTTCCGCAAGCTCTTGATTTTTTTTTGTATAAGCCTCTAAAGCCTTTTGATTTTCTTTTAAGATAAAGAAAGCTTTTTTTACTGATTTAACGAATGGGGCCGTTTGGGCAAATTGATCCAAAAGTTGCAAATGGCCTTTAGCATCCAAAAGTCCACGGTCGTCGTGTTGCCCATGAAACTCAATAAGATTTTCACCTAAATATCTCAAAAATTCAGAAGAAACTCGTTTATCATTTACCCACGCTGATTTGCGACCATCAGAAAAGTTTACTCGACGAAGTATTAATTCGTCTGATTTTGGAATGTCCGCTTCATTAAGTATAAAATTAGTTCTACTTTCTTTTTCCACGGAAAAAATAGCTATAACTTCTCCCCTAGATGCTCCACTGCGCACCAGCTCAGCTTGGCCTCTCGCTCCTAAAACAAAGCCTAAACAATCAAGCAAAATGGACTTTCCTGTACCAGTTTCCCCTGTAAAAACATTCAAGCCTGTAGAAAATCCTAAAGATAATTCCTTTACCAATAGTATATCTTTAATTTCTAGCTCAAGAAGCATGGTATTTTAAAGCCACTGACCTTTCACAACCTGTCGATATATTTGGTTTAACCAGCTGTTTCCTAACGATATTGGTTTCAAACCCTCACTTTTTAAAAGTTCATAGGTTCTCTGGTACCAAGCAGTTGATTTATAATTGTATCCTAAGATTGCTCCGGCGGTTTGAGCTTCATTTACCAACCCTAGGCTTAAATAAGATTCTACAAGTCTATGAAGTGCTTCAGGAACTTGAGGCGTTGTCGAAAAATCTTCAATAACTCCTCTGAACCTATTAATTGCAGGAGCATAGTGTGACCTTTTCAAATAATATCTCCCAATTTCCATCTCTTTACTAGCTAACTGATTTTTTAAAAAATCATATCGAAGTTCGGATTTTATTGAATACTCACTACCAGGAAATTCATCTTTAATTAATTTAAATATTTTTAAAGCTTCTGCTGTAAGTTTTTGGTCTCGACCAATTTCCTGTACTTGATCGTTGTAACTTAATCCTATCAAGTAATAAGCATATGGAACATCATCGTCATTAGGATTGAACTCAATAAAACGATTTGCAGCACTTCTTACATTTACATATGATTTGTCTTTATAATATGAATAAGCTTGCATAATTAAGGCACGCCTCGCCCAGTCAGAATAAGGATAGAGTCTTTCAATTTCTCTGAATTGATCTGCTGCGTCTGAATACCTTTTCTTAAGTATTGCTTTTTCTCCAGCTTCGAATATTTGTTCCGCGGCTACGCTTTCAGAAATAGAAGAATTTTCATTTATTGGAGTCTCTGTGCAATTTGAAAGCACGAGAAATGAAGTTAAAAAAAACATTGATGATAAGGTTAACTTCACCCTAAGCATATTAATCTACTCCATTAAAGATTCCAACTTGTACGGTACGCACTATTTAGTAACATATAGGTTATTTTAAAAAAAATACCCAGCTGTAAAGATTAAAATTATGCTTTTAAGCCACTTTACAAACTTCCGATAATTTTACACCACTACCAGGCAAATTATCAACTGTCTCTTTGTCACACGAAATAATATCAAAATTTTGTTGGTCAGAAAATAACTTTCTAAGAAGTCCATGAGTTATTCCATGACCCGCTCTGTAACCTGAATAATGCCCAATAATAGGATACCCAGCAAGAGCAATATCGCCCAATGCATCCAGCATCTTATGTCTCACAGGCTCATCAGAATAACGTAGCCCACCTGGAGATAAAACATTCCTGCCTTCTACTACCAAAGCATTCTTATAACTTCCGCCTAGAGCCAAACCTTTTGATCTCATTGCTTCAACCGTAGAATAACTGCAAAAAGTCCTACTGTCACAAAGTTCACGTACAAAAGAACCATTAGACATATCAAGCGTTTTACTTTGCGCCCCTATTGCTTCATCCGAAAATTCGATAGAAAAACTGATTATGGGGTTTTCACTAGGTTCAAACTTAGCCCAGGCCAACTCTTTATTATAATCGACTGTTTTAAGAATTCGCACAGCCTTTACTGGATGGTTTTGAAGTTTAATTCCAGTTCTTAAAATTTCTTTAACAAATGCAACTGCGCTGCCGTCCAGAATTGGAACTTCTGGACCATCTATCTCTATTAAAGCATTATTTATTCCACATCCGGCAATAGCTGCCATTAAATGCTCAACCGTAGAAACAGTAATACCCTCTGAATTTGCTAAACGTGTGCAAAGATCACTGGTAACAATGTTTCCCCACGAAGCCGGCACATAGTTGTTACCCAATTTAATATCTATTCTCTTGAAACAAATGCCAAAGTCTATACCTGCAGGCATAACTTTTAACTTGGAATTTAAGCCAGTGTGCAACCCTATTCCCTCAAAAACAACCGGTTTACTTACTGTTGTTTGCAAATCACTACTCCAAACTAAATTATGACTTAATTTTTCTTCACGATTGATAATTCGTCCAAGTCATTAAAACAATTAACTCTTTGTGACTTTTTGTTACATAAGTCTATAAATGAGCGTATTTTAAATGACTAGTCTGCGTATGCCAGCGAACATCCTAAAATAATAGGTTAGTTTGCTTGTCGACGTAAAAATGCTGGCACTTCTATCTTATCCTGCTCCAGATCATTGACATCGCTTTGCCCAACCGCATCAGAATTAAAGTTTGGCTCTTTTTTATCACCTAAACCTGAGCTAGAAACTTCACTTCTCGACATTCTACTAATTAATGAACTTATACCAAATTTCGGACGCTCACTTTCAGACCTATGCTCAACAGTGCGCGCACTATTTTTCTCATCAGATCCCTTCGTAACAGCCGCTCGAAGTTTAGCAAGTGTAGCATTTGATGGTGTGCCTGGCGGCGATGCCTCCTTATTAAATTCTGATGGAGCTATTTGCGCCGAATTAGTCGCCATATGATCCTCTTGTTCAATTGTTGGTTGACCAAATTCTTTGCTCTGCGATATCTCGTTATCAATTTGTTCAAAAAATTCTTGAGTTTTAGCTACGATCGGTTCTTCCAAGGATAAATTTTGATCAGTTTCTTCTATAATTTCTTCTGCTGCGAAGAAAGAGGTTTCTGCTGGCTTTTCATTCGAAGAATGAGAGAATTCTTCAGCTTCAATACCTGTTGCAACAACGGAAACTCGCATCTTGCCCTCTAAGTCAGTATCTAAAGTTGAGCCTACAATTATGTTTGCATCAGGATCCACTTCTTCTCTAATCCTATTAGCCGCTTCGTCGAGTTCAAAAAGTGTTAAATCATATCCACCAGTAATATTTATTAAAACTCCCTTAGCACCACGAAGGGATATCTCGTCAAGAAGTGGATTAGCAATTGCCTTCTCTGAGGCTTGGACGGCACGATCTTCACCCTCTGCCTCACCGGTTCCCATCATCGCCTTACCCATTTCGTCCATAATTGCACGCACGTCAGCGAAATCTAGATTAATTAGACCGGGTCTTACCATCAAATCAGTCACACCTTTAACACCTTGATATAAAACATCATCGGCCATACTGAATGCTTCGGTAAACGTGGTCTTTTCGTTTGCTATCCGGAATAAATTTTGATTTGGGATTATTATTAGGGTGTCCACCATTTTTTGTAGAGCTTCAACACCCTCTTCAGCTTGGCGCATACGCTTTATACCCTCAAACTGAAAGGGTTTTGTCACCACTCCAACAGTTAAAACACCAAGTTCTCTTGCAGCCTGAGCAATTATTGGTGCGGCTCCTGTCCCTGTTCCTCCACCCATTCCTGCCGTAATAAAGCACATGTGCGTCCCAGATAGTTCATCTACAATCTGCTCAATGCTTTCCTCAGCAGCAGAAGCGCCGATAGAGGCTCTAGCGCCCGCACCAAGCCCTTCAGTGACTTTTACTCCTAACTGGATTTTTTGTGAGGACTGGCTTTGAAGTAAGGCCTGAGCGTCTGTGTTAGCCACAACAAAATCTACGCCTTTCAACTGCTTCTCAATCATGTTGTTGACCGCATTTCCGCCAGCTCCACCAACGCCAAAAACCGTAATACGAGGTTTTAACTCTTCTTTTTCTGATACTGATAAATTTAATGTCATACTAGATCCGCCTGTTTTGCCCATTTTTTGGTGCTATATATTTACTGCATTTATTATGAATGATAATAAAGCTTTTTGTTAAAAAGGTCACGTAAAAAAACAAAAATCCTTACTATATATAGTAAATTACGAAGGTTTTTGGCGATATTTAGACAAAATAGCGTATGACCAGGTTAAAACTCACCAATTATCTTTGAACCATCGAAAGACACGACTCACCGACTGACCGTTGAAATTTTTGCTTCGTGGGGAAAAATCCCACCACTCGTCCTGAGGATGAGCCGCAAAAAGACTGAGGCCTACAAGTCCAGCACAATTTGGTCCAGAATATGCCTGAGGTAACCGATGAATTCGCATAGGCCTTCCTAAACGAACCTGTTGGCCTAGAATTTTATTAGCAAGCGAGTCTATCCCAGGCACCTGACTGGCTCCCCCGGTAAGAATGATTTTTTGACTTGGCAAATCATCAAAGCCAGCACTAGTTAACCTAAATCGAACTTCTTCCAAAATTTCTTCAATTCGCGGCCTCATTATTCCAATTAAATCTGACCTACTAATTATACGACGGTCAATCTCCCAATCTCCTGTCTCACTAGCAATCTCAATCATCTCCCGATCGTCTAAGCCTGTCGCAACAACACCGCCATTTCGAGTTTTTATTCTTTCTGCTGTTGATGAGGGAACCTGCAAGCCCATAGAAATATCACGAGTTACTAATTGGCCTCCAATTTTTATTGTTTCAGCAAAAATCATGTGCTTTTTCCAAAATATTGAAATATTGGTTGTTCCCCCACCAAGATCGATGCACGCTGCCCCCAATTCTTTCTCATCCTCAACCAAAGAGGAAAGTGCCGATACATATGAGGAAGAAGCAACTCCAGCTAATTCCAAATCACATCTTTTTATGCAGTAAGCTAAATCTTGAATTGTTTTTTCTTTAATAGTCAGCATATGCATATCGACAGATAAGTTTTTACCTATTTGCCCTCTAGGGTCAGATAAGCCAGTTCTGTAATCTAAGGAAAAATTAACTGGCTGCGCGTGGAGCACCTCTCTACCGGACTCGTAAGCTGGTATTCCACACGACCCTAGAACTTCGGCAATATCTTTATCATCGACGATTTCACTTTTGATATCTATACCACCCTCGAGGCCATAAGAGCGTGGTGAACCACCCGAAACGCATGCGATTACGTGGTCCACTCGAGAATTTGCCAATTTCTGGGCAGATTGCAGCGCAGTTCTAATTGCTCTCTCTGTTTCGGGCATCGATACAATCTCACCATATTCTATGCCTCTAGATTTCGTTAATGCAGAGCCGACAACTTGAAAACCTGACTGTCCTGCTAGGGAGCCAACACCATCTCCATCAATTTTCTCTTCCGTGCCATCAAACTTTAAAATTAAACAACCTATCTTCGAAGTACCAACATCTAAAACAGCGATTAATCCACGCTGCAAAGCAGCTGATCGCATCGCCCTCATAGCTCGCTGTGAATGATACAACTCTATCAATTTCTTACTCCAATTAATTCTGAATTCATTTGACCATATTCATCTAATGGAATCCTTAGCGTGATTCGAGAAGGAAGCCTAAAATCAAAAACTGTAATCTGACGGGATAAAATTTGCTCTACTTTATCTAAAATTAGAATTTTTTGAATAGCTTGCTGTGGATCATTCTCAGGTAACATGACCACTTGACCTGATGTCATAATAATATTCCAGCGTCTTTTTCCCACAAAAACCAAACCGCGAACCTGATCTAATTTTTGATAAAATGCTTTGAAAATGGCAATTGCTTGAGATGCAGCATTTTCTGCCCCCTCGCCTGTTATGATGGGTAGAGCTGGAAAATATTCACGCGAAGATACTGACCTTATGTATTCGCCATTCTCACTTAAAACATCAAAACCAAATTCTTTCTTAAGTAGTAAAGCCGGAGTTTTTTCATCTACCTTTATGTGTAGAATCCCTCCACCTTTTAAATGCGCTTCAGCGATCTCAACAGGAGGCAATGACAAAACCCTTTCATGCAACTCGGCTAAGTCTAAATCAAAAGAACTAATTGGAAAGTTCAAACCTAAAACTTCTCTTATCTCAGCATTTAGGCTATCACTGGCCCCTTCAATTGATAACGCATCTAACATAAACTCAGGACGTTCAATTACTTTTCGGTACAGATCAGAGGCTACTTCTTCTAAATGTTTTATGTTTTTTTGATCTTGAAAATAAATAAAAATGGAAATTGCTATAATAATTAAAGGAAAGCCATAAAATACTGCTTTTTTTATTACGGGGGAAAGCATCCATCTAGAGAATTTGTATCTCAAGCGAGATGGAGCAGGATCACGTTTTCTGAATTTGGAAAAACTTATCTGTTGCAAGAGGCATCCTCCACAATCCAGTTGCACAAACTGTCAAAAGAAATACCTTTTACTTTAGCCTGTTCGGGACTTAGAGAAGTTGGTGTCATACCGGGCTGAGTATTTATTTCTAATAAAAATAGCCCATCAATACCTAGACTTTTATCCCACCGAAAATCAGCCCGAGATATTCCTTTACAACCTAGGGCCAAGTGAGCGCGCAAAGCAAAATCTTCACAAGCATCATAAATTTCTTTTGGGATAACAGCTGGAACAATATGTTTTGAGGCTCCTAAGTTATATTTGGCCTCATAATCATACCAGTCATCTGTGATAATATCCGTTACACCGAGAGACTTCTCATCCATGATAGTTGTGGTCAATTCTCTACCCGGTATGAATTTTTCTACCAAAACTTGATCAGGAAATTTTTTTTCTAATAGAGAAAAATTATTATCGTTTCGCATAACCAAATGAACACCAACCGATGACCCTTCATTTACCGGTTTTATTACATACGGCGGCTCCATTAAATGTGCCGAAAATGCTATGTCAGAAGACGTACAAATACTCTCCGCAACGGGCAAATTTTCAGTTTTAAAAATTTTTTTTGCAGCATTCTTATCCATTGCTAAAGCCGAAGCTTGAACGCCAGAATGAGTATATGGAATTTCTAACCACTCAAATAAGCCCTGAACGCATCCATCTTCTCCGTATCTGCCATGCAAGGCATTAAAAATTATATCTGGTGAAACTTGAACTAGCTCTTTTGGTAAATCACTACCGGCATCAACTTCGCTCACTTTATATCCTACACGACGCAAAGCAGCCGCACATTCACGGCCGGATACTAATGACACCTGTCGCTCAGCTGAGCGACCGCCTTTAACAACTGCGACGTGGAGACCTGTCCTGCTCGACATAATCATTCGCCTCTACTAGCAAACTAATAGCCTAAATAATTTAAACTAAAAATGCGTTATAGATTGGTTTCACCAATTCTTATTACTTCCCATTGTAACTTAACTTTACTCTTTTGAAAAACACTTTTTCTTACTTGCTCGCCTAAACTTTCCAAGTCATCAGCTGTAGCGTTGCCGGTGTTAATTAAAAAGTTCGAATGCTTATCACTAATTTTCGCTCCGCCATGAGTTGCTCCACGCATACCAGCGTCATCAATTAATTTCCATGCTGTAAGATCATGCAAATCATCTATTTCTCCTGTGCTAGAAAAACCAGAAGGGTTTCGAAACGTGCTTCCTGCAGTACGCTCTTTAGTTGGCTGAGTTTCATCTCTTTTAGCCAACTGATTTTGCATCTTAAGATGTAAAGCTGATGGATCACCAATATTGGCGTTAAAAGTAGCCTCTAGAATTATACAGTCCTGAGGTAGATCACATTCCCGATAAGAAAATTTTATATCTTTCGACGATAATTCAAATAGTTCACCTGAACGGGTTACAAGTTTAGCCGAAATTAAAACATCTTCGACGTATGATCCGTAGCATCCTGCGTTCATCTTAATAGCGCCTCCAATCGAGCCAGGAATTGTTCTAAGAAATGTTAAATCTAAACCATTATCCGCAGCTCTAGAGGCCACATGAGCATCTAAAGCGGAAGCACCGGCAATAATTTTATTATTCTCAAAAGAAATATTCTTAAATCCTTTTCCTAACCTGATAACTGTCCCTCTTATTCCTCCATCCCTAATTATAAGGTTACTACCCACACCTATAGGAAAAATATCGACATCATTTGGAAGCATCTTCAAAAAATCAATTAGGTCTTGTATATCTGCAGGCATAAAAAATAAATCAGCAGGACCCCCTACTCGCAACCATGTGATTTGTGAAAGATCTTTATTTTTTATTAGAGATCCACGTGTATCAAAGACCATGAAAAACCTACTTCTTTCAGTTTGGCAAAAAAACAATTCAGTTAGGGTGCCTTTATCCTAAATCACTTAATCGTGAGGGTAAATTATTTGCCCATGCGCTTATTGTACCAGCACCTAAGAAAATTATTATATCTCCACTTTTTGCCTGTCGTCTAATTAATGCTTCCAGATCATCCTCACTTTGTATCGAGAAAACATTTCTATGACCATGCCTAACCAGCCCATTTACCAAATTTGACCGTGATGCTCCATCTATTGGAGCCTCGCCAGCAGAATAGACATCCATTATACCAACAAAATCTGCCTCATTGAAACAAGAGCAAAAATCTTCAAATAATGAATTTAGCCTCGTATACCGATGCGGTTGATGGATAGCGAAAACTTTTCCTGCCGCAGTCTGTCTGGCGGCACTTAATACAGCAGATATTTCCACGGGATGGTGTCCATAATCATCAATAATCTTTATCCCATTTAATTCTGCAACTTGAGTGAAACGCCTATTTACACCTTTAAATTGTGAAAGCGATTTTTTAACTGATTTCTTGTCTATATCCAGATGGCGAGCTATTGCTATAGCCGCTAAAGAATTAGATATATTATGATCGCCTGGCATGGGTAAGGAAAGGCGATCTAAAGTAATATTCTCTTTCTGTAACACGACATCAAAGTATGAAACACCTTCTATAAATTTTACATTTACGGCTCGGACGTCTGCTTGCGCATTAAAACCATAAGTTATAATTCGTCTGTCAGTCACTTTGCCAACTAGAGCCTGTACTTCAGGATGATCAGTGCAACAAAAAGCAACTCCATAAAAAGGAATGTTTGATACAAAATCAAAAAAAGCTTCACGTAGCATTTTGAAATCACCCCAGTGATCTAAATGCTCGGGATCTATGTTTGTGACTACTGCCAAAGTTGCCGGTAAACGGTTAAACGTACCATCACTCTCATCTGCTTCAACAACCATCCAATCACCCTGACCGAGCCGAGCGTTTGAGCCGTAAGCGTGGATGATGCCACCATTTATTACCGTTGGATCTAGCCCTCCTCCATCGAGTAACGTTGCCACTAATGTTGTAGTAGTGGTTTTTCCATGTGTGCCAGCAATTGCTATGTTTGAATTTAACCGCATTAATTCAGCCAACATTTCAGATCTTTTTACAATTGGGATACCTATTTTACGAGCTCCCACTAATTCTGGGTTACACTCTGAAACTGCTGTAGAAATAACAATAACGGCGGCTTTTTTGAGGTTCGAAGCATCATGCTCATAGAAAATTTTAATGCCTAATTTTTCTAATCGTTCTGTAATGGGACTTTTTTTGATATCAGAGCCCTGAACTTTATAATTCAAGTTTAATAAAACTTCGGCAATCCCAGACATCCCAATACCACCAATACCCACAAAATGTATTGCGCCTATATTTATTGGAAGATTTGTTAGTGAATTCATCTATTGCTATATCCCGATATCTCTTCAACACGGTCAGCTAATTTCTTAGCGGCGTCCAGCACAACTGTTTTGTGCGCATTAGCGGCCATCTTACTCGCATTTTTGGGTGAAGAAAGAATTTTTAAAATAGCTTTATTAAGCTTTTTAACTGTTAAGTTATGCTCAGCGATTACCGTAGCGGCTCGTAATTTTTTCAAATGACCGGCATTCAAAGTTTGCTCATCTCTTATTGCAGAACCAAGCGGAATTAGAATTGACGGGCGTCCAATCAATCCAATCTCAGCAACGGAAGATGCCCCCGACCTAGATATGATAAGCTGCGCTTCGCTCAGATGGGAAGCTATATTATCAAAGAAGGGAAGAACTTCGCATGTAATCCCTTTGGTGAAATAATATGACTTAACGCGCTGACAATCTTCTTCACGCGCTTGTTGAAAAACACGAATATACTTTAGTAATTCGTCCGGCAAAGTACATATAGCCTCTGGAACAATATTTGAAAAAATCTTAGCACCTTGAGACCCGCCCATTATTAAAATAGACATAGGGTGATTACCAGGAGGGATATAGGGCGAACCTGAGCGAACCAAAACTTCTTTTCTAACTGGGTTGCCAATATGTTCATACTTTATATTTTCAGGAATAATTGTTGGCCAAGTACCACAAGCAACCAAATGAACTTTTTTAGCAAATAATTGGTTAACCCTTCCCAAAATTCCATTTTGTTCGTGGATAATTCTTGGTAAACTCATAAAAATCGACGCGGCAAGCGCAGGAATTGTAGGATAACCACCAAAGCCAACGATGATGCGAGGCCGGTGCTTCCGAAACGTCTTTAGAGTTGCAAAAATACCAAATAAAATTAAGAAAATAGTTTTTATTTTTTTTATTATTCCGTGTTTAGCGAAAGTTGCCGAGGAAACTGTTTCAATTTTTACCGCCTGAGGAAAATTTTTTGTAAATCTAGCCCCTCTTAGATCCGTCGAAAGCTTGACCTCCCAACCCCGAATTAAAAGCTCCTCAGCTAAAGCCTGAGCAGGAAACATATGCCCACCCGTTCCACCAGCTGATAATACTGCTAAAGGTTTTGTCTCCACAATTTATCCCTTGATAAAAATATCAGCTACATTTTTTTGAGGTCGGCTTCGGGTTAAAGCGAGTAAAATTCCTATGGCAATGCCACCAGCAATTAAAGAAGAACCCCCATAGCTTACAAAAGGTAAAGTCATGCCCTTTGCTGGTAATAATCTCGCAGCCACACCAATATTAATAACAGCTTGAATCCCAAACATACAAACTAGTCCTGTTCCAGCCAGGCGCACAAATATATCTCGCTCACGCAGTAATCGGACCAACGAAATACATACAATAGTACCATATATAGCCAAAATTAGTCCAACTAGGACAAATCCATACTCTTCAGCAGCAACGGCAATGATAAAATCAGTATGAGCATCTGGAAGAGACCACTTGACTTGGCCCTCTCCCACACCCACACCAAAAAATCCACCCTCTTGAATGGCGTTTGTGGCATATCCTAACTGGGTTTTAGGGTCTAAATCCGGGGATAAAAAACCATCTATTCTCCTGGCAAAATGTTCTGAATAATTATAGGCGAAAGAACCCAAACCTATTGTTGCAGCTGCTACTCCAATAAGGAGAAGAATATGAGCTCCTGCTACAAAGTATACGACTGACCAACCAAACAAGATTAAACAGGCTTGCCCAAAATCTGGTTGAAAAACAAGAAATGCTGAAATGACTATAGTCAATACAAATGAAATTAGTTTTCCCGGAGGACCATTAATCTCTTTAGAAGCTGAAATCATCCACGCAGTTACAACCAAAAAACAAGGTTTCAAGAATTCGGAGGGTTGTAAGGAGGCAAATCCCAAAGTGTACCAACGCGTTGCTCCCTTTCCAAAATCGGTTCCAAAAATAGGAAGTAACATGAGGCCGATAAACGAAAAAACAAAACCAATTACTGCCAATCTTCTCACTAAATCTACCGACATCATAGACAATGCAATCATAGTTAGCATCGATAACGAACCAAAAATAATCTGTCTTTCCACATAATGGAATGGAGCAAACCCATTTTTTTCGGCTAACGGGGGAGAAGCTGCAAAACCGAGGAGCAAACCAATCGAGAATAATAATAGAATACACGTCATGGTCCACAAATCAGTTGTACGCCACCAACGCGATAGTATAGCTTCGCCACTTGAGCTAGGTGCTGCTCCATGAACCATTTCTGTCATGGTCTCTGCCTTATTACCTCTTCCACGCCTTGGTTGTCCAAGATCAATTAACTACTGTTAGCTAAATTATTCATCAAAAGCTAGCAGAAATAAATTTTTTCTTTTTTGTTTACTTTTTTTTTTGAAGATTTTGTCAAATTTTTAATTTTTAGCTAAAAAATATTTTACATCACATTAGCTTTTTTATTTCATGCTCAAAAGCCTTTCCTCGCTCTTCAAACGAACTGAATTGATCGAAACTAGCCGCAGCGGGTGCAAGCAAAACAGTTTCACTGTCCTTGGCATCATTAAATGCTTTTTTAACAGCTATATCCATGGTATTGCAAATCTCAAATTCACAACTGATCTGCGAAGAAAATTTTGCTGGATTAGCGCCAATAACATATGCTTTTTTAACATTTTTTAGCACATTATTAAGTCGAGAAATATCCTCCTCTTTTAGCTCACCACCACATATCCAGCGGATTTTTGGAAAGGTTTCAAGTGCTTTCATAGCACTATCTACGTTTGTAGCCTTGCTATCATTTATGAAAACTACTCCGCTAATTTGTGCTACTAATTGTGACCTATGTGCCAGACCAGTAAAACTCTTTAAAGCCTTTTCAACTGAACGTGGCCCTACTCCTAGAGTACGAACAGCAGCATAAGCCGCACAAGCATTTTGATGGTTGTGTGAACCTTGCAAAGCACTACATTTACGAAGATCTAAAGAAGCTACTTGTTTTCCTCGTCTGTACTCCGACAAAAATCCATTATTGGCAAAAACAGTCCAGCCTAGATTAGTAATTTTTCTAGAACTAGACACTCTAATAATGCGATCATCGTGCAAATAATCAGCAAGTTCCTGAGCCAAAAGCTTCCCTTCAAATTCATCCACTCCAATCACCGAACGATCAGGACAACCAGAAATAAAAAGACGTTTCTTCGCCGCATAATAACCTCCTATACCACCATGCCGATCTAAGTGATCAGGTGTAAAGTTTGTAAAAACTGCGACATCAGGCGTTAAACTATTTGCAACTTCAGTTTGATAAGAAGAAAGCTCCAAAATTACAGTCTCACCATCAGTTAAAGGCTCCAGATCAAAAACACCTTTACCAATATTGCCAGCTAGTTGAGAAGGACGGTTTTCATACTGTAGTATGTGATGAATTAAAGCACTAGTTGTAGATTTTCCGTTAGATCCAGTTACTGCAATTATTTTTGGTATAGACTCAAATTTTTCCCAATCAGCCGAACCAATAGACTTAAAAAATAAGCCAATATCATTATCTATTGCTACTCCATTTTCAATGGCTGCAGAAACAACAAAATGAGGCTTTGGATGGTGATAAGGTACACCGGGACTAACCAATAGGACGTCTATTTCACTCCAGTTTATTTTTTCGGGAACAGTACAAGTAAAACCCAAATCTTCAGCTATTTTTAGATTTTTGATGTTATCATCTAAGCATAAAATTGATGCCCCACCTGCTTTTAGAGCCGTAGCTGCGGATAGCCCAGACCGCCCTAACCCCAAAATAGCATAGTTTGTATTTTTCACATTTTGAGCTGGTATCATTTCTGTAAAACTTTTTATCTAACCTTTAGTGTCGCAAGGCCAATCATAGCTAAAATCAAAGAAATGATCCAAAAACGAATAACAATTTGAGGTTCCGCCCAGCCTTTTTTCTCAAAATGATGATGAATAGGCGCCATCAGGAAAACCCTTCGCCCAGTTGCCTTAAAATATGCAACTTGAATAATTACGGACAAAGCCTCTACCACAAATAAACCACCTACTATTGCTAAGACTATTTCATGCTTTGTTACCACTGCAATTGAACCCAAAGCTCCCCCCAAAGAAAGAGCACCCGTGTCACCCATAAAAACTGCTGCTGGGGGAGCATTGTACCACAAGAAACCCAAACCACCGCCAAAAAGAGCAGAACAAAATATCAATAATTCTCCCGTGCCGGGCACATAGTGGACATCTAAATAATTAGTAAAGTCTACGCGGCCTACGGCGTAAGCAATAACGCCTAATGCTAATGCTGCGATCATCACAGGCATTATAGCAAGACCATCTAATCCATCAGTTAAATTTACTGCATTTGCAGCACCAACAACTACAATCATCGAGAATGGAATGAACAACACCCCAAGATGTAACAAAGTATCCTTAAAAACTGGTAAAGCCAGTTTATACTGTAAAGCTTCTGGATGATTAATGGCGGCAAAATAAGCTGCAATGGCTGAGATAATAAAACCGAGAAGCAAACGTATTCGACCAGGAACGCCTTTTGTATTTTGTTTTGCTACTTTAGAATAATCGTCAGCAAAACCTATCATTCCAAAACTAAGTGTAACTAGAATAACAATCCAAATAAAAATATTGTCCAGCCTGGCCCACAAACAGGTTGCAAACAGTAAGGAAATCAAGATGAGCAAACCTCCCATTGTTGGGGTTCCAGCTTTTTCAAAATGCGATGATGGGCCATCATCTCTAATAGGTTGGCCTTTTCCTTGTTTTTTTCGAAGAACATTAATTAAAGGTCTTCCAAATAAAAATCCAAACAGTAAGGCTGTAAAAAAAGCGCCTCCAGCTCGGAAAGTAATGTAACGGAACAAGTTGAAAAAGTCGCCTCCATCTGAAAGTTGAGTTAACCAATATAACATTTTTTTTCCTTAGACTTTATTAAGGGCATTCCAAATTGGCGATTGCGTCCGAAATCTCTTTCATACCAACACTTAAAGAAGCTTTTACCAGTAAGCAATCACCACCTTTAAGAATCGTATCTAAAAAAGGCACAACATCTATGGACTTTTTGAAATGAAAACCACGCTTCTCTTCAGGCAAAATATCATACAAATATTCCATGAGGGGCCCTACAGTATGGATGCAATCCAGTTTAGATATTACAGCGAAGGACGCTATTTTCTTATGGTAATCTATTTCAGAAGGCCCCAATTCCTTCATATCACCAAGTATTGCGATTCTGCGTTTAGCTTTACTCTTGCCTAGTGTATTTAATGCTGAAGAAATTGAAGCTGGATTTGCATTATATCCGTCATCAATCAGGTCAATAAATCCGATTTGACTTAAATTTATTTTTTTAACAGAACCTCGTCCAACACCAGGCACCCACGTTTGAAGGCTCTCACAGGCTTTCGAAGTGTCGCAATTAAGTGTCTTTGCAACTATTAGAGCTCCTAAAGCATTGTTCGCAAAGTGAATTGCTGTAGTATTTAAATTAAACCGTTGCTCCTTACCCTCAATTAAGCTCAATATTTTTATTCCATCATTTATTTCATCGATATTTAATATTCTATTTCCTTTATCTTTTGATCCGTAGCAAATAGGACTAAAATTATAAGAAATTATTTTCAACTTAACCGTCTCTACCGTTGGAATGTCATCATTTATAATGATGGCGCCGTCACTTTTTAATCCTTCTGCTACTGATGCTTTT
>CACAPQ010000018.1 GCA_902534325.1 Paracoccaceae bacterium | reverse complement strand
ATCGGTTCTTTCAGCAGGTGCCAGAAGGGCTGGATTGATCGCTGAACCAATTGCAGCCGCCATCGGTGCCGGCATGCCTATAACCGATCCAACGGGAAGCATGGTTGTGGATATCGGGGGTGGTACTACAGAGGTGGCAGTTCTGTCATTGGGAGATATCGTTTATGCCCGCTCAGTTCGAGTTGGTGGGGATAGAATGGATGAAGCCATAATCAGTTATTTAAGAAGACAACAGAATTTACTAGTCGGAGAAAGCACGGCAGAAAGAATTAAAACGTCCATTGGCACTGCAAGAATGCCGGATGATGGGAGAGGCGCCTCCATGATGATCCGAGGTCGCGATTTGCTCACTGGCGTTCCAAGAGAAACTGAAATATCGCAAGCCCATGTAGCGGAGGCGCTTGGCGAACCTGTTCAGCAAATATGTGAAGCGGTAATGACAGCTCTTGAGGTTACTCCACCCGACCTTGCAGCTGATATTGTTGATAGAGGCGTTATGTTGACAGGTGGAGGAGCCCTGCTTGGCGACCTTGATTTAGCGCTTAGAGAAAGAACTGGCCTAGCAGTTTCTATTGCAGATGAAAGTTTAAATTGTGTTGCGATGGGAACTGGCAAAGCCTTAGAATATGAAAAACAATTAAGACATGCAATCGACTATGATAGTTAACCTGTACCAGCAGCAAAGAGGATTACTTGGCAAGGCCTAATCCAAAAGAAGTGGATACCTTAGCACCGTTTAGATATTTAACTACCGGTATAATTGTTTTCTTGCTCGTCGCTTTATTTTTAATATGGCGCGTTGATAATCCACGCGTTGAAAAGCTTAGAGCGGAAGTCATTGATTATATTTTACCAAAATTTGAATGGGTAATGGCTCCTATGACAGGCCTAATCCGCATAACTCAAGACTTTAGAAGTTACCAATCTTTATACGAGCAGAATCAAGAGCTTAGGAGAGAGCTGCAGCAGATGAAAAGCTGGAAAGAAGCTGCCCTTCAACTTGAACAAGAAAATGCCCGATTATTGGATTTAAATAATCTTCAACTTAATCCAAAACTTACTCACATTTCCAGCATTGTTTTAGCTGATAGCGGCTCTCCATTTCGCCAATCAGTTCTTGTAAATGTTGGGGTTCAAGACGGCATTCAAGATGGCTGGGCGGCTATGGATGGACTGGGCTTAGTCGGCCGCATTTCAGGCGTAGGTAAAAAAACATCTCGCGTTTTGTTATTAACAGATACAGCTTCTATTATTCCTGCAACTATCCAACCTTCCGGACAGCAAGCCTTAATTGCCGGAGATAACACGATTGCTCCTACTATTGAGTTTTTGGAAAATGCAGGTTTGGTTAGGCCTGGAGATCGAGTTGAAACCTCTGGAAGTGGTGGGGTTTTTCCTCCAAACCTTCTAATTGGACGGCTAGCATTAGACCCCTCTGGCCGATTACGTGTACGTCTTGCAGCAGATTATGAAAGACTTGAGTTTTTGAGAGTTTTGAGAAATTTTGGAACAGAAACAATTGATAACCCGGGCAACTTAATAATAAATAAAAGTATGAAGTCGTTGTCTGATGACCAAAGCACTGAGGCAAACGGTACATAAATATGAATATAAAAAGTTTTGCCCACCAAGTTGTATATTTTTGTATTGGATTGTTGATCATTTTCTTCCAAATTCTGCCTCTACAGACCACACCACAAACTTGGTCTGGTCCAAATGTCCTTTTAGTATTTTTCGCAGCTATAGTTTCCAAAAGGCCTGAATTCACATCGAGTTTTCTTATCGCTATCATTTTTTTGATAGAAGATTTTTTTCTTATGCGGCCACCGGGTTTGATGTCATCCTTGACGGTGCTTGGCTTTTTCTTTTTAAAAAGAAAATTGCAAAATCAGGAAGTAAACTCTTTCATGTTTGGCTGGGTTAGTGTTGCCATCTTTTTAACTCTTATCCTCCTGATTTATTACTTTATTTCGGTTTTGTTATTTATTCCATCTGCAGGAATCAGATTAACACTGATAGAAGTAATAGTGACGTTGGCACTGTATCCATTTTTTTCAGTGCTTATCGGAAGCTTTTATAAGTTTGACGCTGCAGATACTGAAAAAATAATCCAAAGATAATTTATTATGGCGGATAGAATTCAACTAAATCAAAAAAGTTATGCCAAACTGTCTAGGCGAGGTTTAATTCTTGGTGGTTTACAGACTGCTTTCATAGCAGGCTTGGCTTTTAGAATGCGAAAATTGCAAGTTGAGGAGGCAAGCGAATATCGATTACTGGCAGATGAGAACCGAATTAATATAAGACTGATCGCTCCCGCAAGAGGGGAAGTGTATGATCGCAATGGAAAGATAATTGCGCGAAATGAACAAAGTTTCAGAATTACTGTTGTGAAAGAAGATGCAGGAAATATCGAACAAACATTATACTCTTTGAGTAACCTTATAAAAATATCTCAACGCGATGCAACAAGAGTAATTAAAGAAACTAAAAGAAGTGCTCCCTTTTTGCCAGTTACAATACGAGATCAACTCAGTTTTGAAGAAATAGCGAGGATTGCAGCAAATACACCTAATTTACCCGGAGTATCTGTCGAACAAGGATTATCGAGGGTATATCCGTCATTTGAAAGCTATGCCCACGTCGTAGGATATGTTGGGCCGGTGAGCGATAATGATCTAAAAAGAGGCAACAAAAATAATCCACTTTTAAAAATTCCCCGATTTCAAGTTGGTAAAGTAGGTGTAGAAAAACATTTTGAAGATACTTTGAGGGGCAGTGCGGGTGTAATGAAAGTAGAGGTAAACGCACTAGGCCGCGTCATGAGAAATCTTGATAGAACAGAAGGAAAGCCAGGCAACAATATCCAACTAACTGTTGATACAGAGTTGCAATCATATATTCAAGCTAGGTTAGGTTCAGAAAGTGCCTCTGCTGTAGTCATGAATTGTAAAAATGGTGAAATTCTCGGTATTGCTTCATCTCCAAGTTACGATCCAAATAAATTTGTAAGAGGCATTTCTTATTCGGATTTTAATGAACTTAGGGACAATGAATTTAGGCCTTTAGCTTCAAAAACTGTGCAGGACGCCTATCCTCCTGGATCGACCTTTAAAATTGTCACTGCCCTTGCCGCTTTAGAAGCAAAAATAATTGGGCCAAAAGATTCTTTTTCTTGTAATGGAAAAATGGAGGTTTCTAATAGGTTTTTTCACTGTTGGAAAAAAGGTGGCCATGGTGAGATGGACCTAGCAAAATCCCTTAGTGAAAGCTGCGATGTTTATTTCTATGAATTAGCTCTAAAGGTTGGGATTGACCGAATTAATGAAATGGCAACTAAACTTGGGTTGGGAATAAAACATGATATTCCAATGTCGGCAATTACAAAAGGTCTAGTACCTAGCCGGGAATGGAAGCTAAGCAACAGGAACCAAGAATGGTTAGTCGGAGATACTGTAAATGCAGCAATCGGGCAAGGTTACGTCCTTTCTTCTCCACTTCAATTAGCTGTTATGGCTGCTCGTTTAGCAAGCGGCAGAAACGTGAAACCGATATTGACTAAGTCAATAAATGGGAAAAATTTTTACAATTCAAAAAGTATTGAAAATTTGGATATAGAAAAGTCCTATCTTAAAATTATTAGAAAAGCGCTTTTCGAGGCTAGTAATGACCGGAGGGGTACAGCCTATGGATCACGCGTTATAGATGATGCGTATCGAATGGCAGGCAAAACTGGCACCAGCCAGGTCAGAAATATAACAGATGCAGAGCGAGAAAATGGCGTAACTAAAAACGAAGATTTACCTTGGAAAAGAAGAGATCATGGGCTCTTCATCAATTTTGCACCATACAATAAACCAAAAATAGCTGTTGCAGTGGTAGTAGAGCATGGCGGAGCTGGCTCAAAATCCGCAGCCCCTATTGCACGTGACATAACCTTGCAAGCACTTTTTAAAGGAAAGCCACCTTTAGAAGTTTATCCTGCTAAAGATCGAATGGCTGTCCTCGAGCAACAGAATAAACTTGGAAAAGTTTTAAAAGAATTAGAAATGTTTAGAAAAAATAAAGTATGACTTATCTCGAATACAAAATTAGGGCTGTTCCAAGAGGTTTTCGAAAACTATTTTATTTGAATTGGCCAATAATTTTACTTCTGTGTGCTGCAGGGGCAATAGGCATTATTATGTTGACCTCTATAGCGGGTAATAGTTGGTATCCATGGGCTTCTGCACAGCTCAAGCGCTTTTTCATAGGGTTTGCTCTCATGATTAGCGT
Source organism: Paracoccaceae bacterium (assembly GCA_902534325.1). GTDB lineage: Bacteria > Pseudomonadota > Alphaproteobacteria > Rhodobacterales > Rhodobacteraceae > Salinivivens. Next base: position 43,460 of record CACAPQ010000018.1, on the reverse strand, counting down.
TGCAATGGTACCAATTTGGTTTTGGAAAAGTATGTCAGTATTGGCTTACATAACCTCATTGGGATTGTTAGTTCTTGTAGAGTTTTTTGGTTCAACTGGTATGGGTGCACAAAGGTGGTTGGATTTAGGTTTCATTACATTACAACCTTCTGAAATGGCCAAAATTACGCTAATAATGGTATTGGCTTTTTATTACGATTGGTTACCAGACCAGCATATTTCGAAACCTCAATGGATAATAGCACCACTAGCACTAATTTTTTTACCTTTTTTTCTTGTTCTTCAACAACCAGACTTAGGAACCGCTTTACTAATTGTTTTAGGCGGAGGTGTCATGATGTTTTTAGCTGGGGTTCACTGGGGATATTTTGGGGCAGCTCTATCCTTTGGTGTGGGAGGGATATTCACTATTTTATACAGTCGAGGCAAAGATTGGCAGCTTTTAAATGATTATCAATATCGCCGAATAGATACATTTCTTGATCCATCATCAGATCCATTAGGGGCAGGATACCATATTACACAATCGAAAATAGCACTCGGTTCAGGCGGTTGGACTGGCAGAGGTTTTGGACAGGGGACACAATCCAGACTTAATTTCCTGCCGGAGAAGCACACTGATTTTATTTTCACCACACTTGCAGAAGAATTTGGGTTTGTTGGAGGAATTTCTCTATTGATAATTTACTCTTTAATCGTAGCATTCGCTATTATAGCTGCCGTCCGGAATAAAGACCGTTTCTCATCATTACTGATTTATGGTGTAACTGTAACTTTTTTTCTTTATTTCGCCGTAAATATGGCAATGGTTATGGGCTTAGCTCCAGTTGTTGGGGTTCCCTTACCTTTAGTTAGTTATGGCGGCTCGTCATTATTAGTGCTTTTGGTAGCCTTTGGTTTATTACAGTCAGCGCACGTACATAAACCCCGCGGGGTGATATGATAAACATTTTATTTGCAGCAGTGACAGAAAGGTGGGATCAATACCAAGACCCTCTTAAAAAGGAACTAGATTTAATAGGACTTGAATACAAATTATCTGAAATATTACCTCCGTCTGAAGTAGACTACATCATTTATGCTCCTAATAGCTCAATCAAAGATTTTTCAATTTTTACAAATCTTAAAGCCGTTTTAAATTTATGGGCTGGAGTTGAAGACGTTGTTAAGAATGAAACTTTAAAAGTACCATTGGCTAGGATGGTTGATGAAGGTCTAACTCAAGGCATGAAAGAGTGGGTGTTAGGTCATGTAATGCGATATCATCTAGGGATTGATTTACACATTTTTGGGCAAGATGGGAAATGGAGAGATTGGTCCGCACCCCCACTCGCAAGCGACCGAAACGTAACTATTTTGGGCCTGGGAGCCCTTGGTGCCGAGTGTGCAAGTGCATTGGCAAAAGTTGGCTTCAAAGTGCGGGGATGGAGTTTGAATAAAAAATCAATTTACAATGTAACCTGCTACCATGGTTTTGAGGGGCTCCAGAAATCGTTATTTGGTTCGGAAATAGTCGTTTTACTTTTACCATCTACTGTCGATACAAAAAATATTATAAATACAAATACTATCTCTTATTTGTCAAAAAATGCTATAATAATAAACCCAGGGAGAGGCACGTTAATTGATGAAAAAGCACTTCTCAAAAGCTTAGATGATGGCAAACTTGCCCATGCCACTCTGGATGTATTTCGGCAAGAGCCACTGCCAGCAGACCACCTTTTTTGGCTGCACCCGAAGATAACTGTTACGCCTCATATTGCATCTGAAACAAGGCCACAGACTGCATCTCAGGTTATCGCAACAAATATAGACAGGTTTGAAAAAGGAAAGCCATTGCTCTATCAGGTAAATTTTGAAGCAGGGTACTAGCATCCGGAAAATTTTAGACCTTATTTGCCTTAACTGCACTAAATTTGAACTCGGGGATTTTACCATAAGGATCTAATGCGGAGTTAGTTAATATATTTGCCGCCGCTTCTACATATGCAAAGGGAAGAAAAACCATATCCTCAGAAACTCCGCGATCCATTCGAGCCATTACTACGATGCTTCCGCGTTTAGTGGTTAGGCGAACATGACCCCCAGGCTTGACACCTAATTTATGCAATGTTTTGGGGTGCATAGAACAGTTGGCCTCCGGTTCAACTGCATCTAGAACACTGGCTCTCCGTGTCATTGAGCCAGTGTGCCAATGCTCTAACTGACGCCCGGTAGTAAGTATCATAGGATATTCAGAGTCCGGCACATCATCTGGCGCAATTATACTCGCAGGAGTAAAACGAGCACGTCCGTTTTGTCGAGGAAATCCAGTCCCAAAAACAATTGCTTGACCAGGGTCATCTTCTGCAAGAGAGGGATAGGTCACTGCATTTTCAATTTCAAGCCGCTCCCAAGTAATATTATCAAGAGATCGCATATTGAGCTTCATTTCAGCAAAGACGTCCGCTGGGCTTTCATAACTCCAAGCAAGCCCCATTCTTTTTGCTAACTGTACCTCTATCCACCAGTCTTCCCTGGCTTCTCCAGGGGGGGCAACAGCTTTTCGACCCATTTGGACCTGACGGTTTGTATTGGTCACAGTACCATTTTTTTCAGCAAAAGCACTTGCCGGAAGTATAACATCCGCATAATTTGCGGTTTCAGTAAGAAAGATATCCTGAACTACTAAATGATTAAGCTTAGCAAGAGCATCACGGGCATGCTCAACGTCTGGATCAGACATAGCCGGGTTTTCTCCTAGAATATACATACCTTGAATCGACCCATGATGAACTGCGTCCATTATTTCAGTAACCGTAAGCCCTCTCTGTGAAGAGAAGTCTTCTGAATTCCAAACTTCCGTAAAAGCATTCCTTACTCCATCATCAGTTACTGTTTGATAGTCGGGCAAAAACATTGGTATCAGTCCGGCATCAGAAGCGCCTTGCACATTATTCTGTCCCCTAAGCGGATGAAGCCCGGTTCCAGGGCGACCAACGTGTCCGGTCATTAAAGCAAGTGATATAAGACATCTGCTATTATCTGTACCATGAACATGCTGCGAAATACCCATACCCCAGAAAATCATACCTGCTTTTGCCCCTGCGAAGGTTCGAGCAACATCACGCAGAACATCAGCTTCTACTCCGCAAATTTCAGACATTTTTTCAGGTGAGAAATCTTCTAGATGCGTTTTCTCAGCATCCCAATTTTCAGTGTAAGCTTCTATGTATTGCCTATCATAAAGTTCTTCTTCAATAATCACATTCATTATGGCATTAAGCATAGATACGTCAGCCCCAGGCCGAAACTGAAGCATATGGGAAGCATAGCGTTTGAGTGCTTGTCCTCGAGGATCCATCACGATTAGTTTGCCGCCCCTTTTGGTAAATTGCTTAAAATACGTAGCAGCGACAGGATGGTTTTCTATGGGATTGGCACCTATCACGATAGCCACATCTGCATTTTCAATTTCATTAAATGTTGCAGTAACTGCTGCTGAACCAACATTTTCCATCAAAGCTGCGACTGAAGACGCATGACAAAGCCTAGTGCAATGGTCAACATTGTTATGCCCAAACCCCTGACGAATAAATTTTTGGAAAAGATAGGCTTCTTCATTTGTGCACTTTGCACTACCAAATCCTGCAACGGACGCACCTCCAAAGTTATCCCTTAGAGCTTTGAAACCACCCGCAGCAAAATCTAGAGCTTCATCCCAAGTGGCCTCACGAAAAAATTCTTGCCAGTTGGAGGGATCGACATTCAAACCTTTTTTGGGAGCGTCATCACGCCGTATTAAAGGCTTCATAAGACGATGCTCATGATGGATGTAATCAAAACCGAAACGCCCTTTAACGCACAATCGTCCTTCATTTGCAGGGCCATTAATACCTTCAACAAATTTAACTCTTTTATCTTTTACCTTTAGGGATACCTGGCATCCAACACCACAAAAAGGACATACACTTTTGACTTCAGAATCAAAATCTGCGCTATCTCCGATCTGCTGATCATCCAGCACAGAGGCAGGCATAAGTGCGCCTGTTGGGCAAGCTTGGACACATTCTCCACAAGCAACACATGTGCTATCCCCCATAGGATCAGCTAGATCAAATGTGGGGTATGCGTCGTGACCGCGGCCAGACATTCCAATCACGTCGTTAACTTGCACCTCACGGCAAGCACGAACGCAAAGCCCACACTGAATGCATGCATCCAGATTAACACGCATTGCTAAATGACTATCGTCTAGTAAGGGGATCCGATCTTTTTCAATTTTGGGGAGACGGCTTTCGGTAATTTCATTTTGCTTTGCCATATCCCAAAAATGGCTGGAACGGTCGTGGGAAATACTCGCTTCAGGTTGATCAGAAAGAAGCATTTCCATAATCATCTTTCGTGAAGATTTTGCACGATCTGTACTAGTTGAAACAACCATTCCATCAATAGGTTCACGTATACATGACGCTGCTAAAGTTCTTTCACCCTCTATCTCAACCATACATGCCCGACAATTTCCGTCCGGCCGGTAAGCAGTTGTGGGCTTATGACACAAATGAGGTATTTTTATGCCTTGTCCGTTAGCAATTTCCCATATTGTTAAACCCTTATCAGCTTCAACTTTTTTTCCATCTAACGTAAAAGAAACTTTTTGGGGCATTATATTCTCCGGCTATGAAGTAAGTATACATCATTAAAGAGTGATAACCAGTCAACCAATCCCGACAACAGTTAACTTATTTGCGCCAAACAAATTAATCCACATTAATTTGCTTAATTTAAAAATTTGTGATTTCAGAATGTTTGAACTTTCAATAGAATTTTATCCAGGGGAACTCTAATGCCTGAAATCACGCTAGTACGGCATGGGCAAGCAAAACAGAATGCAACCTCAGAAGAGGACTATGATTGTCTAAGTGAGCTCGGCAGAACACAAGCCAAGTGGGTTGGGGAACATTTTTGTAAGCTGAAATTATCGTATGACGTGATAGTTACGGGTACTTTAACTAGGCAAATAGATACCCAAATCCTGATGGGTGTAGACACAAAAATGCCAGTCGTTAGAGATGAAAGATTTAATGAAATCAGATTATACGACTTAGCAGGTTTACTTAAAAATCAATTTGGAATTGATTTTCCAAAAGATGAATTAAGCTTCAAGCAACATCTAAACTTAACATTTAAAAAATGGGAAAATGGAGAAATCATTAATCCTCCGGAGACATTTCAAAATTATAAATCACGGGTTTCTGAAGGTTTGAATGAGATCAAAGATCTTGGAGAAAAGATTTTATTAGTAACTTCAGGCGGTATTGTTGCCATGGCTGTTAAGCATACACTAAACTTAAATACCGAAGCGCTCGGAAACTGTCTTTTAGCTAGCTACAATACAGGCATCACAAAATTACTTTATTATGACAAAGGGTTTGTAATATCACAATTGAATGCACTCCCGCACCTGGAAACTCCAGAGCGTTGGACAAAACGAACTTACACATGAGAAAAAGAATGCTTCATTTATGGATTAGAGCAGAGCAAAGAAAAAATGAAAAAAGAGTTGGTATAACTCCACAAGATGCTTCGAAATTAATTTGCAAGGGTATAAAAGTCACTGTCGAAGAAAGTGCTGATAGGATTATTTCTACTGAAGAGTATCATAAAGTCGGATGTAAAATAGCCAATCAACATTCCTGGTCAAGAGCACCAAAAGACGCCATTATTCTAGGACTAAAAGAACTATCGGAAGATATCGAGAGATTAGAACATAAACACATTATGTTTGGTCACGCATTCAAAGGACAAACTGCTGGACTTAAACTTTTAAAAAAATTTAAAGTAGGAAAGGGCTTACTGTATGATCTGGAATATCTAACCGACCCAGCGGGAAGGCGTCTTGCTGCCTTTGGATATTGGGCAGGCTATTCAGGTGCAGCAGTTTCTTTAAAAGCCTATGCAGACCAACAAAATACAAAAGGTATTTGTGGCCCAGTAAGCGTCTTTGAAAATAAAGAAACAATGGCAGATGATATAAGAAACGCGTTTGTAAATGTTGAAAACAAATTTCCAAAAATTCTTGTCGTTGGCGCTTTGGGTAGAGTTGGAAAAGGAGCAATTGATTTCTGTGAATCTCTAGAGCTTAGGGTCACAAAATGGGATATTGAAGAAACTAAAAACGGTGAGCCATTTCCAGAAATATTGGAGCATGAACTTTTTTTAAATTGTATTTTAGCAAAACCTGGAGCTCCAGTTTTTATGAGAAATAAATATCTTAATAAAATTCGAAAATTAAGGATCATAGGAGATATTTCTTGCGACCCAGACAGTAGTTTTAATCCAATCCCAATCTATCGGTCTGCCACCAATTGGGCAGCCCCAGTAATTCGGGTAAATGCCTCACAAACCCTGGATGTAATGGCGATTGATAACTTACCCTCTTTACTACCTTATGAAAGTTCCGTTGACTTTTCCAAGCAATTGTTACCTTTGTTGTTGGATTTAAATGAATCTGCAAACGGTGTGTGGAAAAGAGCTGAAGAAACTTTTTTGAAATCTTTGAGCGAGGTGTGAAATGACAATTCACTGGTGTGGAACAGGGCTATCAGCCATCCCCGGCTTACGTAAGTTAATAACCAACGGTCACGATATAATAGTTTGGAACAGAACAATCGAGAAGGCAATATCAGCGGTCGGTGATATTACAAAGGCAATTAAAGAGTTCGATATCCATGAATTGGAGAGCCATCTTAAAAAAGGTGACATAGTTGTTTCAATGTTACCGGGAGATTGGCATGTTCCTGTAGCAAAATTATGTTTAAAGAGTCAAAGTCACTTTGTAAGCTCGTCATATATTTCCCCAGAAATGCGCGGACTGCATAATTTAGCGGTTGAAATGGGTTTATGTCTGGTTAATGAGGTGGGTTTAGACCCAGGTATTGACCATTTAATGGCTCATACTTTAATAGAGGATTACCGAAATTCAAAAGATCAAGATGACAAAAACGATATCTCATTTTTTTCTTACTGTGGTGGAATTCCAAAAGTTAAAAATCCTTTTTTCTATAAATTCAGTTGGTCTCCACTAGGTGTATTAAAAGCACTAAAATCTCCATCTCGCTCTATTAAAGACTTTAAAGAGTTTGATGCACGACGACCTTGGAATGCAATATCAACATACACTGCCCCCTTACCCGTGCCCGAAGAGTTTGAAGTCTACCCAAATAGAGATTCTTTACCTTTTATAGACCAATATCGTTTGAACAATAATTGGAGAATAAAAGAGTTTGTGAGAGGCACATTAAGGCTGAAGGGATGGGAAAATGCTTGGTCAGAAATTTTTTCAGAAATTGAGAATTTATCTGGAGAAAATGATGATGAAGGATTGATCAAAATATCGGACCAACTTTGGTTGGAGAATGCTTATGATAAAAATGAAGTAGATCGAGTTGTCTTGGTTGTTTCATTAAAAGCTTCAAATGGAGAAAGAACAAAATGGCATAAAACCTACGTCCTTGATGCACATGGTGATTCTGTTTCTACGGCCATGGCAAGGCTCGTTTCTTTTCCAGTTTCATTCGCTGTTGAGGCTGTTGCACAAGGCAAAATAGCGCCGGGTGTTAGTGCAGCACCTTCTGAAATGTCAATTGTTAATGATTGGTTAAATAAAATAAAAAGTCTGGCACAACACTTAGAAATTGTATCAAAATAATTTAAAATAAATTGATTCTGGAAGTAGTTGCGAAACTCGGAAAAACCAGGAAAACGGCGCGGGAAAACTAGACGAAAAATTATTTTTATTCATATTAGAAAACATTTTTCCAGCAGCAACTTCAGGGGACATTATTTGGGGCATTTTAAAATTGTTTTTATCTGTTAATCTTGTTTTTACGTAACCTGGGTTAATTAATTGGACCTTGATCCCTGTATCTTTTAAATCAAAGCGCAGCGTTTCACTCAAATTTACAATAGCTGCCTTGGATGATCCATACCCAAGCGCGCCAGGCAAGCCGCGATAGCCTACTAAGCTTCCAGCGAACACTAAGTGACCACTATTTTTTTCCATAAATATTGGAAGAATAACATCTAAAGTATGCAAAGCACCAATTAGATTCACATCAATCATAGACTTTAATTTTTCAACATCCCAATGCTGGGCTGGCATTGGCCAATATTCACCGGCACAGAAAACAAACCCATCTACATTTTTTAACATTTTTGCAGATTTTCTTACGGCGTTGAGATCAGTAATATCTAATGGCAAAACTTCTGCCTCGTTTGGCAAGTTGGAGGCTATTTCTTTCAACCGAGCTTCATTTCTAGCCGTCAGGATCAAACAGGCACCTGCTTCAGACATCTTCTTAGCTAATGCCAAGCCAAGACCTTCAGAAGCCCCAACAATCCAGTAACGTTTCTTAGACCAATCTTTCATAAATTTTTATTTCTTCCAATCATATTTTGAAGCCAGATAAGGGCAAAAATCTTCAATCCACAGGGAACAATCGCGTAAGAAATTGTAAGTACTTCTCTACTTAAGCTAGAACGCATGTCTTGAGTTTCAAATCCTGCTAGCTCCATAATTGGCAGCAAGATTCCTGCCGTTAAAGCTAAAGCTAGTTTGTTTGAAAAATTCCATATTCCAAAACCTGTGTTAGGATCATGTTTTGTTTTTGCTAGCCTTTTAGCAAAAATGGCAGGCAAAATAGTCATATCCGCACCCAAAGAAAGTCCAGTCGCAAAACAAATGATTGAAAAAGCAATAACTTCACCAGCATTTAAATTATAAGCCCAAAAAAAACTAAGGATGCTGACCAACATAGAAATTCGTAAAACTCGCAACGCTCCAAATTGTTCAGCCCATCTAGTCCAAAGAGGAGCAGAAAAGGCTGCTGAAAGAAAAAATAGTATCAAAAGAGGTCCACCCACTGCTTCCAGACCGAGGACATGATCAACATAAAATAAGTAAAGTGTGGAAGTCACAGCCACTGGCATTGCGTTTAAAAAAACGAACAATAATAGCCTTTGCAAACCAGCATCTTTTGGAAAAACTGAAGTTGTCTGTTTTTGAACTTTAAAAAAATTGCTTAAGTAAGAGCTCATAAGAAATGTTGCTATGATTATCAGGGAACAAAATAAAAATGCAAAATTTTTATATCCACTAGATCCTGCTATCGATAGGATTGTAGGGGCCGCCGCAGCCAAGCAAATTCCAATTAAAGTTCCCACCTCTCGCCACTTTGCGATCTTAATTTGACCTTCCATACCGAAGGCCTCAACACCGAGGGCATAAATCCTTATGTAAGCAAAACTAAAGCCTGAAAAAAGAATTATAAGCGATATCGAAAACCATAAAATTGGGGATATAAAGGCCGGAATTGCAAAAAGAAGTATCATTCCAAAGCACATAAATGCAGTAGCTATCCATAATGGAACTGAGCCTCGTGACACGGTGGAAGACGCCAATCGACCTAAAAGGGGGTCTTGAAAAAAATCAATAGAACGTAAAAGCAATAAAGTTAATCCAAGAGTAGCCAAGCTGATTTCATATTGTTCAACAAAATACTTCGGTGCGTGAATATAGATCGGCAAGCCAGCCATTCCCAATGCACAAGAAAACAGCGCATAGCGCCATAGCATCACGAAACCTCTATGTCTGGAGGTGATGGACGCTTTCTGTATCTGGCTCCTTTAAAGTAGAGCTTTAAAGCCTGCCAATGAATTAAGGCAAGAGCTCTCCGGGAACCTAATGGCCTACGAAGAAACGACCATAAAATATCTCTATTCTTAAGGCGTCTTGGACGCCCTGTTAAATTTGCGATCACCCCACCATTCGGCATCTGTAAATCAATCCAGATTCCAATTTTTTTATTAACATCAATATCAAATCTAAATTCATAGTGGCCCTGAATAGGTTGAAAAGGTGAAACATGAAAGATTTTAACAGCTTTTAATCGATGGCTGGCTTTTATAGGCCTAAAATCGTTGTGGTGACATAAATAGGAATGCCGGTCTCCAAAAGTATTTGATACTTCCGCCATAACAACAACTAACTGTTCTAGATCATTAAAACACAACCAAAAGCTTACTGGATTAAAAACATGGCCCAAAATACGAGGTTGGGCTAAAAGCAGAATTTTTGTGACGCAATTTATTTTTCGCGTTTCTAATATTTTATTTACCCATTTCTTAGGATTTCCACGATCGTTAAGACCCCCATAGTCATCTTGGTTTATTCCATAAAACCAACCACCCTTTTTCGATAGAAGCCAAGGTGCCTCATTGAGGCTATCAGGATCAAATAACAAGTAATCTATAGTATATTTAAAGTCGTTTTCGACCTTACCACGGCGGCCATGCCATGTTTGACCATTTATGATTTTTACATTCGTCATTCTGCAGCTATTGATAAAGTATCTTTAGCTAGAATGCTTCTAGCAACATCTAATCCAGAAGATAGCCCATCTTCATGAAACCCATTTTTCATCCAAGCACCAGAAAACCATGTTCTATTGGCACCATTACTCAATGAAATATCTTTTTGAATACTAAGAACGCCTAGGTCATATACAGGATGACGCATAGTTACTTGATCATGTATTTTATTTTGATCAATGTTTTGGGTTGAATTAAGGGTAACAAACAAAGGGTCATCAAGCGGTATAGGCTGCAGAGAGTTCATCCAATATGTTAAATCTATTTTGTCCGTGATTTTATCTTTTCTTTCAGTATACACCCAACTAGACCAACATTTGTAAAGCTTTGGCATTACAGAAACATCAGAGTGTAATACGACTTCATTGTCCTGATACTTTATGGAAGCCAAATTTCGTTCTTCGATTTTAGAGGGGTCAGATAATAAAGCCAAAGTATCATCCGAATGGGTTGCGAAAACAACTTCGTCAAAAGTTTGAGGTTCACTGCAATATGTTTTAACAACTACGCCAGTTGCATGACGAGTCACCGATGCAACCGGCGTATTGACCCGAATTTCAACCTGCTTCTTTGCCAAAACGTTTTCAAGTCGAGAAACATATTCTCTTGATCCTCCCTTGACAGTATACCATTGATGCTGACCACTTCGGCTTAGTAATGCATGGTTTTTGAAGAACTGAAGCATAGCGTACGCAGGAAAATCTAAAATTTTTTCAGTTGGGGTCGACCAGATCGCACCTGATAAAGGCAACAGATAGTAATCACGAAACCAGTCGCCCGTTTTCAACCGTTTCAAAAACTGCCCTATAGTCAATGACTCATCGTCAGCGACTGTTAACCCGATGGTATTAAACCTGTTAATATCCCATACCATCTTCACAAACTGCGGATTTAAAAAATTTTTACGCTGTGCAAAAATCGCATCAAAATTTCTAAGTGCATATTCAATTTTCCCATTTTTTAGAGAAGCACCAAAACTCATATCGCTCTTAGCAATAGGGACATTTAATTCTGAAAATAGTTGTGAGAGCTCTGGATAATTTGGGTAATTAAACACAATAAAGCCAGTATCGACTGGTTGTTGGCCACTCTTTCCAGAAAAAACTGTCCGAGCGTGACCGCCTAAACGAGTTTCTGCTTCAAACAAAGTTACCTTGTACGTATTGGAAAGTGCATATGCTGCTCCCAACCCAGAAATTCCTCCACCAACAACAGCAATTTTTTTGGGGCGGATAGGCATTTTTTGAAAAGTCATTATTTATTCCTATTTTATTTTAATACGCTGCCTCCCCAGTTCCGGATGAAAAGAATTTAAAATTGATCCAAATTAATGTTTGAAACGAATAAATTCATATATGTTACTTGAGACAAAAATACGCGGTTCGGATCACTCGATAAATTTCAGGGTGTATGGTATTGATTCTGAGAAAATTGAAAGCAGAAAAAACGTGTCAGCAGACAGTAGCAACAAACAACTTTGGGCAGAGCTAATTAAAAAAGTTGAGACTTTGGAAGATACATCGGCTTTCGAAGAACTGTTTAATCACTTTGCTCCACGCGTGAAGGCGTTTCTGATGAAATCGGGAGCAGACCCCCAGATGGCTGAAGAGTGCAGCCAAGAGGTGATGGCGACTGTTTGGCGGAAGGCTCATTTATTTGATCCTTCGCGGGCTAGCGCATCTACATGGATTTTCACGATTGCCCGCAACAAAAAAATTGACGCAATTAGAAAGCAAAACAGACCAGAGCCAGAGCAGCTTTATCCAGATCAAGATTATGAACCGGATCAAGAGACGATTGTGGAGCTTCAACAAGAAACTGAACGACTTACTTCAGCTTTGGAAGAATTGCCCGAAAAACAACGAGTGTTAGTGGAAAAGGCGTACCTTGGAGAACTATCACATAGTGAAATAGCAGAAATAACAGGATTACCGCTAGGAACAATCAAATCGCGCATTAGATTAGCCCTTGAAAAACTGCGCCATTCAATGATGTAGAGAGAGAAATATGAAAAAACACGACATTAAACATCACCTATCTAAAGAGCTATTATTGGCATACTCCGCAGGTCAGCTAGAGGAAGGATTTTCACTTGCAATTGCGACCCACATTTCGATGTGTGACCAGTGCAGAGCAGAGTTAGAAAGCTTGGAAGCTATGGGGGGAGCAGTTTTTGAAAATTTGGAACCTAATGAAATTGATGTAGATGCGTTTGCTAAGACTTTAGCATTAATCGATCAAACGTCCGAAAAGGCAAAAGTGACGCCCAAAGCAACGGGACTTCCAGAGCCTTTAGCAGATTATGTTGGGTGTGACTTAGACGATATAGACTGGCGACCAATTGGAATGGGTGTTAAACAAAAAATATTAGTCAACTCAGAGAAAGTGTCTGCTCGTTTACTGTATATTCCTGCAGGTACAGCTGTTCCAGAACACAGTCACAAAGGCAGAGAAGTAACTTTAGTTCTCAAAGGGGCTTTTAAAGATGAGATTGACTATTTTGGCCCAGGTGATATCGAACTCGCTGATGGAGATACTCATCACACGCCAGTTGCATCCGACGGAGAGGATTGTATCTGTTTAGCCGTAACTGATGCACCTCTTAAATTTAACAAATTAATCCATAAAATTGCTCAACCATTTTTAAAGATTTAATTCGTTAGTTACACTTTTGTGAATGCTGGGATTGCCAGCTATTATGCCTTTGGAACTTCCGGCTTTGGAGTTATATACGATTTTACCTCCAAAGTTGGTAGTTACACTGCCTCCCGCCTCTGAAACTAAAAGATGTCCCGCACATATATCCCATTCCCATGACCTACCTAAAGCAATCATGGCATCAAATCTCCCTTCGGCTACAAGAGCTAATCGATAAGCCAAAGACGGTCGATACCGTTGCCTGAAAAGGGCAGGATCACTACTTTTCCAAATATTTTCCTTAAAAATTGATTTTTTGGTCAATATCTCTGCGTCTTTTAGCTCACAGTTTTTAGATACAGAAATTTTGTCACCATTAAGGAATGCACCTTTGCCGACCTCTGCTGTATAAAGTAAATCCATTTTGGGTAAGTAAATTACAGCTGCCATAGGTATGCCATTTTCAACAACAGCTAAAGAATGAGCCCATGTTTCGTTTCCTGCAATAAAACTGCGAGTTCCATCTATGGGATCTACAATGAACAATTTTGATTTTGTTAGACGTGACGAACCATCTTCTGTCTCCTCGCTTAACCAACCATATTGCGGTTCACAATTTAACAGAAATGTTTTTAAGAAATCGTCAATTTCTAGATCGGCCTCAGTAACTGGACCCGCTCCAGCTTCTTTATCCCAAGTTTTGTAATTTTTATCAAAATAACCTAGTGCTATTTTGCCAGCTTGCAGTGCAGCTGTTTTTAAATTTTCAAGATCCTGCAATTGTCATTCCATCTATTAGAAGCGACGGTACCACTCGAGAAATATATTGCCGAGCATCATTAGCAGGTATTATTTTCTTTAACATTTGATTTAAATTCCCTGCGATAGTGAGCTCCGATATGGGATATTGAACTTCTCCATTTTCAATCCAAAAGCCTGATGCACCTCGCGAGTAATCACCAGTATTTGAATTAATTGTTGAACCAATCATCGACATTACTAATACACCGCAGCCCATATCTTTTAATAATTCCGCCTGGGATTGGGTGCCCTGTGTCAAGGAAACATTCCAGTTACTTGGCGTAGGAATACCCCCAATTCCTCTTGTCGCATTTCCAGTAGATTTCAGTTCTAGTTTTCGGCTAGAGGACAAATCGGTAGTCCAATCACATAAGATACCATTATCGACTATTTTTCTCATTTTAGTTTCCAAACCTTCAGCATCAAATGGACGGCTACCCCCAACTCGTTGCCTGTGAGGATCCTCTATAATTGAAAGATTTTCAGGCAAAACCACAGATCCTCTGCTATTCAATAGCCACGAAGTGCCTCGTGCCACTGCAGCACCATTTGTTGCGGCAAGTAAGTGGCCTATTAAGGATGATGATATGCGCTCGTCAAACACTACTGGGTAAACACCAGTTTTAGGTTTTCGGGCTTCCAGCCTAGAGACGGCTCGCTCAGCTGCCAATAAACCTATTTCTTCTGGGCTTCGTAAATCACTTTTAAAGATGCGCACATCGCCATCATAATCACGCTCTAGACCTGCTTGTGATCTTGCAATTGCGACACACGAATTAGAAAAACTTGTTTTTGAATAACCTCCATTAAATCCATTAGTCGCACATAGATAAATTTCTGTTTTGCTATATCCTGTATTGGCTGCCTGAACCTGATCCACAGATTTGTTCTGTAGAGCAAAATACTCAGTCTCTTTTGCTATATTTTCCAGTTCATCAGGTTTAGGTTCATCACGCTCATCAGAAAGTTCAAATTCGGTAATATTCCAAAATCTCGCTAGTTGCGATTTATCTGCTAAACCACAATATGGATCAATTGGTGCAGATTTTGCCATATCAACCGCACGTTCAGCCATAAATTTAATTGAGGGATCTGATAAGTCTGATCCAGATACAACGGCCTGTCTTTTCCCAATAAATACACGTAATCCAAATTCCGTGCTCTCACTACGTTCTATTTGTTCTAGAGTTTGCTTACGTACTTCTATAGAGGTTGACGTCCCATTAATTCCCAATACATCAGCTTCCTCCGCCCCCGCAAGTTTTGCACGTTCTAAAATTTTTTGGCAGGTTGTTTCCAACATAGCTACCTTAAGCCTTTTTTATTTTTGATTAAAAGATTTTTTATATGACCAATAATCAATTAAATTTGTACCCAAGTTATCTTAAACGTTGGCCATTTGCGTAAACTTTACCTTTTTCATCTATCTCAAATTCGGATAGTAAAACATCATCACCGGTTGCACGCATTATCAGCGCTAACATCATCCTAGCCCCCATTATGGTTTCGGATGGCAATACTTGCATATTTTCCAGTCGGTCTATGAATGCATTGGATCCTTGTATCTTCAAAGAAGCTGTCCCCATAGGTCTCGGTATACCCTCAAAGGTTTCAAGATCTGCGTTATCGAATTCAAAGCTTCCATTAGCTTCAACTGTTATTCCCAAAGCATCAAGAAGAAATTCTTTTAAATTAAAACTTAAAATTTGCCCAAATTCTAACGGATCAAGGTTCTGATTTTCAATTATTGCCTCGCTCGTTAAACCCTCATCTAATATAGTTGATCCTTCGATGGCAAATTTTATAGACGCCGGATCATCTGGCATTAGATTACCAGCATCAAAAAGATCCCAAAGTGTGTCAGAAAGATTTAGGCCAGATAAGTTGATACTCATTCCAAACTCTTGTTCCCCAGATTTAGCTAAAAGAGGGATATTTAGATAAGTGGAAAACTCTTGGAAATCCAATTCAAAATTCCAGTCGTTGGATGGAAGGTTCAGCTTAAATTTGGACTTTTCGTTATCCGACTGAATAAAAAAACCAGAGAGGGAAAGTGCGCTGGTCAAGGATGAAGGTCCCGTTGTAAATGAAAGCGAAAGCGGGCCACCCGGCGTAGTTGCATTTAAACGCATCTGGCTGGTATCAAAAGTAAAATTTGAGGTCGAAGAAAACCCTTTTGCTAACGCTAGTTCAAAATCTTCATCAAGAGAAACTTTTGGTTCGTTTGAAACAGAACTGGATTTTAATTGATCCATTACGTATTGAAAATTCAATTCCAGGGGGATGCTAAGCACACTGACGCCGCCTTTTATTGAAGCCCCTGAAGCAGAAAGCAGCGATGTAACTTCAACTGTTGAACCGCCTGTTGCCCTTATTGTCGAATTCACATCTGCTAATACGAACTCCATTTCTGCAGAAACGTCTGGCGAGGGAGCTCCGTTTTCAAATAGCTCAATCAAAGCAAATCCAGCAGAAGAGGCAGTAAGCTGATATAAGACGTGAGATAATTTACCAGAAACTTTAAAGTCCAGCTCACGAGCTCGTACTAAAATATTAGCTTCAGTTTTATATCCAAACTCATCTTCATTTAGATATTGAACATAGATCTCTTCCGGCAAGCTAATATTAATAAAACCGTCTTTATTTTTGGTTAAATTCACCGACCCAATATCAAAGATGATATCCGTTTGCGCATCCACCTCAAAAGAAATCTGGACGTTTTTTATACTTAAATCTGATCCAATTGAGACCTCTTGACCCATGACTAGGTAGCCACCGTTTTCCAATAGTTTTTTTAAGTTATCCCAGGCATCTCTAGAACTCAGTTCGGCTTGAGCCAATAATGGAATGAAAACCAAAATACAGCTCATGTAAATCAATCTAAAAAATTTATGGTACATACTTTATCCCAATGAGTATAAATTTCATAAGTTGTCTTTAGGGTTTTTTGGCGTCAAGATAAATAATATATAGTGTAATTCCGAAAATTTTTAGTTTTTTTTATATAGGTCCACAAAAATGGTGAGTTTAAGCGGTAAAACAGTTTTAATTACGGGAGCCAGCCGAGGAATTGGAGAAGCAGCAGCCAAAACTTTTGTACAAGCTGGCGCAAACGTTATGCTAACTGCACGAAACGCGGATAAATTAGAGAGTATAAAAAGAAATTTGGGTGATCGCACCGAGTATTTTTCAGGCGATATCTCTGACCCAAATATTGTGAGTGAGTTGGTAGATTTTTGTTATACGCATTTTGGTACTCTAGATATTTTGATAAATAATGCCGGGACAATTCAGCCTATTGGGCTTATCCACGAGATAAAACCACAAGACTGGTCGAGTGTTATTGACACAAATCTTAAAAGTATTTTTTATACAATCAACGCTGTTTTACCCGAGATGGTCAAAAATGGTGACGGTACAATTTTAAATGTTAGCTCTGGAGCAGCTCATAATCCTCTGACGGCTTGGAGCCACTATTGTGCTTCAAAAGCTGGTGCTGCAATGCTTACGCAATGTTTACACACTGAATATTTTGAACATGGAATTCGAGCAATAGGTCTTTCACCTGGTACTGTTGCCACTCAAATGCAACTTGAAATAAAAGAGAGCGGGATCAATAAAGTTAGCAAATTAGATTGGAGCGCGCATATACCCGCAGACTGGCCTGCAAAGGCTCTTCTGTGGATGTGTAGTTCAGAAGCAGATGAATTTGTTGGAAAAGAAATTTCACTACGCGATGAGGTAATTCGTCGGAAAGTTAATCTAATTTGATTACTTGTAAAAAACATAAAAATGCTGTTTGGGAGATTAAAATCAATCGCCCAGAAAAAGCTAACTCGCTTTCCTCTGAGATGCTGGAAGAGCTATTAACTATTATTGAAAAAGCTAATCAAGCTAAGGGAGTAATTTTAACTGGCCAAGGCAAAACCTTCAGTGCAGGTGCAGATTTGAGTGAAGTAAAATCTGGTTTAGCAACGTCACCAGTCTGGGAAAAATTATCGAAAAGTCTGAAGGGACTAAACTGTGTAACAATTGCCGCTTTGAATGGTACCGTTGCCGGGGGTGCTTTTGGAATGATTTTAGCTTGCGATATTAGAATTTGCGTTCCGTCATCAAAATTTTTCTACCCAGTAATGAAAATGGGCTATTTACCCCAACCATCGGATCCTGAAAGACTTATTGATCTGATAGGTCCTGGTCGAGCAAAATTAATGCTAGTTGCAGGTGAAAAATTAGACTCTGACAAAGCCTATAAATTTGGCTTGGTCGATGAAGTAGTTATGGAAGAAAATTTGATAATTCGGGCTCATGAACTACTAGCTGCTTCTTTATCAGCGCGTTCAGACCATATCGCAGATATAAAGCTTTTAATGACTTAAATTTTTCTTTTTTTTTGGTACCTTAGATAAAAAATTTGCTGGCCGTTTAGCCACCCAAACAAAAAACTTCGAAAGCCTTGGATGTGCTTTCAGAGTTTCAATAGAGTTAAATTTTTTTGCTAATTCCCCCTCGGAAAGTGCAGCGTGAATTTCTTTGTGACAAATATGATGAACTAAAATAGTTGGGCCATTCTTTCCCCCCTTTAGTTTTGGGATTAGATGATGAAGACTTTGCGGTACGCCTGGTGGTATCTCGCGCAAACATAATGGACAAACCGGTAGAAGTTGTTCATTTTTATTCAAAAATTCGTTCCTTTACGGTAAGTTTTTGTTTAGGATTAAAAATCATTTTTTCGAAATATATAGTTGCAATTAATGTCATGACAAATAGGGACGATGAATGTGTGATGTACTAATTGTTGGTGGCGGTCCCGCAGGTTTAATGGCAGCCGATTATCTGAGCAAACTTAATTACCGTATAACCATTGTCGACCAAATGCCCACCATGGGTAGAAAATTCTTGATGGCTGGAAAATCAGGGTTGAACTTAACAAAAAACGAACCCGTTGAAAAGTTTTTGAGTAATTTCTCCGAAAGTACTCCACAGCTACTAAGTGCACTAGAAAACTTCACAGCTGATGACGTTCAAACTTGGGCTAACTCATTAGGAATCAATCTTTTCACGGGAAGCACTGGCCGAGTTTTCCCGACACAAATGAAGGCATCGCCTTTATTGAGAGCTTGGCTTTCTCGACTGGACAAAAGAGGCGTTACCAGAAGACATAAAATGAAAGCCATATCGTTAAACAATATGTCACTGCTTTTCGATACTGAAAATGGGAAAGAAGAAATTTCTGCAAAAGCTATTTTGTTTGCCATGGGTGGAGCTAGCTGGCGACGTCTTGGATCAGATGCTGGATGGCTTAAATGGTTAACCAATGTAAAAAATGAAAAATTCACTGCCTCAAACGTAGGCTTAAAAATCGATTGGAGTACCCACGTAAATAAATATTTTGGAGAACCGGTAAAGGCAATCACCTTAAGTTCTGGAAAGATACAATCAAAAGGAGAAATTGTAATCACTCAAACCGGTATCGAGGGTGGCGGAATATATTCATTGTCTCCAGCTATCAGAAAAGGTGAAGAGGTTTTTTTAGATCTTCTGCCGAATTGGAACGAAAAGCAGCTAAATGATGCCCTTCAAAAACCGCTTACCAAAGTAAGTTGGTCCAACCACCTCAGAAAAGTATTTAATTTAAATAAAGTAAAACAAATACTTTTAAGAGAATTCTCCTCTAATTCTTTTTCTAAAGAACAACTTTTGGTCGATTTAAAATATCTGAGAATAAAACACGAGGGTTTTGATGAGATAGATAAAGCAATATCGACGGCTGGTGGGGTGCATTTTGATCAACTCGATCATAATCTCATGCTATCAAAAAGGCCTGGCATCTTTTTCGCCGGAGAGATGCTTAATTGGGACGCTCCTACCGGTGGGTATTTAATTACTGCTGCTCTCGCAACTGGGCTTTGGTCAGCAAAAGGAATAGAAAAACTTCTTTTAGGAAGTACTTTTTAGTTAATCTCCTGACCTCAGGGCTATCATAACACAAATTTATGTAATCATTAAAACGTCTATTTTTTGATGGGAATTTTGCTGAGCTAGCCCTACTTCCACAATGAGCTTGAATAATGCTGGAAGCATAAATTCATGCCCCATCAAAAATTTGCTGTCTTTCTCACTCATTATGCGATCAATATTTCTTTCAAATTCCCATTTTAGAATCGAACTAACTTATGCTAAATATAGTGCTATGATAGTCGAGAAACACAAAATACAGAGTGACCAACCTGTAATAAAACAGCTAGACGAAGCAGCTATAAACCGCATCGCAGCAGGAGAGGTCATTGAAAGACCATCTTCGGCCGTAAAAGAACTTATCGAGAATTCTATTGATGCAGGGGCAACGAACATTCTCGTTGACGTTTCAGACGGGGGCAAAACATTAATCCGAGTAACAGATGATGGCTGCGGAATGACGCCTACCGACCTTCCCCTAGCTGTTTCGCGTCATGCTACATCAAAATTGAAAAGTAATGATTTATTTAATATTTCAACATTCGGATTTAGAGGCGAAGCCCTACCATCTTTAGGCGCAGTCAGCCGACTAAATATTAAAACAAAAGGTGTAAAAACTGAAGCTGCGGAACTTACAGTAGATGCCGGTTTAGTCTCAAAAATTAAGCCAATTGCCTTAAATAGAGGGGCCGTAATTGAATTGAGAGATTTATTTTACGCTACCCCAGCAAGATTAAAGTTCTTAAGAACAGACCGCACTGAACTTCAAGAGATAAATAAAATAATAAAAAGTTTATCGATAGCCTATCCGTCCATAAGCTTTAAACTTAGAGATATTAGCCAAAATAAAGACCGCTTATTATTTAACGTTGCATCAGAAACAGGCGCGCCTGAAGAAGCTCTCAAACAAAGAATTTCCAGAGTCCTTGATCAATCTTTCATTGATAACTCTTGTGTAATCAAAGCTGAACGTGACAACTTTAAATTATCTGGATTTGTCGCCCTTCCGACGTTTTCACGCGGGTCAACGAATCTACAACACATTTATATAAATCAACGCCCGGTAAAAGATAAAATACTTGTCGGAGCCGTTAGAGCCGCGTATTCAGATTTTTTAGCAAAGGACAGATATCCAGCCGTAGTGCTGTTTTTGGAATGCAACCCTCAATTTGTCGATGTAAACGTTCACCCGTCTAAATTAGAAGTGCGTTTCAGAGAGCCAGGCGTGGTGAGGGGCTTAGTCATTTCTGCCATTCGTCACGCTTTAGCTGAAGCTGGCCACCGCTCATCTTCCACAATAGCTGGCGCTGCATTGGGTGCCATTCAGGTAAACAACTCGTTTCCAAAATCTTTATATCAAAGAGATCTTGATAAAAGTTACCCTGTAAATCTTCCTCCAAGTGGGTTCCTAAAAAGCCCTCAAACTAGTCAAATAGATAATGTCAGAAATCAGAAATTTGATGAATTAAAAACTCCTACTGGCGGCTTTATCGATAATGATAGAGAGGACCAACTATCCTCACAACATCCACTTGGTGCTGCTCGTGGGCAGGTTCACGAAAATTATATAATTGCCCAAACCGAAGATAGTGTTGTTATTGTAGATCAGCACGCGGCACATGAAAGGCTGGTTTACGAAAAGTTAAAAAAGCAAATGAAGGCCAGTAGTGTTGTAAGGCAAGTTCTTTTAATTCCTGAAATCATTGAACTGTCTAGTTCTGATATATCAAGTTTAATTGAGGAAAAAGAGCAGCTTCTTAAATCTGGTCTGGTACTTGAAGAATTTGGTGAAAACGCTGTCATCATACATGAAACACCAGCGCTTTTAGGGGATTTTAATGTTGAATCATTAATTCTCGATATTTTGGATGAATTATCAAATAGTGGAAACAGTGAAAAATTAGAGGAAGAGATAACTTCAATACTGAGCCGAAAAGCTTGCCATGGATCGATAAGATCAGGCCGTAGATTAAATCAAGAAGAAATGAATGCACTCCTCAGAGAAATGGAGGTTACTCCTTACTCTGGTCAATGCAATCATGGCAGGCCTACTTATATTGAACTGAAGCTTAAAGATATCGAGAGGTTATTTGGAAGAACATGATGTACCTAAATCTCTCACCAAACCTGATCGTTCTCATTGTGAGCATAGCCGTTTTGCTCGTTTTAGTGTTATATTTAATGTTACGTCCGCAACTCAATTCTGCAAATTCCCAAAAGCCAGTCATCGATCACTTAAACATCGTTGGAGACAAAATTCAGAAGCTGAGTGAGGGTCAAGAACGTCTCACAGGTGGATTACAAACTGTCTCTGAAGCACAAGCTAAAGCACAATTATCTATGATCAATATGATGGAGGAAAGACTAGCAAAAGTCCAACTTCAGATGAATGAAAACCTATCACACTCTTCACGAAGAACTGCACAATCACTTGGTGATCTTCAACAGCGCCTCAGTACTATTGATAAAGCACAAGAAAAAATAACAAAATTATCTGGAGACGTTTTAAGTCTTCAGGATATTCTATCAAATAAACAGACCAGAGGCGCCTTTGGCGAAATTCAGCTAACAGATATAGTGTCTAAAGCTTTACCCAGCGACGGCTTTGAATTGCAGGCCACATTATCCACCGGTAAAAGAGCCGATTGCTTGATAAAACTTCCAAATCCGCCTGGACCAATCGTAATAGATAGTAAATTTCCACTGGAGGCTTATGAAGCACTTCGAAATGCCTCCTCAGAGACAGAAACTTCTTCCGCAGTCCGATTATTTCGAACATCAGTTCGAAAGCACATTAAAGATATCTCTGAAAAATACATAGTTGAGGGCGAGACAGCAGATGGGGCAATATTATTTTTGCCATCAGAAGCTGTCTATGCAGAGTTACATGCGAACTTTTCTGAATTAGTTAGAGAAGGTTTTTCTGCTAGAGTCTGGATAGTTTCACCCACCACATGTATGGCGACCCTCAACACGATGCGAGCAATTCTTAAAGATGCACGTATGCGTGAACAAGCTGGTGCTATAAGAAACGAATTAACATTACTTTATCAAGATGTTGATCGTCTAGGAGTAAGAGTTGAAAGTCTGGATCGCCACTTTAATCAAGCTGCAAAAGATATTTCAGATATCAAAATAAGTGCTGATAAGGCTGGTCGTAGGGCAAAGCGATTGGATAACTTCGATTTTGAAGAAATATCTAACGAAAATTTGGAAAAAGTTATTAAACTCGACGAAGTAAAATAATTTCATAAAAAATATTAACTGTGTGTTTGTGGTGAAAGAGCAAGAGGATCTGTTTTTAATTCTATAATTGCTGGCTTACCTGATGACCTAGCTCGTTCAAACGCCGGTAGAAAATCCTCAGTTTTTGCTACAGTTTCGCCAAAACCACCATATGCTTGCGCAAGCGAAGCAAAATTAGGGTTTAACATATCCGTACCCGATATTCGTCCAGGATAAATGTTTTCTTGATGCATTCGTATTGTACCATAAACTCCATTATTTGAGATAATGATAATTATATTAGCGTTATATTGCATAGCTGTACCAAATTCTTGAATAGACATTTGAGCACAGCCATCACCAGCTAAACAAACCACCTCAGTACTTGGATGTTCTAATTTAGCACTGATAGCTGCAGGTATTCCATAACCCATAGACCCAGAAGTTGGGGCCAATTGGGTTTTAAATGATTTATATTGAAAATATCTATGCAGCCAGGCAGCATAATTTCCGGCACCATTAGTAACAATAGTCTCTTCTGCAAGCACATCATTTAATTGCAATATTATCTGCTCCATTTTTACCAAGCCAGGAGTTTCGAAAGGTTCTCTCCAAGAATAGTAATCGTTCTTGAGACTTGTTAAATCACTTCTTTTTCTCACCACGCAAGCCAAAGCTCGCTCCAAGAAATCAGCGCTATTGCATGCCAAGGATATGTCAGGTGTGTAAACACGTCCTAATTCATTAGGGTCTGGGTGAATATGAATAAGCGGAATGTCGGGGTTTGGAACATTTAATAAATTGTACCCACCAGTTGTATTTTCACCTAATCTAGCACCAAGACATAAGATCAAATCCGCTGATTTGATATATGCTTTTAATTTAGGGTTTATGCCTAGACCTACATCACCCATATAATTTGGATGCCTATTATCAATAAAATCCTGACACCTAAATGAGGTGCCTATTGGTAAAGACATTTGCTCTGAAAGTTTTCCCAAGTTAAAAGAGGCTTTTTGAGACCATTTTGATCCACCAACAATACAAAAAGGGCGCTTCGCTTCCGCTATTCTACCAACAATTTCCGTTACCACATTTACATCTGCACCTTGATTTACTTCAACAACGGGCTTTGCATCTTTCACTTCACAATCTGCCGCCAAAATATCTTCTGGAATTGCTATAACGACTGGTCCGGGTCTTCCAGAACATGCAACACTAAAAGCTCTAGCAATGTACTCCGGTATTCGGTCCGCTCGATCTATCTCTGCAACCCATTTTGCAAGTGGCTCAAACATTTTTCTATACTCTATTTCCTGAAATGCTTCCCGGTCACGCTGATCACTTGCAACTTGGCCAACCAAAAGAATTAGTGGCGTACTATCTTGAAACGCAACATGTATTCCTGAACATGCATTAGTTGCTCCAGGACCCCGCGTTACAAAAGCCACGCCAGGCTCACCTGTTAGCTTTCCATAAGCCTCAGCCATCATAGCTACGCCACCTTCATGACGCCCAACTATTGTCTCTATTCCACTTTCCAATAATCCATCTAGTGCGGCAAGATAACTTTCCCCTGGAATACAGAAAACACGTTTTACACCCTGAATTCTCAGTTGATCGATCAGAATTTTTCCACCGTGTCGCATAAAATATTCAGTTCAACCCTTGAAGTTTATAGCATTTTCAATGCGTCCAAGCTCCACGACGATTAGTTGCAAAGTTTTCACCATACCCACCTGTCCGAACATTAAACTTTCTCTTCTTAGGTTCAGTCACCTGAGCATCAATTCCATTTTCTTCGGCGTAATCAATAGCTGCTTGCTTAGTTTCAAATGTCAGCGTGACCTGTGATTGAGTGTCCCCAGAAGACGTCCAGCCCATTAATGGATCAATTTCGCTTGTGCTCTCCGGCGTAAATTCTAAAATCCATGATTTGGTTTTAGCGAGCCCAGATGACATTGCCGTTTTAGATGGTTTATAAATTCTTGCGCGCATGGACAGACTCCCCCTATCGACCTATATATGCCAGTAAAGCGTATTACTGTTCAAGAGATAAGAAGCGCTCTTTTGAAGACCAAATAAAATTTATAGTTAAAGCGGATTTATTTTGCAAAACAAATCAGAAATCTCATTAGCAAATGCACCATCAGACCTGCCTGGCAGTCGGGAAAAACTAGAAGGCGGCAAGAAATTTATTTTAAATACAGACTTTATTCCAGCTGGTGATCAACCTAGTGCCATACAGGAACTTGCTAGTGGAATCTTGGCAAATGAGCAAGACCAAGTCTTATTGGGAGCTACTGGAACTGGTAAAACTTTTACAATGGCACACATTATTGAGAGCACTCAAAAACCAGCAATTATTTTGGCACCAAATAAAACTTTAGCAGCACAATTATATGGCGAGTTTAAAGGGTTTTTTCCAGACAATGCAGTAGAATATTTTGTGAGTTATTACGATTACTATCAACCAGAAGCCTATGTGCCGAGATCCGACACCTATATAGAAAAAGAAAGCCAAATAAATGAGCAAATTGACCGAATGCGTCACTCGGCAACTCGAGCGCTTTTGGAAAGGGATGATGTAGTTATAGTCGCTTCGGTGTCATGCATTTACGGTATCGGTTCAGTTGAAACTTATGGAGCGATGACCCAAGATCTAAAGTCTGGTCAATCTTACGATCAACGCCAAATTATGGCTGATCTGGTAGCGCAGCAGTATCGCCGAAATGACCAAGCCTTTCAAAGAGGTACTTTTAGAGTTCGAGGTGATGTCTTGGAAGTTTTCCCGGCACACCTTGAAGATCGCGCTTGGCGGCTCTCTTTCTTTGGGGAAGAATTAGAAAACATATTTGAATTCGATCCACTTACAGGGGGAAAAACCAATAGTTTGGAAAGAATTCGTGTTTATGCCAATTCTCATTACGTGACACCAAAGCCCACAATGCAACAGGCAATAATTGGGATAAAAAAGGAACTTCGCCAACGACTGAACAACCTAGTTTCGGAAGGTAAATTACTGGAGGCACAAAGACTCGAACAAAGAACTAATTTTGATTTGGAAATGCTGGAAGCTACAGGCGTATGCAATGGTATTGAAAATTATTCCCGATACCTCACTGGCAGAGCGTCAGGAGAACCCCCACCCACTCTATTTGAATTTATACCAGACAATGCAATTGTTTTTGCTGACGAGAGCCACGTGAGCATTCCTCAGATTGGGGGAATGTACCGAGGAGATTACCGCAGAAAATTTACTTTAGCAGAACATGGTTTTCGTCTACCGTCTTGTATGGATAACCGTCCATTAAAATTTGAAGAGTGGGATGCTATGCGTCCACAATCAATTTATGTTTCAGCAACTCCTGGTGGATGGGAATTAGATCAAACTGGTGGCGTGTTTACGGAACAGGTTATACGCCCCACTGGGCTCCTTGATCCGGAAGTTGAAATTCGACCTATAGAAATGCAAGTTGATGATCTGTTAGATGAAGTCAAAAAAATGGCTCAAAACGGTTTCAGAACTCTTGTCACAACTCTTACAAAAAGAATGGCAGAAGATCTTACTGAGTATTTGAATGAACAGGGTGTAAGAGTACGTTATATGCATTCAGATATAGACACTATTGAACGAATTGAAATACTCAGAGATTTAAGATTAGGGGCTTTTGATGTGCTGGTTGGTATCAATCTCTTGCGAGAAGGCTTAGATATACCCGAATGTGGATTAGTAGCTATTTTAGATGCTGACAAAGAAGGGTTTCTACGATCCGAGACTTCGCTTATCCAAACAATTGGTAGAGCTGCAAGAAATGAAAACGGCAGAGTAATAATGTATGCTGATCGAATTACTGGTTCTATGGAAAGAGCGATAGCAGAAACAGACAGACGCCGTGCTAAACAAGCTAAATACAATCAAGAAAACGGCATTACTCCTGAAACCGTAAAGAAAAATGTCGATGACATTTTGGCTGGGCTTTACAAGGGAGATACAGATCAGTCCAGAGTCACAGCGACAGTTGAAAAACCAATGGCTGGGGCCAATCTTCAAACTGTTCTAGAAGGTATGCGCACCGACATGCGAAAAGCCGCAGAGAACTTAGAGTTTGAGGAGGCTGCAAAACTAAGGGATGAAATTCAGCGGCTCGAAGCAGTTGATCTGGCCGTTGCCGATGACCCTCTGGCTCGGCAAAGCGCTATAGAAGCAGTTTCAAAAACAAACAAACCAAGATCCACAGCGGGCCGAGGTGGAACACGCGCTTACCGGGGCAAAAGCAAACCAAAGCTTAATTAATATTGGATAAGGATAATTACTTCAAAACTAATTTTAAAGACTATCCATGCACCGAAATATTTTATGCAGAAAAATCACTGTTCTCAATAATTGCTACGCCTGAGATTTTCCATATTCCCGATATATTTTTCATAAAATACTTTAGCAAGAATAGCTGGTCTTTTCTATCAGTAATGCGCACAATTTGAGAATATCCTTGCGGCGTTTCTTCCAGTTTTAAAAATTGAAAATTATTATAACGCCAAACCATTGGGTAGCCATTTTTTACCATTCTTGAAAAATTATCAACCGAACCAAAAATATCTTTGATTCCAGGACTCGCATGGGTAAAGGCTTCGGTAAAATCATCTGAAGCAAAAGCCTCTAATTGATTAGATATAGTATTTTGAATATCAGTCTGCTCGTCTGCAGCTAATGTTGTCGAAATAAAAATTAAAATAACGGCTATAAATCTTAACACAACTTCCTCCAATTTGACTACAAATTAGGTCCCAAGTTGCGTTCGTCAATCTTTTACAAACACTCCATCTAAAGCTTTTTCGATAAGCTGAATTGTCTCTTCAATACCATAAAGTGCGATAAAGCCCCCAAACCTTGGACCTTGGCTAGCACCTAGCAGAACCTCATATAAAGCCGTAAACCATTCTCTCAATGGATCAAATTTCTCACGGCCACATGCAAACACAATAGACTGAAGTTCTTCGGCATCTGGATTACCTTCGAAATCATTCAGCATATTTCGCAACTCCGTTAATGCTTCCCTTTCGATAGAGTTGGGTAATCTGTACACCTTTTGTGGTTTAACAAAGTCATTGTAGTAACTAATTGCAAAAGAAGCGGCTTGATCAAGTTGAGGGTTAGTTTTGGGAGATGCGACTTTCGCATATCTTTTAATAAAACCCCAAAGCTGATCTTTATCTTCTGCATTAGCCACTGCAGCAAGATTTAATAACATACTAAACGGTACAACCATATCGGAATTGGGTGCTGTATTCCCATGGATGTGAAAAATTGGATTTGCAGCTTTAGACTTCAAATCTTGCGTATCATAGGCCCTTAGCTGTTGGTGATATTCGTCAACAGCTTTTGGTATGACATCAAAGTGCAATCGTTTAGCTGTTTTTGGCTTCTGGTACATGAAGTAACTTAAACTTTCCGGACTAGCATAAGTTAACCATTCATCTATCGATATTCCATTCCCAGAAGACTTTGAAATTTTTTGCCCTTGGTCATCTAAAAATAGCTCATATGTAAAGTGCTCGGGTGGTCTTTGTCCTAGTATTTTACAAATTCGATCATAAATTGGAGTGTTAGTGGAGTGGTCTTTTCCATACATCTCAAAATCCACTCCCAGAGCTGCCCAACGCGCACCAAAATCTGGCTTCCATTGAAATTTAACATTGCCACCAGTCACTGGTAGCGTCCAGGGTTTCCCGTCTTCATCATTGAAAGAGATTGTGTAGTTTTTTACATCAACGCCATTTAACGGAACATATAAAACGCGTCCTGTTTCAGGATGAATTGGTAAAAAAATGGAGTATGTTTTTTTTCTTTCATCACGCAAAGACTTTAACATTACTTGCATTATGTCATCATACTTCTCTACTGCACGCTTTAGAATTTGATCAAACTTGCCAGATTTATAAAAATCTGTTGCTGAATAAAACTCATATTCAAAACCAAAGGTATCAAGAAACCTTCTCAACATAGCATTATTATGATGACCAAAACTTTCAAATTTACCGAAAGGATCAGGAACAGAAGTTAAAGGTTTTTGTATGTGCTCATTTAGGGTTTCCTTGTTCGGAACGTTACCAGGAATTTTTCTCATTCCATCCAAATCATCTGAAAAGCAAATCAATTTAGCAGGGATATCGCTTATCTCACGAAAAGCCCGCATTATCATTGTCGTCCGCGCTACCTCTCCAAAAGTACCAATATGCGGTAGTCCTGAAGGGCCATAGCCGGTTTCAAATAATACGTAGCCTTTGTCTGGTGGAGCTTTTTCGTAACGTTTTAGTATACGGCGCGCCTCATCAAAAGGCCAAGCCTTTGAAACCATTCCTGTTTCGCGCATTTCCAACATTTTAAACTCCAAGGACTCGTTTTCTATTTGTTTTACAAAAACCCATGCTTACTATTGCTACAAATCAAATAGGTCAATATTCTCGAATTAAGCTGTTTCAAAGGAGACACAAAATGTCCAGAGAAGTACCGCCAATTTTAACAGCACAAGATTGTATCGTGGCCATGATGATGGCAATAGCTATATCCGATAGTAATATAAGAACTGCGGAACTGGTTAAAATTCAATCTGCAGTCAATAATCTACCTATTTTTGCAGAATACGATATAGATAGATTAAACACAATTTCTCAAACCGTCTTTGACCTCTTTGAACAAGAGGATGGTTTAGATGCTTTGTTTGGCCTTGTGAGAGAGAATCTACCAGCTGAACTAAACGAGACCGTGTATGCTTTATGTTGTGATGTAGCTGCAGCAGATGGATTAATTTTTGAACCTGAATTAAGACTACTAGAAGAAATAAGGTATGAACTTAACATAGACCGACTCCACGCAGCCGCGATCGAGAGAGGCTCAAGAGCTCGACACATGACAATAAGCAAATAAATATTTATCCCAAGCAGATTATTTTTTTCGAATTTCCGAACTCGAAACCTTCATCAAAGGCATATTTGAGAAACACCATTTGGGGGAATGCTGGTAAGGAAGGAGCCTACCCTCTTTTGCTGGGAGCTTATAGGTTTTATAAATCTTTGCTACTTTTGAATTTAAGCCCATTTGACGATATTGTGGCCGCGCAAGAACGCCAATTGGAAAGTTTTCAATAATCCACTTCCAGTTTTTCCACAAATGAAATTGTGCCAAATTGTCAGAACCCATTAGCCAGACAAATTTAGTTTTGGGGTATTTCAAAGATAGGTAATCTAATGTTTCCCAAGAATATTGTGTACCAATTTCGGTTTCTACTTTTGAAATTATAACTTTGGGATTGCGAATAATTTTTTGTGCCTGCTCTAGTCGAATTTGTATTGGCGCAGGAGCCATACTTTTTAACGGGTTCCCAGGACTGATAAGCCAAATTACTTTATCTAAATTAAAGAGCTTCATAGCGTGAAAAGAAAAATGGACATGACCCACATGGGGCGGATCAAATGAGCCGCCTAACAGACCTATTTTTCTACCATCCAAAAACATTAAATCAAAAATTCCTTTAATACCTTTCTTTATATTTTGGTTTTTACCAGTTTTCTATACATTTGGGTTTCAATATTTTTCACCAAACCAAATCACTAAATTTATTCTAAGACTTAACGATTGCTCATCAAGTAATGAAAGCGTATTCTTCTGTGAAGTTGTTAAAATTGGAGTAAATAATGGCTGCTTATCAATACGTTTATCATATGCAGGGTGTGTCAAAAACTTATCCAGGTGGAAAAAAATGTTTTGAAAATATACACTTGAGCTTCTTACCTGGCGTTAAAATAGGTGTGGTTGGCGTTAATGGAGCTGGTAAGTCTACACTGATGAAAATAATGGCCGGTTTAGATACAGATTTTTCTGGTGAAGCATGGTCTGCAGAAGGCGCAAAAGTTGGTTATTTGCCGCAAGAACCTGAATTAGACTCATCAAAAAATGTCCGTGAAAACGTGATGTTAGGTGTAGCTCCAAAAAAAGAAATTCTCGACCGTTACAACGATTTAGCTATGAACTATTCTGATGAAACAGCAGATGAAATGGCAAAACTTCAGGATCAAATAGATGCGGAGAATTTATGGGATTTAGACAGTCAAATTGACGTTAGCATGGAAGCTCTTCGCTGCCCGCCTGACGATGCTGATGTAACAACTCTCTCTGGAGGTGAAAAACGCCGTGTTGCACTATGCAAGCTTCTGCTGGAAGCTCCAGAAATGCTGCTACTTGATGAACCAACAAACCATTTAGATGCGGAGACGATTGCTTGGTTACAACAACATTTAATTGACTACAAAGGTACGATCTTAATTGTAACACATGACAGATATTTTTTAGATGATATAACTGGATGGATCTTAGAATTGGATCGCGGTCGCGGCATTCCATATGAAGGTAATTATTCAAGCTGGTTGGAGCAAAAGGCCAAAAGACTAGAACAAGAGTCACGCGAAGACAAAACACGACAAAAAACTTTGGAACGCGAATTAGAATGGATGCGTCAGGGCCAAAAAGCTCGTCAAGCAAAACAGAAAGCCAGGATCAACGCGTACAACGATTTAGCAACACAATCAGAACGCGAAAAAATATCACGAGCTCAAATTGTTATTCCAAATGGACCAAGATTGGGTGGAAAAGTCATCGAAGTTGACAACTTAAATAAAGCCATGGGCGATAAACTTCTTATTGAAGGTCTAAGTTTTAGCCTACCACCGGGGGGAATAGTTGGCGTAATTGGGCCGAACGGCGCAGGTAAATCAACACTATTTAAAGTTCTTACGGGACAGGAAAGCGAAGACTCAGGCTCTGTTAGTTATGGGGACACAGTACAACTATCATACGTAGACCAATCTAGAGACGATTTAAAAGATGGTGAAACTGTGTGGGAAGCGATTTCAGGTGGAGCCGAACTAATTGAATTGGGTGATGCTCAATTAAATTCGCGCGCCTATTGTTCATCATTTAATTTTAAAGGTGGGGATCAGCAAAAGAAAGTTTCCTTGTTATCTGGCGGCGAACGAAACAGGGTCCATATGGCCCGCCTCTTGAAGTCAGGTGGTAACGTTTTGTTATTAGATGAACCTACAAATGACTTGGATGTAGAGACCCTGCGCGCTCTGGAAGATGCATTAGTAGATTTTGCCGGATGTGCAGTCGTTATATCCCACGATCGTTTTTTTCTAGATCGAATTTGCACACATATTATGGCTTTTGAAGGCGACGCTCACGTGGAATGGTTTGAAGGAAACTTTGAAGATTACGAAGAAGATAAGAAGAGAAGATTTGGCCCAGATGCTCTTGAGCCCAAAAGAATAAAGCACAAAAAATTTACCCGATGAAGGAAATGGAAGTTTTTTAAAATTCTTATGCGAATTTTCCAGTTCTTAGATTTTAATTTGAAAGAATTTTAAAAAAGTAATTCTAAACACTAGGAAATATAAAAAATGCAATTTGCAACATTTCACGATTTGGAAGATCAAAGTATTTTTATAACTGGCGGCGGATCCGGCATTGGGGCAGACTTAACTAAGGGTTTTTTGTCACAAGGTTCCAAGGTAACTTTCATACAAAGATCAAATCCAGAAAAATTTTTGATAGATTGTAAAGGTAAGTATAAACATGAACCAGGCTTTCTAGAATGTGATGTAACCAATACAAAAGAATTGAAGACAGCATTACAAAGGACAGCCAAAAAACAAGGGCCCATATCTGTTTTAGTGAATAATGCTGCTAATGATAATCGCCATTCATTAGTTGAGTTTACATCTGAACAGTGGGACAAAACAATGAATGTGAATTTGAAACCACATTTTTTTGCCGCTCAAGAGGTGGTAGAGGGAATGAAAAAAAATGGTGGTGGGTCTATCATTAACTTTTCATCAATTTCATACATGATGGGCAATGAAGGGTATCCAGCATATGCAACTGCTAAATCTGCTATTACAGGCTTGACCCGTTCTTTGGCACGAGAATTAGGTCCATTTAATATTCGGGTAAATGCAGTTATGCCAGGATGGGTTTTAACCAAAAGGCAGATGGATTTATGGGCAACAGAAGATGGTCTTTCAAAACATTTAGATAGGCAATGTCTCAAGGAACACTTATCAGGATCTGATATTGTAGGGGGCACATTATTTTTAGCTTCTGGCACCTCAAAAATGATGACCTCCCAGGCCTTAGTTATAGACGGTGGTGTGGTAGTTACCGGATGAGTGAGTTCAGCGAAATTTCATTGATCGCAGCCGACTGGGGCACATCAAATTTACGTGTCTGGGGCATGGATCATCAGGGAAACGTTATTAATAGAATTACCAAAGGTAAAGGTATGTCCTCACTTATGCCAAGTGAATTTGAACCCTATCTTATGGGCCTCATCGGAAATTGGCTACCTAAAGAAGGAAACGCCAAGTGTCCCATAATAATTTGTGGAATGGCCGGAGCAAAAACCGGCTGGAAAGAGGCAGCTTACTTAAAAGCTCCCTGCCCTCCTGTAAATAAAGAAAAAATAATAAAAATCGAAACAGAAGATCAGCGAATTTCAGTAAGTATTGTACCCGGTATTATGCAAAAGTCACCGCCGGACGTAATGCGAGGTGAGGAAACTCAAATTGCTGGATATTTGTCAAAAAAACCAGATTTTGATGGTATTATCTGCCTTCCCGGAACACATACGAAGTGGGTACACATAAGCGCGGGCGAAATAGTCAGTTTTAAAACATTTATGACAGGTGAAATTTTTCTGTCGCTTTCTGAGCGTTCTATTTTAAAAAGTTCTGTGCAAAGCAACGATTTTGATCCAACCTCTTTTTTGGAAGCTTTCGAGGATACATACTCCAATCCTGCTTTGCTTTCTTCTAAATTATTTGGGCTACGCGCTGCAGATCTTTTGGAAAATACTTCTGCTAAATTTCTTAAGTCTAAGCTTTCGGGATATCTGATAGGTTCTGAATTAGCCGGAGCAAAAAGTTACTGGCTGGGTCAGAATATAGTTATGATAGGAAACGATGATTTATGTGTCCTTTACGAAAAAGCACTTAAAAAATTAGGCTTAAATGCAACTATTGAAAACACACAAAACGTAACGCTTAATGGCCTTAAACAAGCATGTCTTGGTAGGTAAAATCTATGAATAGAAATCGTGAATTGATAGCAATTTTAAGAGGGCTAACACGTGATAGGTGTGTCACGGTAGGTGAAATATTGATTGCTGAAGGGTTTTGTAAGTTAGAAGTTCCACTGAATTCTCCTAACCCAATGAAAACTATTTCAGAGATGCAAAATAGATTCGGCAATTCCGTTACCATTGGCGCTGGAACAGTTACAAATGTCAGTGAGGTCAGTGAGCTCTATAATTTAGGTTGTCAGATGATCGTATCCCCAAATACAGATACGGAAGTAATTAAAGCTACAAAAAACAAAGGTATGCTTTCTTTCCCAGGAGCCTTCACACCATCTGAATGTTTTTCAGCAATCAATTCGGCGGCAGACGGCCTAAAAATTTTTCCAGCCTTTAAACTCGGAGTTAAGGGTTTTAAAGCACTTAAAGCTGTACTGCCAAGCAATCTAAAAACGTATGCCGTTGGTGGTATCGATGAAACCCATTTCAGAGATTGGTTAGATGCCGGTGTAACCGGCTTTGGGATTGGATCAAATCTATTTCATCCATCTATGAGTGATGATGATATCCAATTAGCAGCAAGGAAAATCGTATTGGCTTATGACAATTGGCATGCCAAGAAATGATGAAAATCTTCGATAACACAAAATGCAAATTGGGTGAAGGTCCATTATGGCATCCAGTTCGGCAAGAGCTGTTTTGGTTTGATATCCTGTCATACAGAATGTTGCACAAAAAAACTCCCCAGCAAGAAGCCACAGTGCATGCTTTCGATAGAATGGTTTCAGCAGCGGGCTGGGTAGACGAAAACGTTCTGCTTCTTGCTTCTGAGGTAAATTTATTTCTTTATGATCTGAATGAGCGGACAGAAAAACATCTCATTGATTTAGAAAAGGATAAGCCTGGAAATAGATCAAACGACGGTAGATCTGATCCATGGGGAGGCTTTTGGATCGGCACAATGGGAAAAAATAGCGAGACAGAAGTTGGTGCAATTTATCGGTACTTTAATGGTAAGCTAGAGCAAATAATTTCTAAAGTAACAATAAGCAATTCAATCTGTTTCTCACCTGACAAAAAGTTTTGTTTTTTTTGTGATACAACCAAAAAAACTATAATGCGTGTTGAGTTAGATAAAAAAGATGGTCACCCAATAAAAAATCCTGAAATTTTTATTGATTTAACTAATACTGAAACATTGCCGGATGGTTCGGTCGTTGATGCCAGCGGAAACCTATGGAATGCCCAGTGGGGAGCATCACGAATTAGCAAATACGATTTGCATGGAAAATACAAAGACCACCTTTCAGTGCAAGCCTCTCAAACCTCTTGCCCGGCATTTGGCGGACCTAATTTTTCAACAATGTTTGTAACAAGTGCGGGTATAGGCGTAGATGAGAAATTTTCAGGCTGTACTTTTTATTGTGATACAGAATTTATCGGTCAGAAAGAAAATTGCATTCAACTGATATAGAAACGAAAATACATTTACTGAATTAGGCCAAGCTTATGAAATTATATGGACATATGCCCAATGGGGAAGATGTTTTCCAAGTTACTATTGAAAGTAATGATCTTCAGCTGAAAGTATTGAGCTTAGGTGCCATCATTCAAGATATTAGAATGAAAAATGTAACCCATTCTCTAGTATTAGGATATCCAAGATTGGAATCTTATTTTATCAATTCAGGAAAATTAGGTGCTATAGTTGGCAGATATGCCAATAGAATTTCCAATGGGAAAGCAACGATCGATGGAAAAATTTATTCCTTCGACAAAAATCAAAACCAAACCCATACACTTCACGGCGGTACTGACGGATCAGCTGCAAGAAATTGGAAAATTATTGATTATGATAAATCCAAAGTAAAATTACTTGATGAACTCCCAGATGGGCATATGGGGTTTCCAGGCAAACTAACAGTTGAAACTACCTATAAGGTAAATAAAACAACAATCGATATTTTTATAGAGGCAAGAACCGACAAAACGACGCTATGTAACTTTACCAATCATAGTTACTTCAATTTAGACGGAGCGAAAAATATAGCAAACCACAGTCTGATTGTTAATTGTGATAACGTGCTGCCAGTGGATAAAAATGGAATACCATTATCCGAACCAGTTTCCACTAACGAACTAGCTTTAGACTTTAAAAAAAGTCGAAAGTTAAATGACAACGGTAAGCCGACTGAAATTGATCATAATTTTTGTATTTCGAATACTCGGCAAAATCTAAGAACAAATGCAATCGTCTCGGCAAAAAACATTTCATTAGAACTACTATCAACTGAACCTGGCCTTCAAATATATACCGGCAAAGCACTCGATAGCGGTAGTGACAAAGGTTGGGGAAACTTCCCATATAAAGAATTTGCCGGAATTGCACTAGAACCTCAAATTTGGCCAGACTCACCAAACCAGAGTAGCTTTCCTAGTCCTTATTTAAGGCCACATGAAAGGTATAAACACCATACAAGAATTAAGTTTAGCAACTCAAAGGATAAAAAGTGACAGATGAATGGCGGCCCCTGAAGGACTCGAACCCTCAACCTGCCGATTAGAAGTCGGCTGCTCTATCCAGTTGAGCTAAGGAGCCACAAGGTCTCTCTAATGCTTTAAACAGACAAGTTCAAAGGTAAAATAAAGTTTATTTTTGCACTCCAGGTATAGCTTTCAGATATTCAGCAATTGCCAGCCTATCTTCTTCTGTGAGCTTTGAGGTGTTTTCGACAACATCTGCCATATGCCCACCTGCTACATCAAAATCTGGAGTAAACCCACTTGCTAAATATTCAACAATTTCTTCAGTATCCCAAGTTAGCTTTGTCGGCGTAATATTTGGGATCATTCCTCTACCAGCCGGGTTCTTTGCACCGCCGAGCCAATAGTCATATTGTAAACCACCAATAAAATTCCTCGGAGTATGACACTCGCCGCAATGACCGAGCGTTTCTACTAAGTATGAGCCCCTCTGTACCGTTGCATCTGAAGACACTAATTCCGTGATTGGCTCACGTTTGTTTAATAATTTCCAAAATGCTATGGGCCTCCTCCAACGAACGTACATTGGAAGATCATGATCAATTGACGGTTTAGAACTTTCCGGAATAGATTTAAAATAGGCCCATAAATCTGCAATATCTTGATCCGTCATATTAGCGTATGCGGTATACGGAAAAGATGGGTAGTAATGTTTTCCTTTTGGCGAAACTCCATGACGTACCGCATTTACAAAATCTTTCTCAGACCAAGCCCCTATCCCATTTACTTTATCTATTGAGATATTAGGCGCGTAGAATGTACCAAATGGAGACGGAAAGGCACGACCACCTGTCAGTACTAACTTCTCTTCCTGTGTCGTGTC
Organism: Paracoccaceae bacterium; assembly: GCA_902534325.1. Taxonomy (GTDB): domain Bacteria; phylum Pseudomonadota; class Alphaproteobacteria; order Rhodobacterales; family Rhodobacteraceae; genus Salinivivens. Next base: position 5,933 of record CACAPQ010000018.1, on the reverse strand, counting down.
TGGACTGGAATGACAACTGGCACAACCTGATGCATTAAAAACATATTCGCCCTTTTTTAAGCTGCCTTGATAATTCTCAACTGAAGAAAACTCCGGTATTTTTGCAGAAGTTATTACCCAAAACGCCATCATTAAAATTACAGCGGAAGTACTGATAGCAATTTTTTTCAAAAGAACCTCAACTTAATATAGGTATTTGCAAAACTTTCGTTACTATAGAAATGCACATAATTAGAGAACCTAGAGCATCAGCAATGAAAGAAAACCTTAGGAAAATAAAAGTAGATGACGATTTAGGGATTATTTTATCTGATGGCTGTAGACTATCTGCTCGTACTTGGATGCCAGAAAATGCCCATGAATTTCCAGTACCTGCCATTCTAGAATATCTGCCATATCGAAAGCGCGATGGGACAATTGCTCGAGATGAGTTGACCCATCCATATTTTGCCAAAAGAGGTTATGCATCTGTTCGGGTAGATATTCGGGGGAATGGCGACAGCCAGGGTATAATGGAAGACGAATATACAGCCCAAGAATTAAATGATGCTGTTGAAGTTATCAACTGGCTGGCCAAACAGCAGTGGTGCTCAGGAACGGTGGGAATGATGGGTATAAGCTGGGGTGGCTTCAATGCTCTCCAAGTAGCAGCTCTTCAACCAGAGCCCCTGAAAGCCATCATCACTTTATGCTCTACAGTGGATAGGTACGCAGATGATATTCACTACAAGGGTGGATGTTTATTAAATGAAAATCTTGGTTGGGGTTCAACGATGTGGGCTTACTCTTCCAGGCCACCCGATCCTGCATTAGTAGGTGATTCATGGAGAGAAATGTGGCGAGAGAGATTAGAATCTGAACCATTTTTACCCATTGAATGGCTAAAACATCAAAGAAGAGACGATTATTGGAAACATGGGTCTGTTTGTGAAGACTACTCAAAAATCAAGGCAGCTACTTTAGCAATCGGTGGATGGGGAGATGCTTATAAAAATACTGTGTCGCATCTTGTTGAGAACCTATCTTGCCCAGTTAAAGGAATAGTGGGACCTTGGGTTCACAAGTATCCACATTTTGCGGTGCCAGGACCAAGAATTGATTTTCTTCATGAAGCATTAAGATGGTGGGATCATTGGCTGAAAAACAAAAATACACAGGTTGAAAATGATCCAGCTTATACGGTTTATCTTATGGAGGGGGTTAAGCCCAAGTCCTCATACGAACATAGAAAGGGTCACTGGGTCACTTACGATCAGTGGCCTAACCAATCATCAACGAAGACACTCCATATCAATGAAAATTCAACATTGGGCGAGGAAAAAGGCTATTCCAAAACATTTATATCTTCACCCCAAACATGTGGACTAGATGGCGGAGAGTATTGTTCAATTTGGCTTGGCCCAGAGCTTCCCGGTGATCAAAGAACAGACGACGGACAGTCTGCTAGTTTTACAACTGCAGAGTTGAGGGATCAAATAGACATCGTGGGCGCCCCAAAAGTAAAATTAAAACTTAGATCATCTACTAATACTGCTCAAATTGCAGTTCGACTGAACCACATTCACCCCGATGGGGCATCAACAAGAATAACCTATGGGGTTTATAATCTTGGGCATATTGATGGTCATGATAAGCCAAGACAAATTAAAAAAGATGAAATTATTTCCATTACCTTTGATTTAGATCATATAGCCTATCGTATTTTTAAATATCATAAAATTAGATTATCTATTTCAAATGCCTATTGGCCACTTTTGTGGCCCACACCAGATAAAGGTGAAATAGAAATTATTGATGGAAGTATTGAAATTCCAGTTACGGAAGGCGGTAGCGAGGACATGCGCAATTTTTTACCAGAAAAGACAGATGAACCTTGGAAAACAGAAACGCTAAGAGAAGCTTCAAACTCCAGAAAAGTAACTCGTGATATTGGTTCAGGTGAATCAATAGTAGAAATCATCGATGACTTTGGACTGGTTCGAGACAGTGCCAATGGTTTAGAAATTGGATCAATAGCCAGGGAATGGTGGACTATATATCCTAATGATCCTCTTTCAGCAGAGGGGCGAACGCACTGGACAGAAGAAAGAAATCGAGGAGACTGGCAAACTCGCACAGAAACATTTGCGACGATGAAGAGTGATGCTGAAAATTTCTACATTTACGCAAAATTAGAAGCTTACGAAAATGAAAAACTATTCTACGAAAAGCAAATTTCTGAGACTATTAGTCGGGATTCTCATTGATTTTGGCTTTAAGTTGCTTTGAAAGCATAAAAAAATCAATTTTCACTTGCTTTTTAGTCGAAGCATTTTGCATGATTGGGAGGATATAACGATAACACACAGGGAGTCGTAAATAATATGAGTAAATTAGAGTACAGAGCCATCCAAGAGCTCAAGTATAAGAGTGGTCAAATTGATCGCCGAACTTTTGTAAGATCTTTGCTCGCCACAGGTGTTGCATTACCTTCAGCATTATCGCTGGCGGGCCAAGTTGCTGCAGCAACGCCAAAAAGTGGTGGACGTTTCCGTATGGGCCTAGGCCACGGGTCTACAACAGATACCTTGGATTCAGCAACATCTGAGAACCACTTCACACTCGTTAATGGATATACTTTCGGAAACCACTTAACCGAAGTAAGCAATACTGGCGAGCTGATCCCAGAATTAGCGGAAAGCTTTGAGTCTGGCGATGCTCAAAAATGGGTTTTTAATCTAAGACAAGGTGTTGAGTTCCATAACGGAAAAACAATGACCTCGGAAGACGTAGTTGCTAGCTACAATCATCACATGGGTGAGGATTCAACATCGGCAGCAAAAGGGCTTCTGACTCAGGTTAAATCATTAAAAGCAGATGGAAAAAACAAGGTGATTTTCGAATTAGAAAATCCAAATGCGGACTTTCCATTTATTGTGAGTGACTATCACATATCAATTAGACCAGCCGGAGACATGGCATCAGGCGTAGGAACTGGTGGTTATATCCTTCAATCTTTTGAGCCTGGTGTTAAGTCAGTTCTCAAGAAAAATCCAAACTATTGGAAAGAAGGCGCGGCCCATTTTGACGAAGTGGAGTTGCTTTCAATTATTGATCCGACCGCCCGTCAAAACGCCCTAACATCAGGCGATATTGATGCAATGGACCGAGTAGATCTGAAAACAGTAAACCTGTTCAAGAGAAACAAGGATATCTATATTTGGGATGCTACTGGTACAGCACATTATACTTTCCCAATGAGATTGAATGTGGCGCCGTTCGACAATTATGATCTTAGAATGGCACTTAAGTGGTCTATCAAGCGTCAAGAATTAGTCGATAAAATTTTATTGGGCTATGGCGCAATCGGTAACGACCATCCAATCTCTACTGCAAACAGATATCATAATTCAGACTTACCCCAGCGGGAATTTGATGCTGATAAAGCTGCCTATCACTATAAAAAATCTGGGCATTCAGGAAAGATTCCACTTTCTGCAGCCGACGCTGCATTTGCTGGAGCAGTTGATGCCGCGCAACTTATGGCAGCTTCTGCAGCCGAAGCCGGTATGGAAATCGAAGTGATCAGAGAGCCAAAAGATGGATACTGGTCTAACGTTTGGAACAATGACGCTAAAGGATGGTGTGCATGTTACTGGGGTGGTAGACCAACAGAAGACTGGATGTTCTCCGCTGCATATACTGACGATACAGAGTGGAATGATACTGCTTGGAAAACTACAGACTCGGCAGTCAAGTTCAATAAACTTGTGAAAGAAGCACGGGCTGAATTGAATGATAACAAGCGTCGGGAACTATATTATGAATGCCAGCGTCTAATATACGATGATGGTGGAACAATATGTCCGATTTTCAACAGCTATGTCAGTGCTAACTCAAAAGCTATAGCAACAGACGAAAATATTGCGGCTAACTGGGATAGTGATGGCGCCAAGTGCGTCGAACGCTGGTGGTTTGCTTAAATATTAAATAGCAACTAAATTTATGGGCCCTAGTAAAGGGCCCATATTTATTTTTAAATTAAGGTAATACATTTTGCATCCCGTTTTAAAAACAGTTCTTGGGCGACTAGGCCTAGGAGTAGCAACTCTTTTTATAGTTTCCATAATCATATTTTCTGCAATCGAAATGCTTCCTGGAGATTTTGGGCAAGCAATTTTGGGACAAGCTGCCACTGAAGAGACTGTTGCTGCCTTTAGACGAGAATTGGGATTGGATGAGCCTCCCTACATAAGGTATTTGCAGTGGGTTGGAGGCGCCATACAGGGAGACTTAGGAACCTCTTTTTCGGGCCGAAATGCTTCAGGGACAGATAGATCTAGAGAAGTCATCGACCTAATAGCTCCTCGCCTTTGGAATACTCTGTTCTTAGCAAGTGTTACAGCAATTATTGCGGTACCGGTTTCGTTATTTTTGGGTATCACCAGCGCCCTGTATCGCAATTCTGTTTATGACCGAACAATCAACACAACTACCTTAACGACAATATCTTTTCCTGAATTTTTTGTAGCATATATTCTGATTTTATTGTTAGCATCGCTGTATCCTATATTCCCATCTCTTGCCAATGTTGATGCCGCAACGCCATTAAGCGAGCGACTATACAGAAGTGCTCTTCCTGCGTTTACACTTACACTTGTGATTGTAGCTCACATGATGAGAATGACCCGGGCTGCAATTATTAATCTTTTGGCTAGCCCATACATACAAATGGCCAGATTATCAGGAGCGTCTCAAACTGAAGTAATACTTAAACATGCCCTACCGAATGCTTGGGCGCCTATTGCTACGGTAATTGCCTTTAACTTAGCCTACTTAGTTGTTGGAGTTGTCGTTGTTGAAGTAGTATTTGTTTATCCTGGAGTTGGGCAATTAATGGTTGATGCCGTCACGAGCAGAGATATTCCAGTTGTACAGGGATGTGCCCTGATATTTGCTATAACATATATTTTATTGAACTTAATCGCTGATATTATTGGAATTATAACAAATCCAAGGTTGCTTCATCCAAAATGACACAAGAAAAAAATACATACTCAGCAGCTGGTGAAGTTGGCTCCGTTCTTGAAAAACGGACTTTTTGGACACGAGCAAAAATAGAATTATCTAAATCACCCTGGACAGCCCGCTTTGGTATGTTGATAATATTTATATATGCACTTTTAGCGATATTTGCTCCAATATTTGCTCCATACGGAGAAGCAGAAGTTTTTCCAGAGCCTTATGCCGCTTGGAGTTCAGAGCACATATTTGGTACTGATCAAATTGGCCGTGATATTTTTTCACGTATGATTTACGGTGCGCGCAATACAGTTGGAATAGCCGTTGCAACAACATTTCTGGCTTTTCTCATCGGTGGAGTTCTGGGACTAGCTGCCGCAATTAATCGATCATACATCGACCAACTTCTGAGTAGAGCTGTTGATGTTTTAATGGCAATTCCCAGCCTAATATTTGCACTTGTTTTATTATCAATTTTTGGATCAACAGTCACTAATTTGATCATTATTATTGCTGTATTGGACTCTACACGCGTCTTCCGTTTGACAAGAGCTGTTGCAGTAAATGTAGTGGTAATGGATTATGTTGAAGCCGCCCAATTACGTGGAGAAGGTATAGGCTGGATAATGCGAAAAGAAATTTTACCAAACATCATGCCGCCTTTAATTGCTGAGTTTGGGCTAAGGTTTTGTTTTGTATTCCTTACTATAGCAGCGCTTTCCTTCCTTGGTGTCGGAATACAGCCTCCCACTGCTGATTGGGGATCTATGGTACGTGATAATGCGTCTTTGATAATGTTTGCCCAATATGATTTGAAGGCTGGCCTAACTCCACTTTTGCCGGCAGCTGCAATCGCACTTCTCACAGTAGCCATCAACTTCGTTGTAGATTGGTTCTTGCACAAAACTAGTGGTATACGCGATGAGCAGTAA
>CACAPQ010000017.1 GCA_902534325.1 Paracoccaceae bacterium | reverse complement strand
TCTTAAAATCATCTATTCTAGTTAAAGCCGCTCTTTTTATTTTTAATTAATTTTATAGGTGATGAATATGAATAAAAACTTTTGGGATGAATCGACTGAACTGGACAAGTTGGCAGAACTGTCAATTAAAACGGGAGTAGCACTTCAGCAGGGCCAAGATCTTCTGATTACCGCACCTTTAGAGGCAGCTCCATTGGTCCGTCGTTTAACTTTTCATGCTTATCAACAAGGTTGTGGAATAGTTACGCCTCTTTACACAGATCCAGAAGTAACACTCTTAAGATATAAAAACGCCAGTAAAGAGTCTTTTGATAAATCCACGGATTGGTTGTTTGACGCCATGGGAGCGGCATTCGATCAAAACACTGCGCGTCTAGCTGTTGTAGGCGAAGACCCGATGCTGCTTTCTGGGCAAAATGCAGATGATATTGGCCGTGCTAACCAGGCTGTTTCGAAAGCTTCTTCTCCAGTTCGAGAAAGAATTACACGTTTTGACGTAAACTGGAACATTATAGCTTGGCCTGGAACGCAGTGGGCAAAAAGAGTGTTCCCAAATTTAGAAGAGGGAGAAGCTCAGAGGCAACTTGCTAAAGCAATTTTCCAAGCATCTAGATTAGAAGGAAAAGATCCCATAGAGAACTGGAATTTACATAACAAAAATCTCAGGGAGCGAACCAACTGGCTTAATGCAAAGAATTTTTCCGCACTTCATTTCTATGGTGATGGAACTGATCTTAAAGTTGGTCTTGCCGATGGGCATGAATGGATGGGGGGTGCATCAAAGGCGCGAAATGGAGTTGTTTGTAATCCGAACATACCTTCTGAGGAGGTTTTTACCACCCCTCATGCTTTAAAAGTAAATGGATATGTTAAATCGACAAAGCCGCTTTCGCACCAAGGCACTTTAATAGAGGATATTTCCGTAGTTTTTGAGAATGGAAAGATCACGGAAGCTAAAGCATCCAAAGGGGAAGAGGTGTTTTTAAAGTTAATTGATACGGATGAGGGAGCGCGAAGACTGGGAGAGGTGGCGCTTGTTCCGCATAGCTCTCCAATATCTCAAAGTAATCTACTCTTTTATAATACTCTTTTCGATGAAAACGCTGCTTGCCACATTGCTTTGGGTCAATGCTACTCAAAATGCTTTAAAAATGGTGATACACTTTCTAAACATGATATCATTAAGAACGGTGGAAATAGTAGTATGATCCATGTAGATTGGATGATTGGTTCTGATGCCATAAATATTGACGGGTTAGATAAAGATGGCAAGGCTACGCCAGTTTTTCGGACTGGAGAGTGGGCTTTGTAGAATAAACTGGCTATTCTCCTCTATTTTTAATTTTAAAAAATTATTTTTAGATATAAGCGCTGTGGATGATTGACAGCTTTTTGAGGCTAGTTACTATAAACTTTGTGTTTAGCCTAGCTTTAAAGTCTTTCTACCCATGCAATTAAACGATGAAGAAAAGGCCATGCTCGCTGGTGATTTTGGACCCGCAGTTAAATGGGCAATGGAGCATCAACTACAAGTTGGTCGCATGTTTGATGCTAAAGATATGGTTGCTGTTAGTCAGGCACACATGATGGCCGACCCGGAGTCACTCGGAGAGGCTGGTGTAGCTTTTACAGAGAAATTAGCTGAAAATGATACTCGCGTTCGCATACCTATGATTACGGATCCGCGTGGTGTTGACTTAGAATGCTATGAGCCCATTGGTCAAACTGAGATAATGGCCGAATTAGAAAGGCGGTTCATCGCCGCATGTAAAAAAATGGGTATAACTATGACCAATACATGCATAAATTATCAAACGATCATGCCACCTGTTTTTGGAGATCATGTTGCATTCGGTGATACAGGAGTAGTAATTTACTCTAATTCTGTGTGTGGAGCGCGGTCTAATTTCGAAGGGGGCCCTTCAGCTTTAGCAGCTGGATTGACTGGGCGAACTCCAAGATATGGTTTGCATCTCGATAAAAATCGAAGGTCAACAAAAAGATATCAGGTTGCAGAAGAACCTCAGGATCTTATGGACTGGGGTGTGTTGGGAGCAACTATCGGGCGAATGGCTGGTAGCTATTGGGAAGTCCCACTAATAGAAGGATTAGAAAAAACACCTTCTTCAGATCAGTTGAAGCACTTTGGTGCTGCAATGGCCAGCTATGGGTCAGTTCCCTTGTTTCATATTGTGGGCGTAACACCCGAATGCCAAAAATTAGATGACATGGATTTTATAGATCTAGAAATTACAAGTGTTGATGTAGAGGCCACATCTGATTTGAAAAAACCCTTTACCGCTGCAGGCGAAATTGTCGATGTGGTGGTTTTCGCTGCTCCCCAGCTTAGCATTATTGAGATGGCAGAGCTTGCTGCTCTTTGTAGTGGCAGGCATCGTTCTGATGCAACAGATGTTATTGTTTGCACTTCGGCGCAGGTTTATGGAGATGCTGTTGCAATGGGTTACGTAGATAAAATTGAAGCGTTTGGGGGGCGAATTTTGGTGGGTACATGTTTTTACCAGCAATATGCGCGTGAAATTGGTGAGGCGAATGGTTGGAAACGCCTTTTGAGCAATTCAGCTAAGATTGTAAATATTCTGGGTGGATATGGTTATCAACCAGCTTTGTCGAGTATGGAAGCCTGTATTGCATCTGCTGAAAAAGGTAGAATTGTTTAATGAAAAAAGAATTAAAATGTCATGTTGGAATAGGCCCCGAAGTTAAAGGCGTTGCTCTTGTTGCTGATGATAATTTTTCAGCGCGTTATGATTTAGATCGTATAAATGGGGTTTTTAGCAGACCGCAGCATAAATTGTATGGCAAAAGTTACAAAGATGTCATTCTCGTTTTGAATACTGCCAAGGGAGGTGTTGCAACGGCGTGGATGCTTTATGAAATGGCTTCAAGGAAAATAGCGCCAAAGGCTATTTTATTTAACAATGCGAATACAATATTAGCCCAAGGAGCTGCCTTAGCTAAGATGGCAATGGTCGATCGATTTGAAGACGGTGATGTAACAAAGTTAATAAAAACTGCCGATCATCTTATAGTTTGTCCAGATGAAGGTAAAGTTGTTATTTGTTAACTGATCGAAAGTAAATTCTTGAAGTTACCTTTAAAAGAACTCACTAAAAAATTAATAACACTTTATTTTTAGATAAATTGGTGAAACAGAATGGTTTATGCCGAGTATCCGTTCTAAATTTAGTGATGATTTTGTTTTTGGGGCAGCTACAGCTGCGTATCAAATTGAAGGTAGTAAATTTGGTGGTTGCGGTGAAAGCATTTGGGATCATTTTGCTAAAAATGGTGGGACAAAGGGTGGTGAAGACGGAGCGGTTGCCTGTGACCATTTTCATCGATTTGCGGAGGATCTTGATCTTTTAGTTGATGCAGGTTTTGATGCTTATAGGTTTTCATTTTCTTGGTCACGTCTTTTCCCAGACGGAAAAAACCTGAATATCAAAGGATTAGATTTCTATAAACAACTTTTAGATGCAATCAATTCTCGTGGCCTGCGTCCCTTTGGTACAGCATATCACTGGGATATGCCTCAAGCACTTGGTGCTTTAGGAGGTTGGACCATTCGGGACAATGCAGAGCGCTTTGGAGAATATATGGGTTTTCTAGCGCGAAATTTTGGCGAAGATCTTGAAAATCTAGTTTCTATAAATGAACCTTGGTGTGTTGCTTGGTTGTCGCATTACTTAGGAGAGCATGCGCCTGGTCTAAGAGATTTAAATAGAGCAGCAAAAGCCAGTCACTTTGTTTGCCTAGGTCACGGACTGGGCGTTCAAGCGGCGCGTGCAGAAACAAAAAAGCCTATTGGAGTTGTCTTGAATTTTACTCCTGGCCGTATGGCAAATGATAGTGACAGTAATATTTCCGCCTTAGAGCAGTATGAAGCTATAACAAATACCTGGTATCTATCTGCCATAACTAAAGGCGAATATCCTGATGCTGCGTTGCGCAGTCTATCCCCTCTTCTTCCACAAAATTGGCAAGATGATATGAACATAATTAAAGATCCAATAGATTTTATTGGGATCAACTACTACACAACGGTTATGTTAGAGGCTGGAGCTCAAGATTTCCCTTTTGTTAAAACTATTGATCGAAATTTACCTAAAACTGATATGGGATGGGAAATAGAGCCTAGTGGGCTGACAGACGCTATAAATCTCGTATCTCGTTACGCACCGGATTTGCCGCTTTACATAACCGAAAATGGAATGGCTTCTGGTAATACTATTACTGATGAGGATCGTATTGAATATTATAAGGGTCATCTTCATGAAGTTGCAAAGGCTGCACGAAATTTACCAATAAAGGGCTATTTTGCGTGGTCTCTCCTAGACAACTTTGAATGGGCTTTGGGTTACAAAAAACGGTTTGGTATTGTGCATGTTGATTATAAAACACAACGAAGAACAAAAAAGGATAGTTTTAAGTGGTGGCAGAGTGAATTAGTTCACACTTCACCATAAAAACTTTCAGAGGTGATCAAGGTTTTTCAGCTGCCTTTAAAAATGCTCTTATCACAGGCACCTCTTTTCTGGTTGTCAGAAACATAAGTGTTTCGGTCATCTCTGCATTACCAGTATCAATATCCAGGTTGATCAAACGGGGATCTTGCCCAATTTCAGCATGTGATACAAAACCTATTCCCAACCCATTGGCGACCAACTCATGAAGTGCTTCTCGCCCTGTAACTTCGATAATCGGTGATAGATCTATTTTCTTTTCTGATGCCTCAGAAACTAACGTTTCGCGCGTATGAGAGCCATTTTCTCGAAAAATCAAAGGTAGTTTTTTCAAATCTTGGAATGAAAGAGACTTCGGAATAGGTTTAAAAAAGTTTTTTGAGGCGATTGCCTTTATTTTTGATGTACCTAAAGTAACGGTTCGCAAATCTGGACCTTCAACTGGACTACCGATGACCCCAATTTCAGCTTCATAGTTTCTGATGGCGTTAGTAACTTCTCTGGAGTTTCCTATAGTAAGATGAACCATTACATCTGGATAAATTTTTCGGAAGTTTTTCAATATTTTTATAATGTGGATTGCTGAGTCAGCAACAATTCTTATTTTCCCGGAGACAGATGCACTTGATTTGGTCAGGTGGTTGTTTATTTGCTCCTCTACTTCAAAAAATTGCTTCGTAAGGACAAATAATTCTTTACCAGCTGAGGTGAGAGAAATTCTTTTTTTTTCCCTTTTGAAAAGTAAATTATCATGGAATTCCTCAAGTTGTTTGACGTGGCCACTTAGAACTGGTTGAGAATGTTGTGTTTTTTCGGCTGCTTTGGAAAAACCGCCATAAGTCGCCACGCAATGAAACGCTCTAAGTTGTGAATATGTCATTTTCAACCTATAAAAAAAATGATTAAAGATATAAGAACTAACGATTTTACTTATGGGTGATTTTTAATTTTATATAAAGAAAAAATCGTTTTTGGGTGATTGAAATGTCTTTGTCTGACGAAAAATTTCCTCCGCCAAAATTTGGCGAGCCTTATCTTCTAACGCCGGGCCCATTGACCACTGCTTATGAAGTAAAAGAGGCGATGTTAAAAGATTGGGGTAGTTGGGACAAGGACTTTCGAGATCTAACAAAAAAATTACGAAAAAACCTTCTTTCTCTACTTGGGCCAAGAAAAAATTTATATGATTGTGTTCCAATTCAAGGATCTGGAACTTTCGCTGTTGAATCAATGTTGGGCACTTTTATTCCTAAAGATGGAAAGCTTTTGGTATTAGCAAACGGTGCTTATGGTCTTCGCGCTGCTCAAACTATGGATTATTTAAATCGGGATTATCATCTGCTTGATAAAGGAGATTATTTACCTCCTAGAGGCAGTGAAGTGGCTGATATTTTAGAAAATGATAAAGCAATAACTCACGTTTTGGTTATTCATTGTGAAACAAGCTCTGGTATTTTAAACCCATTAGAAGAAATAGGCGCAGTCGTTAAATCTGCTGGTCGTAAACTTTTGATTGATAGTATGTCAGCTTTTGGAGCGGTACCAATAGATCCAGAAAAGATTGATTTTGAAGCCATGGTCTCTTCTGCAAACAAATGTATTGAAGGCGTTCCAGGTTTTGGATTTGTTTTTGCAAAGCTTTCGGCACTGGAAGCTGCAAAGGGTAATTGCCATTCTCTTAGTCTCGACGTTGAAGCACAATGGACTGCTATGGAGAAATCTGGCCAGTGGCGCTTTACTCCGCCGACTCATGTTGTTGCTGCATTTTTAACTGCTTTAGAAATACATGAAGAGGAGGGTGGCGTTGCTGGACGTGGAGCTAGATATGCTAATAATCGCGATGTGATGGTCAGTGGCATGCGAGATTTAGGTTTCGAAACTCTACTGGATAAAAGGTGGCTGTCGCCAATTATAGTGACGTTTTTTTGTCCTGCAGATCAAGCATTTGAGTTTGCAAAATTTTATGATCTTATGAAGAGTGAAGGTTATATTATTTATCCAGGCAAGTTAACGGTTGTTGATAGCTTTCGCATTGGTTGCATTGGTAGAATGGACGCCTACGTCATGAAAGGTGTTGTATCTGCAGCAAAAAAAGCACTTGAAATGATGGGTGTAGAAAGCGCAGCTCCACCTGAGGCTGCATTCCTGGAAAGACAAAGACTATCAGAATTACAAGAATGAAGGGAATTCTTAATGAGAACTGAAAATGAGGTTGAAGCAAATGGGCGAACATATAATCCGGCCTCAAATTGTGCGGTCGTAATTTGCCTTGATGGATGTGAACCAGAATACCTTGATGTAGCAATATCCGAAGGTTTAATGCCCAATTTAAAACGTATCCGAGCAGAGGGTACAGATGCACTCGCTCATTCAGTTATTCCATCTTTTACAAATCCAAATAACATGTCTATCGCTACTGGGCGTCCTCCCGCAGTTCACGGAATCTGTGGTAATTTCTTATTTGATCCTGATACTGGCGAAGAAGTTATGATGAACGATGTGCGTTTCTTACGTGCACCAACTTTATTTTCTAAATATTATGAAGCTGGATCGAGAGTTGCTGTAATTACCGCAAAGGACAAACTTAGAGCGTTACTAGGAGATGGCCTGAAGTTTGATGAAGGTCGGGCTATTTGTTTCTCTTCCGAGAAGGCTGACCAGGCGACAAAAGGTGATAATGGTATACAAAATGCCAGTGACTGGCTCGGTCGGCCAGTTCCCGAAGTATATTCAGCTGATCTTTCAGAATTTGTCTTGGCCGCTGGTGTAAAAATTTTAAAAGAGTGGTCACCAAATGTTATGTACCTTTCAACCACTGATTACATTCAACACAAATTTGCCCCCAATCAAAAGGGTGCCAAAGATTTTTATTCTATGGCGGATGCTTATATTGGCGAACTTGATGACTTGGGCGCAGCATTGGTAGTAACAGCTGATCACGGGATGAAGCCAAAACACGACGCTAGTGGAGAACCATCAGTTGTTTATGTTCAAGATCTTTTGGATCAATGGTTGGGCGAAGCTAAAGCAAGAGTAATTTTACCAATTACCGATCCTTATGTTGTTCATCATGGCGCACTTGGATCGTTTGCAACTGCGTATTTGCCTGCCGAAGTAGACATTACAGAAATAACTGAAAAGTTATCCAATATTGAGGGAATTTTATTAGTAATTAATAAATCAGAAGCGGTTAAAAGATTTGACCTTCCCCCGGATAGGATAGGGGACATAGTCATTATTTCCACAGAGAATATGACATTGGGAACTTCAGTCGATCGCCATGATCTTGAAGCTTTGAAAGAGCCTTTAAGAAGTCATGGGGGTCTAACTGAACAGGAAGTCCCTTTTATAGTAAATCGTAAAATTGATTTGCCTGAGGTGCCAAATTTAAGAAATTACGATGCTTTCTTTTATGCAAGTATTGCAGCAAATACCTGATGCAGTAACTTTCAATAAACGAATTTAGTCCCAAATAAGGAGACCACTTATTATGTCAAAACAAACTATTCGTAACGAAGCAATGCGTATTGGCGGTGAAAAAATCTTCACTGATAAAACTGTCGATGTAACTTATCCTTATACTGAAGAAGTAATAGCCAAGGTGCCTGCTGGCACAGCAGAACATGCAAAGAAGGCATTTGAAATTGCAGCAAATTACAAGTCCTCTCTAACACGTTACGAAAGACAACAAATACTATTTCGTGCTGCAGAAATTATCAGGGATAGACGTGAAGATATTGCCCATTGGTTAACTTTGGAGTTAGGCATTTGTAAACAACACGCTTTATACGAAACAGGACGGTCTTACGATGTTTTTACTTTAGCAGGGCAACTCGCTATCCAAGATGATGGCGAAATTTTTTCGTGTGATTTAACACCTCATGGCAAAAGCCGAAAAATTTTCACGAAGAGAGAACCTGTCCGTAGTATTTCAGCGATTACTCCTTTCAACCACCCACTGAATATGGTTGCCCATAAAATAGCTCCTGCCATTGCGACAAATAATTGTGTCGTTTGCAAACCTACGGAACAGACGCCCCTTACGGCTATAACCTTGGCTGATATCTTGTATGATGCTGGTTTACCCCCAGAAATGTTTCAAATTGTAACGGGTCTGCCCCAAGATATTGGAGATGAAATGATAACAAATCCTAATATTGATATAATTACTTTTACTGGTGGTGTCCCAGTGGGGAAAATGATTGCTGAAAAGGCAGGTTATAAAAGGACTGCCTTAGAATTGGGAGGCAATGATCCTTTGATAATCTTGAATGATCTCAAGGAAGGTGATTTTGACAAAGCTGCCACTATTGCAGTAGCAGGTGCAACTGGGAACTCTGGTCAGCGCTGTACTGCTGTAAAGAGAATATTAATTCAGGAAAGTATCGCGGATCAAGTTGTTCCATTGATACTCGAAAAAGCTCAGGCTATCAAATTTGGAGATCCAATGGATCCAGACACTCAACTTGGATGCGTTATAAATGCTAAAGCAGCTGAGCTTTTTGAGAAAAGAGTTTTTGAGGCAGAAGCTAAGGGTGCAAAAATTTTATATCATCCAGGTCGTGATGGCGCTTTAATGCCCCCAATAGTGATAGACCAAGTGCCTCATGAATGTGATTTAGTCATGGAGGAAACATTTGGTCCAATTGTACCAATAGTTCGAGTCCCTGACGACGATCTAAAAGTTATGGCTATTTCAAATAGCACTGAGTTTGGCCTCTCATCTGGAGTGTGTACAAACGATTTAATCCGGGCAACGAACTACATTGAGGGACTTGACGTTGGAACAGTCAATATTTGGGAGCAACCAGGATATCGAATAGAAATGTCTCCTTTTGGTGGTATAAAAGATTCTGGTAACGGCGTAAAAGAAGGTGTGCTGGAAGCAATGAAATTCTTCACAAATGTTAAGACTTATTCGCTTCCTTGGCCGAGCTGAAAGTCAAAAAGTTCTTGCTAGAGAAAATTAGATGACCGTTTCGGTCTTCAGTCTGGTTTTACTTGCTGCTGCTCTTCACGCGATTTGGAATGCTGTTATCAAGGGCACTGGTGATAAGACAATCGCCATTGGTTTGGTTGCTTTGGGCCATATGGTCTTGGGGTTAATCGGCGCTGCGATTTTGCCGCTTCCCGATATTAAAGTTATTCCATTTATAATAGCCTCTACTTTGATACACTGGGGTTATTATTATGGCTTAACCACGGCCTATAAGTTTGGAGACTTGTCTCTGATTTATCCAATCGCGAGGGGAATAAGCCCTGTCATAGTGACCTTCTTTGCTTTTTTCTGGATTGATGAGCGTTTGAGCTGGGTGGAAATGGGTGGTGTGCTATTGATTTCAAGTGGAATTTTATTTTTAGGTTTGAGGTCATTATCTAATGAAAAGTCCATTCCTGCTTTAGTCTTTGCTTTGACAACAGGAATTTTAATTGCGGCTTATTCTGTAACCGACGGGTTTGGTGTGCGCCTCACGGAAAATCCACTTTCCTATATAGTCTGGCTATTTATTGCGGAAGGCTTTGTTGTATTTTATATTTTTGGCAGGTTTAGGTTGAGATTACTAAAATCGTCATTTTCTGAAATAATGCTGGGCTTTTTTGCTGGAGTTATTTCTACTGTTGCTTATGGATTAGCGTTATATGCAAAAAGCCTTGCCCCACTTGGAATTGTTACAGCATTACGTGAAACTTCGGTTATTATTGCCACTCTAATTGGGGTGCTTTGGTTTAAAGAAAAACCAATTGGTTATCGTATTGGTGCCGCAAGTATAGTCTTCTGTGGCATTATTTTTTTAACTCTTTAAATCAGATCAAGACACTTCTTTGATACCAGCCTCTATTACGTTAAAAGCGTCGTTTAGTTCTTCCTCGGTAATCGTCATTGGTGGGCAAAGAGTGAGGATACTGCCCCCACCAACTTTATAACTCAATCCATTAGAAAGAGAATGATAGAGAACTTCTTCAGCTTCTTTTTGCGCAGGTTTGCCATTTTTTGTAAGTTCTACACCAAAAAATAAACCTAAACCTCTTACGTCAGAAATGATTGGATATTTTGATTTCATTTCTTCTAAGCGTGTCAGGCCTTTTTCCCCAAGTGTCACCGAGTTATCGATTAAGTTATCTTCTAAAAGACATTCTATTGTTGCAAGTGCAGCTGCACATCCAACAGAACTCTTTTCATGTGTATAGTGACCAAGAGCTCTATCCCCAACAATATCAAGGTCTTCCCGGACTATGAGAGCGGCCATAGGAAAGATGCCTCCACCCAGACCTTTTCCAACAACCAGCATGTCAGGCACAACGTCGAAGTGTTCACAAACAAACATTTTGCCCGTACGACCCATCGCTGACGGGATTTCATCAAATATCAACAAGATATCGTTATCATCACAAATACTTCTTACCCGTTTCCAATAATTTTTTGGTGGGAGCTCAACAGTCGTCCATCTCATTGGCTCTGCAATTAACGCCCCAATATCTCCCTCCATTTCGACGACATATTTCAAGTAGTCAATACAGCCGTCATGATTTTCATCAGGGCAATTGAAGTGGCATTTCCCACGCTTAGGGGGAGGAATATGCTCTGATCCTGGCATTAGTGGCCCTACATCTTTTCGAAATAGACTTTCGCCACCAATTGAAATTGCATCTAGAGATGCACCATGGAAACTATCCCACATTGAAATTGTTTTGTGTCGACCTGTAGCATAACGTGCAAGTTTCAATGCCATCCCGATAGCATTTGTACCCCCGGGTGCGAATAGCATTTTATTTAGGTTGCCGGGAGCCAATTCAGCTAGTTTACTAGCCAGATCTATCGCCGTTTGGTTTGTATATCTACGCGGACAAAAAGGTAATTGGTCTAACTGGTCCTTGATCGCGTTGACTACTCTTGGATGTCCATGTCCCACTTGGTGAACACTGTTGCCGTGGAAATCCATAATTTTACGACCCTGTGTATCCTCGATATAAATACCTTCACTTTTATTTATAACATTTAAGCATGGGCTTGATAGAGATTGATGCAAAAATAATTGTGCGTCGTCTTCTAAGAGTTTCTGTGTCTTTGGGTCTATGTGAGTTTTAGCCCATTCTTTTCTTTGTGGAGAAAAATTTACATCCCCTTCTGTAAAACCTGCCTGTGATTTATTATCAAATTTTTTTCTCATTCTCGGTTTTCCATCTCAAAAAAGGGATCACGCCAATTTAAACCACTTTCCGTTGAACCAGAGGGGCGGTATTCACAGCCAAAAGCCCCTTGATACCCAAGCCGTTTAAATTCCGGTAAAATATGACTAAAGTCAAGAAGCCCCGGGAACGGCTCGGCTCGATTTTCCGCTGCAGCAATTTGAATATGCCCAACTTTATGGGCATGATTTGTAAAATTTTTAACTAAGTCGCCACTTTCTTTGTAGATATGGTAGCAATCAAACATTATTTTTAATCTCGGGTGATCAATTTTATCTATAATGGCTGCTGCTTGATTAATTGTCCTTAGAAAGTAACCAGGCAACTGTTCCTCACAGACGGGTTCAATCAAAATTAAAATTTTTGAATTATCCAGTGCGAATTTCAAATTTGAGATAAATGTATTTATCGAGTTTTGATTACGCTCTGTAACGCCAGACAAGATATGGAGGGCTTTTGCTCCAAGATCTTCTGCTATTGTTATAGCGTCTTTAATTTCATTTTGAGCTTTGTCTGATTGATCAGGAATTGCTGCACACCCAAACGTATTTCCCATCCGGACATTCATTCCGTTCACATTTAACTCTGAGTCTAAAAGTAGTTTTTTTAACTCAGCTAAATTTACTCCATGAGGTTCGTCATGAAACTCCAAAGAGTTGAAACTATGGAGCTTTGCCATTTTTATTCGGTCAATAAATGGCATTTCCTTCCACAAATAACCGGTATTGGCTGAAAAGTTAAACTCCAAAATGATTATTAATCTCTCAGTTTAGGGTATTAGTACTTCCCGGATTGTTTTTGCATCATCAAGACGGTCCATCGCCTCATTTAGGTCACCAAAGTTAATTTTACGAGACATGAGTTTATCGACTGGCAAAACACCTGTTTGAAACATATTTAAATAGCGAGGTATGTCGCGTTTGGCGACGCAACTCCCCATATATGAACCTCGAAGGCATCTTTCTTCTGCAGCTATTTTGAGATGTGATAAATTTATTTCAGCCTCAGGTCCTGGCATGCCTGCTGCAACAGTTGTTCCACCCCGTCTAGTTATTTCGTATGCTGTCTGTAGCGCGCGGCCCGAACCTGCTGTTTCAATGGCAATATGCACTCCTCCATTAGTAATTTTGTGCACTTGATCAACAGCCTTTTTGTCAGCTGCATTTACAGCATGGTGAACTCCAAGCTCTTTTGCAAATTCAAGTTTTTCGTCACTTAAATCTATTGCTATTACTTTCCCTGCTCCCAAAGCTAAAGATGCCAAAACCGCACTGAGCCCAACTCCACCAAGTCCAACGACACCAATGAACTGACCGGCTTTGGCGTCAGCAGTATTAATCACGGAGCCTACGCCAGTTACCACTCCACAACCAAAAAGTGCTGCTTGCTCGAACGGGATAGATTTGTCAATTTTAACCAATGCTTCTTTTGACAACACCGAGTATTCCGCGAACCCAGCAACACCGGAATGGTGATGGATAGATGTACCATTTTGGCTAAGCCTTGTTGTCCCGTCTCTCAAAACTGCTTTCGCATTTGCAACTGTAGCAGGTTCGCAGAGTGCTGGTCGGCCGGAGCTACACATTTCACAGAGGCCACAGCTCGCAACATAAGAGGGCACCACGTGATCGCCAATTTCGAAACCTTCAACGTTGTCACCCATTTCGGTGATTATACCAGCGGCTTCATGCCCGAGTACGATTGGCATAGGCTTTCCGCGCTCGCCACTAATTGCGACAAGATCTGAATGACAAAGACCAACTGCTTTGACCTTTATCATCACTTCGTTTGATTTAGGTGGGTCTAGCTCAACTTCTTCAACAGAGAGAGGTTTGCTTTCAGTGTAAGGTCTGGGTAGTCCAGATTCACGTAAAACTGCTGCCTTTATTTTCATAATGTCACCTACAATAAAATTAATAAATTTGAGGTTTTAGGCTGCCGCTTCCTCCAATGAAGCCTCCAGAATATCCAAGCCTTCTTCTATAACTTTCAGGTCAGCTGATAGAGGAACTAAAATTCTTATAACATTTCGCGTTGGGCCTGCTGTTACAAGGATAAGGCCTTTTTTAAGCGCTATTTGGGCTACTTTGGCAGCCATATCACCGTCTGGTTCCAAAGTATCACGGTCTTTAACGAGCTCAATTGCATTCATGCATCCTAGACCACGAACATCACCAATATTTTGCATAGAATTTTTTAATGACATTTCTCGAAGACGCTTATCGATAAGCTCGCCGATTTCTAAGCCTTTTGCCAGTAAACCATCTTTTTCAATTGTCTCTAATACTGCTAGAGCGGCTGCACAGGCCATTGGGTTGCCACCAAATGTGCCGCCTAGACCCCCAGGTGGAACGGTATCGATAATGCTGGCTTTACCGACTACTCCAGATATAGGTAACCCGCCGCCTATACTTTTTCCTACGCAGGTTAAATCAGGATCAATCCCAAAGTGTTCCATGGCAAACATCTTACCGGTACGTCCAATTCCCGATTGAATTTCGTCAGCGACCATGACAATCCCATGCTCATCACACAACTCTCGTAGATATGATACAAAATCTTGTGTCGCTATATTATATCCACCTTCTCCTTGGACGGGTTCAAAAAATATAGCAGCAATTTGATCAGGTGGGCAGTCGCTTCTAAATAAAGTTGCGAAGGCCTTTTTGGTGTCCTCCAAAGTAATACCTCGGAATTCATCTGGAAAAGGCAGTCTATAAATATCGCCAGGGAAAGGACCAAATCCTTGTTTGAATGGAATCATCCTCGCACTCAGTGCCATCCCCATGTAGGAACGTCCATGATATCCATTTGTAAAGGTAATGATTGCTGGGCGTTTTGTATAATATCTGGCAACTTTGACTGCATTTTCGACGGCTTCTCCACCGGCTGAAAAAAACATCGATTTCTTTTTAAAATTGCCAGGATAAATGTCATTTAAGCGCTCGGCTAATTCTATGTAGCTTTCATATGGTGTTACTTGGAAGCAAGTATGAGTGAGCGTATCCAGCTGGCTTTTTATAGCGTCTACTACTCTGTGATTACGGTGACCCGTGTTTTGACAGCCAATCCCACCACAAAAGTCTATGTATCGTTTGCCTTCGACGTCCCATATCTCTGTATTTTCTGCTCGATCAGCGATAAAGGTAGAAGAGTAAGCGATTGCTTTAGCTACAGAGTCATCGCGTCTTAATTCAAATTCCTTATTTGTTGCCATTGATCATCATCCCCGTTCATACGATCTTAACCGTAAACATAAGCTGGCAGCCAAGTGGCTAGCGCAGGCCATTGAAAAACCAAATAAATAGCAATGATCTGAAGGATAACAAAAGGAATTATGCCTTTATAAATATCTTTCATTGCCACACCAGGTGGGCTGATTCCTCTCATATAAAAAAGAGCATACCCAACCGGTGGCGTCAAAAATGATGTTTGTAATGTGACAGCAACTAAAATCGTAAACCAAACGAGCACTGGTTTGTCTACCACACCATAACCGCTTATTGCTAAGTCCATGGCCCCAATAACTGGCACGAGCAGTGGCAATACAATAAAAGTTATTTCAATCCAGTCGAGGAAAAAGCCAAGTAAAAATACACAAAATAGTACAAAGAGAATAATACCATTATCGTTGAACGGTAATGAAGTCAGGGCGTCCTCTATGATTTCATCTCCACCTAAAGCGCGAACAACAAAAGCAAAAACAGTTGCACCTATTATGATGCAAAATATATAGCCCATGGTATTGAAAGTGCCGTAAAGAGCCTCTTTCAACATTGATAAATTTAGTTTCCGATAAAATGCTGCCAAGATCATTGCGCTCAAGGCGCCAACTCCACTGGCTTCAGTTACCGTAGCAATACCGGCTATGATTGATCCTAAAACCAAAAACATAAGAGCCAGAATGGGTATTGCATCCAATAGCACCCTAAAAAGAGTTTTAAATCCTACCGGTTGTCGATCTTCTGCCAAAGGTGCTGCCGAAGGCTTCAGGAATGAAAAACCAAGTATGTAAATTACATAGAGTGCTGCTAGCATTAAGCCTGGGATAAAGGCTCCCATAAATAAATCACCAGCTGGTAGATTGAGTTGGTCTGCCATGAAAACCAACATAATAGATGGTGGTATTATAATTCCAAGACAGCCGGATGCGGCTACTGTTCCCGTTGCCAGTTCTTTTGAATAGCCTTGTTTAATCATTATTGGGAGACTTAATACACCTAATAGCACAACAGAGGCTCCAACAATTCCAGTACTGGCAGCAAGCAAGGTTCCTATCAAAGCCACCGTTATGGCCATTCCACCCCTGACATTACCAAACAATTCTTGAGTTGAAGTAAGTAACCGCTCAGCTATCCCAGACTTTTCGAGCATAAAGCCCATAAAAATAAACAGGGTAGCCGCTATTAGAATCCAATTTGTCATAACAGCGTAGATGCGCTTTACAACAATGCCGAAGTAATAGAAGTCAAGACCAGTAGCCGTATCAAAATATTGATCGGAGATCATTGCCACCAAGGTGAATAAAATTGAAACGCCAAAGAGTGTGTAGGAAATATGAAAACCCACAAGAAGCATTGCACAAAAGGTTACAAAAAGAGCTGTCAGCAGAATGGTTTCAACAAACATTAGTTTGCATCTCCTGTTAATTTTCTTAGTTTTGCAACAATTGCGATTGATCTAGCCACCGTTGCAATTCCAAATAACACAAATGAAAGCACCAGAACTGATTTAATAATCCATCGGTGAGGTAGCCCACCAGGATCAATCGAGCCCTCTGCAGTCACATAAGCTCGCATCATAAAAAACCATGCGTGATATATAATGACGATAATAAATGGCAGTAGTACGACAAGGTGACTGACAAGATCTATCCAAAGCTTTGTTTTTTCTGAAAACTTACTATAAAATAGATCGTTGCGAACATGTGTTTCCATAGATGTACAATATGAAAACCCCATCATAAATCCGAAAGAGTATATGTGCCACTGCAGCTCATCAAAACCCAGGCTGGAAAGACCGAGTACATACCGCAGGAAAACTGATAAACACACAATAGCAACAAGAAACAGCGCGAGCCAGCTTATTGCATGACCCAGCGCAATAATTTGTTTTTCAATATTCTGAACAAAATTCACTTTGAGATTTACCTGTTTTGTTTAAGTCTATTATTTTGTTCTAGCAATGCAAGCTGTCTGCCTGCATTGCTAATTGTTCAAAGTAGAACTACTAGTCCCACAAACTATTGCGACCAATAGAACCAATGTTCTCCCAGGCCTTATAGTCTTCCATGAACGCTGTAAGATCATCCATCAACATTTTGACCTCTGGATCGGTTGCCATAAGCTCATCCATTGTCTCGTTGAATGCCGCTCTCATTGCCTTGAGCATCTCGTCATCAAATTTAACAATTTCGACACCTTTTTCTTCTTGTAGTGTCTTAAGTGCAGCATTTTGAATAGCATTTGAGTGTGTCATTGACCAAACATTTGCTTGTCTCACTGAGGCTTCCCATTGGGCTTGCTGAGCATCACTCATACCATTCCAAACATCCATATTCATCACAATTTCGATGATTGTGTAAGGCTGGTGCCAGCTTGGCATATGGTAAAACTTAGCAACTTTATGCAATCCAGCTTCTAAGTCGTTTGCTGGGAGACCCATTTCAGCAGCGTCGATCACACCTTTCTCAAGACCTGGGAAAATTTCGCCGAAAGGAATAAGAGTAGGAACAGCGCCTAGTTTAGTTACAGTACCGCCTGCAAAACCACCAATTCGGATTTTTGTTCCCTTCCAGTCTTCAACTTTCTCAATTCTCTTGGTAAACCAACCCGCGCCTTCATTTGCATAGATCGCTAGAGGCCATACCTTTACGTTATATCCAGCGTCACTATAAAACTTTTCCCAAAGTTTTGTGCCGTTGCCTTCGTATAACCAACCTAGCATGACGTGTGGTTCTGGTCCAAATGGCATAGTACAGTATGGAATAGCTTCTTTCAAAGAACCTCCAAGATAGGCGCCACAGGTGTAGCCTGCCTGTACTTGTCCGTCTGATACCGCTTGGTGGATATCAAATGCTGGCATAAGTTCCCCTGGCTCAAACATTTTGATTTTCATGTTTCCGCCAGAAACTCTTTCTAGAACATCAGCAAAATACACAGAAGTAGAACCTGTTATTGGTAAATTTGTGCCAAAAGCTGAAGGTGTTTTAAAAGTAATTTTTTTATCAGCCATAGCAGTTCCAGCTAAGCCGAAGAATGTTAACATAACCACGGAAGCTTTAACCGCTTTCATAGCTTGTTTGATTAAGTAGTGTCTCATCGAGATGTCCTCCCTACATCACTAATAAAGTTTCATAAAAACTGCACCAAACTCTTTGATACAATTGGCTTTATGTGAGTTAACGGTAACAGTTTTGTGAATTATAGCAATGAAATGTTCCAGGTAGAACAATAAAAAAAATTTATACGTTCATAAATATTTTTTATATTTATGGCAGGTCTATAGATAAAATTTAAGCATTATAGATTTTAACTTTTTAAAAAGCACTTTCGAAATTATTGCATTATAAAAGGATTTGAGCTCGTTGTCTGCTGAGCGATCCAAACCGACTTTACTTGCATGAATTCTTTAATTGACTCCTGACCGCTTTCTCTGCCCTGGCCCGATCGTTTGTAACCCCCGAATGGCGTCATAAAACTTACGGCTCGATATGTATTTACCCAAACCGTGCCAGCTTTGAGCTTTTCAGACATTCGGAAAGCCCGACCTAAATCAGAAGTCCATACGCCTGCTGCGAGGCCAAACACAATATCGTTTCCAATACGGATGGCGTCCTCTTCTGTGTCAAAAGGAATGACTGACAAAATAGGCCCGAACACCTCTTCTTGGGCAATTCGCATATTATTTTTTACACCCGTGAATATTGTTGGTTCAACAAAGCGATCACCTTGAATGCCATCACCGGTATAAGGTTTGCCTCCTAGAACACAAGTAGCCCCATCTTCTTTTGCAACTTCTATATATTGAAGAATTTTTTCGTATTGAGGCGCGGTAGTGACGGGTCCAACATGTGTGTCCACTGACATTGGATCTCCAATTTTTGCTTCACTTGCTACTTCAACTAAACGCTTAACAAACTTGTCATGAATAGTTCTTTGGACCAGTAATCGTGAGCCTGCTATGCAGGTTTGGCCGGTTGCGGCAAATATGCCTGATATTGCGCCCATGACCGCAGCTTCAAAATCAGCGTCCTCAAAAACAATATTCGGTGACTTCCCGCCTAGTTCTAGGGTAACAGGCATAATTTTTTTTGCAGCTGTTTCATATATTTTTTGGCCCGCAAAATCAGATCCTGTAAAGGCAACTTTATCTACATCGGAGTGCTCTACCATAGCAGCACCTATTTCCAACCCGTATCCAGTAATGCAGTTCACAACTCCTTTGGGAAAACCCGCTTCGTTTACAAGTTCCATGAATTCCAAAGATGAAGCAGAAGTAAACTCAGAGGGTTTAATTACGGCTGTATTTCCCGCAGCAAGGGCAGGGGCTAGCTTCCAGGCTAATAATAAAAGAGGAGAATTCCAGGCTGTAATCATTCCAATTACACCCAAAGGTTCATATCGCGTATAGTTAAATATACCTGGACGGTCAGCTGGTAGTACGGCCCCTTCTATTTTATCTGCAAGGCCTCCAAAATAGCGGTACCATTCTGCCAGATATTTCGTCTGAGCACTCATTTCAGTGATGAGCTTACCATTGTCACGGACTTCTATATTGGCCAATTTATCGGCTTCCCGCTCAATAATTTCAGCTAGTCTTACCAGAAGCTTACCTCTTTGCGTTGGTCGCATGTCCGCCCAGGTACCACTGTCAAATGCTGCTTTTGCTGCTTTTACTGCTTGATCAGCGTCTTTCTCACACCCACGGGCAACTTTTGCCCAAACCTCCCCAGTAAAGGGGTTTTCAGTATCAAAATATTTATTTTTAATTGGCTCAACCCATTCTCCATTAATGAAGTGATTATAAGTTTTCATTATCGAACCGACCTCCCTAGTCATTTTCTTCAGGTTGAAACACAACGCGTCCAGTGACATTACCGTTTTCAAGATCATGTACAGCTTGATTGATCTCGGACAGTGGGCGCCTATCTATTGGCATTTGTTTAATCTTACCGGCGCGCACCATATCAATTATTTTGCGCAGTTGCGGTGAATTTCCTACGTGGCTCCCTCGAACGGTCATCGCTTTTTGTGGCAACCAAACTTGAGGCATATTAAAGTCTCCCCCTGCCTGACCTACGATTAAATAACGGCCTGATTTAGCCAATGCCCGGATTGCAAGCTGCGCTGTTGCTGATCCGCCGAATGTATCAAGTACTCCCATAAGTTTATTATTCGCCAAATTTTGCAGTTTTGACACGGCTTCTTTATCTTGGCTGTTTAAAACGAGCTTTGCGCCCATTTCTTGGGCGGTAGTTAATTTCTTATCATCAACATCGACGGCTATAATATTTTCAAATCCAAGGGCCCGCGCTATAGCAATAGCATTCAATCCAAGCCCGCCGCATCCTAAAATGGCCATCCATTCATCGGTACGTAGTTCACCAAGTTTTTCTAAAGCATTGTAAACCGTAATCCCGGAGCACGCATGAGGTACAACATCTGCAGGATCAAGCCCATCGATATCTACTAAAAATTTTTCGTGTTCAACAAGGCAGTGCGTAGCAAAGCCTCCCTTTTGTTTCAGTCCAATGATCCGCATTGACGCGCAATCGCTTTCACGCTCTTCCTTACATGCTGCACATTCTCCACAACCAATCCAGGGAAAAACTAGTACTTGTTGGCCTTTTTTGAACGAGTTGGCATCAGCTCCAGTATTTTCAACGACCCCTGCAATTTCATGTCCAAATGTCATTGGTAATTGAGCGCCGCGTTCTGCAAAGGTTAATCGGCCCTCGTTACCTAAGTCCATATAACCTTTTTGGACATGTAGATCTGAATGACATAAGCCTGCGGCAGTAACGCGAATTAAAACTTCTGAGCCCTTAGGTTTCGGCAGTGCGTTTTTTCGCTTCTCGAATGGCTTAGCCCATTCAATAAGGTCATAGCTGGTATAATGTGTCATATTTAAATACTAATCCAATTTTATCATTTACATTTCAAATTCTTTGAAAATCTTTGCGGTATGTTCTCCCAATTTGGGTGGTGATGGTAAACTCTTATTTGTGTCTATAGTCCGATTAATGGGTGGGGCTGCCATTGTTACTTCGTCTCCCTTGGTAGTTTTTACGTTAATCAAATTAAGCCCGATATGATTGGAAAGCGCACTGACTGAATTGACTGAACCAAACGCAATATCAGCTTCAGTTAGTAAGGTAGTAAATTCGCTGACTGACAGCTGATTTGAAGTGTTATTTATTGTTTTATGCAGAGCTTCCACATTTTTTACCCTTTCATTATTACTATTGAAACGGGGATCGGTAGCAAGTTCAGGTTGTTTAAGAACTTGTGTGCAAAATCGAGCCCACTCACGTTCATTCTGAATAGCTATAATTACTTTGGATCCGTCTTTAGCAGAGAACGCTGCATAAGGCTGAATAGACGGATGCATTAACCCCACTCTTTTTGGACTTTTACCACCATATTTATACTGCAGTAGGGGCACATTCATCCAATCTGATGCAACACCAAATAAAGATATGTTGACACCATAACCTTCACCAGTGCGTTCTCTATAAAAAAGAGCCTCAACAATTGCCGCATGCGCAGTCATGCCAGCACCGATGTCACATATTGATACCCCAATACGACCAAGCTCGTTTGGCCCTCCTGAAATATCAACGAGGCCACTTT
This sequence comes from Paracoccaceae bacterium, assembly GCA_902534325.1. Taxonomy (GTDB): domain Bacteria; phylum Pseudomonadota; class Alphaproteobacteria; order Rhodobacterales; family Rhodobacteraceae; genus Salinivivens. Next base: position 26,504 of record CACAPQ010000017.1, on the reverse strand, counting down.
CAGCTTGGACTAAAAAATCATAAGCTTTTAATGCGCTTGCAGGGCCAGTTTCGCCGTAGCCAGAAATATCGCATGTAATTAGTTTTGAATTTTCATTCCGCATTTTTTCTGAACCAAAGCCTAATCTTTTTGTTGCTCCTGGAGCTAGATTTTGAACGAAGACATCTGCTTTTTTGATCAGTTGGTGCATAAGTTTTGTGCCTTTTTCAGATCTCAAATCTAAGACAACAGATTCCTTTCCATGATTGGTCCACAAGAAATAAGAACTATCACCATTGGCCGCTGAATCATAACCTCGGGCGAAATCTCCTTCAGCACGTTCAATTTTTATCACCCTAGCACCCATATCAACTAGCCTTGACGTGCATAAAGGTGCTGCCAGGGCCTGTTCTAGAGAAACAACAAGCAAATCAGAAAATGGGTTGCTCAAGGCTTTATCCTTTTTATTCCCTATTCGTTATCGCAACATTTGGGTAATTTCATCGAGGTCTCTGATCGCTTCCAAGTTAATTATTTTTTTAGCAACTTGCCCTGCTTTATCAACTCCAAGAACAGGTAAACTTAATTTATGAAATTTTTCTTCTATCTCCCCTGAAGTCATCCGATTATTTGGATCTCCTTTTGCAAAGATTTGCTTACCAGAGAATTTTCTGCCATCCAGAGTTTTAATATCTACTACCGATGCAACGGTATTTGGGTGCTCTTCAGCCAGCTGAGTGCTAGAGTCAATTTTAATGCGCGACATTATTTCGTTTATTTCAGGGTCAGCTAGAGTGTCTTCCGTAAATCTTTCAAGCGATACGGCACCGTCTTGGAGACCTAGTGAAACGGCAAAGGGTGTGCTCAGGCGGGCCGCTAAAGGACTATTGGGAGTATAATTCATACCTTGACCAGGCATTGTCTCAGACTGAATGATACTAACCTCCGCAATATCATCTTTTTTCAAGCTATTTTCTTTAACCAGCTCTAGTGTTTTTGAAATTGCCGTGTGGCTACACTGAATAGTCGGAAAAGATTTTAGCCCACCAACACTTATTTCGTAATACTCGCCCAATCGATCAAGCAACGGCTCGAAATTTGGTTCTTCTGAAAAGGCATTGAAGAACCCTGAGGAATATTCAAGGATTCCTAATGGGCCCGTCGCTCCATTTTTAATTAACTGGGCAAACAATACCGCTTTCATTGCGGCCATAGCTGGATGTAAACTTTTGGAAAAATCGCCGTTGTCGACACCATATCGTAGCCCTCCGGCTGCATCGGCGGCAAGGCCTATTGTCATCTCTATCTGCTTACTCTCTAGCTTTAGAAGTTTTGCTGCTGCCACTGCTGCCCCAATACCTCCAAAAGTAGCTGTTGGATGCCAGTATTTATAATGGCTGGGCATAGCGCATCGTCCTACGCGACCTGCCACATCAAAGCCTAGCACGAAAGCTTCAATTATTTCTTCACCGCTAGAATTAAGTTCTTCACCTATAGCAAATGTTGTCGCCACCAACGAAGAGCCCAGATGGGAGATTGAAGGCATATGTGTATCATCAAAATCGATAGTGTGCGCAATTGCACCATTAGCCAGAGCTGCTATTGCGGCGCTGGTTTTTCCTTTTTCTCCAAAAATAGTTGAGCTACCTTTTGAATTCTGAGTGTCTGTAAACATTGTTATCCAAGACACTTCTTCTTTGGCTTGCGTTCTACCCCCAAGAGCACAGCCAACAGTATCGAGGATAAATAATTTTGCCTGCTCTATAACTTCACGGGGTAGATTGGCGTAGCTGAAATTAAAGGCAAATTCCGAGAGTTTTTCAGTTATTGCTTCGTTTTGTTGATGGCCCAAAAGGTTCTCCATTCTTTTTAAATTTCAATCAGAGTTATACACTCTCAGTTTATAGGATATTGTTCATTTAAAAATTCGATTGCTAGAATACATTATATAAAAGATTTTTATATAAAAATATTCGAAGTAGATTTTTAATTGAGCCCAATTTTATTCACTTTATAGAATTCCATAGGATCACCTTTGGCCACTAAATCCCATAGTTCAAGGGCGCTACTTTCCCCCAGTAAAGCAAAAGCTTTATTCATTATTTTTTCTTTTCGAAATTTATAAGGCAGACTTCTATTAATATCGTATTTTGCACTTAATATTTCACCATTGGTTGTTTGCACTTGAACAAAGGCTTCGGTTTCACCTAGGTTTGTATTTGGCGTAACAGAAACTCGATCTCTCAAAGAAATTAAGTCTGGGTTCTTACAAGCGTTACTTGAGAATGTAGAAAGCGCCGCTGTATCTTGTCCGTTAAGAACCATTGCTGCAGATAAGCGAAAACTGAACTTTGCCTCTAATCCAGTATTAGGGCTGAGGATATGACAAATTTTGAGATATCTTGGTGGCACTGCGATAGAAACATTCTCAATATTTGTAGTAATAAGATTATTTTTTTCTCGTACTTGAAGTAAGGCTTCAAGTGCTGGATGTAGTCCATGGCAACAGGCATGATATTTATGTAGAACCTCTTTGAGCATCCAATATTCACCTAAGCCGTTTAAAGCTTTTGTTGTATCACGATTTTGGGTAGTATGCGTATCGGCGAAACCATGTTCCGCCTCAAGTGCGTCAGGATTTGAAATAAGGCCTGCCTGTGCAAATAGTGCAGCTTCTACGCCATTCGCGGCTGCCATTCCTGCATGTAAAGGTTTTGCCATAGTGCCGAACTGAGCTCTTACGCCCGATGCCATAGAAGAAACTAAACCGAGGGCATAATTAGTAGCTTTTTCATCGAGATCTAGTAATTTGGAGGATGCTATTGTTGCTCCAAAAGCACCTGCCGTTGCTGTTGAATGATATCCGGTCAAATGATGGTCGCGCCCTAACCAAGCTCCAATTCGTGTTACGATCTCTAAGCCTAAAATTACTGCATTCCAAAACTTTTCAGGTTTCGTATTCGTTTTTTCTCCAATGGCTATTGCAGCAGGAATTATAGCCACGCTTGGATGCCCCAAATAAGCAAAGTGTGTATCGTCATAGTCTAGTGCATGGCTTATTGTTCCATTTGCGAGAGCTGAAGCTCTCGCTGGGAACCGTTTTGTTGCTCCGATTACTGTACAATCTTCATTGCCGCCCTCGCTGCTAATTTGCCCCCTAACAATATGGCTTACCGGTTCCGCTTGACCTGCAATCGATACTACAAACCAATCAAATAGTGAAAGCTGAGCGACCTGTTTTAATTCGTCTGTAGCAAATTCAGGTTCAAAATCTAGAGCGAACCTAACCAATGATGAAGAAACGCTTTTGGTTTTAAAGTTATCGGACTTTTTATGTTTCATTTTGCGCCAAAAATTTTTTCTAAAAGTGATTATAATAAATTATATTCCATTGACATAGTATAACAAAAAGTAAAACTTTATATAGGTTCGATAACAATTTTCGAAGGCTTTAGACTTGGATATTAAACAATTAAAAACTTTTATCTGTGTCGCAGAGACAGGCTCACTTAGTGCCGCTTCCGATCGATTAAGATTGGCTCAGCCTGCACTTTCAAGACAAATTAAGCTTTTAGAACATAAATCGGGTGCCCAATTATTCCATCGTTCTGTTAAGGGAATGGCGCTTACCGAAAGTGGTGAAAAGCTTCTTTCGAGAGTTTCAGGAATTATTAGGCAGCTCGAGCAGGCAGTGGATGAAGTGCGTTCAAGCGCAGAAAGTATTACGGGTAATGTTGCGATAGGATTAATGCCGAGCATAAATTCAGTTCTAGCAGTACGCTTGATCGAAAAGGTAAAAAATGAGCTTCCACATGTAACACTGAGAATAGTCGAGGGTTATTCTGGACATTTAATTGAGTGGTTACATCGTGGAGATTTAGATATTTCGTTTCTTTATGGACCTACCCATGATTTGCATTTGCGTTGCAAAGAACTTCTCTATGAAGATATTGCGCTAATAAGTGCCCCTGGGACAATGCAAGACTTAGGCAAAGAAATAAAACTCAACGATATTGCGCATTTACCAATTGTGTTGCCCAGTCGCCCTCACGGGATACGATTACTTGTCGATAATGCAATATCTAAGGCTGGGGTCAAATTGAATGTCGCAATAAGCGGGGATGCTTTTGAAGTATTAAAGTCGCTTGTTAAAACTGGAAATTATCATGCGTTTATTCCTCTTTCAGCTATAAACGAGGATTTGAGTGAGGGCACGCTCGAAGCAAGAACTTTCATTTCCCCAAGGATAAAACGGCAACTTATTTTAGCAATGGCACCCGATAGAAAAAACACACGGGCCGCGCGATCTGCATTACAAATTATAACAAATGAAATAGAAAATATGGTTGAAGAGGGAATTTGGAAGGCAGAAATCAATTCTAGCTAAATCAATTCATGTTTGTATTGACTAGATTTTTAAATCAAGACGCGGTTTCCAAAAAGGTCTGAAGAGCTCAATTTTTGGACAACGGTTCATGACAACTTGAAGGCCTGCATCTTCTGCTAGCTTTGCAGCCTTATCGTCAAAAACGCCTATCTGACCCCATAATACTTTTGCACCAACAGATATTGCTTTTTCAGCGATGGCATAAAGCTCTTCTTTTGGACGGAAAACATCTACCATATCTATTGGTTTTTCTATCTCTTCGAGTGAGTGATAGACTTTTAAGCCTCGTATCTCTTTTACATTTGGGTTTGGGTTTACAGGCAAAATATCATAGCCAATTTCATTTAGTTGACGAAGCACGCCATAACTAAACTTTGTTTTATCACCACTTGCACCAACCATTGCTATGGTCTTCACTGATCTTAATATATCAGCAAGATATTTGGGGTCATAATCGTAAAGGCGGTCAATATCAGCTTCAGGCATTAAACTTCTTCCGACGTGGCAATATCTGCTTTCAATTCATGCGGCTTCAGGGGATCCAAGAAAGGATTACGGTACAGCTTATCGTGACTTTCTACGCCGATCTCTAATGTAATATCTGATGTCGCGCGCGCCACACATAATATTACATATCCATTTTCTATCTGTCTGTTATTGAGCGCGACCTGGCGACGCTGATCAATATTGCCCTTCACGAGCTTCGCAGCACAGGTGATACAACCACCATATTCACAGCCATAAGGAAGATCGACGCCTTGATCTCTGAGTTGTTCTAGTAACGGACGCCGTCCATTAACAGTATATATTGCACCATCTCTGTTAGAAAGGGTTACTCTATGCTCTGTCATAACCAGATATCACTCGTACAATCGCCACCGGGGTATCTTGCTTCATGACACCTGCTTGGACCATTCGGTTCCTCACCAAAATTTACCATAAAGTCTGGGTTAATCTTCATTCCGCCGTTGATTGGGTCGCAATCAATTTGAACCATTATGCCACCTTTCTCTCTTATTTCTGGGTAGAATTGATTATCCCAAGTCGAAAAAAGTGAAGTCGTCACATAAAGGCGCTTTCCATCAAGACTTAACTGAAACATTTGTGGGCCCCCTGCAACTTCAACACCATTGACCTTTGGCGCCTTGCCGAGCAGACCACCCATGAAAACTTGGCCAGTCAGAACAGGCTTGTGAGGATCAGAAATGTCATACTGGCGCATATCACCATGTAACCAATTATTGAGGTAAAGATATTTGTCATCCATTGAAATAAGAATTGCCGACATAACACCGGGGAGTGGTATCGGCCAATCGGGATGCATTTCATTTTCTACATCAATTACCTTTTCCCATTTCCAATTACCGGTATCATCTTTCCACCAGTGAATAACGTTGGTTGAAAGTGCAGCTCCACAAAACCCATGGGTGCTGTCCGGGTTATGATGAAATTTTACCTCTAGAGGAAGGAGACCATCTTCGCCCAGGTAGAAACTTTCAATGGGTTTTTTGTTCTCAAAATCCCAGAAATGTAGTTCGCGACCATATTTGAGGTGGCCCACTTCTTCTAAATCAAATCCAGGCATAAATGTATTAGGCGCCGCCCATTCAGAACTCACCATAATGTTATGTCGAGGTTGATACCAGAAGTCATAGCCAAACTTAATGTCGCCCATTGAGTTTTCCCATCGGCCGACAATATTAAAGTCTTTGTCGAGCTGTAGGTATCCGCCCGGGGCCTCACCCTTGGCATTACCAAGGAAAGAGATGATGATTTCTGATCCTAGGCAGTGAACAGTGTGAGGTCCAGATAAATCAGCTTTCCCTTTTATCTCTGCTCCATCTATAATTTTGTGAAGACGTGGGGCCCGCGGATCTGTCGCCGTATCCACAATGTGTAGATTGTTTGATCGGACACCAGGAAGAATAAGAAATTTTCGAGACATTGAACTATCATCGTGGCAGCTTGAACAAGCATTCCATCCCATGTGGTGTAACTCATCGCCTATACCTGGCATCTCAAGTCTGTGAATAACCTGGCTATAAGTAGGGCTTTTAGGGTCGACATCTACAGTTGCCAGATAATCTGGTTTCTGAATGCCTGTCCCGGTATAGATTGCTATTGTGTAAAGTAATTTTTCATTAGGGGCCTTGATCGCCTCTTGTGGGCTTGAATAGCCTGGTCCGCAACACTCCATTAATTATTCTCCCAATCGGTCTGCGATTGAAATAATTCGGTACATCTCTCGCATAACTGGTTTCTCTATTAACTTACCATCAATAACCACAAGTCCTGTATCGGCAGCCTCAAATTCATTTATAATTCTTCGCGCACGGGAAATTTGGTCTTTTGTTGGTGTGAAGACTTCATTTAATGCGGCAATTTGCTTTGGATGAATAGAGCCTTTTCCGGTGAAACCTAAATCACGAACTCGCTGCGCTTCTATTCGCATCCCTTCCGGATCATCCAAATCAAGATAGGGCACATCCAAAACATCCAGACCGGCTAATGCAGATGCATGGGCCACACGTGATCGGGCGTAAAATAATGTCTCAAATTTGTTTGGACATCGTAATTCAGCAGCCATATCAACTCCCCCAAAAAACAGAGCATCTATTCTTTCTGAGCACTTTGCTATAGCATACGCTGCCTCAAGTCCCTCATTAGTTTCAATAATGACGTGAAGTCGTGAATTATGCCCAGCCTCGGTCAGTAATTGATCCAGTATTACAACCTCATCTGGAGTTCGAACTTTTGGCATCATCAAAGCTGGAGGTGGTGTTTTTGTGGCAAGAATAGCGTTCACATCCTCAATACCAAAACGCTCTCGCATGGAATTGATCCTTACCATCCTTTCCACGCCGTCATCGGCTTGTGGCTGTTCAAATAAAGCAAGAGCATTTTTTCGGGCTTCCGCTTTATCTTTTGGAGCAATTCCATCTTCCAATTCTACACACACAATGTCTGCTCCACTGGCCAGAGCTTTTGGATACATTTCAGGTTTAAGCCCCGGAGTAAAAATGAAACTTCTTCTAGGACGTTGATTTTTGATGGTCATAGTTTCTTCAATTTTCAGCTTAATAAGCGGCCCTCGGCCGCAAGTTTTTTATTTAACAACTGGCGAACCTTTACACCTGCTCCGTCAGCACTAAGCGTTACTTCCAAATAGTCAAGTCCACGTGGGTCATTATCAACGTTTTTCTGAAGTTTTTGAAGGAGATCTTTATCCTCATTAAATGCAGCTACCACACTAGCCTTGGTTTTGTCTGCAACCTCTTGAGTTATTTCTGGGACATCAAAAGCGGCCCCCCAAAAATAATGGGTTTTGCCTTTAGTAGATGGGGTTACGATGTGGCAACCTCGCATAATGTAATCTGAACGGCGACCATTTTCAGGCTTTGGATCATGAACCTTCCAATCAGAAAATGAGATTGCAAGTGAAGGCATTGTTCCTTTCTGAATTCGCTTGATAGGCTTGTCTTCAGGTAATCCCATGCCCGCACAAAATAATGGAGAAAGGGGTGCGAGATCGAACTCTTGCTCGTAACAAATTGACTCGCCCTCCCAGTAAGTATCTGGAGCAGTAATCCAATCATCTTGCTTGAAAGTATTTTTATGTAAAAAAGCAATATGAGTTAAATCCATGACATTTTCTCGGATTAAAATCCAATTTGCGGCCACTTCCATGTAACCCGTAATAAAGCTCCAATCTTTATCTACCTGATATGCAACATCAGGAGGCTCTCGATCAATTGCCTCTGGATCACCCATCCATATCCAAACAAATGCGCCAGCTTCTTTCACAGGATAGGAGGGAATTTGTGCCGTTTTGGGCATCATGGTTTGGGTGGGTGCTTTAGTACAGTTCCCCTGTGTATCAAACTCCATACCATGGTATGGGCATATGATTTTCGAACCACTTACGTGTCCTTCAGATAAAGGCGCCCACCTGTGTGGACAGCGGTCGTATAAGGCTGCGGGTGTTCCATCCTCCAACCTGTAAAGCACAACAGGTGTTTCCAACAACCATCGTGTTATTGGTTTAGTGGTTACCTCTTCACTGTAGGCAGCAACCCACCACATATTACGGGGGTAGTTATCCACTAACATACCATTCGGTATTCGTTGACCCGTAGGGTTTTTCCCTTGCATATTCATTTTCAGTTCCTCTTCGATAGCACTTTATTGAGCTTTTTTATTTCTTCTTCGTTCATTTTGTAGCTATGATCTTCATCTGGAAATTTACCTGTTTGAACCTCCTGGACGTAATCCGAAAAGGCTTTGGTGGCAATTTCACTCAAATTAGCATAACGCTTTGCAAATTTAGGCTTGAAAGTATCAAAAGCTCCGAGCAAATCATAACCATTTAACAATTGGCATGTTCCGGCTGACCCTGCGCCAATCGAGAAGGTGAAAATAGAAACGGCGTCATCCACAGCTTTGCCCACTTCATAGGGCATGGCCTCTATTTCCAAACCAATGGCGCCAGCGTCTTCGATTGCTTCAGCATTCTCAATAATTTCAATGGCTGCATCAGCCGTTCGACCCTGCATTTTAAAGCCACCAAGAAGATGTACTTTGTGGGGAAGAAGTCCAACATGGCTCATTATGGGAACCCCTGCATCTGCAACGGCTTTTATGATGTTGGCTCCTTCGCTACCGAGCTGTAGCTTGAGGGCATCTACGCCACTTTCTTTCATTATTTTTATAGCATTTTCCACGGCTTTTTTTTCAGTTGCATAGGAACCATATGGCATAGATGCGATCGTCATTGTGTTTGGTGCACCATTACGGACTGCGAGGATGTGCATAATCATTTGGTCGACGGTGATTTGCAACGTATTTTGATGACCATGCAGAGTCATACCTAAGCTGTCTCCAACTCCAATTATATCCACCCCGGCTCGCTCCGCCCAAGCAGCTGACATGGCTTCGCCAACAGCCACCATAGCTAATCTTTCACCTTGAGCTTTTTTATCATTTAATTCGGGTATAGTAAGTTTGCTTTCTCGCATTGTAACTCACAATGTTGTTCTATATGGAACAATAATTAATTATTTGTTTACGCACTGACAAGTGATAAATTTTAAGTAATTTTAAAGTTTTTGGACTAGGAAATATGGTCAAAAAGAAAGGGGATCTCGATTATTCAAATATTTTTGAGGCTGTAGAGTTCCCTGATGCATATAAGGTTTCGTATCTGGCGAATGCGATCGTATTTCCAACATATGAGGACGTTAGAAAAGATTTTGGCTTAGTGAGGGCAGAGTATCATTTATTGCTATGCTTGGCACATTATCCTGAATTGACGGCACAGGAGGTGGCTCGAATTACAAGGAGACCCCGGAATTCAATTTCCCGAGCTGTCCATAGAATGCTGGATTTAGGTTTTTTGAAGAGAGTGCCTGATCCAAGTGATGCAAGACAAGCTAAACTACAGATCACTAAGGAAGGTAAAATTATGCATAAGAAGATTTCAGCATATTTAGTGGAACGTGAAGCTGAAATTTTTAGTATCCTTTCTGACAGGGAGCGTGAGAATTTTAGAGAATTGATTAGAAAGTTAGCAAATTTTGCATCAACGCTAAAACGCTAGTTTTCTTGGTATTTTTCGACTTCCACTTCGATGTTATGTGCTGCAGCGCCTTGTCCCAAATCTGACGTACCTGTATCTGCTGTTAGCACATTAGGGTTGCCAGAAATGTCTAAACCTTCTTTGGTCGGTGAAAACCATGCACCCGTTGCCAGTGAGATGACTCCAGGTATAATTGTTTCCTTGATCTCTAAAGTGGCGAGACAAGACCCTCTAGAATTCCAGATTTTAATTAAATCACCTTTTGAAATACCTCTTTTTCCTGCATCGTGAGGGTTCATAACTAAAACTGCATGTTTAGTTATGTCCTCAGCAGCTGCTTGTAGTTGGCTATGTAACTTATCATGAGGTTGTGGGGATAGTAAACGAAGAGGAAACTTCTGGTCCAAAAGAGGTTTATTAAAAATAGGATGACCAGGAATTTCTGGGTAATTAAATTTTGCGATTTTTTCTGAATATATCTCAATTTTTCCGGTTGGTGTGGCAAGTGGACTCTTTAAGGGGTCATCCCGGAAAGCTTTGAAAGGTACGTAGTTCTCTCCATCCAGATCAATCGTCATTCTCTCGAAATTTTTTTCTTTAAGTGTCTCTAGGTCCGCAACATTAATTCCTTGACTTTTAGACTGCATATAAAACTTATCATAGATGCTCTGAATCCATTCCTCGGATGATTGATTTTCTGTAAAATTTTCCTCGCAATTAAGCTTTTTAGATAGTTCAGCAAAAATATCATAATCATCCTTTGCGAGCCCTACGGGTGGGATCATCTGAGGCATATAAAATATGTATGGATCACCTTTCGCCCAACCTATATCTGATCGCTCAAATTGTGTGGTGGCTGGAAGAACTATATCGGCTCGCTTGGCTGTAGCTGTCCACCAAGGTTCATGGACGATTACAGTCTCGGGATATTGCCAAGCTTTGGCAAGGCGGTTCAGATCTTGATGATGATGGAATGGATTTCCGCCGCACCAGTAAACAAGTTTTATATCTGGATAAATCCGTTTTTCACCGTTGAAATTGTAGGGTCTACCCGGATTTAATAGCATGTCTGCGATGCGCGAGACGGGTATAAAATCAGAGATCGGGTTTGTGCCTTGTTCAAAAAGAGGGCCTTGCATTCTTTTTGCGGTTTTGCCGATATTTCCAATTGCCCCGTAACCAAAGCCAATGCCTCCTCCAGGTAGGCCAATTTGACCTAGCATGGCGGCTAAAACACAAGCCATCCAGAAAGGATGCTCTCCGTAACGCGCTCTTTGTAAAGACCATGAAACACTTATTAAGGTACGACCTGATGCCATATTTCTAGCGAGTTTTATGATTTCAGAAGCGTCAATACCTGTTTCTTCGGAAGCCCATTCAGGTGTTTTGGCAAAATGCCCATCTCTTCCTAAAAAATATTTCTTAAATAATTCGTAACCAGAGCAATACTTACTCAAAAATAACTGGTCTGCTAGTTCCTCAGTTTCTAAAACATGGGCTATAGCTAGCATTAAAGCGACATCTGTGCCTGGGTTTATCGGAAGCCATCTAGTCTCGTTGGGGCTATCATCTTTTTGTGGGCTAATTGAAACCATCTTCTTGCCCGCATAACCAAATTTTTTGAACTGACTGGATACATCATGCTCTGTGGATCCACCCATGCTAACTTGAGAATTTTTGGGATTGATGCCCCCAAAAATAATCAGGTTATCAGTATGTTTTTCTATCAACGACCAGCTATTTATTTCTCCCCAAGTTACTTTATGGAAATTTAGTCCTAAAACGTGGGGTATAATCGCTTGTGCCGCGCCAGTGCTATAACTGGCATATGAGCTAATATAGCCGCCCATAGAATTAAGAAACCGGTGCAACTGGCTCTGTGAGTGATGAAATCGACCGGCACTTGCCCAACCGTAAGATCCACCAAATATAGCCTCATTACCAAAATTACTTTTTACTCGAATTAACTCCTTGGCGGCAAGGTCGATCGCATCTTCCCAGGCGAGAGGAACGTATTCATCATTTCCCCTTTTGGTAGATGTTGTTTTTTCCAACCAACCCTTTCTAACGTAGGGTTGGTCAATCCGCTTTGAATGATGGACAGCACTTGGCACAAGCTGTGAAATGTTTGGAGGTGCAGGGTCGGCGTGGAAAGGTTCAGTATTAATTATTCTGCCATTTTCGACAAATACGTTGAATGCCCCCCAATGACTTGTGGTTATTTTTGAAGATTTATTTCCCATTAAATAACAACCCGAAGAATTTATAAATTTACGACATAGTTACTCTAAAACAAATTTAGACCCTATGGTATTTCAAGATTGACGTTTTTTAAACGTATTTTCTTGAAGGTCTATCTGACTATTTTAGGACAGTCGTATACTTGCTTTAAAATAAGCTCTACGAGGCCGAACTCTGACTCGCCATTCAGATCTTCAAAATAAAGATGGCTTGGCCAAGGTTCATTTACAAAATTGTTTGCTGGTAAGTCAATTTTTTCACAGACTTCTTTAATTGCTCTTACATAATCACTTGCTGCTGTGCCTAACTGATGTCTTGCTATCTCAAGGTCTTCTATACTGTTTCTATCAACCTCACCAGACCCTATGCCGGCTGTTAAAGGTATATTTCTCTCCAACGATTGGTCGCGATAAAAAGCAACATCAACTTTGTCCGCCTCTAGACGCATCATAAATTTTTGACAGACACTAAATTTTATATCAGTCAACTCATTTAAGTCTACTTTAGTGGGTGCACTGGTATTTTTTGAACTCCTACGGGAGCGTCTATTTTTACCTTGTACATTTGCTACGTAGTCACCTCTATAATTGCAGTCAAAAACTCTTCCGTTCCACAGGTTTCCGCCATCCATCCGTTGAATTGACCTTATAGACATCGTTTTACAATTTTCTGGCCCAATAAAAAAAGGAGAGCCTGAAGCATCTGAAAGCTCTACCCATCCATTAGGGAAAACGGTCAAATGATGTTCAATCCAAGGTATTATGACTTTGTCTGCCAGGTGATCAAGTAAAGCGTTTACATGATCTGGATCGTTTACAACATCTGCTAGAAGTGGTTCCTGACCGTATATATCGGCCGCAAGGCTGTAAGGCGCTGAAATCTGGAGCAAAGGCTCCATGCCAGTTAATTCTTCTGTTACGCGTAATATATCATCAATTATTTTAGCAATGCCTGTACTAAAATCTGGCGTTTCTAATTCAAAGCAATTTTCTTTGTTGATCAAAGCTTCATCAGGGTCAGATCCAGGAGGGAATTTATCTGGATACATCATTTTTTGGCCTAATACTTCGCAAGAAAAAGCATAGAGGGCCCAAGTCATGTACAATTTTTTTACACCTAATAGCCTACCAACAGTAAGGTTTGCGCGAACATACCTATAGGGATCAGTTTTATAGTATTCAGCGGAAGTGACACCATACAAGTCATTCAAGATGGCGAGAGCTAACATATGCACAGAGGCTGTTGAATGGACCTCATCAGCTGGAGCAAGAATAGAAAAGTTTTCATCAAAATTACCAGCAATTGCTGCGTCGAATACAGATTTGATCTCTGCTTTTGCGTCTTCGCTACCAGCTTGCCATGATTTTAAAAGGTGAAGACCTTTAGGATAGGAGTAGGTTGCTAAATTGATCATCTTAAACCCAAATTTAAATTTAATTTGTAATAGATTTATTACAAAATCTAATGATTAATTGGGCCGTATACACAATAAATTGGATTTATAATATAGATCCATTATAAAATTTTTAATAAGCCCATTAAGAATTAAAAATTTTTAAACAACTCGCAGGGCAAAAACATTTTGTAGAAAAAAGAGACCTATAAAACATATAATAAAAGCGACGGCTGGCGCTAAAACCCATCCTATTAAGATTTTTCCCAAAACCGCCCAATTTATACTGGCGACACCCCTTAAAATTGATATGCCAATAATAGCACCAACCACAGCTTGGGAACTGGAAACTGGTACTAATGGTATAGTTGGTAAACCCAGATTTAATAAAAACGTTTCAAGACCACGTGATGCGAACATAAACAAAACAATTGAGTGTGAGATTACCGCTATCAAAGCTGTCGTCGCAGAAAGACTGCCAAGTTGGGATCCCACTGTGTCCATAACTTTTCGAGAATATGTGAAGACGCCTAGACCGATTGATAAACCACCCAATAGCAAAAGCTGTTGCGCTGAACTTATGTTGAAATTCCCAAGTTCAAGAGTTGGGAAGGGTTGGACTGGTATAAAAACTCCAACAACGTTTGCTATATTATTTGCCCCAAGAGCGTAAGCACCCAATCCACCCGCGACTATTAGAGCAATTCTTTTTATTGCGTCCAATGTAATCATATGGATAGCCATACGCCGAGAAATAAATTTTATTAATTGCACAATTAAAACGGCAATGATGCCTGCCAGTAAAGGGCATAAGATCCAAGTACTCAGAATTTTCAGTAAAATAGTTGTATCGGTGGGTTTTTGAGAAAAGAAATTCCAACCAATGATTGCCCCAACTATAGCCTGAGATGTTGAAACAGGTAAGCCGCCTTTTGTCATAATAAAAACTGAAAACCCTGCAGAAAGAGCAGTCATAAAAGCGCCGGGAAGTGCCGAAATGGCCCCTAGTTTTCCCAAGGTTTCTGTCGTTCCAGCCCCAGAAAATACAGCGCCCAATAAAACACAAATAGAGCAAATTATGGCAGCAGTCCGCCACGAAACCATTTTTGTTCCAACAGCGGTGCCAAAAACATTAGCGGCATCGTTTGCTCCTAGAGCCCAGCCTAGAAAAAGGCCGCTGGATAAAAATACCAATACCAGAGGGTCAATAGCCACTAAGACTGCCTTTTTATGGCATAGATTGTTAATCTGTCAGCCACATCTTCCGCGTGATCTGCGATTGAGTCAATTTGGTCAACAAATTCTCTGAGATGAAGTTTTAATGCCAACTCCATTTTTGAAGAAAAGATTTGTTTCTTAAGATTAGTACTTAATTTGTCAGCCTCTTTTTCATAGAGATTTATTTTCGCTACATAGCTCGAAACTAAATGTGGTGATTGAAAAAAAACCTGCGCGCCTGTTGCTAATTCATCTACAGCTTTTACCACCATATTCGTTAGTTTCCGATAACCGGGGACTAATTCTTCGTCAATAACCGGGGCTTCGATTGAAAAAGCCCATAGTGATTTTTTCATCAATGAAAAAACCTCATCTGCTGTTTCGATCAGACCAAGAACATCACCTCTAGAATCTGGGATTAGCATTTCGGAATAAATTGCTAGTTTAATTTCGCTTCGTAGAGTATCTGCATTGGTTTCAATATCGCATACCTTTTCAAAATGAGTTGTGTACTCTTCCGACAAACCTTCTTTTAAATAATTGCGTATTGCCAATCGATAAATTACACTAGCTTCTGCCAGTTTAATAAAGAAGCTATCTACTTTATTTTCGAGATCACTGGTTTTTTGAAAAAGTCTTAAATTGAGTGCCACTTGCTAACCTATTTTAAATGTTTGCTGCCCTATGCAGCAGGGGTTTATCGAAAATGTTGTTTCTAAACTCACTAGAGTTATAATGGAATCTCGTCTATACCCAATTTTGCAATAAATATAGGCCCATTGGGAAAGATTATGGTTAAAGCTGCAAAAGGTGCACTATTAGCAACGTTGGAAATCGATAGAAACTCTGGTGCACCAATTTATCGCCAAATCGAAGATTTTTTACGTCGGATGATACTTAACGGAGCACTTCCACCTAGTCAAAAATTACCTTCAACGCGTGAACTGGCATTAGAATTGGGGGTATCTAGGATCACAATTAAATCGGTGTACGAACAATTAATTTCTGAAGGTTATGTTCAAGGAAAAACTGGTGCTGGCACATTTGTTTCTGAAGGATTAGACGGTGAGACACCGGTAGTGCCTTCCCTTGAAGCAGTAAAAAAAGACTATTTTGATGGAAATTTTTCTCAAACCGCCGAGCATATTTCGTTTTCAAAAGCAAGTGTACGGTATGGGTCAATCTTACCTTTCCGCCCTGGTGTGCCTGCTTTGGATAAATTCCCAATTAAAAGATGGAATAAATACCTAAGCCGGGCGACGATTAAATCTGACATTACAAATTTTAGTTATGGTGACTTACTGGGATCTAAAAAACTGCGGTCATCGATTGCTCACCACTTGGCAGACTCAAGAGGCATGAAGATTGATCCAAAACAAATTTTAGTAACCTCCGGAGCTCAGCAAGCTTTTGTTCTTATTTCTTATATATTAATGAATAAAAATGATACCGTTTGGTATGAAAATCCAGGTCATATTGCTGGTCGAGATTTGATAAAAATTGTTGGTGGTGACGTTTCACCAATCCCTATTGATAATGAAGGCTTAAATTTGCCTTTTGCGATTTCAAATTTTCCAAAACCGAAACTGATATTTTCAACACCATCTCATCAGCAGCCACTGGGTATAACAATGTCCCTGCAGAGAAGGCTCGCTCTTTTAAAATATGCTCATGAAAATGCCTCTTGGGTAATTGAGGATGACTATGATAGTGAATTTCGTTATCGGGGTCGGCCACTTCCTGCACTTGCGGCATTAGATAATGTCGGTCGCGTCTTGTATGTTGGAACCTTTTCTAAGTCACTTTTCCCATCAGTTCGAATTGGTTATGTCGTAGTGCCGGAAATTCTTATGGATGCATTTGCTAAGATGCGTAATATTTTTGGACAAACTTCGTCAGCCATTACAGAAGAGGCCCTTTCAAATTTTATGGATGATGGTGGCTTTGCAGAGCACATACGAAAAATGCGCCGTCTATATCGTGATAGACGAGATATTCTAATAAATGCACTACAAGAAAATTGTTCTAATATTTTGATACCGCAGCAAACAGATGCGGGAATGCACATTCTTGCTGATATTAAGAATGGTATAAGTGATCGGTTGGCACATTTGGAACTCCTAAAATCGGGTATAGATTCACTGCCCTTATCAATCTACTATGAAGGTCCTGCTGAAAGAAAAGCGCTGGTCTTGGGTTTTTCGGGTGTGCAAAAAAGAGTTATTCCACAGCTAGTTAGCAAGATGGGTGCTGCCCTTAATTCTTTGAGTACTAATAAGTAATTTGTACCCCTGAAAGGTCGGTAAAATTTGGAAATAAAACAGAGCCTTCCGGTTGGTGTAATTTACTTAATAATTGAACTTGTTTTATCGTTTTTTATTGCAAGTATTGTTAAGCTACTTGAGCCGAATATTCCCATATTTCAAATCCTTTTTTATAGATATTTGTTAAGTTTACCTTTGCTGATGATCTATGGATTTGCAAAATATGGGCTCAAAATAGTTAAAGTTAACAACATTAGGCTTCTGCTACTTCGAATTGTTTGTGGTTTTTTGGGCTTAGCAATGTGGTTCTTAGCGGTTGCTAAAATTGACATTAGTTTAGCTACCGTACTTCTGAATACTATGCCGCTTTTTATTACAATTTTATCGGTAATAATTGCAAGGGAGAGTGTTGGCTTGCGAAGGTCAGTCGCTGTGATTGTAGGGTTTTTTGGTGTAGTTTTTATAATTCTACCTATAAATGCATCTTTTAATTTTGCTGGCGTAGTATACGCGCTATTTGGTGCCATTTTTGCTGGGCTGATGTTTGTTTTTATCAGGATGCTTGGTAAGACAAATGCCTCTATACCGACAGCGATATGGTATAACTCTTTTGGTGTTGTCGTTTCAGGGATGATTTTATTTTTCAGCGAATACTATTTAAACAATAATTCTATTAGTCTCATTCACAAAGATCTTCCATGGAGTTATTTATTGGCTCTTGGCTTACTAGCTAGTTTTCAACAATTTTGCCTAGCTGAAAGTCATAGATATGCCGATGCATCAGCGTTAGCTCCTTTTCACTACCTTGCTATACCTATGGGCGTAGCTTTTGGGGTAATATTATTTAATGAAACAATCACAGTTAAATTTATATTAGGAGCTCTAATAATAGTAGCGTCGAATTATTACATTCTTATCAGAGAAAAAGCGCACTCTCAAAATTAAACTATTCATCCTTTTCGTCTTCTAAATTTGGCCTTTGGTACATAGCAGCTGAAGCTGGCATCGGAACTTTTGAAATTATCTCAATTTCTCTGACTCTTTCACGGTAGATAGCATAAATTCCTCCGAACAAAATTAAACTCATTCCAATCCATGAAAGACTAGAAGGCCAGTCACCGAATATCGCAATTCCCCAAAAAATACTAAACGGAATTGCTACGTACTCAAATGGTGCTAGCAATGAGGCTTCGACTGTGCGGTATGCATGAGAAGATGTTATCGATAGCATCAAAACCGAAAATGCACAGATAATTATAAAAGTCATATCTTGAAAAGTGGGATAAGTGGGGCCTCTGAGAAGGAAGTCCATTGATAAATTACCTGTTGGTTCCAGTGGATTGAACCAATTTATAAAAAGTAACGGAATCGCTGAGATTAGGTAGCAAAAATTTTGAATAGTCACGAGCGCATATAAATTTCCCTCAGACTTCAAGCTTCGGGTGAAAATCTGAAAAATAGCGTAGCTTAATGCTGCTCCCAATGCTAACAACATTTCTGGTTTAAAATTTTCCGATCCAGGGCGCATTATTAGAATTACCCCAACCAAGGCTATCAGGACGGAGCTAATACGGTGAATGCCTATTTTTTCCTTGAGTATAATTGACGATAGTAAAGTGATTAGTAGTGGCGATACGAAAAATATAGAAACAACCTCGGAAAGAGGTAGGCTACCCAATGAGATAAAGTACAGATACATCGCAATTACCAAGCACATACCACGGAGCGAAAACAGGAGAATTACTCTTCGAGGTAATTTAATAGCCTCGCGAATACCTGCTCCAAAAAAAGAGACGATTAAGATACATAGGATAGCTCTAATTGCAACAATCTCAGCCAGGGGAAAGCGGTCACTTAAAAGCTTTATTAGAGCATCATTGAGTGGTATTATTGACATACCGAATGCCAATAAAAATATAACCACTGGCGTCTTATCTATGTGATTTTTAAATTTCAATTAAATATCTTTTTTCAAACTTAAATTTAGTCTCAATTTAGACAAAGTTGCAATTCTATCGAATTTCTTTTCTGTTAGCGCCAATGAATTTGTCGTAATTAAGAAAAATGCTGTTTCCTGTATTAACAAAAGCGATATAAAGATCGCATTTATAGTTATTCAAAGATGGTTCTAATTTAGTGAAGAAAATTTCTTATGGTTTAAGACTTTATTTGTTTCTTAGTTTTTTATTGGATCCTATTTATTTTATTTATCAATTAATTTCTGTTTTGAGAGGAAAAGAGAACCCAAAACGGTTATGGGAGCGTTGGGTTACTAAGCAAATTAAAAGGCCTTCAGGTAAATTAATTTGGTTACATGCTGCAAGTGTTGGGGAAAGTTTGTCACTTTTGCCACTTATCGAAAAAATTATAGCTGATAATTCCAAGATTAATATTTTAATTACCTCAACAACTAAAACATCAGCTGAAATTTTAGAAAAAATTTCAGAACCTCAGATAATTCATCGAATGGCTCCTTATGATACATTTTTCGTTTCAAAAAGATTTCTTAAGTATTGGGAGCCAGATCTTGCCGTAAGAGTAGAGAGTGAAATTTGGCCTAGAATTCTTTTGGAGCTGAAAAAAAATAAAATTCCAAATTTTCTACTAAATGCTAGGTTCTCGAAGAAATCTATAAAGAGAATTGAAAAGCAGGCTGAATCTGCGTCTTTTTTATTTTCGCTTTTTGATCGCATCCATGTGCAAGAAAAATCAACTAAAGAAACACTAATTAAGGTTGGAGTTGAGAATCAAAAAATAAAGGTAACGGGAAGTTTAAAAGATAGTCGCGAGATATTACCGGTTGATGAAGACATCATCAAAAAATTTCAAACAGTGATTGGTGAGCAAAAAATTTGGTTAGCTGCATGTACTCATCCGGGTGAGGATGAAATTGTTTTGAACGCTCATAAAAAGATTGGTGGCATTTTAATAATAGCCCCAAGGCACATAGAACGAGGAAAGCAGATCGCAAGCTTAAGCCGCTCGATGGGATTTTCAACTCAATTGCGGTCTAAAGCTACCAATATTAGAGCAGAAACGGCTGTTTACGTTGCCGATACCATGGGAGAAATGGGGATATGGTATTCATTATCCAGAGCAGCTTTCATTGGCGGATCATTGGTTGACAAAGGCGGCCATAATCCAGTTGAGGCTGTGCAATTGAATACATTTATTTTACATGGCCCGCACATATACAATTCTGAAGAGAAGTATGATAAACTCCAAGAAGTTGGGCTTTGTTTTCAGGTCTCTGGAGAAAAGGATATCATTCAACAAATTTTACGTTTACAGGGCTCAAACAAAAAACTTCGTCTTAAACTCAATGCATTAATAGACACCCAAACAGCTTTGAAAGAGGCTCTTTCCGCAATTAATTTTGCATTAAAACACAGGTTATAAGTTAAAACTGTTCAATTTTTGGGCTTTTTCCAACGTTTATGAGTCCATAGCCATTGATCCATTTTGGTTCTAACCCGCTGTTCCAATAAATCGTTTAGTTGCTGGGTCATTTTTTCAGGTTTGCTATGAACAATTGGTTTATCAAAGTGTAAATCAAAATTAAAGCCATCAGATTGCCTCTCGGCAAAGAACGGAATGAGTAACGCATCGTACTTCATAGCCATTTGGGCGACAGAGGTGGCTGTATAGGCTGTTTTCCCAAAAAAAGATAATGGCTCGCCACGACCCATAACTTGGTCAAACAAAACAGCGATACAATTTCCTGTTTTAAGAAATTTCACCATCTCACTCATTCCGCTTCGGCCTCTTGGAAAAAGTGGTTGCCCAATTTTTGAGATTTTTTCTAAATATAATTTATTAAAATAACTATTCTGCATAGGCTTGTATAAGGCGCCAACTTCAATGTTCTCATATCGCAATTTAGCTCTTACAACATCATAATTACCATAGTGGCCGGAAACCAGTATGATGGGTTGGTTTAAATCAACTGCTGATTTAAATGTTTTAAAACCTGGCCCTGTTATTTTTGCTTTTTTTGCAAATTCTGAAAAATCATTGGGCGAAAATAATTCAAAGATAGTTCGCCCAATGTTTTTATTGATTGAACGGATTAACTTCTTTTTTTCTTGGTTAGTTAAATCAGGCATAACAAAAGAAAAGTTCTCACTAATTCTTTTCGAATTTCCGAGAAGTGGAGACACGAATATTGAAAAAAAACTGGAGCCGAACTTAATTCGGTTTTTGTAAGGTAAAAACGATAAGAGCCAAAGCATCAATCTGAAAAGAAGAGTTGAGCTGATATCTAATATATTTTTCAATTTTTGTTGCGTATTGTTTTTCAATTTAATACTGACCTACCTCAGTTATTACTTTATCTACTTCACAAACTTAAGCGGGTTCAATCATTTAAATAATTAATAATAATTTTAAGCATTTGGATTTCCTAATGAAAAAACAATATGAAACCCTCGTCCAACTGGATGAAAAAATATCTGAGCAATTGAAAACAAAAGAAGGCAGAGAGTTTTACTGGCATAGCCTTTTGGCTGAATCACAAAATTATGATTTAATTGATCTATTGCTGAAAAGTATTTTTTTAGAGGGCGATATAATTGAGTTCGGTGTTTGGCGTGGCCACACGACTAAAAGAATGGCGGCAGTAGCTAAAAATGCGGGTGCAAAAAAAAAGTTATATGCGTGTGATAGTTTTGAAGGTTTTGGCGACGAAGTAATTACGTCGCAAGATACTTCACTATTTAGGCCGGCGAGTAGATTGAAGAAAAAATTTACTGCTGCCAGTGATGTTCCTGATAAGCTTGATGAATTTTTCAAGTGTTTTGATTTAGATGGTTTGTGTATAAAGGGATATTTTAATCAATCACTTAATACAATTGATAATACTACTAAGTACTGTTTTGCCCATGTGGACTGCGACGCATACACATCCCACTTAGATTGCCTAAATTATGTTTATCAGAGAATGTCTAAGGGAGGTTGTGTAGTATTTGATGATTATGACAAAAAACCTTGGCCAGGTGCCACAAAAGCAGTTGATGAGTTTCTCTCCGGTAAACCAGAAAAAATAAAATTAAGTGATAATAAAGAAAATTCGGCTTGGTATATTATAAAAGCCTAAATTTAGATTAGCTTTATTAGAAAAACTGTCAGTCTTTGATTTCATTTTCGTATACACCCCAAATCCCACTTTTTAGAACCCAACCTTTGTAGCCGTCATCAACAATTTTACACCAGTCTATGTTACATTTGTCCAAGGTAGCGATGTTGTGCTGGGGCACTCTGGCGATAACTTGTGCATCAATTGAAGGCAACAGCCTCATTTCTAAAAGCTCATCTTTTACCACAACATAGCGAATTCCGGATAGAAGAGTGTAGTGAATCCATCCCCCAAGGCCTTCAAAATCACGCACTTTGCGCCAATTTTCATATTCGGCATATATTTCCAAAGGTATGTTTTTCCTCTTATAAATCCAGTCAATCTTGTGAGATAGTGAAGGTCCCCTTCGTGCATTAGCCTCTTGAGCTTTTAGCGAGACATATCTTGGAATAGGAAGATTAGTGACCTGCCCCCGTTGGCTTTCTTTGGAAAACCCCTGACAAGGTACAAAAATGATTGATGCGAATGTAAAAATCAGAACAATTTTTGACACAAGGATTTCTCCCAACAAACATTTTTGAACGAAGTTAATTATATCTACTTTGACATTTATTTAAGTATTTGAAAAGCACGAGACAGTAATTATCATCATGAATGTTTTAGTAATAAGCATCGGAATCCTGAAAGTGCCTATTGTCCAAAAAAAACCATATTTTGTAAAAATTAGATAAAAAATTGAGCGCCATTTGCAGAAATAGTCGAACCATTAATGAACCCAGAGTCCTTGGATGCAAGAAAAACTACACATCTAGCAATTTCTTCAGGCTCTCCAAGGCGGCCGGCAGGTATCTGCGAAATAGTTGCTTCAATAGCTTTTTCAGGCATAGACATTACCATATCTGTAGCGATGTAACCTGGGCAGATAGCGTTGGCGGTTATGCCGTTTCGTGCACCTTCATGCGCAAGTGATTTAACTATACCTAAATCACCAGCTTTTGTTGCAGCATAATTAACCTGAGCGAATTGTCCTTTTTGGCCATTTATGGAAGAAATCACAATTACCCTACCAAATTTTTGATCCCTCATTGAAGGCCACAAAGGGTGAACCGTATTGAAAACACCAGTAAGATTTGTATCAACTACCTGGTTCCATTGTTCGGGGGTCATTTTATGAAAAGGAGCATCTCGTGTAATGCCAGCATTGGCAACTACTGTATCGATGGAGCCAATATCAGCTTGAACTTTTTTTAATCCCTCAGCGCTTTCTTCATAGCTAGCAACATTCCATTTGTATGTAGGGATTCCAGTTTCATCAGAGAATTTTGAAGCTGCTTCATCATTACCAGCATAAGTTGCAGCTACTTTATAGCCTTCGCTTTTTAAAGCTAAAGAAATTGCAGCTCCAATGCCTCTAGATCCGCCAGTTACTAATGCTATACGTTCCATAAACACTCCTTCAATCATTAAGTAATAAATTGTCCAAATTGGCTATATATAAGCAATTATATTACTTTACAAACCCATTCAAAATTTAACGCTCAAGACACATTGCTACACCCATACCGCCACCTATACAAAGTGTTGCTAGACCTCGCTTTACATCACGTCTCTTCATTTCGAATAATAATGTGTTTAGAATTCGCGCACCTGAAGCACCAATTGGATGACCAATAGCGATTGCCCCACCATTTACATTTACTATTTCAGGGTCCCATCCCATATCCTGATTAACCGCTAGAGCTTGCGCAGCAAATGCTTCGTTGGCTTCAACGAGGTCCAAATCTTTAACATTCCAGCCTGCTTTATCTAGAGCCTTCCAAGAAGCATTGACAGGTCCTACGCCCATTATTGCAGGATCCAAAGCCGCTGTTGCATAAGATTTTATAGTTGCGAGTGGCTCAATACCTTTTTTTTCGGACTGATCTTTTGACATGACAAGAACACCCGCCGCACCATCATTTATTCCTGATGCGTTTGCAGCAGTTACAGTTCCTTCTTTCGTGAAAGCGGGCCGAAGCTTTTGCATACCTTCAATGGTTACCCCATGTCGGATATACTCATCTTTATCGACTACAATATCACCTTTGCGATGTTTGACTACAAAAGGAACGATTTCATCTTCAAACTTATCTAGCTTTTGGGCATTTTCGGCTTTATTTTGCGAAGCTACAGCGAATTCATCTTGCATTTCTCGGCTAATTTGCCATTTTTCTGCAACATTTTCAGCAGTTTGGCCCATGTGATAACCATTAAAAGCATCCCAGAGACCATCTTTGATCATACTATCGATATAATTAACATCACCCATTTTTTGGCCGGAGCGCAAATGTGATACGTGAGGTGACAAAGTCATATTTTCCTGACCTCCGGCGGCAACAATATCCGCATCTCCAAGCATAACGTGTTGCGCTGCTAAGGCTACAGCCCTTAGGCCTGAACCACAAACTTGATTAATACCCCAGGCTGCACTTTCAATTGGCAATCCTGCATTTACATGAGCTTGCCTTGCTGGGTTTTGGCCTTGTCCACTGGGTAGAACTTGTCCTAGGATAGTTTCTGAAACCTCTTCTTTTTTTACGCCAGCGCGCTCAACTAGCGCTGAAAGCACAGTAGAGCCTAGATCGTGTGCTGGAATTTTGGCAAATGATCCACCAAAGGAACCTACGGCAGTCCTAGCAGCAGAAGCAATTACAATATCAGTCATCAGTCGAATCCTTAATAATTAACAAATATTTTCTAGAAGTTATTAAATGTTTTGCTGCGCCGCGGCAACCTGATCTTCGAACTTAAGTCAGTCGACCGGAAAATGGCTACTGAATTGCTAAATTATTAATTTAAACCTTTTGATAAACTTAAGCAAGCAGTGATACTTTCATAATTTTAAAAATTTATGCGTTGACTCTTTAAAGTAAAAGCTTATACCGCCCAGCTATTGGTGTTGGTGGCCTCCGCGAGGAGATGCCTGTCATGCTAAAGCTTTGATATGTTTAAGCAAGAGGACAACGCCCTTCGAAACGGCTTAAAGCCATTTAAATGGAAGGAGACCAGCAGATGACAAAGAGAACTGCTGCCAAATATAAAATAGACCGGCGTATGGGAGAGAACATATGGGGTCGACCAAAGTCACCGGTAAATCGTAGAGAGTACGGACCAGGGCAACATGGTCAAAGAAGGAAAGCTAAGCTTTCAGATTTTGGTTTGCAATTGCGTGCAAAACAGAAACTAAAAGGCTACTATGGAGACTTGACCGAGAAACAGTTCAGACGAATATATTCTGAGGCTGAACGTGTTAAGGGTGACACTGGTGAGAATTTAATTGGGTTGTTAGAAAAACGGTTGGATGCTGTGATTTATAGGGCTAAATTTGTAGCTACTATGTTTGCAGCTCGTCAGTTTGTAAATCACGGCCATGTTCTAGTGAACGGTAAGCGTGTAAACATTCCATCTTTCCGCGTGAAAGAAGGCGATGTGATCGAAGTTAGAGAAAAGTCTAGACAAATCGCTGCTCTACTTGAGGCTACTCAATTGCCAGAGAGAGATGTGCCAGAATATATTGAGGCTGACCATTCAAAAATGTCTGCAAAATTTATCAGAACACCCAATTTAGGGGATGTTCCTTATCCAGTGATAATGGAACCAAATCTCGTCATCGAATATTATGCCCAAAATTAAAAGAAATTAATTTCAAAAAGAAGGCTGCGACGGGGTTCCGGAGCAGCTTTTTTTTTCTGGAAAGAAATTTAAAGGGCTTATACAAAGATTTATATCTTTTTTGGAGATCTTGCATGGTAAATATAAAACCTCAGCCAGGCATTATGAAAATAGACCTCTATGAAGGGGGTGCATCTCATTTAGAGGGACAGGTTGAAGCTATAAAGTTATCTTCGAACGAAAATCCGTTTGGTCCTAGTCCTAAAGCGGTTGATGCTTATTTAAAGTCTGGAAAAGCTCTTCACAGATATCCATCCACATCACATGAGCAGTTACGACAAGCGATATCTAGAATTCTGGATTTACCATCGGGCAACATAATTTGTGGTGTTGGAAGCGATGAGATTATTTCTCTGTTGTGTCAAACATTTTCTGGTCAGGGCGATGAAGTTATTTATACAGAGCACGGTTTTGCCATGTATAAAATATCAGCACTCGCTGCAGGCGCTAATCCAATCATTGTTAAAGAGAAAAATCGTACTACTGATATTTGTAATATACTGAATAAGTGCAATGAAAATACTAAATTAATTTTCATTGCAAACCCAAATAACCCAACTGGGACAATGATAAATTTAAAACAAGTTCAAGAGCTTGCAATGAAAATACCGAAGCAGGCACTGTTAGTTTTAGATGGAGCTTACGCTGAATACGTAGACAAT
>CACAPQ010000016.1 GCA_902534325.1 Paracoccaceae bacterium | reverse complement strand
ATCTAACTCAGCCCCTTCAATATCGCAAACTAGAAAATATTCGTCTGTTGGTAATTTAGAGACTTGCTCGGCAAGGGTTGTAGTAGGCTCAGTGAATCCAGGTTCTCCATCATTTGCTATACGTCCGGCATGTGCATTTGGACCACGAGCAAATGTTATTTCGTTAGCACCTGAATAGTCTATAGCTGCAACCACTATGTCTGGCATATTGTTGGTATTCTTAAGGTTTGCCTTACAAGCACATATTTTTGCCAATGATGGATCCGCTTCGACAATGATGTGTTTTGCATCTGGACCAATTTGTTTTCGGATAAGTGCTGAAATTATGCCGTAACATCCCCCTAACTCAATTACATTCATTCCGAGCATTAAATATTTACAGACCATTGCTGCTTCTGGGGCTTCGTATGGCCTACCGCGGGCTAATAAATACCGTATGGCTACATCTGCGTCTTTTGGAATATTAATTTAAATTCCGTGAGGGCTGAAAACCTCCTCGTTGGGAATAAAAATATTGCGGATCATCATCCAAATATGTCTTTTAAAGTTTCGTATCGGCATGGTTTATTATAGCTTTTTGTGGTGCTGCTGGGCAGGATTGAACTGCCGACCTCTCCCTTACCAAGGGAGTGCTCTACCACTGAGCTACAGCAGCGCTGATCACGAGTTTGAACTAAACTCAAAAGTGTTTCGAGGCAAGTCTATTTTCGCTTGTGATGACTAGTAAACAAGCAGTCTGGACCCAATTTACACTATCGGTTATAGACACATCATGCAAAGTTCAAAATCAAAAAAAATTGGAACAAACAATCGAGAAAATCGCTTAAAGGCTGCCTTAAAGGCAAATATGGCTAAAAGAAAAGCTCAGGTTAAGGCGCGATCATCAGCTTATTCAAATAAGGTAACTCGAAAGGATTAAATTTGGACTCTATATTGGTGACAGGAAATGGCCCCTTACATGGGAAAATTCCGATAGCTGGGGCAAAAAATGCCTGTCTAGCTTTAATGCCTGTAACACTTCTGACCGATGAACCTGTTACGCTTACAAATGCGCCAATATTAAGTGATATTAAAACAGCAGATGCTTTACTAAGCTCATTGGGTACGGAAATTACTTTTTTAAATGGTGGAAAAGTGCTTGTTATGTCTTCCCATAATTTAAATTCAAGCCACGCTGACTACGACATTGTAAGAAAAATGAGGGCTTCTAATTTGGTTTTAGGACCTTTATTGGCTCGAACTGGCGAAGCGGTTGTTTCGTTGCCTGGAGGATGTGCAATTGGAGCCAGACCTATGGACCTTCATATTGGTGCTTTGGAGGCTTTAGGTGCCTCTATAGAGTTAAAGGAAGGCTATTTACATGCCAAATCAAATGGCCGTTTGAAAGCAGGAACTTTTGAAATGCGTATGGCTTCTGTTGGGGCTACTGAAAATTTCATAATGGCAGCGACTCTAGCTAATGGTACATCAGTTTTGAAAAATGCGGCAAAGGAACCCGAGATAGTTGACCTTGTAAAATGTTTGAGATCGATGGGAGCACAGATACAAGGTGAGGGTTCTAGTAGAGTGGAGATACAAGGGGTTGATGCTTTAGGCGGTACTACTCATCCAGTGGTTGTGGACAGAATTGAACTTGGCACCTATATGATCGCTCCAGCAATTGCTGGTGGCCAAGTTGATTTGATTGGTGGAAAAAAGGAATTGTTAGGTGAGTTTTGGCACAGTCTAAAACGTTCTGGTCTAGAGATTTCAGAAACAGTGGAAGGTATAAGAGCAAAAAAGGTAAATGAGATAATCAAACCTGTTAATGTGAAAACCGAAGTATATCCTGGTTTTGCAACTGACTTACAAGCTCAGTTTATGGCTTTGATGTGTTTGGCTGACGGTAGTAGTCTTTTAGAGGAAACCTTATTTGAAAATAGATTTATGCATGCCCCGGAATTAATGAGAATGGGGGCAAAAATTGACGTACAAGGCGGCATTGCAAAAGTGCAAGGTGTGTCAAAACTGAAAGGTGCCCCTGTAATGGCAACTGATTTGCGTGCATCTGTTTCTTTGATTTTAGCGGGCTTGGCGGCAGAAGGGGAAACAAAAGTTTCTAGAGTTTATCATCTCGATAGAGGGTATGAAAACTTAGTAGGTAAATTGTCTAATGCGGGGGCAAATATAGTGAGGATCTCAGATTAATGTCTGAAGATGCTCGCTTTGAAGATGGTGAAGATAAAGCTTTAAATATAGGCGCTTTCGATAAGCGTGATTTGGAAGTTGTGTCGTCTTTAATACAAGACTCAATTCTTCCGACTAGTGAAATAAAGTGGCTTCCAAATTCAGACAAATTAGCTTTATTGATCAATAGGTTTAGGTGGGAAGACAAAAGCTTAGCATTATATGAGCGTAGAAAACTAGAGCGTGTCCGATCACTGTTGATGATTAATCACGTTAAAAATATCTCTTCGAGTGGTTTTTCTCCCAAACAAAAGGGTAAAATTTTATCTATTTTATCTATTTTTTTTGATGGTGACGAAGGTGGATCGGGTACTGTTTTGATTGTAGTATCAGGAAACGGAGGCATCCGAGTTGAAGTAGATGCATTAGAGATAAATTTACGTGATGTTACTATGCCTTACATTGCACCTTCAGGACTTTCTCCAGAGCATGATACTAATTAATTAAAACTTACTTTTTTATGAAGACTTGAGAAAATGAAAAACAGCCGCTATTGCGAGCTTTATCATAAAAAGGAAAATCAATGCCTATTTTTTTAAATTCACAGACTTCCGATTTTGAAAAAGGTTTTAAAAGGCTATTGTTCGCCAAAAGAGAAGATAGCGTTGATGTTGATTTATCCGTTAGAGAAATAATAAGTGCTGTTATAGAACGCGGTGACCAAGCACTCATCGAATATACTCAAAAGTTTGATCGGATTAGTCTGACTTCAAATAAATTAAGATTTACTCAGTTAGAGCTGAAGGCACAAGCTGCGGAAGTAAGTAATAACGAGCGCGATGCATTAGAATTAGCGGCAGCTAGAATAAAAGCTTATCATGAAAAACAATTACCAGATAATGCATTTTGGACTGATGAAATTGGAGTTGAGTTAGGTTGGCGCTGGTCACCTGTAGCCGCTGCTGGCTTATATGTTCCCGGCGGACTGGCTAGTTATCCTTCTTCAGTACTTATGAACGCTATTCCGGCTAAAGTCGCCGGTGTCAAAAGGTTAGCAATAACAGTTCCAACTCCAGATAATAAAATTAACCCGCTAGTTTTGCTTGCAGCCCAACTATCTGGGGTGGATGAAATTTATCGGATAGGTGGAGCCCAAGCGATTGCTGCTTTAGCTTATGGAACTAAATCGATAAAACCAGTCGATAAAATAACAGGCCCAGGTAATGCTTTTGTAGCTGCCGCCAAGCGTCAAGTTTTTGGAAAGGTAGGAATAGATATGATTGCTGGTCCGTCAGAGATTTTAATAATTGCTGATAAAACAAGTAGACCAGATTGGGTTGCTTTAGATTTATTAAGTCAAGCGGAGCACGATGAAAATGCGCAACCCATTCTAATAACCGATAGTGATGATGTTGTTAAAGCTGTTTCTAAACAAATAGAAATAAATCTTAAAAATATATCTCGAGATAAAATAGCAGGAAAAAGTTGGAAGGTTAATGGAGCTATCATTAAGGTACCAGATCTTGATATGGCGGCTGAACTTTCAAATAGAATTGCTCCAGAACATTTAGAACTTTGCGTTTCTGAACCAGATAAATTGGCAAAAAAAATATCAAACGCTGGTGCTATTTTTTTAGGTCATTGGACTCCTGAAGCTGTTGGCGATTATGTGACGGGTCCTAATCATGTTTTGCCGACTGCAAGATCAGCCAGATTTAGTAGCGGTCTATCAGTAATGGATTTCTTGAAAAGGACGACCATAGTAAAAGTTTCTAGGGATGCTCTTTTAAAAATTGGACCTTCTGCAGTAACACTTGCAAACTCTGAAGGCTTGGAGTGCCATGGACTTTCGATAAGTGAGAGAATGAAATCAAATTCTGAGTGATTTTGGATAAAATCTGATCTAGTTAAAGAAGCGAAATTGTTGTTGATCCGCTTAAGAGCCTAAATTAATCTTAATCTCCAAAGGAGTTAAAATGAGCTATCTTTCGGATATACAGCTGGATGATCTAAATTTACCCCCTCCGACACCCGAAATTGAGCAGGAGCGCAAAGTAGCTATCTTCGATTTGCTAGAAAAGAATACATTTAAAATCCCAGAAAAGGCTATTAGGGGTAACTTAAAGGGCCCATTTAATCTCAAGTTGGCTATCAAAGATAAAAGACTTGTTTTTGATTTATCTTCGAAAGAAGGAAACAAAGTCGCTGAATTTCACCTTTCGCTCTCGCCATTTAAACAAGTAGTTAAAGATTACTGGTCTATTTGTGAAAGTTATTATGATGCTGTAAAAAACCTACCTCCTGGACAAATTGAGACAATTGATATGGCAAGACGTGGAATTCATAACGAGGGCGCACGCATATTACTTGAGCGGTTAGAAGGTAAGGCCCGAATCGATTATGATACCTCAAGAAGGCTCTTTACATTGATTTGTGTTTTACATTTTGGGGGCTAAAGGATGAATAGTTCACTCCCACAATCAATATTATTTTGCTGTGATCATAATGCGGTCAGATCCCCTATGGCTGAAGGTATTATGAAAAAAATGTATGGAACTGGCACCTATGTCCAATCAGTGGGAGTGATAAATGACCTTGAAATTGATGGTTTTTCAATAGCCGTTTGTGAGGAAATCGGTGTCGAATTGTCTAGACATAGATCAAGGAGTTTTGATGAAATGGAACGATGGGGAGATGACTTATCATCTTTCGATCTGATTGTAGCACTGTCGCCAGCGTCGCAACGAAGAGCCTTGGAGCTAACCCGCTTGTTCCATCTAACAGTTGAATATTGGCCAATTTTAGATCCAACTGGTATCGGTGAAACACGAGAAATGAAATTGGTTTCTTACAGGCAAACTCGAGATCAAATTGAAAACAAACTTAGGGAAAAATGGGGTCAATTTGAATTGACCTAATTGGTTAGCGCATCCAGCTGAAATTCATCGAGTGCTAACAAAAGTGATTTTATTTCTTCAGAACTATTATAGTGACAAACTGATACGCGAACACAATCCTCCCACCCTAGAGGGTTCAAGATGTTTCCTGAGTAATGATCTGCTTTCCTGACGTGTGTTCTAATGCCCTTACTATTGAGAAAGTCTACTATTACGAGGGATGAAGTTCCAATCATCCTAAAGCTTACTAAACCCTTGCGGTTTTGGTTTTTTTCACCGCCAATGATTTCAATACCATCCAGATCCTTCAACCCTTTTATGTTATCCTTTCCATTAATCATCAAATCAGTTAATGAAGCCTCTTGGGCGGCAATGGCCTTTGCCGCATTATTTAATTTTTTGGCTCTGCTATTTGTGACTTCAACTTTTTCACCCAGCCATTCTAGATATTTAACAACGTCAGATAGTGTTGCATAAGAACCGGTGTCTCTGGTTCCTAACTCCCAATTTTCAGATGGTCCATCAAGAAGCTGTTCATGGCTCATTTTGGTTAATCGATCAGAAACCCATGCAAATCCATAACCGTGGCGAGAGTACATCTTATAAGGTGATATAGCGTAACCATCGATATTATATTGATCTATGGTTATTCCTCCGTGGGCTGCATATTGTACGCCATCGACAATTATAAAAGCTTCTGGAGATATTGAATGCACCGCGTTGCTTATTGCTTCCAAATCAACGCTGATACCTGTAACAGGAGAGGCATGTAAAATGGTTACTACGCGAGTATCTGGGCTTACTATTTCTGAATAAAGTTCTGCTGTTACATGTCCATTTTGGTTATTATGTTGAACGTTAATATATTCTCGGTTTGTTTGAGAAGCCCAATATTTTGCAGCGCTTCTTGTTGCCGGGTGTTCAAAACTACTTCCTACTATATTTCCACCCATTTTAGCTGATGTTGCGGCATTTCTGACAAGACGGAATAGTAATTCTGTACCACTTTCACCAACAAAAAATTGTCCTGCTGTCGCTCCAAAGAGTTCGGCAGCATCCGATTTAGCCTTTTGGATAATTTCCATTAATGCCTTACTCGCTACATTTTCTCGTCCTTGGTTATCTGGGATTGCTGCAAATTTAGAAGAAGTTTCTACAACTGACTTTAAAGTTAAGGCGCCACCCGCATTCTCAAAAAAAATACGCTCTCCGACAAAAGGGCATTCTTCAACAAATGCAAATTTATCTCTAATTTCGGCCAATAAGTTAGGTGAAAAACGATCCACAAACGCACTCCCATTCATACTCTAGTCAAAGCATTGTTATGGCGAGACAGCAAGAAAAACATTTTGCTTTTGTTATGCTGTTTTCTTGCTTATCATTTGGCTCTTGTTAATGTGCCTCAAGGTTATGTGCGATGGAAGTAGATGTAACTATTTTTGAGATGGGACCAAGAGATGGTCTCCAGAATGAGAGTAATTTTATAAAAACCCTCGACAAGATAAAACTCGTTAATCTTTTATCAACTAGCGGAATACGGAAAATTGAAACAGCCAGTTTCGTTAGCTCCAAATGGGTTCCGCAGATGGCTGATGGCGAAAAGGTTATGGCAGGTATCCAGCGGCAATCTGGCGTATCTTTCACAGCATTAACACCTAATAAGCAAGGGCTAGAGCGCGCCATTAAAGCTAAAGCTGATGAAATAGCTGTTTTTGGATCTGCTTCAGAGGGTTTTTCAAAAGCAAATATAAATAAAAGCGTAAGTGAGAGTTTGCAGATATTTAGACCAATCGTGAAAGCTGCACCCATGCCAGTAAGAGGATATATTTCTTGCATAACGGATTGTCCCTATGACGGTCCAACAAATCCTGCTGACGTAATTAAAGTTGGTGAAGAGTTGCTTGATATGGGGTGTTATGAAATATCTTTAGGAGATACTTTAGGGTCAGCCACCCCTGAGACAACCCAAAAATTAATGTCTGCACTTTCGTCTGCATTCAAGACAAAAGATTTAGCGCTTCATTTCCACGACACAAAAGGCAGAGCTATTGAAAATATCAACATGTCGTTAGATTTTGGGATTTCAACTTTTGACTCTTCGATTGCTGGCTTGGGTGGCTGTCCTTATGCCCCGGGAGCAAAAGGGAATGTTTCAACAGAATCAGTTATTGAATTTTTAGAAAGCAAGGGCTTGCGTACTGGTGTTGATATGGAAAAAATAAAAGAGGCAGCTGAGTTTGCAAGGAGCCTTAGGCAATGAATTATGAAACTTTAATAGTGGACAAAGATAAAAGAGGTGTCGTTTCGCTGACTTTGAATAGGCCCGAAAAAAGAAATGCCCTGTCAGCAAAAATGATAGATGAGCTCACAAACTTTGCCGCTTCTTTGACATCTGATATTCGTGTTACGGTCATACAGGGAGCGGGCAATTTATTTTGTGCAGGCGGTGATCTAGAGTGGATGAATGCGCAAATTAACGCGGATAGATCAACAAGAATAGTCGAAGCAAGAAAACTAGCTTTTATGCTAAAAGCTCTAAATGAACTTCCTGTGCCTCTAATAGCAAAAGTGCATGGCGCTGCTTATGGTGGGGGAGTAGGCTTAGCTTGTGTATGTGATTACGTTATATCAAGTTCAAATGTAAAGTTTGGCTTTACTGAAACAAAATTAGGCCTAATACCGTCCACTATTGGACCATATGTAGTTGGAAAAATGGGTGAAGCTAAGGCTCGTGAAGTTTTTATGTCAGCCAAGATTTTTAATGAGTTAGATGCAGAAAGATTACATATAGTGTCTGAGATTTCAGATGATTTGGATCAATCTGCTGAGAAACATATTACTTCATATTTAGAAACTGCGCCCAAAGCGGTTGGTGAAGCAAAAGCTTTGGTGAGGTCACTTGGCGCTACCATAGACGATAAAGTTATAGAGCAAACAATTGAGCAACTAGCAGATATTTGGGAAGGTGAAGAAGCTAGTCATGGAATAGAATCCTTTCTGAACAAGACTAAACCTAGATGGTCGAATTGAGTGGGGATCAAAGTTTAGGAATTTCTGATTAGAATAAGTGCGCTCTACGGCTTTCAAATTCAAATTTTAAGTTGTCACCTATAGCTATGTCAGGTGTTTCCGCTGCAGCATATCTAAAAGGGGTTCCATTTTCAGTTATCAATTCAACTACGGTTTCCGTTCCAAGCTTTTCGACGAGGGTCACTTGACCTGCTAGGTTACCTTTTTCGTTTATCTGCAAGTGTTGTGGTCGAATACCTAAGCGCACAGGATCATTGGTATTTTTTTGTTGAGTAGTAAGCCTTATATCACCAGTTTCAAAGCCTTGACCTTTGAAAGATCCTGATGAACCATTTCTTGCAACTTTTGATAAACTACCATCAAAGAAATTCATTTGTGGCGATCCAAGAAAGCCAGCCACGAATTCATTATCTGGTGAATTGAATAAATCCATGGGCGATCCCACCTGCATGACTTCACCGTCTCGTAAAACAACGATTTTATCAGCTAACGTCATAGCCTCTACTTGATCATGGGTTACGTATATAGTTGTTGCATCTAACTGTTTGTGTAACTTAGCAATTTCAACTCGTGTATCGTGCCGAAGCGCAGCGTCCAAATTCGATAAAGGTTCATCAAATAAGAACACATCAGGATTTCTTACGATAGCCCTGCCAATAGCAACACGCTGACGTTGTCCACCAGACAGTGCTGCTGGTCTTCGATCAAGAAGATGCTCCATTTGAAGGATTTTAGCGGCAGCTTCAACACGTGTTCTGATTTCAGCTTTAGAAAATTTTTGTAGGCTTAAGGAAAAGGCCATATTCTGGAAAACAGACATATGTGGGTAGAGAGCATATGATTGAAAAACCATAGCAATACCTC
The DNA here is from genome assembly GCA_902534325.1 of Paracoccaceae bacterium. Taxonomy (GTDB): domain Bacteria; phylum Pseudomonadota; class Alphaproteobacteria; order Rhodobacterales; family Rhodobacteraceae; genus Salinivivens. Next base: position 39,132 of record CACAPQ010000016.1, on the reverse strand, counting down.
TTTCTGAGGGTGGTAAATCCATAACGGGTCGATCAGCTATTATAATTTTACCATCACTTAAATTTTCTAAGCCTGCGATGAGCCTGAGCAACGTTGATTTTCCACAACCCGAAGGTCCCACAAAGACCACAAATTCGCCCTTTTCTATAGATAAGTGAACATCTTTTATGACTTTAGTTTGTCCAAAAGATTTATTGACATTTTTAAGTTCAACTTGTGCCATGTGTTACCTCTTCAAAGGTGGCTTTAACCAATCCAAAATCAAATTTACATCTTAGTATTTGAGTTTCACTTTCTCTATCAAAAATTATCTCGCTTGGCCCTCCGGATAATTCAGACATTTTATTTGATGATATCATTGCAGGTTGTTTTCTGCGCCATTTAAGGAAACTAGAAAATTTATTGTAGATTGATCCTTCACTTTTTGCCATGTCCAAGCCAGCTTTTTCCATGTGAAGTTCTGATATTGGTAGCCAAGCCTCATTTGCTAATGTGAAGCCTCCCATTGGCTTGTTCTTTTCCCAAACCATGGGGGTACGGCACGTATCTCTGCCTAAGAACTCAGGATAAAAGTTTAATCCCCATGGATCTTTCATTTCGCCAAATTGAATATTTGTGACGTCCGACAATCCTAATTCCTCTCCCTGATAAATGCAGGAGGAGCCAATCAGTGATGTTTCGAGCTGAAGGAGTAACAATTGCAAATCATCTTGTTTGTCTAAAGTTATGCCAAGTGGGCTTAACTGTCGACTAGCTGAGCGGGGGACGTCATGGTTTGAAAAAGCAAAACACAGTCTGCCTGAACCATTAAATGCCTCTATTGCATTTGCAATCGCACCTTTGATTTCTGAAACGCTTAAACCGGTCCACTCTAGAAGATCAAAATTATAAGTAGCGTGAAGTCTGCCCGGTTCCGAAAATGTTTTGCTAACAGTCATAGCATTGCCTTCATCACCATTAACCTCTCCCATAAGAAAGCGATCACCTTCATATTCATCCGCAATTCTTCTGTATGCTTCACTAAACTTCTGGATCACAGGTTGATTAAGTTGAGCAACATCATGCAGTTGCCTAAAGAATGGTTGTTTATCTTGTGGCAAGGGGCCGAGGGTGAAGTTGGGGTCCGCCAAATTATCCTTATATGGTTCACAGTCTCCATTAATTGTATGTACTGCATCTAATCTGAATCCATCAACGCCCCGGTCAAACCAAAACCTAGCGACATTATTTAACTCTTCTTGCACTTCTTGATTTGCATGGTTTAAGTTTGGTTGTTCTGGCAAAAAATTATGTAAATAGTATTGTTGCCTCCTAGGCTCCCATGACCATGCGGGACCACCAAAAAAAGATAACCAATTATTTGGTGGACAACCGTCAGGTTTTGGATCGACCCAGTGAAACCAATCAGATTTTGAGTTGTCTTTTGATTTTCGGCTTTCTTCAAACCAAGGGTGTAGGTAAGAACAGTGAGCTGGAACAATATCTATCATAAGGCGTAAGCCGAGCTCGTGTGTTTTCTCAATTAATTGATCGAAATCACTAAGATTTCCATATTCTGGATTTATATCACAATAGTTAGATACATCATACCCAAAGTCATGTTGAGGGGACATAAAAAATGGACTGATCCAAATGGCATCGACACCCAGGTCTGCAATATATTTCAACCTTGATATGATCCCATTGAGATCACCAATTCCATCAGAGTTTGAGTCCTGAAATGATCTGGGGTAAATTTGATAAATGACAGCGTGTTCCCACCATTTTAAAGAAGACATTCACTAACCTCCCTTGACGGATCCAGCGAGCAAACCCCTAATAAAATATTTTTGCATAGCAAGAAATACTATCACTGGAACTACCATGGAGATTACGGCTGATGCGTTGAGCAGGTGAAGTTGGTCTCCAAAAGTTCCCAACTGTCGCTCCAACAAAATAGGGAAAACTATATTGTCATTTTCGCTGGGGCCAACAAACATGGCTACCAATAAATCATTCCAGATCCAGAGGAACTGAAATATACTGAACGAAGCAAGCGCTGGTACTGAAAGCGGAACAACTACTTTTACGAAAATTTGCATATGATTGGCTCCATCAATTTTGGCGCTCTCGAGCAATTCTCTAGGTAATCCAACAATATAATTTCGTAAAAGAAATATAGCGAGAGGAAGACCAAAGCCTGTATGTGTAAGCCACAAACCCGCAAATGATTTCGTTGGGAATTGACATGAATTTGTTAATTCACAGTCCGTTGTCCATTGTTTTAGAGCCGTCGCCCATGTGGCAATTCCGTTAAAGCCTTGAAGTATTGGTAAAAAAGCTAATTGCGTTGGGACTACCATCAGCGAAACTACAATTATGAATAACCAATCCCTGCCTGGAAACCGCATCCATGAAAAGGCATAAGCAGCAAAAGCAGCGACTGTTATTGGAATGATTGTTGCCGGGACAACAACTATAAAGGAAGAAATCAAGGCGTTAGGTACGTCTTTATTATCTAATAAAACTTCAAAATAGGCTTCCGTGCCAAATACGGGGTCTTGATTTATGAAAACATCAAGGTTTTTCGGTTTTGGCGCAACTTCTTCCGGAAATGACCAAACAAAATCACCATTAGCTTGGAAAACGAATTCACCCCCTCTGACATCCATGACTTCACCGGCAGGCACAAGTTTCCGGATTAGCTTGGTTTTCCCGGGTTTGTCAGGGTCGGGAACTCGACCTTTAAACATTATGGAATTAATCTCTCCGGATATTTGAAACCATTCTTCATCTTTGTTTATGCGTTTGAAAATGTTACCCCGCATTTCCGTTATTGTGGCCTGCTCGCCTTTATCATGTGTACTGAAACGGTGCCCGAGTTCTGTTGGAGTGAATGCTGTCCAAAAGCCTGAAGTTTTAGATGCAATTTCTGATCTAAATGAAGTTGTGATAAGGGCTACGAAAGGCACTACCCAGATTACAAGGATAATAGCGAGTATTATGTGAGCAAACGAACGACTATACATGAGCAGTCAAATCCCTATTGTTCCAACAGCTTTTGTTCGCGCCGAATACGCCAACCAAGAAAAATCATATGAGGTATAACTGTTAGCATCAGCATAACCGCTATAGCGGCAAATAAATTATCAACATTGTTGCCACCTATAGACCATGTGTTCATTGCGGCTTCCATCATCGTGGCAAGCAGAAGCTTGTCGTCATCATTAGCGGAAAGCGCGTAGGGAATATCAAAAACCTTTAATACATCCGTAACAAGGTAGGTCCATACCACAACAACTGTTGAAAAAATTTGAGGTAATTTCACTCTAAAGAAAAGTTGTCTCGGGTTTGCTCCGTCGATAATGGCGGCTTCTACTGTCTCTTGTGGGACACCTCTTAAGGCAGCAGAAAAAATAACCATAGCAAAACCGGTTTTTATCCAAACCATGATCCACATTAGGTAAAAATTGCCCCAAAATTTTAAATTATAAAGAGGCTCGTTATATTCAGGCGTATGCCCTAAAAGGGCTTTCAAAAGACCTATTTGGTATGAAGGTGTGACCCCATTTATCGCTTCTTGAGGTTCGATACCACCGCCAGCAAAAATATTTCGCCAAATTACTGCTGCTCCAACAAATGAAATGGCTAAGGGCACAAAAATAAAAGTTTTTGCAACTACACCCCAGCGCACAGAGTCTGCTAAAACGGCAATCAATAATCCAAAAATTATGCAAAGCGAAGGTACCAAAATTAACCACATTAAACTGTTTCTCATGGCAAATCTAAATTGAAGATACCCCAAAGCGCTAGGGTCCCAAAGAAAAGCATAATTGCTAACTGAAGCCGTCCCATCAGGTTCTGTGAAAGATATTTTTAAAGTTGCAAGTGCTGGGATTAGTAGAAACAGCAGGAGTAAAATAAGTGCAGGCCCTACAAATATCCATGGCTGAATTGCTTCCGCGATGATGGATCTTTTTCCGATGGATTTACTTGATCTGAAATTTGCTAGCCCAAAGTTAAGCCAGTTTGTGATCCAATAATATAAAAATGAGATAAACAAAGCGATTACAACAGAACGTAAAGCAAAACCAACTTTTGCAAATCTTAATTCTGTTACAAAAGTTGCTACAGACCATCCATATTTATTGTGAAGCCAAAGGCCAAAATTTGCAAAAGCGTCGTCAATGGGGGCAGTTAGAGAAAATACAAAGACAGCAGTAATTGGTAATACGCAAACTATCGTGAGAACGATGGCTAAGCTATTACTGAAAATTATAGATTGAACAGAACGCATTTAAATGTTTGACCCAAACTGACAGAATAGGAGCACAGGTTTTAGCTGTGCTCCCATCAAAATTGTATTGCTATATTATTTTATAGCGTCCCAAGCTGCTTGAATATTGTTAGCAGTAGTTTTTGCATCCTGACCGTTTGCAAATGCGGTCATTTCACTCCAGAAAGCGCCAGCACCGATAGCACCAGGCATTAAATCTGATGCATCAAAGCGAAATGTAGTAGCATTTGCTAGGATTTCACCTTGCTTTCTTAATAGCGGTGTTGCGTAAGCACTTAAGTCAGCACCTTTATGAGCGGTAAGGAATACACCTTGCTGCATCCAAGCTTCATGTGCTGAGGCTTCTTGCAAATACTTAAAGAATGCACGTGTAGCAGGAGAATCTTTCGCCATAGTATACAAAGTTCCAGCACCAAGAACTGGATTTCCTAAGTTTCCAGATGCGAAAGGTGGAAAATAAAATGCATCTGCTTCACCGCGTGCAACTTCTTCACCCTTATCAGGGAAAAATCCAGTAATGAATGAAGCTTGACGGTGCATCATGCAACTCGGGGGTGATGTGAACAATCCTTTTGGCGCATCACCAAATGAAGTAGTCGCTACAGAAGCTGCGCCACCTGCAACATAATCATCATTTCGAGAGAATTGACCATAAAGTTCCATAGCATTAATCACTTCTGGACTATTAAAGGCCAGGTCATTTGAAACCCAACGGTCATAGTTTTCAGCAGAGGTAGTACGCAGCATGATGTCTTCCATCCAGTCGGTCGCGGTCCAACCTGTAGCATTCCCAGACTCGACACCAATACACCAAGGTGTATTTCCATCAGCTACCATCTGATCTGACAGAGCAATAAGTTCTTCCATCGTGGATGGAATTTCATAGCCGTTGTCTTCAAATTGCTCTGGTGAATACCAAACAAGTGATTTTAAATCCATTTTAAAGGCAAAACCGTAGAATTGATCATTACCATCAGGATCTTTATAAGTGCCAAGATCTACCCAAGATGAACCTGCACCATAATTGTCTTTCATCCATGCTGCTGCTTCGTCTCCAATGGGAATTAAGTGGCCTTCTGCTGCCATATCAGCGGCAAGACCTGGCTGTGGAAAGATAGAAATGTTAGGTGGGTTGTTTGAACGCATATCGGCAACTACTAAAGCTGCAAAATCGCGAGAACCAGAATATTGAACTTTTGCACCAGTTGCTTTTTCAAAGCAACTGATGGTATTTTCTAACATTTCTTGGTCAGTGCCCAGCATTGATCCTTGCATAGTTATGACTTCACCGGGAAAGCTTCCCATGTCGCCTAATTTAGAAGGCGTATTGCAAACATCGTGAGAGCCTGCGACACCCATTGAGCCAAAGCCCAAGGATATAGCAGCTGTGATGCTTAAAGTTTTAGTATTAAGTTTCATTCTTTTCCTCCCAAGAGTTGAAACATTTGAGTTATAGTTAAATCAAGCCCTAAGAAGACCTAATTTCTAACAATTAAGCGCTTAAATTTACACTGTTGATAGCGCTACCAAACTCTAAAATTTAACGCAGGTCAAATATAAAAAGTTTAGTTATATAAAAACAAAAAACTATTTGAATTATTGTCTTCATATTTCTGAATTTTTATCACAAATTAAATTTTTCTGTAATTTCCCCCTAAATAAACTAACGGTTTATGATCCGTAGTTTCAAACTTATTGACTTCTCCCACTATGATTGAGTGATCACCTCCATCGAAGTGATTGTATTTTATACATTCAAAACGTGCCGAACAATTTTCGATGAATGCATCACCTTCATCATTATAAGCCCAAATCAATTCACTTCCTCCATTTGCACTCTTTGAGAAGCTTTTACAAAGCTCAATTTGATTTTCGCTAGCAATATGAACAATAAATTTCTCGGCTTCTAAAAAAGTATCATGCCTTTGAGAAGCTTTCGCAGGTGCCCATAGCACCAATGGAGGGGATAAGGACAGGCTTGAAAAGCTATTGGCTGTAATTCCGATAGGACCATTTCCACTATTACAAGTAACAATTGTGATCCCAGTTACATATTTACCTAAGGCAAATCTGAACTCATCTAAATTAATCATGAAAATTTACTTCCACTGTCATTACGCAATTTCGCGCCCAAGCGCGGCTGTGTAAATTTCAAACCAGGTTTGCCTATCTAATTTAACCTCTATGGCTTTTGAAATTGTCTCTATTCTAGCCAATGAGTTTGTTCCCAATACGGGTAGAATATTAGCCGGGTGCCCAAGCAACCAGGCCACAGCGACCGTTCCTGGTTCGACGCCAAATATTTTCCCTATACTTTCAAGTTGACTTACAATCTTTTTGTTCGATTTCAAAAATAAGTCTCCTCCGGCTAAAGGAGACCATGCCATAATGGGAGTATTATTACTTTGGTGAAATGCGACATCTCCATTAGTGAAGCCATCATGTGCTAGCACGCTTAACTCAATTTGGTTGGTGACGAGTTTGTTTTTCATCCCAGTTTGCAATAAATTCCAATCCCAAGGTCTAAAGTTTGAAACACCCACATTTTTTACTTTCCCAGAGGCAATTATCTCATCAAGAGCAGCACCAGTTTCAAAGTGGTTCATCAATGGGTCTGGCCTATGGAGCAAAAGCAAATCGATGTAATCGATACCCATTAGTTTTAAAGATGAATCTACTGAATTTAGAATATGATCTCTTGACGTATCATAATACTTAACCCGGGCACTTTCATATCTACCCACTGGAGCTACGATATCGCATTTGGTAACAATTTCCATTTTTTGACGGAGATTTGAACTTTTAAGCGCATTTCCTAAAATTTCTTCAGCTTCATAACCGCCATAAATATCGGCCTGATCAAAGGAAGTTATTCCTTGATCCAAACAACTTGCGATTTTATTTCTTACATGATTGGGCGATGTGTTTTCGTCATCACTTAATCGCCACATTCCGTATACCAAACGCGACATTGTCAGAGATGAACTGATTTTAATTCTTTCCATTAGTTACGCTGTCCTAGTCCTAGTGGAGTTGAAGGTATATTATTGGGAACTCGGCCATATACATGCGGTAAAGAGCAAGTTTTTATATTTGGCAAGACTTTCGAGCCAAAATGTTTGCATTCTTCAAGGTGGGGGTATCCAGATAAGATAAAAGAGCGAATTCCTAATTTCTGATATTGCTCTAATTCACTCATCACTTGATCAGTTGATCCAACAATAGCAGCACCACATCCAGATCTTGCTCTACCCACTCCTGTCCAAAGATTAGGTTCGACATAACCAAATTCATCCGAAATTTGTCTATTTTTTGCTTGGTGAGAGACTCCCAATGAAGAGCTATCTTGAGCACGTTCTATTATTTTTTTTCCGAAGTCATCTTCTAGCCTTGATACTATATACTCAGCATATTCTTTGGCTTCTATTTCGGTATCTCTAACAATCATATGAACACGCAGACCATAATCGAGGGTTCTATTATATTTTTCAGCCACCTCATTTACAGATTTCATCCGCCCAATTATTTGTTCTTTGGGTTCAGGCCACATCAGATAGACATCACAATGTTGCCCGCATAACTCAAGAGCTGGTGGAGAATAGCCCCCAAAATAAAGCAGCGGTCCTCCAATTTGAAATGGCTTTGAAGGTTCTGTTGTAAGACCTGAGAAGTTGTATATTTCACCTACATAATTAATCTCATCTTGGATCCAGGCTTGTTTCAAAATTTCCACTACTTCTCTTGAACGTTGATATCGATATCCACTTTCAGCTTTTTCCCCGGGAAAATCAGAACTAATAATGTTAATTGTCAAGCGGCCTTTCATCATGTGATCTAAGGTGGCGATAGTTCGGGCAAGCATAATAGGTTGCATTTCACCGCACCTTACTGCAGCAAGCATATTAATTTTTTCGGTTATTGGTGCGCAGCCAGCTACAAAGCTCAATGTGTCTTGTCCAACTTGATAAGATGATGGGCATAGAATATTTCGGAATCCATAATTTTCTGCCTCTTTTACGATTGAACTACAATGTTCCCAGGAACTGCGAAGATTTCCATCAGGAACCCCTAAAAATTGGTAATCGTCGGAGCATAAAGCTGAGAACCAAGAAACTTCCGCAGCTCTTAAGTCAGCAGATGTTATTGGCACGACGGTCATAGGCTTCCCCTTATCTTAAGTCTTGCGTAGCATTCCAACATATGTAAATCAATGGTGTATCAATTTTGAAATTACTTACATTTTGAAAGCATGTCTGAAGCCACCTCTTTACCAGTTTATATCCAAATTAGTGAAATGCTTATGCGAGAAATAATAGTAGGTCGTTTATCGGATGGTGAACGTCTACTGCCCGAAAGACATTTAGCTAAATCTCTCAATATTTCTGTTGGAACATTGCGAAAAGCTTTGAAAGACCTTGAACAAAAAGGTGCTCTATTTAGGAGGCATGGTTCTGGAAATTATATAAAATTTAATACGAAATTTAATTCTATTTACTCGTTTTTTAGAGTCGAACTGATCGACGGTGGAGGTTTACCTTCAGCGAAAAATTTAGATATCAATCTGGTTAAAAAACCAAAAAACGCGCCGTTTTTTGGAGAATCAGATAAATGCCTGAGGATAAGGCGATTACGATCCCTAGACGATCTACCGTGCGTGTTAGAAGAAATAAATTTAGACTCGACTAAAATTGACGGGCATACATTTGATAATATTTCACAATCTATTTATCTGTTTTATAAAGATATCCTAAATTTACGCATTACTTCAGCCAAAGATAGCACCACCTTACTTCCAGTGCCTGTTTGGTCTCCTAAGGAGTTTAAAATAATGAATTTTCAAGAAACAGTTTGTATAGAGCGTTTGGCTTACGATCAGTCTGGAGCTGCTGTAGAGTTTTCGCGAAGTTGGATTGATACAAATATTGCGCGCTATACGACCCGTATTAGTTAGGACCGTTATGAAAAAAAGGTATGGAATTATAGGTTGTGGAATGATGGGACAGGAGCATCTCCGCAATATAAATTTAATCGATGATGCTTTAACTTATGCAGTTTATGAACCTAATCCAAATATGCGGAAAATGGCAAAAGCACTTGCACCAGAGGCCAAGTTTCATAACTCTCTTGATAAAATTTTGAGTGACGAAAACATTGACTGCTGGTTAATAGTGTCGCCAAATCATCTTCACATGGATCAGTTGGAACAATTAGCTAATGTCCCTCATAAGCCAATTTTAGTAGAAAAACCTTTATTCGCTAACATCAATCACTTGGAGAGAATAAAACACTTCTTAGCCAAATATACAGCACCGGTTTGGGTGGCTATGGAATATCGATATATGCCACCAATAGAACAACTCATTACGCAGCAAAAAAATGTAACTGGTGATATCAAAATGCTTTCCATTCGTGAGCATAGATTTCCCTTTCTTCCTAAAGTTGATAATTGGAACAGATTCAATAGAAATAGTGGGGGAACATTTGTTGAAAAGTGTTGCCATTTTTTTGACTTGATGAGGTTAATAACAAAGTCTAATCCAACTAAAATAATGGCGAGTGGGGGGCAGGCCGTTAACCACCTAAAAGAGAATTACTCGGGATTGGTGCCAGATATTTGGGATCACGGGTATGTTATTGTTGAGTTTGAAAATAATATTAGAGCTATGCTGGAACTTTGTATGTTTGCAGAAGGAGCTAAGTATCAAGAAGAGATATCAGTCACAGGCGAAGCTGGTAAAATTGAGACTTTTATTCCAGGACCTGCTAGGTTTTGGCCGAAAAAACTTGGGACTCCTCCAATATCAAAAATAGTTATCAGTCCTAGAGATAAGTCTGGTTTAAAGGAACTAGAGGTGCCCGTGGATAAAAAGCTATTGGATGCTGGCGATCATCATGGTTCTACCTTTTACCAGCATCAAAGATTCATGCTTGTGGTTGATGGGAAAATATCTCCAGAAGTTACTCTAGAAGATGGTATCTGGGCGGTTAGAATGGGCCACGCGGCGCAGGTTTCTGCTGAAACTGGAAAAGTGATTAGTTTTTAGAATTTCTAATTTTGTAAATATACTATGGGTTTTACGCTTCTAGATTAAATTTCAATCAATTTTAATGCATCACGCATTTTTTCAGGGATAGGCTTTGGTCTTCTATTTTTACTATCTACGAGAACCTGAGCAAAAAAACCTAGGGCGAAACACAATTTGTCCTCCTCTCGGAAAAGCCCTGCCTCATATACCCATGATGTATTGCCAATTTTTTTTATTTTTAAGCCAACTGCTATTTTATCTGGATAGGCCGCTTCAGAAAAGTAGCGACAACCGCTTTCAACTACCATAAATTCTAAACATTTGTGTTCTTCACTAAAGAAGCCATGGTTTCTTTGCCAATCAGTAACAGCTGTGTCTATTAATGCATAATGGACAATATTGTTCATATGACCGTAGGCATCATTATCCATCCATCTAGTAGGCATCTCAACAAACGTCGGGAACTCTACTCGGCAAAGTTGTTTGTCATGTGTCATTTCTGTATCCTGGTGCAAATATATCAAATCCCATATAGGTTGCAAAATTTAGATCAATAAGGTGATTTGCATTGTTAATAAAAAATATATGGTGAGATGATCAATGGAAATAAATGGAAGAGTATCAGCGGTAGTTACTGGTGGCGCCTCCGGGTTGGGTGAAGCAACGTCGCGTACGCTATCATCTATGGGTGCAAAGGTAGCTATTTTTGACTTGGATACTGATAAAGGTCTGGCGATTTCGAAAGAAATAAATTCGGATTTCTATAAAGTTGATGTATCGGATATAAATTCTGTAAAACAAGCAGTTTTATCTTTTTCTAAGCAAAATGAAGGAATTCAGATTGTTGTAAATTGTGCGGGTATAGGTCCAGCAGCAAAAACTGTTTCACGAGGTGAAGCTCATTCCAACGAATTATTTGCTAAAGTGATTAACATTAATTTAGTTGGTTCCTTTAATGTAGCTTCCGTATGTGCGGCTGAAATGGTCAAAAATAGGGAGTACTCGGAGGATGGATTTAGAGGTATTATAGTGAATACAGCGTCGGTTGCGGCTTATGATGGGCAGATAGGTCAGGTTGCATACTCAGCTTCCAAAGGCGGTATTGTTGGAATGACACTTCCAATGGCAAGAGACCTTTCTGATAAAGGCATTCGAGTATGTTCGATTGCGCCAGGATTATTTTTGACACCACTTTTGGAAAGTTTGCCTGAAGAAGTTCGAGAATCTCTGGGAAAACAGGTCCCATTTCCATCAAGATTAGGAAAACCAACAGAATTTTCTAAATTAGTGGTTCAGATTATTGAGAATGATATGCTGAACGGAGAGGTGATACGTCTAGACGGAGCAATAAGAATGGCTCCGCGCTAGGTAGTTTTCAGAAATTTGAATAGCTAACGTTCTTTTACATATGGTTGCCCGCCTGCCCGAGGAGGAATAGCTTTCCCAACAAACCCTGCCAAAACCACTACTGTTAGAACATAAGGAAGTGATTGTATGAAGACGACAGGGATTTTAATTTGGCTGCTAGCTCCAGTATTCCAAACTGAGAAAACAATCATGATTGCAATAGTCGAAATTCCAAGGGCTAAACCTCCAAGTACCACTTTGTCTAAATAATCCTTTCTCCAAACATAGCTCAACAACCCTAGCGCTATGAGTATTAGAAATCCACTCAGTGACCAAGCTGGTAATAGTATGTTCTGAAATCGAGTATCTACTGCGAAGAAAAAACCAAATAATAAACATGCGCTAAGTGCATACCAAGGACGCCACTTAGCAAAAATTAAGGCTGCCAATGCAATAAAACCACGTCCCGCAGACATATCTTTTGTAAAGTTAGCCTGAAGGGAAGTTGCGATATATGCACCTGCAATGCCGCACAAAACGCCCCCTATAATAACTGCACTATATCGCAATCCTACAACTGATATTCCCGCTGTATCAACTGCAGCAGGATTTTCGCCAACGGCGCGTAAGCGAAGTCCATATCTCGTTTTGTAAAGTATAAACCATGATAAAGGCACCGTAAGCAGTGCAACATAAACAAGAAGAGAGTGTCCGGAAAAGAGTTCTGAGTAAAGCTGCATTAATGGACCTGCATCATTAATTCCTTTTGACGACGTAGCCCCTGGAAAATTTATTGGTTCGAACCTGCCGCCTGACTTTAAAGGTGGTGTTCGACCTCCTTGTCCAAACAAATCTTGCGCTACTACTACGGTCAGGCCTGCTGCTAGAAAATTTATTGCTACGCCTGATATTATTTGATCGCCGCGGAGTGTAATTGATGCTAATCCGTGAAGTAATGATAACATAATTGATGCTAATATGCCTGCTAAAAGACCTAGCCAGACAGATCCCGTTATTGCTGCGAATGCTGCAGACACAAACGCTGCAGCTAAAAGTTTTCCTTCGAGCCCAATGTCAAAAATACCTGCGCGTTCAGAAAATAAGCCTGCCAAGCACACCAATAACAAAGGTGTGGCGAGGCGCAATGAACTATCTAAAACCTGAAGTAGGGTTAAAAAGTCAATCATTCTTTTGCCTTCTGAAGAGACATAAAAAACCTTTCAAGTGGAGCTCTCACCATCAAACTTAGGGCTCCCGTAAATAGTATCACTAAAGCTTGAATTACTACTATTAGTTCACGGGGTATTTTAGTCCAAAGGGCTAATTCGGCACCGCCTTGGTATAGAAAGCCAAATAACAAAGCAGCCAATAGAACCCCTAAAGGATGGCTCCGGCCCATTAGAGCAACTGCGATGCCAATAAAACCGGCACCTTCGGTAAAATTCAAAATAAGGCGCTCACTTTCACCTTGCGTTGTATTTATTGCCATCATTCCACATAATGCACCCGAGATCATCATCGCTATCATTATTATTTTTACAGGTCTAACACCTGCATAGCGCGCCGCTGGTCCAGATTTCCCCAAAGCTCTAATTTCATATCCTAGTGGAGAACGCCAAATCAGATACCAAACGGCGACGCAGGCCAAAAGTGCAATAAAAAAACTCACATTTGCAGGTGCAGATCTGAAAGCTTTTTCAAACCCAAATAAGCTCGCTAGATCTTGGAAGGTGGGGAGATGAGTAGTCGATGGAAAGTTGGCGGATGCAGGATCCATGCTTCCTTTTGGTTTTAAAACGTCTACCAAAAAGAAATTTAGCACCCCTGCCGCGATGAAATTAAACATAATAGTGGTAATTACGATGTGGCTGCCTCTTTTTGCTTGCAGATAAGCAGGCAAACCAGCCCAAATCATACCAAAAAGAGCAGCCCCAACCGAAGCACCAACTATGGCTAATGTCCAGTGTGGCCATGGAATGAACAAGCAAACTAGGGCTACTCCCAAGCCTCCGATCATAGCTTGACCTTCTCCTCCAATATTAAAAAGTGCAGCATGAAAAGCCACTGAAACAGCAAGGCCAGTAAAAATAAAATTTGTAGTGTAATAAAGCATATAGCCCCAGCCTGCAGATCGAAGTAACGTACCTTCAATCATAAGATTTAGGGCTGCTATTGGACTTTCACCAATTGCTATAATGAGTAATGCAGATAAAAAAGCTGCTAAAAACAAAGATAACAAGGGCACGATTATTATATCGACCCATCGTGGCATTATATCCATTTGCGTGCTCCACTACAGTCATTTTCAGGATTATAATACATCATTGAGCCGCTTTTTCAGAAACACCAGCCATCAAAAGCCCTAGTTCTTTTTCATTTGTCTTTGCCGGATTTCTCTCTCCCATAATCGCTCCATCGAACATGACAAGGACTCTATCTGATAGGGACAATATTTCATCCAATTCTACGGATATAAGCAAAATGGCTTTTCCTTGGTCGCGTAGTGCAACAATCTGTTGATGTATAAATTCAATGGCCCCAATATCAACTCCCCGAGTTGGTTGCCCCACAAGCAGTAAGTCTGGATTGCGTTCAATTTCACGGGCCAAAACTATTTTTTGTTGATTTCCACCTGAAAAATTTTTTGCGGTTAGTTTTGGGTTAGGAGGCCTAACATCAAACCGCTTCATTTTCTCTTCGGTCTCTTGTCTAATTGCATTATTATCCATAAAAAATCGATTTACCTGGTTGGATTTTTCACGGTGGTAACCAAAAACTGCATTTTCCCACGCCATAAAGTCCATTATTAGACCTTCGCGTTGTCTATCCTCGGGCACATGTGCCATCCCTAGTGCCCGTCTTGCTTGACCATCGCCAGATACACTGGTTGATAAGTCTATTTCTGATCCATTTAATTTAATAATACCTGTAGCGGCGCTATAGCCCCCCAAGACTTGTAAAAGCTCTGACTGACCATTCCCCGCGACACCAGCAATACCAAGTATTTCCCCTGCTTTTACAGTCAGGTTAATATTTTTTAATCTTTGCACGCCAAAATCATCGACCATACTTAGGTTTTGTATTTCAAGCACTGGCTTTGTGGGCTTTGCAGGCGTTTTATCAACGCGAAGTAGAACTTTTCTTCCAACCATAAGTTCTGCCAAATCCTCGGGACTAGTATTGTCAGTTCTCAAGGTGGCTGTCATTTCGCCCTGGCGCATTACGCTCACTGTATCTGTAATGTCCATAATTTCTCGGAGCTTATGAGTGATTAAAATAATTGTCTTGCCTTCTTCGCGTAGCCGCTTGAGTATTCTGAAAAGCTGATCCGCCTCAGCTGGGGTTAAAACGCCTGTAGGTTCATCCAAAATTAAAATATTTGCTTGTCGGTAAAGAGCTTTAAGAATTTCTACTCGTTGCTGCATTCCAACCCCAATATCCTCAATTATGGAATCAGGATCTACATTTAGCTCATATTCTGCTGCCAACGCTGCAAGTTCGGCTCTGGCTTTGCTAAGAGAAGGGGATAAAAGAGCTCCACTTTCTGCACCGAGAATAATATTTTCAAGAACTGAAAAGTTCTCAACTAGCTTAAAATGTTGGAAAACCATTCCGATTCCTGCAGCTATTGCCGCTTGGCTATCCGGTATGGAAATTTTTTTGCCATCAACAAAAATTTCCCCTGCATCAGCCTTGTAAAATCCATATAAAATGGACATTAAGGTTGACTTCCCAGCACCATTTTCTCCAATAATTCCATGAATTGTTCCAGGCATCACGCGGATAGTAATATCTTTGTTTGCTTGAACAGGACCAAAGGATTTAGATATTTGTCTTAATTCGATCGCTGGGTTTTTAGTCATTTATTTCTCAATTTAATATAAAAACCGCACCTGAAATGGCGCGGTTTTTACTAGTATTTTTACACCTATTAGAATGAAATGGCTGGGCAAGACTCATCATCGGTGTAGTTATGAACTTTCATTGATCCATTTGCTATTGAAGCTGATGCTGCATCAACTGCAGATTTCATAGCGTCAGATACTAAGGAAGCATTATGCTCGTCTAATGCATAACCTACTCCGCCGTTGGCTATACCCATTTGAAAATTTCCAGTTTCTAAATTTTCTCCAGCAGAAAACGCTTCATAAACAGCATTATCAACACGCTTCAGCATTGAGGTTAACACTTTCCCTGGGTGTAGATAGTTCTGGTTTGCATCAACACCTATAGATAAAATGCCCTCATCGGCAGCTGTTTGTAAAACACCTACACCTGTACCGCCTGCGGCAGCATAAACCACATCTGCACCTTGGCTAATTTGGGCTTTTGTAAGCTCAGAACCTTTTACTGGATCGTTCCATGCAGCAGGTGTCGTTCCAGTCATATTAGCTATAACGGTAGCATTAGGATTTACTGCCATTACGCCTTGTGCATACCCGCATCCAAAACGCCTGATTAGAGGTATATCCATACCACCTACAAAACCAACTGTTCCTGTCTTCGATGCCTGTGCTGCGAGCATTCCAACCAAATATGAGCCTTCGTGCTCATTGAAGCCAATGCCTCTCACGTTTGGTAAACTTAGCCAGTTTACGTCGATAACAGCAAACTTTGTATCTGGATAATCTGGTGCAACCTTACCAAGTGAATCAGCAAATGCAAAGCCAGCCATTACAATTGGGTTAGCTCCAGCCTCTGCAAATCTACGCAAAGCCTGTTCACGCTGTGCTTCATTTTGAAGTTCAATTTCTCTGAAGGATCCTCCTGTTTCATCTGCCCAGCGCTGCGCTCCGGTAAATGCAGACTCGTTGAAGGACTTATCAAATTTTCCCCCAAGATCAAAAATAATGGCGGGTTCGGCTAAAGCTATACCTGCACTCATGGTCAAGCCAACTCCGGCTGACAACAATTTCGTAACGATATTCATATAAAACTCCCAGTTGTTAATTTATCCCTACACGTTCTAGCGCGTTTGGATTTTAAAATATTATTATCTCATTAAGACGCTTCAGCAAATGCTGGTCAACAGCTTTTTTCTTAAATCAATCTAATTTTAGGATAATTTAAAGCGGGCTCATATTTCTTTGGACAAGATTGCTGCGTCGTCTTTACGACCATCAACAAATTTGTAGTAATTGTTTCTTTGCCCAACCTTCAAATAGCCTAGAGCACTATAAAGCTTTATAGCTGAGCTATTCGATTCGGCGACTTCAAGAAAACACCTTGAAGATCCAGCATCTTTTGCTTCTTTTTCAAACATTCCAATGAGTTTGCTTGCCTTGCCAAGTCGACGATAATCTGGATGAATAATCACATTTAAAATCTCTGCATCTTGGTCAATAACACGACCAATAAGAAAGCCATTTTCGGTATGAAAAAATCTGCTTGTATTTCTATCAAGAAGGTTTTTGTATTCAATTTCACTCCATGGCCGGGTGTGGATTCCCGAAAGCAAATGTAGTGTTGCCATCTCAAACGGTGTCATTTTAAAATATTGGGTGCTTTACTTAAGTTGGGTGCAGCATCCGCAGGTTTAATATAGCATGGAACAGGGCGACCGATTTCTTTTTCTTGAGCCAATAAAGCTATATTTTTCAGATGAACTTCGGGTGAGGGTTTATGAATGTACTTAAAGTTTTCGGGATCTATTTTATCATCTGATATAAATTTTGCATTTTTTGGATTTGAGCCAACATAATAAAAACCTTTGTTGGCTGGCAGCAAAGCTAGATTTTTATCACCACGCCCATACAAAGTGGCTTCAAAACTAGTAACTCCTATTGCCGGTATTTCTAGGCCTAAAGCTAAACCTCGGGCGGCTGACACGGAAATTCGGATACCTGTAAAATTACCTGGACCTGTACAGACACCGATCTTACTCAAATCTGACCAATTTAAAGAGGAAACTGCTAAAAGCTCATTAAGAGATAACATAAGCTTCTCTGCTTGTCCTCTAGCCATGAATTCTATTTTTGTTCGGATATTTTCTTTTCCACGATATAGCGCTGCGGCGATATATTGGTCGGAGGTGTCAAAAACAATTACATTTTCATCAAAGATCAACGGGGCGAACCTCGGTCACCTCTGGAATATAATGCCTTAAAAGATTTTCGATTCCCATCTTCAGGGTCATTGTTGAAGAGGGACAGCCCGAACACGCACCTTTCATTTGAAGGTAAACTACTCCTCGGTCAAAACCGTGAAAAGTTATGTCTCCTCCATCTTGAGCAACTGCTGGCCTGACCCGGCTGTCGAGTAATTCTTTAATTTGACCAACGATTGGGGCGTCTTCTTCAGACACTTCGGTAGAGTGATCAGGTGCTGCTTCTCCACTTATAGCTTCTTGACCCGATTGAAAATGTTCCATTATTGCGCCAAGTAGAGCTGGTTTCGCATGATCCCACTCTACGTCATCTTCCTTTGTCACAGTAACAAAATCGCGGCCGAGAAAAACACCAGTTACACCATTTACGCTGAACAGTCTTTGGGCAAGTGGAGAAATGATTGCGTCATCAGCATTAGGAAAATCGGCAGTTCCTTCTTCTAGTACTGTTTGTCCAGGTAAAAACTTCAAAGTAGCTGGGTTTGGAGTAGATTCTGTTTGAATGAACATTTATTGATCCCTAATTTTCGTAATTAATATGTAAATTAAGTCAAAAAAAGTCAAGAGTTTAGAATCATTCTAAAAGATTTATTCTTATTTATTAAATTGAGTATATGCGACAATATCCGTCGGCTGCTTCAAGTTGCTCTTTACAAAAAGTTGCCGGTTACAATTCCAATTGATATTGGAGACGAATTTGAACTTTTTCTAACTAATAAGCCAGCAGCTGCAGAAAATTATTGTTGATTTTAGGTCTGAGAATAAGAACACCGATTTATCTAAGCCATACCTATGATATCAAAAGTTTTTTGCAAAATTGGCTTGGCTATGGATTTAGCTTTAAGTGCGCCATCATCCAATACTTTGTCCAACTGAGGAATGTCCTGCATTATTCGACTCATTTCACTTGAAATTGGTGATAGCACTTCGGTAGCTCTTTCTACCAACATAGGTTTAAAATCTGAAAATTGTTTGCCCCCAATTTCGCTTAAAACGCCTTCCAAACTTTGATCTCCGAGTGCAGCGTATATTGCTACTAAATTCTGTGCTTCCGCTCTCCCTTCAAGCCCTTTTGGTTCGGACGGAAGGCCA
Organism: Paracoccaceae bacterium; assembly: GCA_902534325.1. Lineage (GTDB taxonomy): Bacteria > Pseudomonadota > Alphaproteobacteria > Rhodobacterales > Rhodobacteraceae > Salinivivens. Next base: position 20,285 of record CACAPQ010000016.1, on the reverse strand, counting down.
TATTGATCTGTTTTTGCTTTTCTAATTTTATTTGCAATCATATCTGAATTGTCTGTCATATTTATCCGACTTAAATCTGAAGGGTCAGACTTAGACATTTTTTTTGTACCGTCACGCAAGCTCATTACTCGAGCCGCTGGTCCTCCAATAACAGGTTCAGTCACTGGAAAAAAATCAATTTCATAATCGTGATTGAATTTTATGGCTATATCTCTGGTCAGTTCTAGATGCTGCTTCTGGTCATCTCCAACTGGAACATGTGTCGCATGATAAGCTAAAATATCCGCTGCCATTAGCGCAGGATAACCAAATAGACCTAGCGATGCATTCTGAGCATTTTTCCCCGCTTTATCTTTAAACTGTGTCATCCGTTGCATCCAGCCCATGCGAGCTACACAATTAAAGACCCATCCTAACTGGGCGTGTTCGGGCACTGCAGATTGATTAAATAAAATAGATTTATTTGGATCGAGACCTGATGCGATAAAAGAAGCGGCTAACTCCCTTGTATTTTGCCTAAGCATTTTTGGATTTTGCCAAACGGTAATAGCGTGGAGGTCAACTACACAATAAATGGTTTCGTAATTGTCATCCTGCATATGAACAAATCGTTTGATTGCGCCCAAGTAGTTACCCAGGGTCAGTCCACCTGAAGGTTGCACTCCAGAAAAAACTCGCTTCTTGAATTTACCTATTGGTTCAGATTGCACAGCTTTATTCATTACTACTCTCCATCTGGATTTTTCGTCTCAAATCGCTTACCTGTGTCACTAATTTTGGTCAAGCTAAGGAAGTTAACTTGTCAAACTATAATAGACCCCCAGTGATAAACCCAATACCGGCCGTTATTTTAGCCATTCTTTTTGGTATAGTCTTAGTTGAAATCTTCCTTTTCTTTGGTTTTGGTGGCTTAGTTGGAAAGTCTGGGGTGGCTGCTGAAAGGTTAATTCTCATACAAAATTATGGTGTGCCTCCTGATCTTGCAAGTTGGATGTTTGAGACAAGCAATTTCTCCATTGATTATGTCTCTAGATTTATGGTTTATCCATTTGTAAACTTATCAAGCCTTTCTGTTGTTTTCGCTACAGTTTTATTGTTGGCCTTGGGAAAAATTGTTGGAGAAGTTTTTTCGGCTCTATCCGTAGTTTTGATTTGGTTTCTAAGTACAACCCTTGCGGCTTTATTTTATTCCATATCGGCAACTAATGGCCAAATATTGGTAGGATCTTATCCAGGGGTTTATGGCTTTGTTGGAGCCTATACATTTGTTTCTTGGATTACACTTCGACTAGCTAAAAACAAAAATCAATCACAGGCGTTTTCACTAATTGTGGCCTTAATGAGTATTCAGTTGCTTTTCAGCTTCTTATTTGGAACTGGGCAACTCTGGATCGCTGATTTTGCAGGTTTTGTTATAGGTTTTATCGTCTCATTTTTCCTAAGTCCAGGTGGGATAAAAGGAATACTTTCCATTCTAAGAAGTTAATTTCGCTTAATAGTTTGTCGAAGCTCTTTGACACTGAATGCACCCAAGAAATTTGCAACAAATGTGTAAATGGCCGCTCCCATTAAAACCAAAAAACTAGCAAATGAAATTTTTTCAATAAGAGAGACCACTTCTTTTTTAAGTAGGTAATCTGCAATCCATAGGAGTAGCCCCATAGCAAAAGATGAAATAATAATAAGCACAAATTTTGATTTTGAAGTCTTAGACAGTTTGCCGCTGACTCCAAATTTTTTGGTTCCAGCAAAAAGTAGTAGTATCATAGCCCAGGCAGAAAAGGTGGTTGCAATTGGCGCAGCAATCCACCCGTAAAAGGGCATTAAGCCAAATGCAATTAATGAATTTACAACCATTGAAAAAACAGCAAATCGAAAAGGTGTTTTTGTATCTCCTCGAGCGAAGTAAATCGGTTGATAGACCTTTTGTAACACAAATGCTGGTAAACCGAGAGCATAAATTGACGTCGCTAGTGCCATAGCCACAGCGTCGTTAGAGGTCGTTTGGCCATGTTGAAAAAGAGCTGATATCAAAGGCAGAGGAATGATAAATAAGGCCACGGTGGCTGGTATGGTTAATGCCATACTTGTTATAAAGGCATTATTAAAAGCCGATCGAGCTCCGCTCTCATCGTTACTGGCAATACGGCGTGATAATTCCGGAAGTAATACTATTCCAATTGCAATTCCTACTACACCCAAAGGTAACTGATACAATCGATCGGCACCGTAGAGCCAGCTAATTGCTCCCTTTTCTTGACTTGAAACAAATTGCCCAACAAGCAAATTAATTTGTAAAACTCCATTTGCTAGAGCGCTTGGGATTGCCACCCTAACTAAAGTCTTCATATCTTTTGATAATCTTGGCCTACTTGGCCGAATGACTAAACCAGCCTTTTTTGCAGCTGACCACAAGAATATCAATTGCAGGATTCCTGCGAATGGTACTGAATAGATCAGAATTGTCATTATTGGCCATTCAAAGAAGAATGAAACACACAATCCGAAAATGATTGTTATATTCAGTAGAACTGGAGCAGCGGCAGCGGCAGCGAAGTAGCCTAGCGCATTCAGTACTCCAGATAAGAGTGCTGCAAGTGAGATCAGAAAGATATAAGGAAACATTACTCGGCCAAAAGCAACGGTGATTTCGAAGCGTTCGTCACCTACGAACCCGTTAGCGATAGCCCATATAAGTGCTGGCATAAAAATAATTGAAAGGGTTGTAAGAATTAATAAAATAAAAGCTAGACTGCCCATTGCTTCGTTTGCGAAAGCCGTCGCATTTTCTTTTCTTTCATATTTTTTTGAAATTAAAGGGACGAAAGCTGAATTAAAAGCACCTTCAGCAAAAAATCTTCTAAACATATTTGGTAATCTGAATGCTGCAAAAAAAGCGTCTAAAAGTGGACCAGCTCCTATTAAAGAAAATAATAATATTTCCCGGACCATACCTAAAATGCGACTTGCCAATGTCCAGAAGCCAACTGTCAAAAAGCCGGATATAAGGCGAATTGGTTTCAAGATTGTGCTCGTTCCACTCCAAGAGTAATTGCCTGTCGCAAGTTTTGCTCAAGTTTTTTTTGTTTACTCTCACTATAAAATTTTAGACCAAACATGTCTTTAACGTAAAAACTGTCAACGACCTGCTCGCCATATGTTGCTATAACGGCAGATGCTATATAAACATTCATATTTGCCAGCGTTCTTGTTAAATCAAACAGTAAACCAGGTCTATCTCTAGTGTCTACCTCTATAATTGTGTATATTTCTGATCCATCGTTGTTGAACGTTATAGAGGTTCGGACTTTAAAGGCTCTTTCCCGTTTTTTAAATTTATCTCTTTCCTTTATGGCATCGCGAGTGATAATTTCACCGCTTAATGTTTTTTCAATCATCCTTCTGAGTCTTGAAAATCTTGATTGGTCATATGGTGCACCATCTGAATCTTGAACCCAGAACGCAGCTGTCGCAAACCCGTCCTTTGTTATGTAAGATCTGGCATCAACTACATTTGCTCCAACCAAGGCAAGGGCACCGGAAAGGCGAGAAAAAATGCCAGGATGGTCCGCCAGAGCAAAGCAAATTCTTGTAGCAGCTCTATCCTTATCCGGTGTTAGGTCTATTCTGATTTCATCTGAACCAAGACTTTTCAGCAATTTGGCAAATGCAAGCTGCGCACCAATTTGGAAACCTTGCCAATATGGTGGATAATGCCGCCCAGTTTCTATTTTAATGTCTTTAGGGTCCCAATCGGATAATTTTTCCCTCAGTGATTTTTTGGCCTCAGCCATACGGTTTTCTCTGTTTAGAGCTTCGCCACCCTGTTCCAGAGTTAGCCTTGTTTCGGAATATAATTGTCCGATAAGGGCTGCTTTCCAATTATTCCAGGTGTCTGGCCCTACACTACGCACATCGCATACTGTTAATACAGTCAAAAGATCTAACCTTTTGACGCTCTGAACTGCTTTTGCAAAATCACGGACTGTTCGAGGATCAGATATATCTCTTTTCTGTGCCATATCAGACATCAGCAAATGATATCTAACGAGCCACTCAACGGTTTCTGTTTCCTCTTTTTTAAGGCCTAACCTGGGTGAAACCTGCCTGGCAATTTTAGCTCCTAATATTGAGTGGTCATCGGAGCGCCCTTTACCAATATCATGAAGTAATAGCGCTACATAAATTACCTTACGGTTAACCCCATCTTTCAAAATTGAGCTTGCGATTGGTAATTCCTCAACCAATTCGCCCTTTTCAATTTGTGCTAATGTTTTTAGGCATTGGATTGTATGCTCGTCAACAGTGTAGCTGTGGTACATGTTGAATTGCATCATGGCTACGATCGGCTCAAATTCTGGAATAAATTTCGCCAGAAAACCCAATTCATTCATTCGGCGTAGAGCTCTCTCTGGATTGCCGTGTTTGAGTAATAATTCTAAAAAAATAGTCTGAGCTTCTGGCGATTGCCTAAACTCTTTATCTATAGACGACAAGTTAGCAGAGACTAATCTCATAGCGTTGGGGTGGATCAATAAACCAGTCCGAAGTGCCTCTGAAAATAATTTTAGCAAATTTATAGGGTTCTCTAAAAATTTTTCTTCTGACTTTATTGCTAATCTATTGTGGATAACAGCATACTCTTCACCAACTTTGGGTCTTCTTTTAAATAATCGCTCGAGAAGAGGTTCATCCTTAGCGTGAACGGCTTCTAGAGAAGTTAAAAAAATTCTCGTTAAATCTCCAACCCGTGTTGCGTGTCGAAAATAATCTTGCATGAATATCTCAACACCACGTCGAGCTTGAGAGCCTTTATATCCCATTGCTTTTGCTACTTCGACCTGAAGGTCAAAGCTCAATTGCTCAATTGCCCTATCAGATAGGTAATGCATTTGGCATCGGACGGCCCACAAAAACTCCTCAGCTTTGTCAAATTGTTCTTGTTCGTCTGCTCTGAATACATTTAGCTCAATTAAATCACTTATATTTTGAGTTTTATAAACGTACTTTGCGATCCAATAAAGTGACTGCAAATCACGTAATCCACCTTTTCCCTCTTTAACGTTAGGTTCGACCATGTATCTTTGGCCGTGTTTCTCATGCCTATTTTCCCTTTCTTTTAATTTAGCTGAAATAAATTCTTTAGCAGTTCCCTCAAATAAGTTCTTCCAAAGTTTTTCATTTAATTCAGAGGCCAAATCGATGTCTCCACAAACAAATCTATGCTCCAACATAGCTGTTCGAATTGTGTAGTCTTCACTGCCCATTCGCAAACAATCTCGTATAGATCGAGATGAGTGCCCTACCTTAAGTTTTAAATCCCAGAGAAGGTATAAAACCGTTTCGATAACACTTTCGGCCCAAGGCGTAATTTTATAGGGTGTTAAAAAAAGCAAATCCACATCTGAGTAAGGGGCCATTTCGCGTCTTCCATAACCCCCTACGGAAATAACAGACAATTTTTCCGCATCAGTTGGATTATATGTTGGAAATTGTACCTTCGTTGCAAACTCCCAAGTGGCTTTTACCAAGCAGTCAGTTAGAAAAGCATAGCTGGTGACAGCTTTTCTAGCTTTAAGCGGATTTTTAGTGAGCTCTAGCGAAATTCTTTCGAATCCCGACGATTTTAATTCCTTTAATAAACTTACTAATTCAGTTCTTTCAGGTGCGTTTGATTTTAAAAAAAAGTTTACCTTAGTTTTATCAAAAATTTGCTTTGGGTGACAGATCAAATCCAAGTCATTATGGCTAGATCTTTCTTTCCCATTTTTAAATTGTTCAAAATCTAAAGAATCGTGGCGCTGGGTCAATGATGTATACCTGCTTATTTCTGACTTCTGCTATAGCTAAACCTCGCTCATTTGTTCGATCTTTCAAAAACCGAAAAATTCCGTCTACACCTTCAAACCCTGCGGACTGGGTTAATCCCTTTGAAGCCAATGCATGAGGTTTGCCAGTTTGAACTAATGCTCCTATAGCCGCTATTCCGTCAAAGGCTAAACCAGCCAACTGATGAGGTTTTTCCCGATATAAAGCTTCATATCGTTTTGAAAAATTTTTTCGCACAACTTGATCTGGAGTCGTAAACCAACCACTCTGAAGGCCTTTCAGCCGAAGTGTTTGATGGGGTATATCCCAGCGGGAAATTCCAGCGAATTGGACTTTCTTTGTATTAATACCGGACTCTGGCAACAATTGTCCCAGTAGGGGTAGAGCTCCTGCTGAGTTAGATGTCAGTAGAAGTAGGTCTGCATCTTCAACTTCGATAGAGGCGCGCGCCAACGGAACGGTGTTAACTATTCCTTTTTGCGTAAATTCAAAAGCTTGACTTTTTACTACCTGAATATTTGAATTTTGTGCGGATTTCTCTAGTGCTGCCCTTCCAAATTTCCCTTCAATATTATCAGGATATAAAATTACGGCTCGTGATTTTCCTTTTTTTGCAGCGTAGGACAAAAGTCTGTTAGATGTATTCTGGAATGTTTTACCCAAAATAAATACGTTACCACCAGCAATGGAAGTATTATTCGAAAAGCTTAAAACATTTATACCTTCGTCTGCTACCGCCATACCAGCGGCATTCGCAGCTTCGCCAAATAAAGGACCAAGGATAATTTTGGCACCATTATCAACGGCTTTTTGTGCTTGAATGGCTGCTTGGGCAGGGTTGCCTGCTGTGTCATAAATTCGCAAATGAATTTGAACATTTTTCATATCCCCAGCCGCCATAAGAGTTGCGTTTTCTAAACTCGCAGACAAAGCCTGCGTTTTTGGATGTGATTTGGGTAATAGTAGAGCAACTTGAACAGGTTTTTTAACATCAATATTCGGGCCAATAGAAGTTTCACGTTGCTGAGGCGCACATGACGAAATAAAAATAGCCAAGGTCATAAAATTGATGAGTTTTAATTGCTTGCTTAATGACAATATTCTATCCAACATGGCGTTAAATCCTCAATATTTTGAGTTAATTAAAATTTTCGACTAAAAAGTGTCTAATGGTCAATTACAAATCAATCAAGTTATCGCCGGGTTTATATTTTGTTTCAACACCTATTGGTTCGGCACGTGATATAACCTTAAGGGCACTTGATATTTTAGCCAATGCGGATGTTTTAGCTGCTGAGGACACTCGAACTTTAAAAAAATTGCTGGAAATTCATGGCATTAAATTAAAAAATAGAAGTTTAATTTCTTATCATGACCATAATGCCAGCAAAGCGCTCCCAAAGTTGCTCGCTTACTTGGAGATGGGTAAATCGGTTGCCTATGCTTCCGAAGCAGGAACACCCTTGATAGCCGATCCTGGTTTCTCTCTGTTGAATGAAGTTTTAAGTTTGGAAAATAATGTAACAAGCGCTCCAGGACCTTGCGCACTAATAGCAGCTTTGACAGTTGCTGGACTTCCAACAGATAGATTTTATTTTGAAGGCTTCTTGCCGAATAATAAAAGCCAGCGGGAATTAAAATTTCGTGGATTAAAGTCTTATCGTGGGACGCTTATTTTCTATGAATCTGCGAAAAGGTTGAATGATACTCTGTTAAAAGCAACAGAAGTTTTTGGTGGGGATAGAGGGGGAGTTATTTGCCGTGAACTCACCAAGAAGTTTGAGGATATAAAGCGTGGCAGCTTAAACGAACTTTCAGAATTTTACTGTGATAAAAATATAAAAGGTGAAATTGTTCTTCTTGTCGCCGGTGCTGTTAATCCTGATATTGAACAGAGTGCAATAGAGCAAAATATAAAAGATGCTCTAAAGTCCATGTCTGTAAAGGATGCTGCAGAGGCGGTGGCGCTGGCATTTAATGTACCTCGGAGAGATGTTTATCAATTAGCGCTTAAAATAAAAAGTGTTGGTGACTAAATTGTTTACCTTTGAAATTGGTGGTATAAAAAAATCAGTCCTTCAAATATTCAGGATATAATGAGATTAGCCTATGAAAATTGCATTCCAAATGGATCCGATAGAATGTGTAGATATCAATGCAGATAGCACTTTTCGGCTTGCAGAAGAAGCTCAAAATAGAGGCTATGATTTATATGTTTATACCCCCGACGTGTTGACTTTTAACAGAGGCAGAATTGTAGCAAATGTTCGTTCAATCAGTTTAAAAAGAAAAATTGGTGATCATGTAAATTTTGGTGCAGCAGAAAAACTAGATCTTAGAGAATTTGATGTTATTTGGTTAAGGCAAGATCCACCATTTGATATGGGGTATATAACGAATACCCACTTGCTCGATTTGGTTGCTAAAGAAACTTTGATTGTTAACAATCCCTTCTGGGTAAGGAATTTACCCGAAAAGTTGCTGGTTTTGGAGTTCCCTGATTTGATACCAAATACACTAATTTCTCGTGATTTAGAGGAGATCAAAGAATTCAAACGCAAATTTAAGGATATAATTGTCAAACCACTTTACGGTAATGGTGGAGCCGGTATTTTTCGGCTAGAAGAAGATGATAAAAACCTGACATCCTTGCATGAACTATTTTCTATTATGTCTTCAGAACCTCTAATTGCTCAAGCATTTTTACCTGATGTTAAAAATGGTGATAAACGTATTATATTGATTGATGGCGAGCCCGTTGGTGCAATCAATCGGGTACCAAAAGCTGGTGAGATAAGATCAAACATGCACGTTGGTGGAAAAGCTGAACCAGCAAAATTAAGTCAAAGAGATATGGAAATATGCAGTACAATAGGGCCCACATTAAAAAGTAAAGGCCAGGTTTTTGTTGGCATTGATGTCATAGGTGAGCACTTGACTGAAATAAATGTAACTTCGCCGACTGGGATACAAGAACTAGAGCGGTTCGATAATGTAAATATAGCAGAAATGATTTGGCACGCAGTAGAAGGAAAGCTGAAGAATTGAGTTTTCCAAAATAAATTTGTCCGTAAAAATTTACCGAAGCATTTTTTTCATTCTAGCTCAAACAATATTTTGTAAGTGGTAGATCATTTCGTTTCTTTTGATTGCAAGTTTCAAAAGTGATCCAACAGAAACGTCACTCCGTATCAGTTATAACAACGAGTGTTTTATTCTCGTATTTATGATTATGGGTGATTAAAATGGCTTTAGACAATAACACTAATATGTCTCTCACAAGAACTGCAGTTAAGGCTGAATTACTTGATGCTGAGACTGAACTGCAGCTTGCTTACGCTTGGCGGGACTCGAGAGACGAGGCTGCTTTACATCGTTTAATCACAGCTTACATGCGGCTAGCAATATCAATGGCCTCAAAGTTTAAACGATACGGAGCTCCTATGAACGACTTGGTTCAGGAAGCTGGGTTAGGTTTGATGAAGGCTGCGGATAAGTTTGATCCTGACAGAGGTGTAAGATTTTCTACCTATGCTGTGTGGTGGATAAAAGCCAGTGTCCAAGATTATGTTATGCGCAATTGGTCTATGGTTCGAACCGGATCAACAAGTAGTCAAAAGTCATTGTTCTTTAATATGCGTCGGGTTCAAGCGCAGCTTGAGAGAGAAGCCCAGCAAACTGGAGAAAACTTAGATAAACACCAACTGAATCAATTGATAGCTACTGAAGTTGGTGTTCCTTTAAATGACGTGGAAATGATGGATGGCCGCTTGTCGGGTTCTGATTTTTCATTGAATGCGACACAAGCAAGTGATGAAGAAGGTCGCGAATGGATTGAAACATTAGAAGACGAGAACGCTCGGGCTGATCTTACTGTGGAAGAAGAGCATGATCAGCAACGACTGGCTGACTGGATAGGTGTTGCTATGGATGCTCTAAATGAAAGAGAGCAGTTTATTGTGCGTGAGAGAAAGTTGATTGAAAGTCCGCGAACTTTGGAAAGTTTGGGTGCTGAATTAGGCTTGTCTAAAGAGCGTGTTAGGCAGCTTGAAGCCGCTGCGTTTGGAAAGATGCGCAAATATTTAGAAAAAAATGCAGGTGAAGTTAGAAATTTCCTCTAATTTCAACTATGACTTATCTATTTAAATCTACGGGTTGCATGTCAGTGTCGTAACGCACTAAACTTCTAGTGCTAGGGAAACGAGATTGTAGATGCTTAACGGTAAAAAAGTACTTTTCATCATAACAGGTGGAATTGCAGCTTATAAGTCCTTGGAATTAGTTAGGAAGCTAAAGGAAAAGGGAGCTGAAGTTATTCCCGTAATGACCAAAGCTGCTGAGAACTTTGTAACTCCAATGTCAGTTTCAGCACTTGCCCAAGAAAAAGTATATAACAAGTTGTTTGATTTAACTGATGAGGCCGAAATGGGTCACATAGAGTTGTCTCGAAGTGCTGATTTAATTGTTGTTGTGCCAGCTAGTGCTGATTTTATCGCTAAAACAGCAACTGGCCAAGCAAATGACCTTGCGAGTACTATTATTTTAGCCACTGACACCAAAGTGCTGATGGCTCCGGCTATGAATGTTCGCATGTGGAAAAATCCCTTAACTCAAAAAAATATTAAAACCTTAGATGAAAACGGTATTAAATTCGTAGGTCCAAATGAAGGCGAAATGGCTTGTGGTGAGTTTGGTTTTGGGCGAATGGCTGAGGCGGATGAAATTCTGAAAGAAATAGAGGTTTACTTTTCTGACAAAAAGTTAAAAGGCCTTCACTTTGTGGTAACTTCAGGGCCAACCAGAGAGCCGATAGATCCAGTACGTTTCATTAGCAACAGATCTTCTGGTTTACAGGGAGGTGCAATAGCAAACAAACTTGTCGAATACGGTGCTGAAGTAACATTTATCACGGGTCCTGTTAATTTGGACCCGCCGCATGGCGCAAATGTTATTAGTGTCGAGACTGCAGACGAAATGTACAGTGCTGTTCATTCATCTCTTCCCGCCGACGCGGCAGTTTTTACAGCTGCAGTTGCGGACTGGAAAATCAAGAAAACTGAGCAACAGAAGTTGAAAAAGCAAACTGGTAATTTACCGGCTTTTAATTTGACGGAAAACAAAGATATTTTAGCTTCAGTTTCAAAAATGAAAAAAAATAGGCCTAAAATTGTTGTGGGGTTTGCTGCTGAAACTGAAAATATCCTAGAGAATGCAAAATCCAAACTTATGAAGAAAGGTTGTGATTTTATTGTTGTAAACGATGTTTCTTTGGGTACTCAAACTATGGGCGGTATTGAAAATACTGCTATTATTGTTTCTGATAACGAAGTTGAAACATTACCTACAATGTCAAAGCGAGCTCTCGCCGAAATTTTGGTTAAAAAAATAAGCCGATCTCTTGAGGAAATGGATGCCTGAAGTTGCCGTTAGTTGGACCAAAGAGGCTGATCAAGATTTGGGCCTGCCAAAATTTGAAACTAATGGAGCAGCTGGCGCAGACTTAAAAGCCAATTTTAGTGCAGAATTCCGTTCTAGTGGGGTGTCTTTGGCGCCAATGCAGCGAGTGTTGGTCCCTACCGGATTATGTTTTGAAATACCTAACGGTGTGGAAGGCCAGTTGAGACCCCGTTCTGGTCTAGCTTTAAAGCATGGTCTGACTTTATTGAACGCACCCGGTACAATTGATAGTGATTATCGAGGCCCAATTGGCTTGATCATGATAAATATGGGTGAGTCTGCGTTCGAAATTACCCACGGCATGAGAGTTGCACAGATAGTTTTTGCTGCAACTTTGAAAGTTCAGTTCAAAGTTTCAAAAAATTTGAGCCAGACAATTAGAAGTACTAGTGGGTTCGGGTCAACGGGAACGAAATGATATTAGCTGTTCTTTCTTTTTTGGTCTTTGCTTGGTTTGTTGCTGGCTACTTGGGAGTAAGCCAAAATTTACGAGCGACCTCTGTTTTTATTATATTTATTTGTATTCTTGGAACTCTTTTTTTAACTCCTGAAACAAATTCCTTTTCGATCATAATGGGTGGCTGGGCTCCTTGGGCAACGATCTTTTTTATTTTCTGTTTAACTTTCCTTTTCCGTTTATTTATCAATAGTCTTAGAAATAAATCGAACGATGTTTACCTCGACAATGTTAAAGAAGCAGACGAGTTTTCAAATCATGAACTAGAGCGTTATTCTAGGCATATTTTATTGAAAGAACTTGGTGGGCTTGGACAGCGTCGCATTAAAGATTCCAGTGTTTTAATTATTGGAGCAGGAGGTTTAGGTGCTCCGGTTATTCAATATCTAGCCGCATCGGGTGTTGGAACAATTGGGATTATTGATCATGATAAAGTCAGCTTATCAAATTTGCAAAGGCAAGTTATTTACCCAACAAAACAAGTAGGAGAACAAAAGGTTTTCTCGGCAGCGGATGCTATTTATCAGTTGAATAGTAATGTGAATGTGCGGCCCTATAATAGACGACTGAATTCTAAAATAGCGGAAGAGATTTTTTCTGAGTATGATGTTGTCGTAGATGGAACTGATAATTTTGAGACAAGATATATATCGAACTCTGCTGCTGTTATGACAAAAAAACACTTAGTTTCAGGAGCTTTGAGCCAATGGGAGGGCCAAGTTTCAGTATTCGCCCCGCACGAAGGAGGGCCTTGTTATGCATGTGTGTTTCCAACCCCCCCTAAGGATAACTTGGCAGTAACGTGTTCTGAGGGTGGTGTTTTTTCCCCTCTGCCGGGCGTTATTGGCTCGGTTATGGCCGTTGAGACTTTGAAAATTTTAAGTCATTCAGGTAACACCTTGTTAGGACAAATGTTTATTTATGATGGTTTGAAGGGGGAAAGTCGTAAGATAAAAATCAACCCGAGTAAAAAATGCCCAATTTGCTCTATTTGAAGATATTTAGATGGTAAATAAAAATCCACTACTGACCAGTTGGAATACTCCTTACAAAATTGCACCGTTTGATGAAATTTCGGATGACCATTTTTCTGAAGCTGTGGAAAGAGCAATGAAATATGAGCTTAAGGAAATCCAAAAAATTTCCGAAAACTCCGATCCACCAACCTTCGAAAATACTATTCATGCACTATTGAAATCAGGTAATTTACTGGAAAGGGTTCTGTCTGTTTTTTATACTTTGGTGAGCGCAGACTCTAATACCCAGCGCGAAAAGCTGATGACAGAATTTTCTCCAAAGTTGTCATCACATTCATCAAAAATTACATCGAATGAGAAACTTTTTAATCGAATTCAGGAACTATTTGAGAAAATTGATAGTTTAAACTTATTAGCTGAAGAAGAGAGGCTTTTAGAAAAAATACATCAAGATTACGTAAGAGCAGGCGCTGCTCTCAATGGTCAAAGTAAAAAAAGAATGAAAGATATTAAAAAACAGCTTTCAATTTTAGGTACCAGATTTTCACAAAATTTACTAGCTGATGAACGTTCCTGGCATCTTGAGCTTGGTTTAGATGACCAAAATTTACTACCTAATTTTCTGGTTGAGGCTGCAAGAAAATCAGCAGATGAAAAAGGGATAACAAATCCGATTATCACATTATCTCGATCTATTATCACACCATTTTTAAAATTTTCTCCTAATCGCAAACTGAGGAAACAAGCTCAACAAGCATGGATATCTAGAGGGATGCAAAAAGAAGAAACTGATAATAGGCCGATTGCGCGTGAAATATTAGCTTTACGGAGACAGATGGCCAATTTGCTTGGTTATAAAAATTTTGCTGAATTTAAGTTAGAGACGGAAATGGCAAAAAAGCCAGAAAACGTGGAGAAGCTATTGCTGCAGGTTTGGGGCCATTCGAAAAAACAGGCTTTAACAGATCAAAAAATTCTGACCTCCTACATGGCCAGAGATGGTATAACGGATAGTTTTAGTTCTTGGGACTGGCAGTATTATTCAGAGAAAAGAAGACAAAATGAGCATGAATTAAACGAATTACAGATAAAACCATATTTTGGTTTAGACCAGATGATCGAAGCTGCATTTTATTGTGCAAATAAATTATTTGATCTTTCATTCGTGCCAATAGATCTTCCTCTTTATCATAATGACTGTAAAGCTTGGGAGGTTTTCAGAAAAAATAAGACAATTGGGTTATTTATAGGAGATTATTTTGCGAGACCATCTAAGCGATCTGGTGCTTGGTGTAGTGCGTTCCAATCTCAAGCTAAATTTCCAACCGTACAAAAGCCAATAGTTTTGAACGTTTGTAATTTTGCAAAAAGCTCGCCTGCGCTCTTATCTTTTGATGACGCTCAGACATTATTTCATGAATTTGGTCACGCACTTCATCAACTATTATCCAATGTTACCTACGAACCTCTGTCAGGAACCTCTGTTTCGCGCGATTTTGTTGAATTGCCTAGTCAGTTATTTGAACATTGGCTGACCGTCCCAGACGTTTTGAAAAAGTTTGCACTTCACTATGAAACCCAAATACCGATTTCAGACGAGTTGATAGAAAGAATTAAAGGTGCCTCAAATTACGATATGGGTTACCAAACCCTTGAATATACCTCCAGCGCTTTGGTGGATCTTTATTTTCATCTTTCGGATTCCGATCACGATGTCATGAAGCTTCAAACTGAAATTTTAAGTAAAATAGAAATGCCTGAGACAATTGAGATGAGGCATGCAACTCCACACTTTGCTCATGTATTTTCAGGTGGTTATTATGCTGCTGCTTACTACAGTTACATGTGGTCGGAAGTTATGGATGAGGATGTATTTTCAGCGTTCGAGGAAGCAGGTAATCCATTTGATGAAAAGTTGGCCAATTCACTAGAAAAAAATATCCTTTCTAAAGGAAACAGTATTGATTCCGAATTAGCTTATATAAAGTTTAGAGGAAAATTGCCAAAGGTTGATGCTCTTTTAAAGGGTCGTGGGCTAGTTTGATTGAGAATTTCTTACAAATTAAAAAAATTTTTACTAAGGTGGTTGACTCTGCCATTATCCATACATAAATACCGCTCGTTATCACTCATACACGTTGAGTGATAATTGCCCGCAAAGGGCACAACGTAACTAAGTGAAGGAGCCTAAAGATGGCATTAAAACCACTTCATGACCGTGTTCTTGTTCGTCGCGTAGAAAGCGATGAAAAAACATCAGGTGGATTGATTATTCCTGAAAGTGCTAAAGAAAAGCCTGCAGAAGGTATAATTGTGGCCGCTGGGGAAGGCGCTCGTAAGGATAGCGGTGAACTTATCGCTATGTCAGTTAGCGAAGGTGATAAAATTTTATTCGGAAAATGGTCTGGAACGGAAGTGACCATTGATGGAGAAGAACTTCTTATCATGAAAGAAAGCGATATTTTAGGCACTTTGTCTTAATCGCTAATTATTAATTTTAACCAATAGACGAGGATAAGCACAATGGCTGCTAAAGACGTCAGATTCAGCACAGATGCTCGCGACCGTATGTTAAAAGGCGTGAACACTCTTGCAGACGCTGTAAAAGTAACGTTGGGACCAAAAGGTCGTAACGTAGTATTAGATAAATCATTTGGCGCACCGCGCATCACCAAGGACGGTGTGACAGTTGCAAAAGAGATTGAGCTAGAAGACAAGCTCGAAAACATGGGTGCTCAAATGGTTAAAGAGGTTGCTAGCCGAACAAACGATGAGGCTGGTGATGGAACAACAACGGCAACAGTCTTGGCTCAGGCAATCGTTCGCGAAGGTTTGAAACAGGTTGCGGCAGGCCTTAATCCAATGGACCTAAAAAGAGGTATTGATTTGGCCACTTCAAAAGTTGTTGGTGAGATCAAAAAAATGGCTCGCGACGTAAAGGATAGTGACGAAGTTGCCCAAGTTGGAACAATATCAGCAAATGGCGAAGCTGAAATAGGTCAGCAAATCGCTGATGCGATGCAAAAAGTCGGGAACGAGGGCGTTATCACAGTCGAAGAAAATAAAGGCCTTGAGACTGAAACTGACGTAGTTGAAGGTATGCAGTTTGATCGCGGTTACTTATCTCCTTACTTTGTGACAAATGCTGATAAAATGACATCAGAGTTGGAAGATTGTATGATACTTCTTCATGAAAAGAAGTTATCTTCTTTGCAGTCGATGGTGCCGCTTCTAGAGTCGGTGATTCAATCTCAAAAACCATTGTTAATCATTGCTGAAGATGTTGAGGGCGAAGCATTAGCAACTTTGGTTGTTAATAAGCTAAGAGGTGGTTTGAAAATTGCCGCTGTAAAAGCTCCTGGTTTTGGTGATCGACGTAAAGCTATGCTTCAAGATATTGCAATACTTACTGGCGGTCAGGTTATTTCAGAAGATCTAGGAATGAAGCTTGAGAGTGTAACAATGGATATGCTTGGTACTGCCAAGAAAGTTCAAATTACTAAAGATGAGACCACGATAGTTGATGGTGCCGGCGCAAAAGCTGAAATTGAGTCACGCGTTACTCAAATTCGTAGTCAAATTGAAGAAACATCTTCAGACTATGACCGTGAAAAACTGCAAGAACGTGTGGCTAAGCTAGCTGGCGGTGTTGCTGTAATTCGCGTGGGTGGCATGACTGAAGTAGAAGTCAAAGAACGGAAAGATCGCGTAGATGATGCTTTAAATGCTACACGAGCTGCGGTCCAAGAGGGTATCATTGTAGGCGGTGGAGTTGCGCTTTTGCAAGCTGGAAAAGCTTTAGCAAAACTTAAAGGTGGAAACCCTGACCAAGAAGCTGGTATTGCAATTGTACGTCGTGCAATTGAAGCACCTCTTCGTCAGATTGCTGAAAATGCGGGTGTAGACGGCGCAGTAGTAGCTGGAAAAGTTCGTGAAAATAAAGATACATCTTTTGGTTTTAACGCTCAGACCGAAGAATATGGTGACATGTTCAAGTATGGCGTTATTGATCCAGCTAAAGTTGTAAGAACAGCAATGGAAGATGCAGCTTCTGTTGCAGGTTTGCTTATAACAACTGAAGCGATGGTTGCAGATAAGCCTGAGAAACCAGGTGCTGGCGGCGGAGCTCCAGGTATGCCTGACATGGGTGGCATGGGTGGCATGGGCGGCATGATGTAACCCTATGACTATAAATTCTAACACCCCGGGATTTATTCCGGGGTTTTTTTTGAAAGATTTACTAATTTACTTTTTAATTCGGTTAAAATGACCCATTTTCCGGCCCGGATTTACATCAGCTTTTCCATATAAGTGTAATGCAAGAGAACCATCCGCAACTAATTTGTTAGTCTTATAAATATCGTCCCCGATCAGGTTTTCCATTATTATATCGCTGTGCCTTTCAGCATTACCAAGTTTCCAACCTGTTATTGCCCTAATATGCTGCTCGAACTGATCTACTGTGCAGCCATTTTGTGTCCAATGCCCAGAGTTATGAACTCTTGGAGCAAACTCATTTATAACTAAAGAGTTTTTCTCTAAAAAAAACTCAATACCAATTACTCCAACGTAGTTTAACGACTCCAAAATTTTTGCTGTAATTAAAACAGCTTCCGTCTTTTGCTGGACTGTAAGATTTGCTGGTACAGTTGTAGTTCTTAAAATTCCCTCTTTATGCACATTTTCTCCCGGATCAAAGCATGATATTTGTCCATCTTTTGATCGAGATCCAATTACAGAAAATTCACGAGAAAAATTTACAAAACCCTCCAGTATTAAATCTTTTGCGCTTGATTCTTTCCAGATATCTTCGGCTTGTGAAGCGGACTCTAATTTTAGTTGTCCTTTCCCATCATATCCAAAACGTCTTGTTTTTAATATGCTGGGAGTTCCAACTTGATCTATTGCATGAGTTAAATCTTCTTGAGTGCTAACTTCATAAAAGTTTGCGGTTTTAAAGCCTAACTTATTAATGAATTCTTTTTCTAAAAGCCTGTCTTGTGATATTTTAAGAGCTTCTCTGCTCGGAAAAATTTCACATTGTCTTTCAATAATATCCAATGCACCAGTAGGAATATTTTCAAACTCATATGTGACCACGTCAACGCTTGAAGAAAATTGCTCAAGTGCTTTATAATCATCATATTCCGCCTGTGTAAATATAGATGATACATTTGATGCGGGAGGGTTGGCGCTTGGCTCAAAAACGTGAGTTTTAAAACCTAATCGGCTGGCTGCCATACTAAGCATCTGCCCAAGCTGACCGCCGCCCAGTATGCCTATTGTGGATCCGCTTAATAGTACTGATTTACTCATCTTTAGGCTCATCAGGTATTGAGGCCGATAAAGCTATCCGCCAATCACTGAGGCTTTTGTTTAGTTTTGCATCAGACAGTGCTATTATCTGAGCCGCCAATAAGCCACCATTTTTGGCACCTTGCGCTCCAATAGCCATTGTTGCAACGGGATAACCTCTAGGCATTTGCAAAATAGAATAGAGGCTATCGATGCCATTTAAACTTGTAGTTGTGACAGGCACACCGACAACGGGTAGGTTAGTTTTCGACGCTATCATTCCTGGAAGATGAGCTGCGCCTCCAGCACCGGCGATAATTACCTTAAGACCTCTTTGTTCAGCGGACTTGCCATATTCCCATAAGCGATCTGGAGTTCTGTGAGCTGAAACAATTTTTTTTTCATATGTTACCCCAAGCTCTGATAAAATATTAGCTGCCTCCTTCATGGTTGACCAATCTGATTGGCTTCCCATAATTAACCCTACCTGGATTTTGCTCATTTTTTACCTCATCTTCACAACTATCCTAATATAATAGGAATATATCTTAGGCAATAATATCGGGTGTAAGTCGATCTTCCAGTCGCTTAATTTTGTCTTTTAATTGTAATTTCTTCTTTTTAAGTCTTTGGATCATAAGTCTATCGGTAGCTGCAGAATTAGAAAGTACAGTGATTGCCTGATCTAAATCGCTATGTTCTTGACGAAAGAATTCTAATTCAACCCTCAAGACTTCTTCGGTTTTCATTGATATTTTGTCTGAAGTGTTCATTTTATGACCTGACTGAATGACTTAATCTAATAGGATAATTAATTTTACTTGTTAACCCCTTGAAAATTATATTTTAAGGCGCCAACTCTAAAAAGAGCTGCCGAATAGGAGCTGAAAAGTATCTTTTAGAATAAGGGCTTAAAATGGCAAAATTATCATTTGGTGCATATCCGCATATGCTTGGTTTCGAACAATTGGAACAGCTATTAGAAAGAACGGCAAAATCTAGTAATGAAGGTTATCCACCTTTCAACATAGAACAGACATCTGATCGATCATTTCGTATCAGTTTAGCGACTGCAGGGTTTTCAGAAGCAGACCTATCTATTACTTTGGAAAATCGTCAACTGGTTATAAAAGGCAAGAAAAATCGAGAACCTGGCACAAGAATTTTTCTTCATCGTGGAATTGCGACACGACAATTCCAGAGATCTTTTGTCCTAGCAGATGGGATAGAAGTAGGTGATGCATTTATGGAAAATGGATTACTCCATATTGATTTGGTTCAAAATATCCCCACAAATGTTATTCAAAAGATTGAAATAAAAACAGATCGTTAACTGCTAATTGGCAAAGTTGATAAGCCCCATACTTTGTAGTTTTAAGATAATTTTTTGAGCACAATGGTCAGCGGAAGCATTTTCTGTATTCAAGCGCAGCTCGGGTTTTTCTGGAATTTCATATGGATCGGAAATCCCAGTAAAGGCTTCAATTTTCCCTTGCCGCGCCAGTTTATATAACCCTTTGCGATCTCGTTTTTCGCAGATTTCCAGCGAGGTTGCGATATGAATTTCGACGAAGCTTCCGTATTGAGCTATTTCATTTCTAACGGAAAGCCTTGTTTTTGAATAGGGAGCAATTGGTGCGCAAATAGCTATGCCCCCGTTTTTTGTAATCTCTGAGGCTACATATCCAATTCGACGGATATTTAAATCCCTATGTTCCTTGGAAAAACCGAGTTCAGAAGATAAATTTTTGCGTACTATATCGCCATCAAGCAAAGTAACTGGTCTTCCACCCATTTCCATTAATTTGGTTAAAACCGCATTTGCTATTGTTGATTTTCCTGATCCAGAAAGTCCTGTGAAAAATATAGTAAAACCGCGCTTTGATAATGGAGGTAATGTTTTGCGAAGCTCTGCTAGTACTTCTGGAAATGAAAACCAATCTGGTATCTCTATTCCTTCATACAAACGCCGTCTCAGTTCAGTTCCTGAGATATTTAACGTTTTAATACCTCTATTCAATTCATCAAAGGGTATAAATTTTCCTTTCTCGGGTACATATACTAACTCTTTAAAACCCACCATCTCTATCCCAATTTCTTTTGAATATTTTTTGAATAAGCTTTGTGCGTCATAAGGACCGTAAAAGTTAATGCCATATGCATCTTTTCCAGGACCCGCGTGGTCTCTTCCAATAATGAAATGTGTACAGCCATGGTTTTTGCGAATAAGACCGTGCCAAATTGCTTCTCTAGGCCCTGCCATTCGCATT
>CACAPQ010000015.1 GCA_902534325.1 Paracoccaceae bacterium | reverse complement strand
AAGTTTATGGTCAAGGTGAGTGCCCAATGGGTATAACAGTTCTTCCAAGATATGAGGTTGCAGATCGAAAATCAAAAAAATGGAAAGAGCGCTTGCAGTCTGTTGGCTGGGCTCAATCTGCGGTTGAAGTCAAAATAGGTAATAAAACTGGCGGTATATGCAAACCTGAAGAAACAGGCGAAATTATGGTGCGAGGTGATATCGTCATGCCAGGTTATTGGGATAATAAAGAAGCTACTTCAAAAACAATTATTGACGGCTGGTTATTGACTGGAGATGTAGGGTCGATGGACAAGGATGGTTATATAACTATGCATGATCGTTCAAAAGATATGATTATTTCTGGCGGATCAAATATATATCCAAGAGAAGTCGAAGAAATTCTACTTTTGCATAAATCTGTAAGCGAAGCTTCAGTAGTTGGCAGAGAAAATGATGACTGGGGAGAGGAAGTTGTTGCTTTTATTGTGATAGAAAAAGGACATAAATTTTTGCCTGAAACTCTTGATCAACACTGCCTTAAACACATTGCTCGCTTTAAGAGACCGAAATACTATATCAATATCACTGAATTGCCGAAAAATAATTATGGAAAAGTCCTTAAAACTACCTTACGAGAAAACTTAAAGCAAAATATCCAAAGCTGAACTAATGGTCTTGATCTTTAATTTTGGTTAAATTAATTAAGCATCGTTCATTCTATTTATAATAAGGTCGTCTACAACAGCAGGTTCTGCTAATGTAGATGTATCTCCTAAAGAACCGTAGTCGTTTTCAGCGATTTTTCTTAATATTCTCCGCATGATTTTTCCAGAACGCGTTTTTGGTAAACCAGGTGCCCATTGAATGAGATCTGGAGAAGCAATCGGTCCGATTTCGGTGCGAACCCAATTCCTTAGTTCCAAACGAAGTTCTTCAGTAGGTGTTTCACCAGACATTAGTGTCACATAGCAGTAAATACCCTGTCCCTTGATATCATGTGGAAAACCAACCACTGCGGCTTCCGAAACTTTAGGGTGAGCAACAAGGGCACTCTCAACCTCTGCAGTCCCCATTCTATGACCTGACACATTTATAACATCATCTACCCGACCCGTAATCCAGTAATATCCGTCACTATCGCGACGGCAACCATCCCCAGTAAAATAATACCCTTTGTAATCACTGAAGTATGTTTTTACAAAGCGATCATGATCTCCATAAACAGTACGCATTTGCCCTGGCCAACTATCTTTGATACATAAAACACCCTCTGCTTCAGTATCGTCTATTTCTTGGCCTGTCTGTGGATCTAAAATAGCTGGTTTAATTCCAAAAAATGGATTTGTTGCCGACCCAGGTTTTGTATCCGTCGCTCCAGGAATTGGTGTTAGCAGGTGCCCGCCAGTTTCAGTTTGCCACCATGTGTCAACAATTGGGCAATTCCCTTTTCCAACGACCTCATTGTACCAATTCCATGCCTCTGGGTTTATGGGCTCGCCGACTGTTCCCAGAACTTTTAGGGACGATAAATTACATTTTTCAACATATTCATTACCTTGGCCCATTAAGGCACGAATGGCTGTTGGAGCAGTATAAAACTGGTTTACCTTATGTTTTTCACAAACTTGCCAAAATCGGGATGCATCAGGGTAGGTTGGAATTCCCTCAAACATTAAGGTTGTTGCTCCGTTTGCAAGGGGACCATAAACAATATAGCTATGGCCAGTTACCCATCCTACGTCCGCAGTACACCAGAAAATATCATCTTGGTGATAATCAAATACGTATTCATGTGTCATTGAAGCCCAAACCAAATATCCACCTGAACAGTGTTGAACACCTTTAGGCGCGCCAGTTGAGCCTGATGTATAAAGTATAAATAATGGATCTTCTGCATTCATGGCAGTTGGCTCACATTTTTCAGATGCATCCTTCATTGCAGAATTATAAGATATGTCGCGACCTTCCGTCATCGGGACATTACCTCCGGTTCTTTCAACTACCAGAGTTTGCACATCACCGCATATCTCTAATGCTTTATCTACGTTTGCCTTCAATGATGTATTTTTTCCACCCCTAGGCGCTTCATCGGCTGTTACTATAAGTGAGGCTTTACAGCCTTCAACTCGAGCGGCTAACGCTTCAGGTGAAAATCCTGCAAAAACAATGGAGTGAATCGCTCCAATCCTTGCACATGCGAGCATTGCATATGCTGCCTCAGGTATCATTGGCATATAAAGCACTACGCGGTCACCCTTAGACAAACCTAAATTTTTATAAACATTTGCAAGCTTGCTCACTTGTTGATGCAGCTCGCTATAAGTTACATGCTTACTCTCTGAAGGGTTGTCGCCTTCCCATATGATAGCTGTTTGCTCACCACGACTTTCAAGGTGTCGGTCGATACAATTAGCCGAAATATTCAGCTCACCGTCCTCAAACCACTTTATTGAAACATTTGGGTGTTCGTACGACACGTTTTTGATTTTAGTGAAGGGTTTTATCCAGTCTATTCGCAAACCATGCTTTGACCAAAACGCATCTGGATCATTTATAGATTCAGAATACATTTCTTCATAGCGCTGTTTGTCAATAATAGCGTTGGCTTTAAATTTGTCGCTTGGAGGAAAAATATTATTAGACATGTGGTCTCCCATAGATAATAAGATCGTTATTCGGCTTTATTTACCTAGTTTGTAGCAAGACCAAATTTATAAAGCTAAATCGCAAGCTCGCAACTCTAAATATGTAAAACTTCTTTAAGATGTTTCGTCAAATGTTAATGGCCAGCTAGCAATTATAGCAAACCTTCGAGATTATACCCACTTTCTAGCGTTGTTTTTAAAATTTCATCTTTAGACATCTTTCCAATTTGACCTAACGCCCAAATAGCAGCACATCTAGTTCCGCTAGTACAGTAGGCCAAAACCGGGCGCTCACTTCCATTTATAAAAGCCATCTGCTTTTCAATATTCTCAGCATTCATATTATCGAATGTCAGAGGGTGATATTCAAATAATAGGCCTATTTCCGTTGCAACTTTTTCGATTATATAAGATTGGATATTTGGGGGGACTTCAAAATCAGGGCGATTGCAAATAATTTTTTCAAAGCCCTTTTCTGAAAGAAACTCCACATCTGTTAAGGATATTTGAGGAGAAACATGGTATAGTCCAGATATATTAACGATTTGCATTTTTTCCTAGATGTCTGGCTAACTCAAAGTTTATTTACAGGGACTTTTATGTATGTATTACCCTGTTCATCCGGGTCGGGCATATTCCCAGCTCTCATATTCACCTGCAGAGATGGAATTATTAACTTTGGCATATTCAATTTCTTATCGCGCTCGTCCCTCATCTTTACGAAATCTTCTTTAGAATTCCCTACTTTAATATGGATATTTTTTTCTTTTTGCTCTCGGACAGTTGTCTCCCAGGCAAACTCATCTCTTTCCGGAGACTTGTAGTCATGTCCTACAAATATCCTCGTATCATCCGATAGACTTAAAATCTTTTGTATAGAATGAAACATCGTGGTTGATGACCCACCTGGAAAATCACATCGCGCAGTTCCAAAATCAGGCATAAAAAGTGTATCGCCAACAAAAGCTGCATCACCAATTACATACGTGAGACATGCGGGTGTATGCCCTGGTGTGTGAATGACATCACCTCGCATTTGCCCTATATGAAAACTGTCACCATCTTTAAAAAGTCTATCAAACTGCGAGCCATCGCGCTGAAACTCTGTGCCTTCATTGAATATTTTCCCGAAAGTATCCTGGACTAGTTTGATATTCTCCCCAATGGCGATTTTTCCGCCAATTTTTTCCTGTAGATATGGAGCTGCTGATAAGTGATCAGCGTGTACGTGAGACTCCAACAGCCATTCCACTGTTAAGCCTTTTTCATTTACAAAAGCTATAATTTCTTCAGCAAATGCAGTATTTGTCCTGCCTGAAGAAAAATCAAAATCTAAAACACTATCTATAATGGCACATGAGTTCCCGTTAGGGTCTGAAACTACATATGATATGGTGTTTGTAGCATTATCAAAAAATGATGCGACGTTTGGTTTCATATACACCTCCGATAAGCAAAAGGTACATGAAAAACAGGAAGTAAATCAAGCCTAACGTAAAGTGATTTCTCAGAGCATTATTCCAAGAATAACTAGCATTAAACCGGTAGCAGATAAGAAAAGTGAGGCCATATTTAAAGGAACTACTTTTTGTAAGCTGCTACGCAATTCTTCATCTGATACTGCAGACTTTTTTGCCTTTAAAACGTTTTTAACGCACCAAAAGAGGCCAACAAGGCCAAGTATAGATAAAATTGAACCTATCCAAATAAGTAATTCCATTTCTACACCGTTTTGGCCTTGAGTTAAGCTAGTTTATTCAATATCGCAAGTTCTCTAATGATTTAAAAATTTAGATAAAGTTTATCCATTTTTGGTAGGAGGGAATAATGGTTGATACCGTGCCTGACAGTTACAGAGTAGCTGGAGAAGAGTTGAGGCAATTCGTTGAAAGATTTGAGCGTTTGGAAATTGAAAAAAAAGATATTTCTGATCAACAAAAAGAAGTTATGGCTGAGGCAAAGTCACGTGGATATGATACGAGAATAATGCGAAAAATTGTGTCTTTACGAAAACGTGATTTGGAAGATGTCGCTGAAGAAGAGGCTATTCTAAGTATGTACAAAACAGCGCTGGGTATGAATTAGGTTTTGGTTATTATTCGATCATCTGCTATATTTTGTTGAAATAAATTTGGTTTGAGCAGGTACATCTTGATAGAGGCTAAAATACAAAAAAATAGAATTCTTTTTTTGAAAAATATGGATATTTGGTCCATTAATGCGGTCTTGATTGCTGCACTAGTAATCTCTCCTATACTATCCGTTTTCATAATTGCGTTAACTCCAACAGAAAATATTTGGCCACATTTGTTATCAACTACTTTGCCCCGATATGCTTCTAATTCACTCTTTCTTATGTTTTTTGTGGGGATATTTTCTGGTGTAATAGGAACTTCTACCGCTTGGTTAATTGCGCGCTACCGATTTTTAGGATCTAACTGGTTGCAATGGGCTCTGTTTCTGCCTCTTGCCCTGCCTGCCTATGTAGCTTCCTATGCTTTAGTAGACCTGTTGGAATATGCTGGTCCCATCCAATCTTTGTTACGTAGTTTGTTTAATTGGCAGACATCTCAGGATTACTGGTTTCCCGAAGTTCGCAGTTTAAGTTCGGCAATATTTGTTTTGTCACTCGCTCTTTATCCTTATGTTTATTTGATGGCGCGCTCCGCATTTTTAGAACAATCAGATTCCGGTGAAGAGGTTGCAAAGTCGTTAGGCATTTCAGTTGTGGGACGTTTTTTTAAGTTAGGGCTGCCATTAGCGCGTCCGGCTGTTTTTGCAGGTGTAGCTCTAGTAATGATGGAGACAGCCAGCGATTTTGGAGCTGTCGATTTCTTTGCCGTACAAACTTTAACAACTGGAATATTTAGTGTTTGGCTGGAAAGTAATAATGCAGGAGGCGCTGCTCAAATTGCCTCTACTGTGTTAATTCTAATTGTTATTTTGGTTTCCCTCGAAAAATTTAACCAACGAAAATTACGTTTTTATAATCTGTCTTATCGTCACAAAAATATAGAAAAGACTAGTCTAAATCGTATTAATAGTTTGATTGCTTTTTGTGTTTGTTTTCTTCCAATTTTCTTTGGGTTTATCTTACCCTTCCTCGTTCTCCTAAATTTAGGGTATGGAAATTTAGATCTTTGGATCAATGCTAGTCTACTTTCTGCTATAAAAAATACTTTAATAGTGTCCGGGCTGGCTGCTTTTGTCACAGTCACGCTGGCATTATTGATGATTTATGGTATCCAGCTATCGGGTAAAAGATTACCAGTTTTGATTTTACCTTTAACCACCATAGGATATGCAGCACCAGGAGCAGTTCTTGGGATAGGTATTCTAATACCCCTAGCGTTTCTGGATAATTGGTTGGCAGATCGAGTGTTTGACTTGACGGGATATGATCCAGGATTGATTTTTACAGGAACAGCTTTTGCAATCATTTTGGCTTATTGTGTTCGTTTTTTTTCTATTGCACAGCAAACCGTAGATGGAGCGCTTGGTAGAGTTTCACCCAGTTTGCCAAGTGCTGCGAGATCACTGGGTCGGAATAAGCTTCAAGTTTTATGGGAAATTTATCGACCCTTAATAAGTACTTCGACAGCTACTGCATTATTACTTGTATTTGTGGATTGCGTAAAAGAATTACCTGCAACTATGCTATTGAGGCCATTCAATTTTGAAACCCTTGCTACCCGAGTGCATGTGCAAGCAAGTTTAGAAGATTTACCAAATGCTGCGCCCGGTGCGATTTTAATTGTTTTGATAGGTCTTTGTGCTGTTTTCTTGTTAGCGAGAGTGAGCAAGCAAATCTCTCATTAAATTGATTTTGTCTATTGCAAGATTGAAAGTGTTTATTTAATGACCATTTCAGTGCCCCTATAGCTCAGCTGGTAGAGCAACTGATTTGTAATCAGTAGGTCCGCGGTTCGAGTCCGTGTGGGGGCACCATAAAATCAAAGGCTTAGCGAAAATCACGCTGGGCCTTTTGTTTTTTGGGTTCCAAATGGGTTCCAAAATATTCGATGTGTAGCCCTAGCAATGCAAAAAAGAACTCTTTTTATTTTGCGATAATCTTAAATGGTGCTAATGATGTACTCCACGCCAAAGAAATAGCGAAAATATCAGCATTTAGAGCAAGATCATATGGGCGAAATGGATCATTGTAAGTTAAGGGTTAGCACCTTTTCCATGTGGGGTAAGGTTGACCGTTGGCTCTTTGGAGATTTTCTAAAATATTCCGAAAAAAAAATAGTCCCAGAAAAACCAGAATTAGTATTTGAAACCTTTAACCAAGAAACAAAGGTACAGAATCCTATAGTTCTGAATAGAGGTCCACATCCTTCATTACGAGCAAAAAACCTAAAAGATGCTGCAATGTTCACTTACTGTGCAAAATCAGACCGCCCAATATTAGACCTTCAAGTCTCATCTTATTTAAGGTCTGTTATTGAAGATGATTACAGGGCAGGTAACAACATTCACATTTTTGATCTGGAGTTCAGAACTGAATACCAACTTGAAAAAGAGTTTTCAGTTCAAGGTATGTCCCCATCACTCACGGATAATTTAGATAAAATCAAAAAACCTGAGCTTACTGAAAAAATACGTTTTAGGAGTGGATATAATCAGGCCCTTTGGGTTGCAAAAATAATATCGCATAGATCTCTTCACTTAGATGAATACGTAAAGCTAGTTAAATCTGATCCTGTGTGGAGAGAGGGGCTCAAATCCTACTTTGATCCTTACCTGCATGATCACGTGAAGAAAAAATACGGATTAGGAAACTATTTAGATAGATATCGAGAGCAATGTGATGTGCCTTTTTAAATTTTAACTAAATAAAAAAGTAAATAAAAATTCCAAAAGGCACACCAAAAACAATTGGAGCAAGTATAAGTATATAGGAGAGGATACCTAACATCCATACGAGGGAAACATCTTCGGGAGTATTTGGATTGGAACTTTTGTCCTTTAATTCAATATCAAATATTACTCCAATAATTAGTAATACTATTGTTACAAAGAGTGAAATACCAAACATAAGCCATCTTCCAGCAACGGTGAATTGCAAGGCGACAAACTCATTTATCAGATAATTTAGGCCAAGAAGGCTAGTATTAATCCTCCAAATCTCAGGACCAAAAACATACATTTTTTGGTAAAACAAAGTAAGTGCGTTTTGAAAGACTGAAGTCCAATATCCATAAATTATAAAAAATACTGTTGAAATTATTAAATCAGCAAACAGGTAGACTGCCAAAGTAAAACAAATAGTCATAAAAATACCTAAAAAATAGGAAAATACATGGTCTCTCAGTCTATTTGAAAATCGAAGCCCAGTACTTTTTTTAGATAAGCCTAATCTAGTTGTAAGTCGCTTTGCCAAGTCTTTCGCTTTTCTGCGAGCTTGGAATTTTGAAATAAGGCTCTGCCCTCCCCAAACACTAACTGGGTTATCGTAAAGCCCGTAGTCAATTTCCCAACCTGATTTCTCAACAATTTGGTGCATTTTGATAATAACACTAATAAAAATCCCAAGGCCATCTCTGCAAGCTTCTTCAGAAAAATTATGGACTAAAAATTTTAAGTATTGAAAGAAAAACCACTCCCATTCTTTTTCATTTTCCCAGAATTCTGTGTTCCGATGCTTCTTAAAAAGTTTTAGCAAATCACGAAAACTTGATTTTAATTCTTCAGAAATTTGTTCACTTTCTTTTGCGTCCAAAACTTTGGGAAAAAAAACTTCATCGTGTTTTGAGTATTCTTCTGCGAATTGCTCGGTGGGGCTTATGAAAATCGCGTAAAAATCTCCAATCGTAGCCTCAGTTTTAACATAAGTTCTGAAGTATTCTTGCCAAACAGTTTCTTGTTGAAAATCTAAAACAAATTTTTTTGCAGCAGTTCTTTTACTTTGCTCAAAACCATTAACAATTTGTCTGCCTATCAGTATATCTCTAGTTCTTCGAGCAATACAAAATTCTGTAGAAAGTTCTTCTTCCCAGTAATCATCTTCAGCTTTAATAAGCTTTTTATATTTATTTACACTATCAAGATTATAGGCAGCCATTGAGTTAATCTTTCAGTTTACTTAAATCGCAATCATGTCTTTCCACATTGCCTACCAAATCACAGTTGTTTTGATTTACCCAGAAAAAACCCAAGACAAGCGTTAAACCGATGATTATACCAAGTGCGATAAGGGTTCGTTTTCTTACTGACTGCTCAAATGTATCCATCAATTTTTTCCCTTTAATTTGAACTAGCCGGCATGCTGAGTAGGTACAATGACGTTGTGATTTACCCTACTTCGATAAGGTGGTTCTGGGTAAAAAAAATCTTCCAACTTATACTTTTTTCGAAACTCTGCTTCTGCTTCTTGCACGGCGCTATTTTCAGCAGTGGCAATTTCATCCTCTATTTGCTTCTTCTTATCCAGTGCTTCTTGGTCAGGAATGGGAGAGGGTTTCTGAAATGTCTCTTTTAAGCAATTGAAACCTGCGAACCCAACTAATATAGCAAATATAATTACTAAATAATGTTGAGTGCTCGCAAATGCCCAGAGCAAAGTAGCACTACATGCCCAACAGCAAATAGCAAGGAAGCAATCATCAATAACCTCATTAGTTTTCCGCTCACCTTTTTTTTCAAATACCGTGTTATTCACAAAGTTTTCAAAATGCCGAGTTTTTGTTTTTAACCAATTGGAGTTTTGGAACTCTTCTTTAGCGGCCTGTTTTCGTTCTTCTAGTGCGGCCTGGTATTTAGCCTGAGCATCTGCTTTTTTCTTGGCATAAATAGCAATTTTACTCTCTTTAATTGCACTTTCTATTGCCTGTTCAGCTCTAAAAACTCCACAGTCGAACACCTCTTTGGCACCGGCTAAATCCTGAATTTGGTATTTTTTTAATCTCTTGAAAGCTAGCCGCTCTATTTCTTTACGAGCCTCCATGGGGACTTTATACACCTTGTGAACTCGGAAACCTACAAGTCCATGCTTTTTTGAATAATCCTTGAGCCTACCTGTTGCAGTTTTGCTGGTTTCTCCAATTTTGACCACATCACCATGATTTCTCTTTAAGATATAAATCTTACCATCATGACCAGATGTTTCAGCGAATTTTGTGTGACTACTATACTTCATCTGAAGCTTCCTCTCCCTCTGCGAATATGACTTGAACGCCAAGGCCTCCAAATAAACGCATTAGTTCATCACAAGCGGCCTCCGCTAAAATTAGGGCCTCTTCATCACGTGAGTTCGAGGCCAAATCTAATGTTAGGTGGAGGACTTCTGTGAGTGCCTCAATTTGTAGTGGATGCATTTCTTTTAGAGATATCGATTTAAATGGAGGTATCATTTTTCTCTCCAGCAAACGAGTGTTCGATAATATTTGATCGTTTCATAACTTTTAAGAAACACTTGACTATCTCCTCCTGTAAATTCGTACACTGAGAGATAGCTAATGAAGCTTCATCTATGTTTGTTTGGCCTTTCTTATAGCCGTGGACGATATCTTCTATAATTTCTGCAGTATTTATTCGGTCGGTCATAGCAATTGCCACCTTTCACATCGTTATAAAATTTTATTGATTAATTAAATTTTGGCTCTGTTAATCAGGGCTCAATTTGTTAGCGAAACTCTTACCGCTCGCCATGGTGTTATAGCTCTTTTGTCTTCAAAGTTTTCAAGCAATAAGGCTCGGCAAATATCACCCTCTTGTAGCTCCATGCGATCTACAATCCTCGAATTTAAAAAGACTTGGTCACCATTATCGCATAAACCAAAAGCGCTTCCTGACTCAGTTACTATGTCTATCTCAATTTTTGCCTCCTCTGTTAAAGAGGCCCTTGGTGTCATTTCCGTTATCATCATAATCTCCTTTTTAATGATTTTTGGGCTCATTCAAAATTGTCTGTACCCAGTTGAAATCTGTTTCTGGTGAGTTGAGTGCTCCAGAAAAGTGTTTGTTCGACAAAAAGCTTTTCGTCGTTCTCTAACTCCATTTTCTCTAGTAACTTAGTTGATTTTTTTCTGTCTTCACTCGTTAGGTCAGATACTTCTGATATGATTTTTAAAAACGCAAAAAGCATTGCTTTTATATTTAAGACTGTTTCAATATAGTCTTCGTGCTTAGGTACATATTTTTTGAAAAATTCAGATCTTTTTTCGATTGCAAAGATTATTTTGCTGAGAAGCTCTTTACGGTTTTCATGAGTCCACAGGTTCCAATTTATTTCTGATAAATCAATAATACCAAGAGATATTGCGTAATGGATTGAACTATTTGTTTTTTCATCGAAGATATCAGTCAGTTTTCGATATGGTTCATGAAAAGACTGCATGGGTCCATACACAGCAGTAGGATTTACTCTTTTCAATACATTGCCCAAAAATATGTCAAAGCTACCGTATATTTTAAATGCATCTTGACTTTCCACGGCCTCTTTTTGCAGCCGAAAAATTTTTTTCGCCAAATCATCTTGAGGCCCCCACCTTGGCGGGAGTTGTGCGCTTAATTTTTCTAATTGCTCTACTTTTTTTTCTGTGTCTTCTAAGGCTAACTTGCTCATTGCGATTAGTAAGCTTGGTGCAATTCTAACTAATTCATTTGAGCTAATTCCAAATTCATTGGCAACGTATTCATATTCGTTCAGCGTTTTAAAACTTAGATAGCTTAATAATTTTTTTCCCGATTTTGGTGGATTTAAAAAACCGTAGTCACTTTCCTCAAAGTCTTCTTCCATCCCCAAAGACAAAATATCTTTTATCTTTTCGAAATATTTTGAAGGTATCTTTTGGTTACTGCTAATCCATCTACTAACTGTTCGGTCAGTAACACCAAGTTTTCTGGCTAGATCTCTTTGAGAAATATTTTCAGCCTGCATTCGCTTTTTTATATCAGTAGTTGTAAACTTCATGTTTGTGACCTTATCCTTCGATACCTACAAAGGTAGTAGATAAAAAAATAGCAAACAATAGACAAAAATAATAAAAATAGATATTATTTACAATATATGTGAAGAAAAATAGACAAAAAGATAGACAATTTCTCGTTTATTAATTTTTTTTGCTATCTTCCAAATTGTTTAAATCAATGATTCTGCTATCTGGAAGATGTGGCCAGCAGGATCTCTAGCTGCTTTAACTTGGCCAAAACTCTTCTTCCAATCTTAGCAGCATAGCGCTGGGCTTCGAGCTTATCTTTAGTATACTTTCCGTGTTTAAGGTTTGCGTCTGAAATTCTCGTCAAACCATCAGCCGTTTTAGCGCCTGTTGACAGCCCACCATGCAGACTGCACCTGCCATTGTGTTTGAAAGCCGGGCGTTGGCATGGGGTTCCTTTACGTGTTTTGGCCAAGCATCGCTTACCCGGCCAATTAGGCCCGAAGCGCGTGGCTTTCCCAAGTTCAGAGACATGCTGGAAGTTCTTCATAATATAAAATTAGCATAGAATTTAAATTTTGAGAATCTGGAAACTGATAATACAGTTAAACGAGATTATTTGTGGGAGTATAAATTTCATGTTTGAAAGACTGAAGATAACGGCGTTTTTTTTATCTATCTTTACGATATTTCCTTTAACGGCATCAGCTGATTTTTTAGCTATTTGCGGTGTATCAAAGGGGGGTGGCTCACTACTTGGCCAAAAGTCCCAATAAAGAATTTAAGCCCTTCGTTGACGATGGGTTTTCAAATATGACGTTGTTCCTTAAATTTGAGACCAATGCTGGCAAAAAGGAGTATCGAATAGGTTACGATGATGGTTCAGGTGGTAAATTTATTACACATCCAACCTACCTGTTAAGCTATAATCCTTCTAATAGCACTTACTTATTCTTTGTAGATGCCTCTGTTGAGAGCTTCACTGAAACATACTTATTCCGTTTGGATGGGCAAAAAAATTCGGGCAGCAGCAAATATCCAAGTATTTCCGAGGTTGTATGGACCCAAACTCGTAATGGCGGGACACCAAAAGTGGTTATGATGAGAGCGTTCTGCGGTAGCCGCTAACACATGCTACTATCAAATTTTTCACCTGTTATAGGGTATCTTTTAATGGAATTTTTTCGCTCTCTCTGTAAGCGGTGCAGCTAAGTGGAAATAGTATAACCGTTTGAGCTGATCACAGAGTAAAGGCATAAAATTATTTATCTTTATAAAAGGGGAGTGCGGTCGTTTTGTAAATCCAATGGATTTTGGATTGGAGAGTCTAGGGTACCTAAAAAGTCACTCGGTAAAAACGCCAAGTTCTATTGGTTCCCTGCTGTAAAGTATTTTTTTAGCTGTCCAGCTTCCATTTATGCTCCGAAGTTCAACTTCCTCTTCAAATTTTTGTCTATAATCGGACTGAACAGCGCCCTGAATGTATTTACGTGATTTGTTTTCAGATGTTAATTTTTGAATACCGTTTTTTATAAACAACACTCGTTCATCAAGTTGCTCTTGCTCGCGGTTTTCTTTCCATTTTTCATATCGTTCTCTTTCAACAAAATCTTCAACTAATTCAGGAATTGGTTTTCTATTAAGATACTGACATGTTTGTCTGTATTTTTCAGTTGATCCAAGTAGGTTTTCGTCCATCTCCAACTTATCTCTGAGAGACTCTTCGCCCTTAGCGATATAAGATTTTTCAAACCTATCTAAAGCTATCTCTACGCGCTCTCTATAAGTAGTATCTCG
This sequence comes from Paracoccaceae bacterium, assembly GCA_902534325.1. Classification (GTDB taxonomy): domain Bacteria; phylum Pseudomonadota; class Alphaproteobacteria; order Rhodobacterales; family Rhodobacteraceae; genus Salinivivens. The sequence goes on along the minus strand of CACAPQ010000015.1, from coordinate 41,978 downwards.
AAACTTATCTTCTAAAGTGTGATTGGAAAAACTCTTATTCAGTTTATCACTGTAGGAAAGTTTATTAAACGCTGTCTCAGTATCTTCTGATAGCGGATCCATACTGAAATTCTTTTTGAATTCTTTATTTGTTTTACTGGCGTGCTCTTTGTGTTTTTTTGTATCTCTTTTGGATATGGCATCATCGACTTTATCTGTTGTAAAGAATATGAAGCCACCAATTACAATGCAGATTATTCCTATTATAAATAATGGGGTAAAAAGCATTATAAAGCCGACTATTTGAAGTAATCCAGCAATTACATTCATTGGTGTATTTCTTCTCCAATAGTGGTGCGAGTGTATAACCCAGCTTATCGCGAAACTTTGTTTTGTGAAGTCTGAATTTCAATTGGAGACAAGACGCGCGCCAATGGACAATAGTGGACACCCCCCTATATGGGGGGTGTCACACTGTCTTGGTTCCGTTTTGGCAAGATCAAGTCTGCTTGTCATCGTTCGTCTGCTCATTTTCTGGCAACCAATAAAATCCATTGCGCTCATTTATTAGACCTTTTTCAGCAAGACTTTCGAGGGTCCGCTTTAAAGCCTTAGCTTGGGAAGCTTTGGACTTTGCCTGAGGAGCGATGTTCTTAGCAATGAATGAGGCTTCCAGCTGAGCAAGCTGTATGGCAAAAAAATCCATATCTAAACCAAAAATAATCTTTACATTGGTAGGTTCTGTTTTGATTAGTCCATCCAGAATATTCAAAACGGCTACTTCTCTTTGTGATGGCTTTGCGCTTGCAACTTGAGTTTCCCCCTTATCAAGAAATTCAATATAAGGGACATTCTCTCCTGTACCTTTTATTACACCGAATTTTATCTGAAATCTAAGAATTGGAACCTTGCTTATACTCCTATTTCTAGCTTTTGTTTGTCGTAGTGTGATAATTTCAGAGCTACCTTTTTTGCTTATCTGACTGGTTACATGAAATATATTATCAGCAGCCCCTTCAATCGAGCTATGTCCGCGTACTCCTTTTGATGAGTTTTTGCCGGAGTGTGTAACTAAAAAGACAGTCCAGCCTATACTTATAAACTTTCTGAGCTTTTTTATAATTGGAGCCATTGTGGAGTGATTATTTTCATCACCAATTTCGGCAGCAACATATGAAAGAGTATCGATCACCAAAACCTGTGGTTTGTTGCTCAAGTGTTTTTCGTCGCCGCAGTGATTTGCTGCTCTTTGTCGTTCTAAAGCTGTTTCAAAATAAGGAGAAAAAATGTCTTGTTCTGTTTCAGAAATAGCAGAATAAACGCCCTCTTTTGGATTTGGAAATTTTACTTGTCTTGTAATCTCATCTCTTAGATCAATATGCTCTGGGTCTTCATAAATAATATACCAACTGTCACAATATGTGGTTGCCTTATTTGCCCAGTGTGCTCCATTATTGACGTGTGTTATCAAATCAACGAGCAATAAAGATTTACCGGAACCTCTGCTGCCGTACACTACGTTTAAAGATCTATCTTCAATAAAGTCTTCAACGATATGAATTCTTTTGCTTTGTTTGGATCGAGATCTTCTAAACTGTATGTCAAGCATTTTGCTAAATACTTCTTCGACTTTTTTCTCATAATCGTCATCGTAATATTCGATATTGAAGCGAGCCTCATCTTCATCGGACATCTATTTCAGACTCTCTTCAGCTTTTTTCATTGCCTGCTCCAGAACCCAGGTATCTACCTCAGGTTTAACGTACATTTTTTTGATACCGCTCACTGAGATTGGCTCCGGGAATCCCCGATGTTTTTGCCAACGTCTGAGTGTCCAAACGCTGATATCAAAAGTGGCAAGTATATCTTTTCTTGAAATAAAGTTCGGCATTTCATCTCCTTTTCAAATTGGCGTCAAAATTTATGACGACAAAATCTGTGTTGAGAGCGCTTTCAGCGGCTCACAACGGTTAATAAAAAGAGATCTCTTTGATTTTAGTCATAGCATAGACATGGCTTGCACGTAAATGAAGAATGCATCAAAAACACAAATAAAGTACTGTTTTTAAACATTTTTATGGGATTTTTTGGGAATGATTAGGAGACTATCTGAAGGGTCCCATACTGTCCCAGACCCTCGAGGTAATTAGCCCATCTCTCGAGTACTTCTTTACGCTTTTTGAGATATTCTCCGCGCTGATACACGGCAGCGATTCCCTGTACACTGCCACTTACATGGTTCAAGATCCGATCGACAACAGGCGGCTCAAAGCCCAGTGTCTCCGTTGTTACAGTTGCGAAACTGCGGCGTAGATCATGGAGACGCCAATTCGTTATACCCGATAAATGATCCAGTTTTCGTTTTGATTTAGAAAATCCACTAACAGGTGTGCTGCCAGTTGTTGTGAATACCAACTCTGATGATGAGAATTCATAGAGAGCATTTAGCTCTTTCAATACTGGATTGCTTAGATGAACAAGATGGCTTGATTTGTTTTTTGCGCGCTCGCTGGGAATGGTCCATATTGCACTTTTGAAATCGACCTCAGTCCAACTCATGCCGGCTACTTCATTTAAGCGTTGACCAGTCAGAAGTAAGACCTTGTAAAGGGGACCAAAGGGGTACTCTAATTGATCACAGGTCTGATAGACACGTTCCAACTCGATGGGAGAGAGAACCCGATCTCGCCCTTGTTCGGTCTTAAATTTTGCAATGCCATTTGCTGGCGATACGTCAAGTAGGTCTCGCGATACGCACCAAGTAAAGAACCTCTTTACAAAAGAAAGAACGCGGTTGGCCTGTGTGGGAGCTTTTCTTCCAACCCGGTCGATGATTTTAAGAAGATCTCTTTTTTCAATCTCCCTAATCTTGAAGTTCTTAAGATAGGGTTCAACATGAAGTGCGATTGTTTTTTCAACTTGTGCGAAACTTTTATTAGTCGACTGATCTCTTAAATACCATTCCTGAAGTGCATCAGGAAAAAGCTCAAATGAATTGGTGCGCTTATATTCTCCTTGCGCCATAGCGTTGAGTATGACTAACGCGTGTTGTCGGGCAGTATTTAGAGACATTTGAGGGTATCGGCCCAGTGTTACTCTCGTTTTCCTTTGGAGGTTTCTTGAAAGCACTATCCAGCTTTTAGTTCCTAAAGGGCTTACTCTTATTCCAAAGCCAGCTAGCTGCGCGTCATAAACATCGTACCGTTTTTCGCGAGGTTTAAGACTTCTGACAAAAGCGTCTGTTAATCGAGATGTTGTTCTGCGTGGCATCCTTGGGTTCCATATGGGTTCCAAAAATCATACAGTTCTTTGCTCTACTTTGCAATCTTATTGCACAGGATAAATTTATTTATGTATTGTTTTTAAACATAAAAAATTTTATCTTACACTGTTTTGAAAATGGGCTGCACACTAGGACCAGCTAATTTGTAATCAGTAGGTCCGCGGTTCGAGTCCGTGTGGGGGCACCACTTCCTAAAGTTAGACCATTGAAATTCCTTCAAGATTTACTTTTGGAGGTAAAATCATGTCACACATCCCGTACACAATCAGTCGTTCAGGCTGCTATTATTACAATAGACGTGTGCCTAAACACGCAGTTAAAGCTTATGGAAAATTCATTCGAGTAGCTCTCTCGAAATGCCCTCAGGAATCAGAAGAGTATGCAAAACGTCTTAGTTATGTACTTGAGGGATCTTGGAGAAATACGACAGAGATACGACCAGTGGATATTAGCTCTATTGTTGAAAGCTATAAACCCAAAACAACGAAACTTTCAGAAATAGCAGAAGAATACCTAGCCTTAAGACCTATTGATCAAACACCCCCCAGAGTAGCTCTGTCAGCCTTTATATTAGTAGCAGGGGATAGAGATGTCAGTGAGTATACTCGAGAAGATGCTAAGCTGTTTGTTCGTCATCTCACCCTTAAAGGAAATAAAACAGCTACAATCAGAAGGCGTATCAACAGCCTCAGTGCTATTCTTAACTATGCACATGCTGAGTTAGATCTGGATAAACGTAATCCCTTCTCGAGATTAATCATTCAGAATGAAGGAAATGATACTTCTAAACGGGGTACCTTTACTCACGAGCAGCTGAAGCAGGGATATGAGCATGCCATAGCGTCAGGTAGTAAGATCAAACTTCTGATGCCACTCTTGGGAGAGACTGGGTGCAGACTAGCAGAGATCGTTGGACTGGAGCTTAAGGATATTGATCTAGAGCAAGGGCTCATTCATATCAGGCCAAACGCAGTGAGAAGATTAAAGACCAGAAATAGCAAACGAACTTTACCGTTAGTTGGCTATGCCAGGACAGCTATGGAATTAGTCCTAAAGTCTGCTGACGGTAGCTATCTTTTTCCAAGATATATAAAGAAGGGAAGCTGCCAATCTACTCATGCCTCCAATGCTCTCAATGTGTGGTTAAAGAAAGACTTTGGGCTAACAGGGCACAGCCTCAGACATACCTTCAGAGACCGCCTCAGAGCCGTAGAATGCCCTTTAGAATTGATAGATCAAATTGGCGGTTGGACGTCTATAACCACTGTAGGGACAGGGTATGGAGATGGATATGGGGTAAATAAAATTGAGCAGTATTTTCAGAAAGTAGCAGTTGCCGACTTAAGATTAGAAAGTTGAATGACTAAGAAGCCCAAATCGTGACCTTGGAGCAGAAGACTTATCAGGTTGAGGGGAAATCAATAAGTTGTCCATTTTGGTACAACTCTCTTTCAAGCAGTTGTCCTCCTTCATCAAAGACTTCTCTCCAACCGTGACGGACATCATCCATAAAACAAGTTCTAGTCTCAAGCATACCAGTTGTAGCATGGTAAAATTCAGTAAAACCGTGTTTTTTTCCGTGTTTTACCTGAAAGTAATTCTCTAACTTTCTCTTTTTACCTGACACTGGGAAATAAAGTTCACAACAACCATGTTGTTTTTTGCCTTTATATTGAGAAATCTCATGTCTCATTAATTTGTTTCCATCAGGGTCTGTTAAAAATTCCCTTACAGGGCCCTTTCCAATAAATCCTTTTATTAAATTTAGTATATTAATGTTCCACATTACTGAGACCCTCTTTTCTACCGATCTCATTTATTGATATCACGAAAATAAGTTATGAGAGCAAGTCATTTGAAACTTTAATAATTGTAGCTTAAAATCGGCTGTGAAAAAAATGTCGTTCTCATATTACTTTTGTTAAAAATAAAAACAAAAAAACGGTGAGTGGGTTGAATAATCATAAAAACAAAAAATTGAACGGATTGATTGAAGAATATCATGAGAATGGTGAATTGAAGTCTCGAGGACACTATCAGGACGGACTAAAAGTAGGTCTTTGGACGAAATATCATGAAAGTGGTCAGTTACTTTCAAAAGGATATTTCAAAGAAGGAAAGTTAGATGGTTACTGGGAACTCATTTACGACAATGGACAAGTGTCCCACAGTGGAAGTTACAACAAAGGTAAACGTGTATTTCTATGGGAAGAATATCATTACAACGGTCAATTGATGTACAGACGAAATTTTAAAAATGGACAACAAGTCGGTCTTTGGGAAAGATTTGATGAGGACGGTCAGCCGGTATCAAAATGAAAAACATCCTACTCACCATATTGCTTATCTTAGGTGCTACGGCTGTAAGTGCTGATGATCACTTACCTACCGCAGGTGAGATACTCCAAAACGGTAAGGTTCTTCATAAAGAGATACATCTTAAGCGTGACTTTAAGTATCTCAACAATAAACCTGATATGACATTAAATCAGTATACAACGGATGTTGACCTTTTGGTTTATCACGTTTTGTATCAGCATGACTATTTTACCTGTTGGGTGAGAGCTGAAGAACATACCTCAGCTTACAGCTATGTTGGTTGTTACAGACTGAATGAAGGCATTACAGATGAGAATGAGCCTGAAAACACCTCAGAACTTGGAGAAGTAGAGGAGCTTATCGAAAAGAAACTTCAGCAGGCAATGAATTCTTCTGAAGACCTTGAGATTAAAGATGATGCGGAGGATCCCTTTGTAACGAGTTATTATACTTTCCCAGATAATTTTACCACTAACTTGAAAGGCTCCAAGGTATTTCTACAGTTTAATATTGGAGTATCTACCCAGTATGATAAAATTGTAATGGAAAATGTTGAGAAACATCAATTAGCACTCCGGTCAGAAATTCTAGGTGTAGTAAGTGAGTTCCCTTCAGCAGAACTAAGGGGCATGGATGGCCCAAGGGATTTAGCATACAGGATCAGGAAATCCATAAACAATAGGTTAGAAATACTTGAAGGATTCGGTGGTGTTGAGGAAGTCTTTTTTACTAGCTTCAATATAAAATAAATTGCTTAAAATATTAAAAAACTTCTCTATTATTTATCAATAAAAACAATAATTTACTTGACAATACCCCTAAAATATAGTACTGTTCGTTTAAGCATTTATTCATGAATTAATAAATGTGATTGTCAGCTAAAGCACAGACACCCCCACAATTCACTTAAAAGGAAACCGCAATGGAAATGTCCGTTGATCGGGATGATTTTGAAATCATTGATACTGATGATTTTACTCCTGACGAAAATAATAAAATAAGAACCTGTCCAAGATGCTCTGGATTAGTTCAGGGTAGAAGGAATAAGATATATTGTTCCTCTAACTGTAGAAAAAGACATAAGGAAATTAAGAGAAACTCGCTTACGAGTGTTTCTAAAAGAAGAGAAAATAGAGAATTCTTTGAGAAAGCAAAAAGACTGGCTGAGGAGTATTATACTATACCTCCTGGGCAGCGGCTTGGATATTTGAAAAATTTAATTGATCTCGCTAGATCAGGTGAAGATGTAAGGCTACGAGATATTTTAAGTAACTATAAGCTGCTTCATCCGCATCCTGTTGATGACAAGCATCTCTTTCATAGAGAAAATAGATCTAATGGAACTATTTCTCAGGAAGCCTCAAGATATTGTAAAAGGTTCTGGAAGGCTAATGTCAAAGACGTGGTCTATGGTAAAGCACCCGAACCTCCAACAGGTTTAGTAGAATAAAAGTGTCCTCCCATATATTAAGGGAAACTTAATCGGGTCATAAAAGGGAAACTTAATCGGGTCATAAAGTGTCCTCCCATAAATATAGGGAATACATGATGTAATACATAACGTTGGGACGACAGAGAAGAGACGACAGAGTAAATAGAGTGGGGACTTTAAGGATAGCTTAAGCAAGTTCTACTATTAAAAATAGAAGTTAAAAAAGAACTCTTAGTCACTTAAAGGTTCTTTTAACTATCAATATTATTAAAATTATTAATACTTAAGTGAACTAAGAAATACCTAAAGTATATCTCTACCTCTAATAATTAATTTTAGAAATTAATGGCCACTAAAAGTGGTTAACAGATTTCCTACTTTAGGAAAAACTTAAAGATAATTTCTTCAATAAACAAAGATAGTTAGAGTTACTTTTAATCTTTGTCGTTAACCACTTTAGGATTTGGAACGGATTTTTAAGAAGTCTATATTCAAATACTTTTTTAAATTCAAAATTTATGCTGTTATAAAAATATCATGAAGACACTTTCCAAAATTATTCTGCTGAGTTTCTTATCGTTTTTTTGTCTTGCTCAAGTTTCAATAGCTGAAGAGTGTAAAGATGATCCAGATCAATGCACACCCAAGAAGCTTTGCGATATCTCTACCGAGATGGTCAACGGTCTAAAGTTTTGGACAAGTAATTTAGATTTTGATGAGCATGTTAAGTTTGCCAAAGAAATAGGAATAGATTGTGGAGCTTCAGATCCGAAATCACCTTGTGACCTAGATGCTAATGAATGCAAGATCAGTGAACTGTGTGAGAAAGCAACAACCACAGAAGGTAGTGATGTTTATTGGAACAGTGAAGCTGAAGCACATGTAGATTTAGCTAAAGAGTATGGCCTTAGTTGTAACGTTGAAAAAGAATCTTCACCGATAACCAACGATAGTTGCTCAATTTCTAATCTATCAAACTGTGCTGATACGGAGCTTTGTTCGCAAGCAACATTCCAAATGTTTTTGGGTATTCACTGGCATGAAGGCTACCATGATGGTTACGTAATAGAGGCAAAAAAAAGAGGGCTATCTTGCTCTGTTAATACCCAAAATCAAAAGCATTGCACAAGTAACCCTAAAAAGTGCACTGGCGTTGAAACTCTTTGTCATTATTCTACGATTATAGAAGATGGTTTAATTAAATGGGACTTTAGTCGTTCTGCTTATGTCGCTGAGTCTAAAAGACGAGGGCTTGATTGCGGCATAGAAGATGAAAAAAATAAGAATCTGTCAAACCAAAAGAGAGATCCAAGTGCATCAGATCGATGTAAACTTTTAGCGGAGGTATCTAAGTGCACAGATGAGGATTTATGTGAGATGGCTACTTTGACGGCAGGAAATGCCGTATATTGGAGCTCCCACAGAATGGTAGCACCTCATTTGAAGGAAGCCAGACAGCGTGGACTACTTTGTAATGTGACAGTAGAGCTAAAAAAGAAAGTGAGAGAAGAACTAAAAAAGAAAGAATTGGAATTTCGCCAAACATTCAACCGTTATATAAAGCTTAAAAGGCAACAAATACAATATGCTCTGAAAGAACTGCACTACTACTCACTCGATATAGATGGGCTATGGGGCAAGGGAACTCTGAAAGCAATTACAGATTTTATCGTTGTTGAAGGTTTACACGAAAATCCGCCATGGTTGGTTTTTAATAAATTACTAAAAAAGGTTTCCGTTCCCTCTACCTTTTCTTCAGTACAGAAGCCTAAAAGCACTAGTTCTAAAAGCACAAGTTCTAACAGTAGCTCAAATACCAGAGGTTGGGTTCCCTTAAGTGGAAATCCGAAACTACCTTTTGATGATGCAAAAGATATCTGTGAGGCTAAAGCTGAAGCAGAGGGACGTTCATATCTAAATGCTAATAAACCGAGAAGAAGCTCGAATAGTGTTAATTGCCATGCTTTTGGATCCCGTAGTTTTTCATGTTTTGAAGGGAGTAGTGGAGGAATGTGGGCTGGAATAGCAGAAGGTCTGGCAAGCTCACAAGCCAGAGGAGCAGCAAGAGAGTTTGCTCAAGCAATAGCAAAAGCCTGTATGGCAGACTATGGATGGATCAAAAGATAAATCTGCAAAGTTGAATTCCAAATTTCTGTCAAAGCTCAACTATAACTATCCACTAGGGGTAGGGTGGCCCATGCATCCCCTTTCTGTCGTCACACATTCGGTACACATTTAGCCACAATTGGTATTCATTGTGTGTTCTTCAAAAGTTGACAGGCTGTATAAACCGTGGGATTCTTGCACGCAGGAATTGATTTGGTGTAACTTTAAGTTTCTGCAGTCCGTGTGGGGGCACCACTTCCCAAGTTTATCTCAGGTTAAACCACTGTTTTACAACGGTTTTGTTGTTTGTTTAACCAGGGGAGGCCACCACATGGGCCACCAAAGTCCACACTATTTAAAACTCAAAAAGATAATTCAATTAAAAATTATATTTTGCGGCCCCTAGTTAAAAGATAATCTAGTCTCAAGTGATTATCTTCAAAATAGTCAGAGATAGACTTATTTATTTCAGCTCTTAAAATATCTAATTTTTCTGGCTCATTAGAAATTTTGTTTATCAAATTTTTTAAAGGCCCCGGCCCCGTTTCAAATATGCCCCTAATATGGCCAACACTCATACCCTGAAGTCTGATACGGTTACGATCGAAAACAAGACTTTCTACGTATGGAGAAATCCTTTCCGTAACAACTTTAACATCGCCCCATAGGACTGGAGATTCTGCGCTTTTAGGCAACGGGGGTCCATATTTTCCATTAATCTTTAGAAACCTGCCCATAAATAACTCTGGAGGCCAGGTGGCAAAGGCAATAGTGCCTTTCGGTTTAAGGACCCGTAACATTTCACTTAAAGCAACCGAGGGCCTTGGAGCAAACATGTGACCAAATTGGCTGATGACACAATCAAAACTCGCATTTTCAAACGGTAACTGCTCTACGTCACTTTCAACAAAATCAACTTCCAGACCAAAGATCCTTGAATTTTCAATGGCTCTTTCAACTAATTTTGGAGTTAAATCTTGACCAACAACTTTTGCTCCTAATCGTGCTGCTGTCAAAGCCAGTACACCCGTACCACACCCTACATCTAAAACCCTATCATTCGCATTTATGCCTGCAAACTTAACAACCTTTGGAGCAGCAGTTCCAGTAAAGTTCTCAAATAAAGAGAAATCAGACCAAACGACTTTAGCGTTCTCTTTCAACTCACGAATAATTTTAAACTCATGGTCATCATCTTTAGTCATTTTTTTCCTTATTTAATAGCCTGAGATTAATTCTAGGCTTACCCGACTAAAATCATCAACTAGTACGCTACGCCACATTCTAAGAAAAATGTTTTTGTTAAATTTTTAGGCATTAATAATCCCGTTTGCTGTTTAATTAAGTCCTTATTACACTTCCTCGAGCCATTTCTCCTTCTTTTTCACTTTCTGAAGATATAAAAAATGCATTAATGTAGAAAGATGTCAAAACACCATCAGTACATTATAAAAAATGAAGAAGGTCACAGTATCTTCCGCCCAAAAGGAAAACGCTTTGAGGTGTTGAGTTTTGAACGATTAGAATACACCTCAGAAAATGTATCGCTCTTATCAGACAAGATACGTATTAACCTCACTGATGACCTAATCAGTAATGATGTAAGGAAGAAATACCCATCAGGTCATCCACGATGGAACAGAACATTGTTTGGGCAATGTGTTCCTGCCACGTTTGCGTTTTTGTATTTCATGAACACCAACATCCTTTCACCAGTAAGAGGTGAAGACATAGAAGGAGAAGGACATTGGTGGTTAATTGATAACAATAATGGAGATATTATTGACCTTACCAAAGACCAATACGAAACCGATGAATTAGATTGCGTTTATAGTACTGGGAAAAAGCGCGGGTATTATGGATCTAAGGAAGCACCAGCAGGTCGTTTCTTTCGTTTGATGCAAAGAGTTCAACCAACATCAAATTTATACGAAATTAACACTCTTCGAGAAATAAAAATGTAGCAATCACATTCATTTTAATTGCAACTACTCTAGTTGGCTAAGAATGACTTGACATACCTGCCGTAATAAAAAGCCTCACAAACTAATGTAAGGCCTTTGAACTGCTGATGGTACGCTAACCGACATGAAAGGTCAGTTTGTATATAATTTGATACAGCCTGAACATTTATTTGGATCACTTTTCAAATTCTTTCTTTTTCTTTTCCATTCTGTATTTGAAACACTCAATCCTTGCGGTAGCTTATGTAATTACTTATTAAGTGTTATGCTTATCAAGTTTATGGCCATTTAAGAGCCACTTTGGGTTTCTAAAATTTAATGAATTCAAACACTGCTAATATTAGAAAAGTTAGAGTTTACAGGAGCGCAAAGCTTTTTGAAGTTGAACCTCAATTGGGCTAAAGACAATGATGTTTGCCTTTGAGGTCAACCTCATAAATATAGGTTATATATGCTGGGGAGCCTTATTTGATGGAAAGTAACGATAAATTATCAATAAAAAATTGGAAGCCAAACGCACTGATATATGACTATGACACACCATCATTTAATGCTTATTTCATAATTGAGGGCCAAGTTGATATTTTTACCCCGCGAGGGCTCAAGCTTAATAGTATTGGTCCTTCTGAAGTTTTTGGTGAAGCATCACTGTTATTAGATAAAAAACGTTCCGTCATTGCTCGCGCTGGAAATGATGGTGTAAAAACAAAATTAGTTCCCAAGTCATATATTACCGATTTACAAAAGAGTTCACCTATCCTTTCTGCGCTGCTGCGGAATGTTCAAATGCGACTTGTAGACTCAAATGAGCAAAGCGCACGATATGCAAAAGATATTGAAAAACTCATAAAATTAGCTAGAGACCAATACGAAGTTTCCATAGCCGTAACAGACAAACTTACGAAAATTCAAAAACGTATAGAGAATGATTTTTTCTCAGATTATTAGATAAACTAGCATAAGTAGCCCTGATAAACCCATATTTTGCTCTTAAAGGTGCGATCAAATTGCGAGCAGTAGTTAATCCATTTCGGCTAAAACCGTTCCCATAGCACTGCCGACGACTTCAGAGCCAGACTTAGCGGCACCCCTTGCTCGAATTGCGTCAATTGCTTTCATTGCAGTAGTCTCGTTGGGCCACATAGTCATGCTTCTTGCTCCTGTATCATCCGTTTTGACAATACGCATATTAATTGCACCTGCGGCTTTCATTTCAGGCCAAATCTCCTCAGCAGTTTTTACACCCTCCTCAGGATTGTCCATTGACCAGTCAGTAAAAGTAGCAAACATTTCTTTCTCCCTTTGTTACTAATGAAATTAGGCTAATACTTAAATTACGCTTAGTGAAAAGACCGTTGCGTTATCAGAAGCGTTAGTGAACCAATATGCAATATCTAGAAAAATATTAAAGATCTAATTTTTGTCAGAACTTTTCGCTAAACTGAGCCATGAGATAAACGAAAGAGCGGCAACAAGACCTGTACCCACAATTGGAGGTACTGCTGATATTTTTCCTAAAATTTGCAAGACAAGAGTAGTGATACAAATCACACTGAAAGCCAAAGTATAGCCTCTCATTATGTTTCCCTGAAAATCAAGACCTTCAATATTTCGCAAATGATAAGTAATTATAACCAAAGCCAGGATTAAACTTGCGATTGCGTAGCGGACGGTAACAAGGTCTGCAAACCCTTGGCCTTCTGAATTTGGAAACTGCTCGCGAGTTATAAATTCTGGCGCAACGAACATTACCAATGAAAAAACAAATCCGAAAAAAGCTGTTATCGTCAAAGTAGTTTTTGGTTTCATAATCCAATCCTGTTAATTGATGAATCCCTGTTTTTTGCTCACCTTGCTATACCGCTGGATTGGCTGAAACCACCAAAATACAAAAGTATTTACTTGTCAAAGATTACCCCACGAAACGTGAAGGTATAAGATGAGCAGCGGTTAGGTTGCTATGATACTGCTCTCACATTTTTTTGATCAAGGTACAATAAAATTCAGGAGTATTTTTTCGATATGGGTGACTATTTTTACGGCTAGGGCTTTGCGTATTTACGGTAACAACAAAACACACATAAAGGTTTCGAAATGATACTATATCGTATTTTTTTTAACTTTATTTACTAGAGGTTTCTTCTATTATTAAAAATAATTAATTTGGATAGAAAATGTTTTTTTTACGATTGTCTGTTTTTTTTACCTGTTTGGCTCTGCAAATATCACTAATATCAGCTGAAGGTTACAGATGTGAAATACGTGAAAATGGTTATGCGTCAGCATTTTCTTCAATGAACCCACACCTTTCCAGAAAGGTACAACAAGAGTTCCTCGAGACTTTTTCACCAAGAACCTTTGAAATCAATGCAAGTTATGTGACATTAGAAAATTCTCAAGTTGAAGTTTCAGGTGGTGATAGAGAAAAAAGCTTTCAAGTTAGGGTAAACACACATACTTACAGGTTAACATATTACATAAACATAAATCCTTTTACAGACAGTGGAATTGTTTATATCCGTCCTCAAAGTGCTTATAAAAACGTAGGCCCAATACGCTATTCATGCATTTCAACTGGAGGGTCTTCTTATAAGAAAAGCTCTACTTCTAGTCCTTTCCGACAAGAATTTAGTAAACTAACAAGCTGCAATAAGAGATATGTTCAGCAATTCCTCAAAGGACAAAACCTTTATAATGGAGCAATAGATGGACTGTGGGGATCAGGTACAGCAGAAGGACTTAGGAGAGCAAAAAATCTGTCTGCATTTAAAAATCTTACCACAGCTAAAATGTTTGAAAAGTTAAAATTAAATCCAATTTGTGGTTAGACAAAAGGCAAATCCGTACCATTTTGCTACAAGCGTAGCAAACCAAGTGACTCAAATAAATAACTTCTCACATAGGTTATTGCTTATGTTGGTACCTGATTGTTCCAGAGTATGCTTTGCATACGTTCTCTTCATCAAAACGCTCACATAAATGTTCTATAAGCTCAATCATATTGTGAGGACCATTCACATAGTTCATAAAATCATCCATAGAAGCCCACTCATTCACAACAAGTAATTGTTCTTCATGTGTATGTACAATATTGTAACTGTCCAGCCCCTCAACACCGTCTTTTCTACTCTCAACAATTAAGTCCATAATTTTATCCGCTGCTCCTTCTTTAGGGGTAACAGCTATTACACTCATCATTTTCATAGATACATTCTCCAATTGAACGGCCTATCACTATCTTTTTTTTTTTATATTTACCAGCCGACCTCTGCTTCATTTACCTAACCTCGTCACTGTTCAGCCAGTGCTTAACCACCTCAACAGCCAAGCACTTTTCACAGAGATTATTACGGATGTCTTTAGCATCAAAGAGTTTCTTGCAAGATGAACAAGTTTTTGCGGCAACCATAGTGTAAATGTCCTTCTTAGGTTACTTATTCCATCACTGGGCCATCAAAAACTATAGTCTCATAAACATGATGACCGTACATTTTCCACCATTCCGCCGCGATTACTTGGGCTTGATTGAGCAATTCTTCATTTTCATAAACAGCCGTCATCATTGTTGACTTTTCACCTGTTCGCACGATGTACCTACTAAGCGAGGATGGCATGTTGTCTGGAGACCATTTCTGCCATGCGATTATTGATAGTTCCAAATCTTCTTTGGACTTAAACTCAGTATTTATAATTCGCGCATGGGGCATTTAAGGAACTCCTCTTTTTGTGAACAGTCTTACAAACACTACTCCTTCTGACAATGGGAAATACTCATATTTTGCCAGAATCGATTCATGTGTTAATCTCTTAGTCCTAGCCAGCAGAAGACTGGCAATAAGAGGCAGATAAAATGAGTAATTCAGCAGTAGTGCGGTCTTTGCGCCGCCGTTTTAATTTTTATTTTAATACCCCAATATTTAATAAGTATGGCAAGTCATTAAGAGACTTCTTAGGAGTGACGAGCATGGCATTAGGTGCCTTGCTTCTAATGCTCTTTGTCTTTGTTTTATTCATTGATGATAGTGATGGCATGACAGGTATTGGCAGCTGTGGCACAGCAGATTGTATAGACCAATGAGCAGTAGCACCGAGACAGAGCCACGCTGGCTAAGCAATCTAGAGAAAGTATTCGAGTTTTCTTTTAAGCTTTCGTTTATTCTCGTTGCTATACTCAGCTCTTACATAATATGGATGCTTTTGTTTGGCTGGGCTTTGCTACCTGACAAAGGACCTGACCTTAATATGGAGTGGTGCGAAGAGTATCATCCTAAGCTGACATACAGTAAGTGTGCTGATGTGGCAGGGTGGTAACTAACCAGACCAAAAAGCCATAAAGAGATTAGTTTTCGCGTAAGTTTTCTTTATTCTTGCAAAATCAGTCATCGACAACTTCAGTTGTCAAGGATCAACAATTAACACCTGTGAAATCATGGGTTAGCCATATCCAAAAAGAACATTCAGTTGCGGAAAAAAACCAGTTTCGAACTGCGAAAAATACACAGAGCAAAGAAAATGCGGTAAGAAACAACACAATCAAACCTAACATCAGCAGAGAATCACGTAAATTCAAGAAGACGGTTCGAAGTGTCACTTGATTAAAATACATTTCACAAAAAATGATTATGCCTATTGGTAAAACTGGCGCAAACAATAATACATTCACGGGATATGCGGTTACAGGGTGAAGAGCAAGTTGGCCGGAAAGTAGTAAACCTGTAAAAAAGAAAAAATAGGCTACTAATGAATAAAGAAAAAATAGAACTTTGTAACTGTTATGGTTTATGATCAGCTTATTATTTTGAGGATTCCAATAAATTTCTTTTTCTGTTTTGTAGTGATTTTCGGAACCTTGTCTCACATTGTATTGCTGTCCATCAACGGTGAATGTCCAGCCCTCAGTTATGCGTATTCTCATTCTCCCGCCACCCGTACTCGTTTCTTCTTCAACTATATTGTTAGGTCTTGCAAAAACCTTTACCCAACCTTTTTTAAAATATGCTTTTCGCAATCTCCATAATGCCAACAGACTGTATAAAAGCGAACATACAAACAAAATTTTGAAAGCATGATAGAAAAGAAAAAAGCGATCAACAAAATAAAAATATGCTGAAAAAAAATAAATAAAAATACTGAAGTGGAGCCTATTTCTTTGCCTAAATCATTTCCACCAAGGTTAATAGTGTTAGCGGTTTGCTCAATTTCAGGTTTAGGAACATAATCTTCAGGAATATTAATTGAATTGGCTACTTGTTCATTTGAAGGACTTTCTGCTTCCTCGTTTGAAGTCTCTTTTGCTTCTTCATTTCCTGTCAGAACATCTGTATTTTTTGATAGGTTTTCCTTATCATCCGTCAGAATTGTAAGCAAAAATGTCAACGAAATTATGACCGCGAAAGCCAAAATCGATAAGCTGATCGGGGTCGCATCTTTAATGTATGTTATAATAATGGTAGGAGTTGAAAAAAACCAAACCCAGAGGATAGCTCTTACTCTTGCTAAAAATTTTTTATAACTTTCGTCCTTTTTAAAGCTCTCATCTTCACTCATTTGACGCTCACCATACTGGATGCAGATTATTCCTTAAATTTAGACCTTCTACAAAATTGAGAGCAAATACTTACGGCATTTCCTCTACACAAATCCAAACTAACGCACAAATTTTACGCATAATTAATGTGCTGATGTGGCTGGAGCTACTCTGGGGCTACGATTTGTTTCGCCATCTCCCGAGCAGGGGGTGGGGGGAAAAACGAGCAATGGTTAGGTTGCTAAGATACTGCTCTCGCATTTTATTTCTTTAGGGTTCTGTTAATCTGCCCAAATTAGGAAATGCGCTGGCTTCGAACGCTACGCTCGCGGAAAGCAATGAAAAGACCAGACGAGAAAATCACGGTTGCCCCAATCCAAGTGAACATATCTGGGATTTCTGCGAAGAACCAAGCGCCAATCATCGCGGTCCAGATCAATTTGAGAAAGTCAAACGGCATGAGCGCTGTTGGATCGGTTTCTTTGAGAGACTCGCTAATTGCCATTTGGGCAATTGAGCCAAATAGACCAATCAATACCATTAAGCCCAGGGTCTGAAGCTCAAATGGCTGCCAAACCCAAAGCGCTGGAGCGATCGAGAAAACTCCAAGGAAAATACCCATATAAGCGACAATAGTTAGGCTCGATTCTGTTCGCGACTGGATCTTGATAATCAGCATCGCGACAGCCCAAAGCACTGCCGACCCGATGACTAGAAGCGCACCTGTATCGATGACAACGAGGCCAGGTCGGAGAATAATCAACATCCCCGCGAACCCCAAGAAAATCGCGCTCCACCGATAGATGCGAAAACGCTCTCCCAACACTATAACAGCAAGAATGGCCATGAAAATAGGTGCCGTGAAACCCAGAGCTGTAACCTTAGCAATCGGCGAAATCGATAGTGCGGTGAAAAACATCAGCATTGCTGCCATGTTGATGACGCCTCGCAGCGCGTGCAAGCCAATCTGTCTTGTGCGTAGAACTGCAAATCGAGAGCGCATCAAAAGTGGTAAAAGAAAAGCTAAGCCGAAGATGTTACGAAAGAAGGCTATCTGAAAGGGAGGCAGGACTTCTGAAACGAAACGAACCAGTCCATGCATAATTGAAAACGCAACAGTGGACAGACACATCAAAACTATCCCGCGCATTACAGGAGTTTGCCTGTTCCAAAACGTGCTTGCCCCTTTAATGACATAATTCTGACTTGCCATGGTCCCTCATTTAAACTTCAATTCCTTACTGATAAATCAGTTAGATGGAGTCTGAAAATCATGCATTGGTTTGAAGCCCAATAGACGTTTAGCTTTTTCATTGGAGTAAAAACTATCTGGAATAACATTATGTTTCAAAGGAACATCCTTGTAATAACGCTTTATTAATTCCTCCGATGATAAGCTTACTGAATGATTGTTATTAGATACATTGAAAATCTGATAACCTAACCCATTTTTCTGAAGACACTTTTCAACCATCTGGCCTAGATCGCGGGCATCTATATACGAGAAGATATTTCTCCTCCTTAAATCTGGATTTTCCATAAATTTTGGAAACCTTTCGGTGTATTCATGTGGCTCAATTACGTTGTTTATACGCAAGCCATAAATATCTATGTTTTTTCTCTTTTGAAAACTCTTAGCGGTTGCTTCATTAACAACTTTTGACATTGCATAACTATCTTCAGGGATAGTTGGATGCTCTTCATCGATAGGTATATAGTCAGGTTTTACCTCACCATCAGCAAAACATATCCCGTAAGTTGTTTCCGATGAGGCAAAAATAATTTTTTTCACACCCATTTTTATTGCTGCGTCAATAACATTGTATGTGCCGAGTGTATTAATTCTGAAGCACTCATTATCACTTGTCATAAGTAAGGTTGGGATTGCCGCAAAGTGAACGACTGCATCAAAGCTTGGAACCCCAGTTCCTTCTTTTAGTTCATCATAGTTTACATAACTTTGCATTACGTCAAACACTTGCCCTGCATCTGTAATATCAGCAAATCGAGTTAAGACATTTGGATTGTCGAGATGGACTTTATCTAGATTAAGGATTGAATGCCCTTGTTCTAAAAGATATGTGATGCTGTGTTTTCCAGCCTTACCTGATCCACCCGTAAATAATATTCGCATAATGACACCTTGAGTCTTCTGACTTGCTACAACCGTAGCAAACCAAGTGACTCAAATAAATAACTTAGTGAGTGAATGGTAGGTAATGTGAGTTGGGGGTTGGTTACTTTATGATTAACTTATAGTAACTGTTCTAAGAGAAGGGTGTGAACAATATGAACAGAGTGAACTAATCTGCCCTTTGTATCGTTTAAGACAATTAGCTATATCGGTTACTCCTAGCGATTGATTTGCTAACAAGTTTATTATCTCAGCTTTTAACGGTGCTTTGGACTCGAACGCAGCACCAGCATCTGTACGTTCGAAATATTTACCATCATTGTAAGAGAGGAGTATCTCTGCTTCATTAATCAATCTACCTTTCATACTCAGTTTTGTTAAGCCGTCATATGAGAAATTTAAAGGTGCATATCAGGTTTTTTCCAGGGCGAGCGTTGAGGTTGTATGGTTATCTCAGTCGGACAAGCTGTTGTGGAAGTGCTTAGAATAAACTGAACGACTTGCGATATATCGTCTGGCTGCATCATTAGTTCTGGATTTAAACGTTCAGGATTCACCATCGATGTATTAACAAATCCAGGGTTTATAGTGCAAACTTTAGTACCGTATTCCCTAACATCTTCAAAAAGAACCTCCATGTAACCATCGATAGCCCGTTTTTGAGCGGTTTGAATACCTATGCCCGTATGTGGTGCGTCTCTAGAGTTTATTCGAATAACAGCACCACCTGGTGCCTTATTAATTTGCGGGAGTAAGTGCCTTGCTAAGTGATAAGTGCTACGAAGATTTGCATCTAAAATATCATCCCAAACTTCTAAGTCGCATTCATCGGCTGAAGCTTTATTATAGTTTCCCGCACAGTGAATTAGATAGTTTAATCCACCAAGACTGTTGATTGCTTCTTGGCAACATTTTTTAATTTCTGAACTATCGGATATGTCACAGGAAAATGTGAAACATGGATTGCCAGATGAAGAACAAACTGAAAAAATATCTTCAAGTTTCTGCTTGTCACGGCCAACTAAAGCGCAATGCACACCATTTTCGGCAAGCATGGTTGCTACTGCACTTCCCATTCCACCACTTGCACCAACGATAAGGGCTTTTTTACCAGCAAAATTGTTCATACTCTCCTCCAAACTTAGAAAATTATTGGCATACCCATAAAGATAGAAAGTCTTTTTCAGAAACAAGACCATCGATACAAATTATTGAACCTTTGGATAATTAAGTTCGCTTATGTAAAATTTGAACTATGGTCTGCTTTACACAGATTAGGTTTTCAAAGAGGATAGCTATAAAGAAGGAGACACAAAGAATGTCTATAGCCAGAATAAATATGATGGAATTTTTATCAGAGAAAGATTTAGTATCGTCCGAAAACTTCTATCAAACTATACAAAAAGAATGGTTTGGTAATGCTCAGACTGTGATTACTGTGCGAACAGGTCCAAAGTCTATTTTAAATTTGGCTGTATATTCTAGTTACGAGGATGCAGAAACAAACCTATCTAAAAGAAAAGAATTTCAGGATATCTTAAAAAATAAATTTACTGTTGTTGATAGTTTTTACTACGAAGGTGATATTACTTATTTTGAAAACTCCAAAGCCGATGAAATAAAAGTTGAGCGGAAAAGTTAGATTAAATGAAACACCTCATACTCACCAAATCGCTTATCTTGGGAGCCACTGATAATGAGCTTATATAAAAAATACCAAGAAGCTTGGGATGGGCAGGATATTGGCGCAATGCTTGAATTATACCATCCTGACTACAAGAGGGTCTTCCATGCAAAAGGTATTGAACAAGGCCTTGATGATCTTGAACCAGTGATGTCACGTTGGTTGATAGGAACCAAACGCAACAAAAGAAGGTGTCTGTATGAAAATGATGACATCGTTGTTGAACATTTTGTAGCTGACTTTCAAGATGGAACAACAGAAGCTGTATTAACAGTACATCTCCTTAAAGATGGCCTACTTTGGCGCACAGAAACAGGATCAACACCTGTTGAAAAAAGTAAGGACAATACATGAAACACATCTTACTTACCATATCGCTTATCTTCGGAGCTACGGCTGCTAGTGCAAATAGTTACATTAAATACTATGAGTTTCCAAAAAAAGACTGCCACGAAATGTTTACTGGAATTGGGGGATTACTTGAAGAAGCAGATAAAGAATGGGCTTATCTTGAAGAGAACCCTGAAGGTTCACCTGATGCCCTTGAACACGCAGCTAAGATACAATGGTATGTAGGTCTGGCTGCAAACTACACGACTATTCTTGAAGCCTTTTGCGATAAAGACTAATAGCGAATGAGGTATTACTTTTATGGATAAATATACGGAAATACTTTTAACAATAATAACCGTATGCGTTGTTGTGGTGACAATGATAATAGTTGGGTCTGTCATTATTCATGACCATGATGACGACCATGACCATGATTACTTTGAATACATGGAACATGTTATTGAAAGACTTGAAAGTGTCGAAGAACGACTAGACTAACCAATGCAAAAACTACTCCTCATATTATCACTCACATTGGGTATAGCTTCTCCTGTCTTTGCTTTGAAAGCAGGAGAAAGACACGCTGACCCTTACAAAGTGATGACAGAGGGTCAATTTATTGGTCAGGAAATCGTGGGCAATAGTGCTGGCGATTACACTCGTTTTCTATTTGCATATCAGGGTGACAGGTACAGTTGTATTGCTGTTTTGTCATTGCCGAAGGTGAAAAGAAATTTAGGCTATCGTAGATACTCAAATAGATCACATAGCTGTCTTTTACTCGAACCAAAGGTTAAGGCGAAAAACTTCAAAAGAAACTAGCTAGGAGTTTGTCATGGACAATATAGGTACATCAGGATTACCATTGCTAGTTGCTGTAGTGTTGGTAATCTACATACTACTTCGCCCATCTATGAATTGGACCTTGGAGTTATAGTGCCTTCCACTACCTAAAGCTTAAATCTATATAGATCCAACCGCTTAATGAATTATCTAGCAAAAAAGAAAGCCCCCACTGGGAAGTGAGGGCTAACAAATCTTACCTAAATATCTGAAATCAAACATTTAATCCTAACACCGTGCTTTATGCCTTATCTGGAGTACTGACCAAAATGCAGGCCAAAAGTATCCCATATACGTTTAACAGATGTAGCCTTACACAGAAGTGGTTTTAAGGAAGACGGATAAGCTTAGAGCCCAACCGTCTCTATAATTAAGCAGTGTCTTGAACACACTCTGCTTTTGTTTCATTCCATGTAAAACCAGCTTCACAAGACATAGCCTCTAGATTTGCTTTGTTATGCTTAGCACAGTTACCAGCAAACAAACTTGATGCTGTTATGGTTAAAACAAAGATACTTGCTGAAACAGTCTTCATGTTATCGCCCTTTTAAACATTACAATATATTGGTAGATGTTGCTGTAAATTTATTTTTAAAGGGTAACATCAATAATTGTGTCGAAATGACACGCCATTAGCAATTTCATACTTGGCTCTAAAGATACCAAATAACATCTTACATCGTATTTTGCGGTTTATAATATGATCTCATTATTTTATTAACTCAACAATATACAGAATGAGTGTACATAGCACGGAGGTCAAAAACTAGCAGCTGTTAGGTTGCTAAGATACCGTTCTCACATTTTTTTGAAAAAGGTATTCATCGTTTTTGGTCACAGTCTTCGTTTAATAAACTATTAATCGTAATCCAGAAGTTGATATACAAAATATATTGATTGAATAAGAGAAAATGGGTTTGTTACAGATGTCTCAACTGTTAATTTTTCTAGCACTTGCAGTCTTTGTTGCTGTTCTCGTGCGAAAAAAAAGGCATAGACCTAATAGAAAATTTACACCAAAGCCTGTCAGTAAATCGTTTAGTAGAAATCCCAAAAACAGGGGAAAGTAAAGGATAGGTAATGGCCCAACTTGCTCTTTATTTTTTCATCTTTCTATGTGCTTTTTGCGGGCCCTCAATATCTGAAGAATATCAACTTCCCCAAAACACAGATGTGACTTTTAAATATTCCATTGCGGGTCTACCATTTGAAGGGGAATTTAAAGTCACTGAAAGTAAGTTCGATGTTAATTTTAGGAATCCCGTTCAATCTGTTTTTTTTGTAAAATTTGACTTGATGGAAAGCAATGCAGGTTTCCCACTTGCGACAACGGCTATGAAAAAAGTGTTAGATGCTTACAGATTTCCTAAAGCAACGTTTGAAAGCAAATCTGTAGAATTTAGCGATGAAAAATTTAACGTACTGGGATTCCTAAAAATCAGAAATGTATCAAAGCCAGTTAATTTAATTGTAACTGTTTTGGAAGATTATAACTCAGATAGCGAAAAAATTTATTTTTCTATTCGAGCAAGGTTTAAAAGGCGTCAATTTGGTGCAGATGATTATTATCCATTAGTTCGTGACGCGATCATAATTGAGGATATTCTAACACTAAATAAATCGCGCTAATAAATTAAACTGTTATGGAAAGATGCAATAGTCTAGGTCCTCTGCGTACTATAGTTAATTCATGGGTTTATTAACATCATCAGCGCACATTTTTATTATCTCTGCGTGAAGACGGAAATCAGATGCTAACTTTTCTCTTATTAATCGAGCATCTTTTTCAATTTCAAATAGGCTACTCCAAATTACAGAATGATCTTCAGCGGGTAACTTTTTTAACCGCGCGGTGATATCAGCGGTTTTTTCATAGAAATCACTTGTCAAAGCAACAAATAGCTTTTCTAAATTAGCTTCTGTATAAAACCCCTCGTCAATTTCAGACTGCATCTTTGAGCGATTTAATTTTGCCTGTAAAACGTATGGTTGTTCCACTTCATCTGGTTGCCAACCTTTACCACCCCAAGGCATCAATGCGTTGCCACAAGTTGAGAAATCCGCCACGGCCTTAATGTACAACATCCTTACGTCAATGCTCGCAAAGCAGAGATTTGGCACGACAATGCAAATCAAAAATAGTTGTCTCATCTGACTTTCCTCAATATATTTACGGACTGTAAAACTACGGCTTCAAATTTAGTTAATATACGCCTGCTCACTGTGTTTGGATTTAAAAGCTGCGTTCACTAGTCTTTTGCTTGAAGTTCACTAATTATATCTCGATCAAGCTGTGGTACAGCAGTTGAGGAATCTACTAAGGGTGAGTGGATAAAAGATTTGCCTTACAGAGGGTTTTCCAGACTCATAGATCCACTGAGGACGCTTCAGGGGTGGGCTTAATGGTTAAATATGAATCTGTATAGCTGACGGAGATTTTCTTTCACCTATCTCCCGATCATGGGGTGGAGGCAAAAACTAGCAGCGGTTAGGTTGCTAAGATACTTTGCTTTTACCTAAAAAATAATGGACTATATTCGAAAAACGGAGTCTCAAGTGTCATTACGGCGTATTATCAAAACTTTCGGATTCAAGGATTTTGTACAGATGGGGGTTGCAGCAGCGACCTCGAGAAAGATGGCAAAGCCAGTAGTTCCTAAGAATGAAGCACTAAGGCGAGTTAAGGTGGCAGAGACTGGTATTATCGGTCAAGATCTTTCTAGCCAGTTTGAAATATTTGGGGAGATGGTTAAGCTAGTGACTGGTGCAGATTTCAGCATGGTCAATATTCTTGACGGTAAGAACCAGTTTACAATTGGAGGTTCTGGTATACCTGTCGACCCATTAATGGCAATGCCTCAAAAGATATCGATTTGCGAATATGCCTTAACGTCCCCAGAACCATTTATCGTTGCCGACCTTTCAGATGATGAACGATTTGCGGGAAGTATGATGACCAAGCCGCCAATGAATGCCTCCGCATATGCTGGCTTTCCTCTGAATACGCCAGAGGGTGTAGTTCTAGGTACCTTATGCGCATTTCATAAGCGACCTGTCCGATTAAACCCTGAGCAGGTGCGAATGATGCGCCAGCTGGCTAAGGCAACTACGGACCAAATACTTCTTCGAACTCAAAAAGCCAACTTATACGCATCGGAGATTGGGGCTTTACTTGGGCGGTTTGTCCGGTTTGCTCCAGATGGTGCGATTTCTGAGCTTATTGGCTTTCTTGATTTCTGCGCTCATGGGGTTGCACTACCAGAGGTAATTACCGCCTTGGAGAAAGATGGAATAATTAAACAAATTGATGGGAACTGGATGCTAACTCAAGATGGTGTAGACCTAAAAGCGGAATTAGGACTTGCTGAAGATGGCTATCGAGGCGCTCAAGTAAATGTCCCTTCCGTTGGTAACCAACTGGAAGATCTACTTGAGAAAATGGAGTAGTTTGGAATGTACTCGTCACAACTACAGTTGAAATTTAGTAACGTTTCTGAGGCCAAAATTGCTGCCCAAAGTTTATGTGAACTTTTGAAAAGTCGCATATCCGTATTTGATTTTCATGGTTTGCACGTGACTGTTGGGAAAGATGGTGATCTGTCGATTAGTGTCAGGTTTCAGGATGTAAAAGCTATGAATGCTTTTGAAAAAGATATTCCAAAGTTTATAGAAGATATAAAACAGGCTTTTTTATTCAAATTTACAAAATTTTCCGGTGTTTGCGTATTTTCTTTTGAGCGTGAGGCAATGTCTTCATCAGTTCCAATTGATGCGAAGTCTTAGTTTGGGTTCTCAGCTATCTTTCCTAAAAACTACTTCTGTGTAAAGCTACATATATCTATACCTATATGGGGTGGCATGGCCCTCGCTAGGGGGGTATCCCTATATCTTAGGTTATCTTTATAAGAGGTGAGACTTAGAGGGAGTTTAACTAAGAGAGTTAAGCTATACTGTAATAACCCTTTCGACTTAATACTACGAAAGGATCTACTTTCCGTTTGGTAACCTTTGACAAAAAAAAGTAATTCAAATGGTATAATATTGCAAATAAATGGAGGATTAAATGTTTGTATCTTTTACCGATTGGGAATTTGACGGCGATGTTGCTGGCGCTATTGAGAATGCCAAGGGCTTCTGGCCAGAAATGAAAAAGCACGGCGCAGTCAACATGCGTGCTACAGTTACTGGAGAAAACACAATTAGAACCATGACTGTATGGGGCAGTAAAGAACAGCTTGAAGCAGCTGTGGATGACGTTAGAGCAGCTGCCAGCAAGGCGGTAGGTATGACTATGACGGGCGGTATGCTCGGTGAACTAGCAGTTGAGCTTGATTGATCGAATAAGTTTTAATCAAATTAGAGTGCTTGCCAGTTACCACATTAAGAAATTTATGGTTGGGCTGTCTGTCCAACCATAAATATTATTTAGGTTTATGTTTTGGAGATAATATCCCAACTCTCCAGGTTCTTCAGCCAGCGTGGCTCTATGGCGGTTTCAGTACTCATTGGTCTATGCACTCTAGGGTGCCACTGCTTGAGTGTATGTCCCTACCATCATCAGCGAACCAGGCCACTGCAAATACAGAGTATCGGAGGAAGAAGCGGAACAATTTAAAAGAGAGTTCCCACCAGAATTGATAATCAAATTGATCAATTATCTCTGGATAAATAATGCTGGATTTCTCAGTGCTGAAGAAGTTTAGGCCATTTAGTTCATAAACTAAGTAGGCCTTTGAGTGATCGTCGGTCTTCAGTAGAAAGTAGATTTTAATCAATTAAAGGTACAGAAAAGCAAGTTTTCTCATTCAAATTTGAATTAATTTTAATATCTTTTCACTAGAATAGTCTTACAACCCTTATTCCGAACGGTTTTGGTCAATCGAGCAATAATCTCCGTTGAAATATAGCAAAGGTGATCCGTCGTCTGACCGGAAATCAATCACCCTCCCAAAAATAACAAGATGGTCACCGGCATCGACGCTTTTTTGTCTTCGGCAAATGAAATTGGCAAGGCTTTCTTTGATAACTGGCGTTCCCTGCAAAGATTTTTCATAGTCGGCTTTGTCAAATTTTTCAGCAGATTTTGAGGCAAAAAGCGCTGAGACATCTTTTTGGGTGCTGCGCAGAATATTTACCCCGAAATGTTCACATTCGGAAAAAACGCTTTTGCTTAAGGCCGACTTAGCAATGCAGATGAGTAGAATCGGAGGATCGAGCGAAACAGAGGTAAAAGAATTTGCGGTAATGCCTCGGGGTGCTCCATCGGACTGGCAGGTGGTGACGATGGTAACGCCGGTGGCAAATTTCCCAAATGCACTGCGCAAGTTGCGTGGATCAAATTTGCGCACCGCTTTTTCAGGATCAGGGCTTAAGTATTGCGCGTTATGCTGGCCAAGCCGAGGAGGTGATCTAAGCGGCGGCGACTTAGAGGCTGAAAACCGTAAAGGGTTTGATGCTACGGTCCACGGGGCCTTTGGGCTATCAGGATTGGACACCTGTGCAAGCATACTTCTTTCCAAAACGTGGGGATCATCCACAATGTCTGTGATTGAATTCAACGGCCCGAAGGGAATTTTGCCACCAAGAATGGTGGAAAGCTCGGCCTTGGTGTGACCTTTGGTCCATGTTTCAACTAAAGAGTTGAGCGCATCCTTATGCTCTGCGCGCGCCAAGCGGGTTGCAAATTTTGCATTGCTGCAAAGCGTAACTCCGCCCATGGCATCGGCCAATATTTGCCAGAACTTATCTTCTACAACGCCGATAGCAACGGCGCCGTCTTTCGCCTTAAATAGTCCGAACGGCGCAAGAAACGGGTGATTGTTTCCTTCGGGCCCTGGCGTTGTGCCATTAAAATCATTTAAGTAAACCGCACGTTCACACAGGCTGAGCACGGCATCATACATAGCGACATCTACAAATTGTCCCTCACCTGTGGCCTCGGCAAGCCGAAGTGCTGCCATAATACCAAATGCCATCATCATGCCGGAAAAAATATCGCCAATGCCCGGCCCGACTTTTGTAAAGTTTTCTGCATCCGGCCCGGTCAGCGACATAACCCCCCCCATAGCCTGCGCAACCACGTCATAAGAGGGCCAATCTGAATATGGGCTTTTGCCAGACCTTGGATCGCCAAAGCCCCGAATGGCCGCATAAACCAGACGGGGGTTCAACTCGGACAATGTCTCGAAGGATAGTCCAAGGCGTTCCATCACCCCGGGGCGAAAGTTTTCCACGACAACATCCGCAGATGTGACAAGGGATAGAAACGCATCCTTGCCCTCTTTTGATTTTAGATTAATTTCGACGCTTTTTTTGGACCGGTTTAGGCTGACAAAATATCCGGCCCAGTCTTGTTTCGGATCATCTTTGCGAAACGGTCCATTCAGCCGGCTGCTATCGCCCGTTCCGCTTTCAATTTTGATCACTTCAGCGCCGTGATCGGACAACATCATGGTGCAATAGGGCCCAGATAGCATGCGGCTAAGGTCTAGGACGCGAATGCCGTTTAATATACCTTTAGTCTGTGGCAACTATTCTCAGGCTCCTGTGCTTTTTACAATTCTGCGACACTAGATATCTAGGGTATTTTCCTTTTCCCAGGATGAAAAATGCGAAATAAACGAGTTCCATTCTTCCATCTTAAGTTTCAAGTAAGCATTGGAAAACTCTTTACCCATAGCATCTTTAAGGACCTTGTCCTTATCATAAGCACGAAGTGCATCTAGCATATTTAATGGTAATCTTGTGGCTCCTCTAACTGTATGTCCCTTAGCGTACATATCTATATCATAACGTTTGCCGGGATCAGCTTTGGACCTTACACCGGATAAGCCAGCAGCAATTATTACTGCCTGCAAAAGATAGGGATTTGTTGCACCATCTGCTAACCTTAACTCAAAGCGACCAGGTCCTGGTATTCGGACCATATGAGTTCTGTTATTACCAGTCCATGTGACCGTGTTCGGTGCCCATGTTGCTCCTGACAAAGTTCTTGGAGCATTTAGTCGTTTATAACTATTAACTGTTGGGTTGGTAACTGCTGTTAAAGCAGGAGCGTGAGTCATTAAGCCGCCAAGGAAATATCGTCCTTTTTCTGATAATCCAAGTTCTGAAGTTTGGGTTTCGGAACTGGGTGTAGTTGCGAACATATTTTTCTTTGCTTGAGAACCAGGAGCATCCCATACCGAGATATGAGCATGACACCCATTACCGGTTAACCCTTCAACCGGTTTGGGCATAAATGTAGCACGAAATCCATGTTTTTCGGCAACAGATTTTGTCATAAATTTGAAAAAGCTGTGTTTGTCTGCTGTAGCTAATGCATCATCAAATTCCCAATTCATTTCAAATTGACCGTTAGCATCTTCGTGGTCATTTTGATATGGACCCCAGCCCATCTCAAGCATATAATCACAAATTTCTTTTATTACGTCATAGCGGCGCATAACTGCCTGCTGATCGTAGCATGGCTTGGCTGCAGTATCGTATTCGTCAGAGATTTGTGATCCATCTGGCGACAATAAGAAAAACTCTGCTTCGATACCTGTCTTAACATGCATACCTTCCGCGCCGGCGTCATCAATGAGGCGGCGCAACAAATTTCGCGGAGCCTGAGCAACGTCTTCACCTTCCATTACACAATTTGCTGCTACCCAAGCCACTTCGGGCTTCCAAGGAAGTTGCATAACGCTGCTTGGATCTGGAACTGCCAGCATATCGGGATGCGCAGGAGTAAAATCAAGCCAGGTTGCAAAACCTGCAAAACCAGCACCTTCGACTTGCATATCAGCAATGGCTTGTGTCGGTACCAGCTTAGCTCGTTGAACCCCGAACAAATCAGTGTACGATATCATAAAATATTTTACACCTGTCTTTTTGGCAAATACGGCTAAGTCTTTAATCATGATCCTCTCCCAATCTCTTAAATATAATGGTATAACAATATTTAGTTTGCTTTAATAAGATGTACCAGGTTTACCAGGGTACCAACTAGTTCCGGCAAGAGGTACTTGAGCCATAGCAGCAGCCTCCATTGTTAGAGCGACTAAATCCTCGGGCTCCAAATTATGTAAATGATTTTTTCCGCAGGCCCTGGCTATTGTTTGAGCTTCCAAAGTCATCACCTTCAAATAATTCATCAATCGGCGGCCTCCTTCCTTTGGATCAAATCGCTTTATCAATTCAGGGTCCTGTGTCGTAATTCCTGCAGGGTCCATACCTTCATGCCAATCGTCATAAGCTCCGGCCGTTGTTCCGAGTTTATTGTACTCTTCTTCATAAATTGGATCATTATCTCCTAATGCAACTAAGGCTGCAGAGCCAATTGCTACTGCATCTGCACCAAGAGCTATTGCTTTTGCTACATCGGCACCATTGCGAATACCTCCTGACAGAATTAGTTGAACTTTCCGGTGCATTCCCAAGTCTTCGAGAGCTTTTACAGCTGGGCGAACTATTGCCAGAGTTGGTTGTCCTACATGCTCTATAAAAACGTCTTGTGTGGCGGCGGTTCCACCTTGCATTCCGTCCAATACAATAGCGTCTGCCCCGGCTTTGACAGCTAATGTTGTATCATAATAAGGACGCGCACCAGCCAATTTAACGTAAACTGGAACTTTCCATGCAGTAATTTCTCGGAGCTCTTGTATTTTTATTTCAAGATCATCAGGTCCAGTCCAATCAGGATGTCTACAAGCTGAACGTTGATCTATTCCAGTCGGAAGATTTCTCATTTGTGCAACGCGATCTGAAATTTTTTGACCTAATAGCATGCCACCTCCGCCGGGTTTTGCTCCTTGACCAATTACTATTTCAATAGCATCAGCCTTTCGAAGGTCGTCTGGGTTCATTCCGTAACGCGATGGAAGATATTGATAAACCAGTTTTGTAGAGTGTTCTCGTTCTTCGGGGGTCATACCACCATCGCCTGTCGTTGTTGACGTTCCTGCAGCAGAAGCTCCTCTACCTAGAGCCTCTTTTGCAGGTCCAGAAAGGGCGCCAAAACTCATACCAGCTATTGTAATTGGGATATCTAATTCGATAGGATTTTTAGCATAACGCGTTCCAATTTTTACATTCGTTTCGCATTTTTCTCGATATCCCTCCAATGGGTATCTCGAAATAGAGGCACCGAGAAATAATAAATCATCAAACGTTGGAAGTTTTCTTTTTGCTCCACCACCTCTGATGTCATATATTCCTGTAGCTGCGGCACGGCGTATATCACTGTTGACGTCGTTT
This sequence comes from Paracoccaceae bacterium, assembly GCA_902534325.1. Classification (GTDB taxonomy): domain Bacteria; phylum Pseudomonadota; class Alphaproteobacteria; order Rhodobacterales; family Rhodobacteraceae; genus Salinivivens. The sequence goes on along the minus strand of CACAPQ010000015.1, from coordinate 11,134 downwards.
GAAAATGTCGCTGAGTATCTTGGAGTTGTAAGCGGTATAATCGACTTTTTCCTCTTATCCATTAAATCTATCCTCAGTATGCATCTGAATTATCAATGTTAAAATTATACAATTTTCTTGCTGATCCATATCTTTTAAATTCTTCGGGCTTTGCATCGCATTCGGCTTCCGAGAGTAATTGTTTGAGTAGCTCCATGTGTTCGGGACGCATTTCTTTCTGTTCACAATCAGTTCCCAAACTTTTAACACTTCCTCGAATAAATAATTTTGCTTCGTAAAGGCTATCGCCTAAAGCATCTCCAGCATCACCGCAAACAATAAGATTACCTGATTGAGCCATGAACGCAGACATGTGCCCAATATTTCCATGGACTACGATATTTATGCCTTTCATTGAAATTCCACAACGAGAAGAGGCATTTCCCTTTATGACTAGTAGACCTCCTTGACCAGTAGCTCCAGCATATTGGCTGGCATCACCCTCAATTACAACTTTGCCACTCATCATATTTTCGGCCACACCAGGACCCACTGAACCTTTCACAGTTATGTTTGCCTGCTGGTTCATTCCACCGCAGTAGTAGCCCGTAGAGCCCTTGATGTTTACTTCGATCGGTGCATCTATTCCAACAGCAATTGAATGGCTACCCTTTGGATTAATGACCTCCCATGATGTTTGGTTAGTTTCCTCTTTCTGTTCCTGTAAAGCACTATTTAGACTTCTAAGACCGCATTTTTTTAAATCAAATTGTAACATTTTAGTGTTTCCAAAAATATACTGTTGCAGGCTCCGGCTCCCAAACATGGGCACTTTCGATTTTTGGTAAATCTACCAATGCCTGATACTCACTTCCAAACGCAACATACTGATCGGTTTCGGCCATAACCGCTGGTTTACATGCGATCTGATCCCGAACAACCCCAAATCCATTCTCAGTTCCAACTACAAAAGTAAAAAATCCATCTAAATCCTTTAAAGAGCTTTCAAGTGCTTCACCTAAACTTGCACCGTTTTTAATTTTCCAAGTTAAATAAGCAGCTCCTACCTCAGTATCATTTTCTGTCTCTATAAGAATTCCTTCTCTCCTCAGTTTGCGGCGTAAAGAGTTATGGTTGGAGAGCGATCCATTATGCACCAGACATTGATCTACGCCTGTGTTAAAGGGATGCGCTCCCAAAGTTGTAACAGCAGATTCTGTTGCCATGCGAGTGTGGCCAATTCCATGCCGTCCGGACATTTGCGTGATATGGAACCTTTGAGTAACTTGCTCAGGCAAACCAACTTCTTTGTAAATTTCTAGTGATGAACCATGGCTCATAATTCTTATTTCAGGATTGAAAGCCGTCAGGACCTCGGAGAATTTATTTTCCACATTTTGATCTAAAGTGACTACTGCATGCGTATCGTTGACTCGAAAGTCCAAAATGCGATCAAGATGCTTGCTTAGAAAATTTGGTAAATCTTGAAAATCTCTTTCAGCATTTTCAGATTGAATGGTGAATTTTGACCTACCTGCATGTTCATCAGCGTAGATTGCGATCCCTGCGCTATCGGGTCCTCTATCAGTCATAGTTACTAACATGTCGCTAAGAAGTCTGCCAAGACTCGGCTGTAAGCTGGCATCCTTCAAAAATAATCCTACTATACCACACATTATTTGCTCCATTTCGATAAAGGAGAGACTGTTCACATTGCAGAGAAATTACCCAAACCGTTATAACAACTTATATAAAATATTTTATAAAGAAATCAAAAGTGCTCAAAAATAATTTAAAGTTAGTTAATTACAATTTTTAAGTCACTTTGTAACTCATTTGCAATTAATAGGTCCGCGGTCTGTCCTGCATATATTACAAATAAAATCAATAATTTAGATGAAATCACGTTAGTTTATTTAATTTTCAGCCGGATAAAGAGCCAGACAGATGATGTCTAATTGCCTTATTTAATGGTATTCAATCATTTTGATCTATGACCCGTTTAGCCACTCTAAAACACTCTAGTGCTTGAGGCACACCGCAATAAATACCTATTACATGAATAATGGCGCGAATTTCTTCCTTTGAGACGCCATTATTGAGAGCGCCTTTGCAATGGATTTCCCATTCGTGCATTTTTCCTAGTGCCCCAATCATGGAGAGGTTCATCATACTGCGAGTTTTTGCAGGTATCACCTCATCGCCCCACCCAAAGCCCCAACACCACGCAGTCATGGCCTCCTGAAAAGGGCGAGTAAAGTCATCTGCAGCAGCGAGGTTTTTTTCAACGTAGCCTTCTCCAAGAGTGGATTTGCGTTGTTCTATCCCTTTAAGAAATAAATCTTCGTTAAATGTGCTCATAAGTTTTTCTCCACAGTTTCTTTCATCCATTTTTGTAAAAGCAGAATAGAATGTTCTGAATTCACAACACAAGAAGGGTCAACAGCCAGCGACCAGGTGAATATCTTCTTATACCGTTGTTTCACGATCTTGGACTGTCATCTAGCGAAAAATTTTATTTTCCAGCCTTTTCACAGAATACCAACCACTAAGCACAAAATCACCCTTGCCCGTATTGTTATTTGCTTCTTCAAAGGTGGCTAAAAAGCGGATGCCATTAAAATCAGTCACTTCTCGTTTGGAACCTGGATTAATACGTCGATCGCCGAAACTTCAGCTCGATAAACAAAAAGAGGGTTGATTTCAATTTCTGCTATAGTTTTTATGTTTTCCTGATAAGTAATGGAGAGTTTATATATTTCCGCAGCCACCTTCGCGATATCTGCAGCTGGCCGACCTCTAAATCCTTCAAGCAAGCGCCCAACCCGGAGACTCTTAAGCGCACGGATTATTTCAACAGGGCGCGTTGGCAAAAGCAGGGTCGTGGAGTCAGCCAGCAACTCAACCAAAATGCCTCCGCTACCAAGCACTAAAGCAGCTCCAAATTGCGGATCTTGACGAATATTAATAATAAGCTCTGCCAAAGGTTTGGGTGACATTGCCTCAATCAAAAATAACTCACTAACAGCCCTTGCATCATAAGCAGTTACATCACTTTTCATCTTCGCGGCCGCAAGATTCAATGAATTTTCATCTTTTAGGTTGAGTACTACTGCGCCGGCTTCAGTTTTGTGTGCCAACCGCGGACTGATCATTTTTAAAGCTACTGGATATCCCACTGCAATTGCCGCCTCGCCTAGCTGCTGGGCCGATACAATCTTGCCCTCTGGTACATTAAAACCATTGCTTTTAAGCCATTCCTTACCGTCACTCTCTGGCAACACTCTTTTCTCACTGCTAGGAACTGCTCGTAATAAATATTCAGGCTTTTCCGATAAAATATGAGCCCTTGCTTGCTTCCAGTTGGCTGAGTCCTGAATGGCATTCAAGGTTTCGTGAATGCCTTGCATTGGAGCTACCCCCTTTTCAATTAGAAGTTGGCGGGTCTCTAAATCCATATTTTCGGGTAAAGTCGCACAGATTATTGCAGGCAAACCTTTTTCCGTAGTTGCCTCCGCAAAGGCAATAGCATCCGCTCTGTAAAAAACTTTAGAGTTGTCTATCCCAGCTGCTGGGTAATCTTGTACCAAGACTGCAGTATCTGCTTCGATCGCCGAAATTGCTTTTGCAAATACTGGGTAAGTCATCTCTGCTTGCCCCCAAATTGGTGTTGTGTAGTCAAGCGGATTAGAAACTGTGGCAATGTCCGGCAACAGGGCTGACAAGTCATTTTCTTGTTTAGGATCTACTACTGGAAAAACTAGGTCAATCTTTTCTGCATGGTCTGCAAGCATCGTCGCACCACCACCCGAACACGTGAAGCCAGCCACTCGCTTCCCCTTGGGTGCCCCAACTATACAGAGGAGTTTCAAAGTTTCTAGTAATTGCGAGGGATTACTTACGCTTATAATCCCTATACGTTGAAAAAAAGCCTCATAAAGCTCAGCTGAACCAGAAAGAGAACCAGTATGGCTCACCGTTAACTCCGATCCAATAGTGGAGCTTCCGGTCTTTAGTACAACCACCGGTTTACCTTTGGATAGAGCTTTTAAAGCGGCTAATTCAAACTTTGAGATATTTTGCAATCCCTCAAGGTGCAGTCCAATAGCTCGTACGGCCGGGTCATCGGCAAAGAATTCTAGAAAGTCTTCCGGTCCCAAAACCGCCTGGTTGCCCGCCGAAACCATGTAAGCTAATGGTAAAGACCGCTGGCTCATGGTGATATCAGAAGAGAACATTCCTGATTGAGTAATAATCGCAGCACCGTAACCAGGGGACCATCCCCCGTGTTCAAACGACCACAGTGCTGAATTATCAATATAGTTTATAATGCCATAACAGTTAGGCCCAATTAAGGCCATGTCTCCGGTCGCATCTACCAAGTCTTTTTCTTTTTGAGTATTCCCTGCTTCCTTGAACCCAGCAGAAAAGCACACCACACCTCCAGCATCGATAACCGCCAAGCTGCGCAACGCGTCAACAACATTATCGGCCGGAATGGCGAGATAAACTGCGTCAGGTGCTACTGGTAAATCTTCTATGGAGGCGACACATGCAACACCTACAAGGTCAGTCCGCGTAGGATTTACTGCAAACATTTCTCCATCAAATCCTCGCCGACGAGCCTCATTAATTGCAATAATGGCATAACGGCCACCAATAAAAGCAATGTGGCGAGGCTTTAAAAGGCGTCTAAAATTTTCTCGACGTCTAGGTGTCATGCACCGAGGGGCCGCAGAATTGAACGCGTAATTATGTGACGTTGAATTTCAGAAGTACCATCCCAGATCCGTTCCAACCTACTGTCGCGCCAGAAGCGTTGTATTGGCATCTCTTCCATAAGCCCCATTCCACCAAAAATCTGCACTGCATCATCAGCAATTTTATTTAGCATCTCAGAACAAAATACCTTCACCATGGCAGCATCAGCATCGGTCATAGAGCCCTTTTCTGCCCGCAAGACGGCATCTTTAACCAGTAAATCTGCAGCTCGTAGGTTTATGGCTCCATCTGCCAGACGAAATCCTGTAGCCTGAAATGAACCAATAGGTTTCCCGAATTGTTTTCGATTTGCAGCCCAATCTGTCGCCATATTCAAAATACGCTCAGCTTTCCCGCAGCACGTAGCACCAACCCAAATACGGCCCATACCTAGCCATTTTCCCGCAAGTTGAAGACCATGACCTTCATCGCCTAAAACTTTCTGTGAGCTCAAGCGTACATTATCAAAATGCAATTCATAGGTATTATAACCCCGATAACTAACACATCGAGTCCCCTGACGGCACTCAAAACCGGCAACTCCTACGTCAACTAAAAACGCCGTAATACGCTTGCGAGGCCCTCTTGGAGTTTCATCTTCACCAGTTGCCGCAAATACAATGGCAAAGTTAGGCATACATGGTCCTGAAACAAAGTGTTTAGACCCATTTAAAATCCAGTCATCTCCATCACGACGAGCATTAGACTTCATGCCCATAACATCTGACCCCGCATCAGGTTCAGATAAAGCAAATAACTCTCTTTTTTCGCCACGTACGGCCGGCAGAAGATATTGCTCTCGTTGATCGCCCTCGCATGCCATTAGTAATTCCGTCGGGCGAGCCGCCCAACTTTGAAGTGCGTGACTGGTTTTACCATATTCTCGCTCAATAAGAGACATGGGCCCATAACCTAAACCACCACCACCTACCTCTTCAGGCAAATTACAAGCAAAAAGGCCCAATTCCTTAGACTTCGCCTCGATCGTGCGCCCTATTTCTTCTGGTACATGGCCTAGACGGTCTATTTCTTCTTCATGGGGAAACATTTCCGTCTCTACAAATCGGCGGACTGTATCCATAAGTAGATTAATTTCTTGGCTAGCTTCCATTGTTCAAGTGTCCCTAATTAAAATATGATGCTCTAAGTATCAGCACCCCTCAACTTAAGTTTATTACGCGCCTCCTGTGGCGTTACTACCCGCGCTCCCATTCGTTCAATAATCTCACGAGCACGAGAAACTAACTGAGCATTTGTCGCCAACACACCGCGTTCAAGATAAATATTATCTTCTAAACCGACGCGTACATTCCCTCCCAGAGCAACTGCTGCAGCCATCATTGGCATTTGGCCACGACCAATACCAAAACTGGCCCAACTCGCTCCTGCGGGCAATTGTGATTTCATGGCAACCATTGTTTCGACAGTTTGCTCGGCTCCCCAAGGAATACCCAAACACAATTGGAACATAGGTGGATCATTAATTAAACCTTCAGAAATAATTGCCTTTGCAAATCGAATGTGTCCAAGCTCAAAAACCTCCAGTTCAGGTTTAACACCCCAATCACGGGCCATTTCAGCCATTTTTCGTAATGTAGGTGGGGTAGATATATAGATCATATCTGTATCAGAAAAGTTTAACGTCCCACAATCAAGTGAACAGATTTCAGGCAAGCACTCTTTGATATGAGCGAGCCGCTCTTCCGGACCGATCATATCCGTTCCGGGTCCAGGTTGAGCTGGATCGGAAGCATCCGAAATCCAATCACCACCCATGCCAGCCGTAATATTTATAACTATATCGGTATTACTGTCTCGCACCCGATCCACAATCTCTTTAAAAAGTTTTGGATCACGCGACCCTAAACCCGTTTCGGGGTCTCTTGCGTGTATGTGAGCAATTGAAGCACCAGCTTCAGCAGCATCAATTGCAGCTTTTGCAATATCTTTTGGGGTAACTGGAACATGGGCACTTTTTCCAGTTGTGTCCCCAGCCCCAGTTACGGCACAAGTCAAAATTACGTCATTTTGCATGTCAATCTCCTCGTCAAAGTTAACTAGGCTGGAAAGCAATGCAGATTTTTGTCGATTAAACGCCACAGATTAAGTAAAAGTGGCGAAAAATCTGACATGGAGGATGAACCGTAATCATGGAAATAGACATTCTACCTAAAATGGAACGTGCGCAAATTCATATGGTATTCATAGTAGTGCCAAGGTTCAACATTACGACCCTAATAACTATGATTGAAACACTACGAATCGCAAACTATTTGGCACCTACTTCTACATTTTCTTGGGAAGTTGCTTCGTTCGACGGTTCAGAAATTACAGCTAGTAATGGCATGACTGCGAGAATTAAGACTGCAAATGATAACTTACAGCCTGCAGAATTTGTTTTTATTCTTGGAAGTTGGGGCACTGAGCATTACCACAATCAAAAATTAACCGCCTGGCTCAGAAAACGTGCTCGCGCGGGTGAGCGGATTTGTGGAGTAGAGCTGGGTTCTTACATTATAGCGCGGGCTGGGTTGCTGGACGGCAAGTTGGCTACTATACACTGGTCATGGCTGAATGGGTTTAAAGAAAACTTTGATCGTGTCGAAGTGGAAGAGAGCCTATTCACACTAGACAGTAAAGTAATGACGTGTTCGGGAGGATTAGCAGGGGTAGATTTAATGTTACGCCTAATTGAAGAGCTCAACGGAAGTAGCTTTTCTGGTGAAATTGCAGATCAGATGCTGCATCACCCAATTCGGTCTGCGACTTCTCCTCAGCGCAGCACAATGGGACGGAGTACCGAAACGATGCGCCCGCTGTTGCGCGAAGCGATGACATTAATCGAAAATAATATAGAAGAGCCTCTTACAGTACCACAGATTGCAAATCTTTTAGGTATTTCGCAGCGCCAATTGGAGAGGCAATTCAAGAAAAATGTTGGATGCACAGTAGTGCAATTTGGTTTGTTGAAGCGTTTGCAAAACGCACGCTTGCTGCTAATTTCCACAGACATGAGCATCAGGCAAATAGCTACGGCTTCTGGGTTTAATACAATGTCACATTTCGCCTTTTCTTTTGGAAAGTTTTTTGGAAGAAGGCCTTCGGATTATCGGGAAGCTTGGCCTAAAGAAGAACCTGCACCAACTTGGCCAGGTTCCCTTTCAGATTTCCTTGATACCTTAAATGGCAAACCACCCAAAGATCACTTCAGACGAGCCTGACGTAATGCATTCAAAACTCCAACAATTTCGCGATCACGCTGAGCGACCATATCCTCAAAAGCTTGGTCCTTTGCCACTGCATTGCAGCCATCAACCATACGGTTCCTCAAAACTTTAGTAAGTTCAGGAGCCTCCAGTCTTGTCCAAGGTAATTTAAGCGCTGGACCGAACTGATCCAAATTTGTCGCCATTCCTCCCGTACCACATGCAACGTGAAAAGCCATGCATTGTCCTTGTGCGGCCATGCGCGGTGCGGGTCCGTTCATCAGAGCATTATCAATATCCTCTGGTGTAGCCTCATCGTTAGCAACCATGTGTAAGGCTTCACGCCATAGTGCTTCCTGCAGCCGAGTAGCCACAAACCCTGGGATTTCTTTTTTCATCATCAATGGAGCTTTGCCTGCAGCCCTATAAAATTCTCCAGCCCAGGCAACCGCTTCCGGCGCAGTCCTCTTTCCCCCCACAATTTCAACCAGTGGCAAAAGGTAAGGCGGGTTGAAGGGGTGACCAATAACTGTTCTTTCTGGAGTTGAGCAATCAGACTGAATATCACTCATCATCAATCCAGAGGTTGAAGATCCAATAATGATAGATGGAGGTAAGATTTTCCCAATTTCTGAATATAATTTTTGCTTGACCTCAAGCCTCTCTGGCCCGCTTTCCTGTACGAAATCAGCACCATCAACAGCTTCTTCCAAGTCAGTCACAATGCGCAACCTGTCCATCGATGCGCTGGGTGCAAGTCCCAATTCAGCAAGGCTAACCCAAGCTGTTTTTAAAATAGACATAAACGAGCTTGTTTCACTCTTATCATGCAAATATGCAGTAACATCATACCCGCGCGCTAGGAAATGCGCAGTCCATCCTCCACCAATTGGACCTGCCCCAAGACTTGAAATACGCTTTACAGAATTGGGATCGGAATACATCACTCACCTTTAAAATTTGGGTTACGTTTTTCTACGAATGCGGCAACGCCTTCTTTGGCATCGGACGACTGGAGCATCTTTCGATATATTGGCATTGGATCAGAACGCATTTTATGAAATGCTTTTTCTAAAGGTACACATTCAATTTCGCGTTGCACTTCCTTAACAGACTGCATTGCTAATGGCGCTGACCAAGCGATTGAGGCTGCCCATTCGCGCGCTGCGTCCATGAGCTGCTCTTTGGAAACAACCTTATTAACCAAACCATAATGCGCAGCCTCTGTGGCCGTCATACGACGCCCCAATAAAAACATTTCCATAGCTATATTGTGAGGAATACGACGTGGCAGGCGCTGAAGAGCTCCTGCATCAGGTACAATGCCTAAGGGCATTTCAGGAAGCCCAAATTCCACGTGATCTGCAGCAATTATTAAATCACATCCCATGGCCATCTCAAACCCACCGCCTATTGCAAGGCCATTTACAGCTGCAATGACGGGCTTATTCAATGCCCAATTTTCAGTTAGTCCGGTAAAGCCGCCAAATCCATACTCATCAGTTTCCCACCAGTTATCGAGCTGCATTTCTCCATCATTTAATGCCTTAAGGTCCCAGCCAGCGGAAAAAATCTTTTCTCCACCACCAGTGAGTATTGCACAACGTAAATCATTGTCCTCGTGGAGTTGCTGAAAAGCTGCTGCTAACGCCTGGGATGTCGGCACGTCAATGGCGTTAACCTTACCTCGCTCTAATGTAACCTCCAATATGTGCCCATCACGGCGGGTTGTTACTCCATCCGACATTAAAGGCCTCCTCTTTGAAATTCGGGAATGACTTCGTCGCAAAATAATTTAAGTGAACGCTTCTGTGCGGCGTGACTTAGTCCCATCGAAGCATAGTAAATGAACTCATCAACTCCAAGTTGTTCATAGATCTTAATTTTTTCGATTACAGTTTCGGGAGATCCAAACATGAGGTTCTGTTCTAGCATCAATGGCTCATATTGCTCACGCCCCTCAAGCTCATGCAATGGAATTTCTTTTGGAAAACCATTTTTCACATCATCCAAGTTACGGTATAAATTTTCGAATTGCCCCAAAACCCGAGTAATTGCATTTATGGCTTCATCGCGATCTGTTTGATTTTCATAAACGGCGGTGTGACGCATTAATGCAAAAATTGGATCTGCTCTGCCCCCATGTTTTGCAATAGCTTCATCTAACTGGCGCTTGTATAGCTCAGCTTCAGCATGGGGACGAGTGAATGGCCAGCACATTATGTTAGCGTTATTGGCAACAGCGTAATCGTATGTGACAGGTGATCTAGCTGCCACCCAAATGCGTGGTTCAGTCTGAAGTGGTTTTGGCACTGAGGTGGAAGTTGGAAACTTCCAGTATTCTCCATCATGGGCATAATCACCCTTCCACAAAGCCAGGACAGCTGGCAACATTTCTTGCATGTACTTATAACCATCTGTCTGTAGTAAACCCGGATGCATTCGGTCGAACTCACGTTGATAAGCGCCAGACCCAAGACCAAACTCCAAGCGACCACCACTAATCAAGTCGAGGAACGCAGCCTCTCCAGCTAGCCTTATGGGATGCCAATAGGCAGCATTAACAACGGCTGTTCCAAGACGCACTTTGCTTGTTTCGCTAGCCCACCAGGTAAGTATCTGAAAAGGATTAGGCGCAATAGTCATTTCCAACGCATGATGTTCGGCAGCCCATACTATATTGAACCCGCCATCCTCCGCCATTTGTACCATCTCGAGCGTGTGGCGGGCCACGTCATCCATAGCGAGACTGTCGTCCAAACGTTCAAGATTTACAGCTAGTTGAAATTTCATATTAGTTTCCTCTTTTTTGTTCTCTTACCGCCTCGTAATCCAACTTTAGACTTAGGCTAAATATCATTAACTATCGCATCACAAAAGGGTTCGCCATTGGGTCATCTGACGTATTCATCCATATGGTCTTGGGACGGGTATAGTCATAAATCGCTTGGAATCCACTTTCGCGACCATAGCCAGACCCTTTTACGCCTCCGAACTCTGCTATTGGCGAAACGACCCGATAGGTATTAACCCATACAATGCCTGCTCTCACAGCACCTGCCATACGCAAGGAACGTGCTGAATTTTGGGTGAATATTCCTGCGGCTAATCCATGTTCCGTATCATTAGCTAGAGAAAGGACTTCATCCTCTGTCTTAAAACGCTGAACGCATAAAACAGGTCCAAAA
>CACAPQ010000014.1 GCA_902534325.1 Paracoccaceae bacterium | reverse complement strand
TTTGCTGAAGCATAATTTCAGATAACCAAACGTGGTAGGGGTTCGGTCTAATGCCAGATAACTTTTTTTTAGGTGTAATCCGCCAAGGCATTTCTCTAGCATTATAATCATACCAGTCTAGCAACTTGTTTGTGTCTGGTTTGTTTTCTATGCTAGTCTGCATGGTTAATCCGCTTATCATAGGCTTGTATCTTTAAATATTGGATCTTTGAGCGTAGGTATATAATAATAAAGAAATGCGGAAACATGGATTCAAAAAAGCATCAGTCTTGTTAAAGAAAGATATCCTAAAGGCTAGTGAATCAAGAGGTTTTGCTCAATCTCGCGTTTTGACGCACTGGAGTGAGATTGTCGGAGAAGAAATTTCATCTGTATCGATTCCTACTAAGGTGAGTTACAAAACTGATGCTTTAGGTGCAACACTTACAATTCTAACATCTGGATCGAGTGGACCTATTTTGGAAATGCAAAAAGAATTTATTCGAAATAAAATTAATGCCGTATATGGCTATAATGCGGTTCATAAAATAAAAATCACTCAGTCGTCACCTGTTGCGCTAATTGGTAAAAATGAAAATTCTGAGAGTATTGTTTCTGAAAAGCAGAAGATTAACGTCGAAATTTCTCCTAGCCTTGAGAAAGCCGTAAGTGAAATAGATGATAAAAACCTCAGACAAGCACTTGAAGAACTGGCAATAAATGTATTTACAAAGCTAGGAACTAGCTCCTCTTCTGAAAGGTAAACATTATGCGAAAGTTGTCATTATTTTTAATATTTCTTGGGTTTGTTTACTTCTTACAATTTGGCAGTGAAAATGAATATGGAAGTAAATTTGATCTGCCTTATTCTGTAAGCGCTGAAGAAGCTTCCGAAGAAATAAATCCGATAGAAGAAATGGTGCAGGGCGAAGAGGATGCTCCGATTGAGCTAATTGAATACGCGTCTTTCACCTGTCCCCATTGTGCTACATTTCATGCCGACGTTTATCCTGAGCTAAAAATCAATTACATTGATAAGGGTCTTGTTAAATTTATTTATCGAGAAGTCTATTTTGATAAATACGGGATGTGGGCATCAATGATTGCAAGATGTGCTGGCTCGGACAGATTTTTTGGAATGACAGATCAAATTTACAGGAAACAATCTGATTGGGCTCGTGCGGAAAATGATTTAGCTATTGTTACACAGCTTAGAAAAATAGGCCTATTGGCGGGGCTTGATGAAAGTCAACTAAATGCTTGTCTTCAGGATGGTTTAAAATTAAGGGCGTTGGTCGAATGGTATAGTGAAAATGCAAAAAGAGATGAAATTAAATCCACGCCAACTCTAGTTATAAATGGTGAAAAGCATTCTAATCAAAGTTATGAACAGTTGACTGAAATACTTGATGCGATTTTAGGAAAATCATGAAAGCTCCCTTAGAAGGTCTCCGTGTCGTAGAGCTGGCTCGTATTCTGGCAGGGCCTTTCGCGGGTCAAACCCTCTCTGATCTAGGTGCTGAAGTTATTAAGGTTGAAGCTCCAAATGGTGATGATACTAGAGGTTGGGGGCCACCTTTTATAGATACAGATGGAGAAAGCTCTGCTGCTTATTTTCATTCCTGTAATAGGGGAAAAGCTAGCATAACCATTGATTTGTCAAAGACTAGTGATCAATTACGTCTTAGAGAATTGATACAGTCTTCTGATATCCTAATTGAGAATTTTAAAGTTGGTGGTTTGGAAAAATATGGGTTTGACTACGAAAGTGTTAAATCGTTTAACCCTGCATTAATTTACTGTTCAATAACCGGATTCGGACAAACTGGTCCATACTCGCATAGAGCAGGATATGATTACATCATTCAAGGAATGAGTGGTTTCATGTCAATAACTGGTGAGTATGGAGGAATGCCCCAGAGGGCTGGTGTAGCAGTTACAGATTTATTTACCGGTTTATATGCAACCACGGCAATACTATCAGCGATACATATGCGAAATAATACAGGTCAAGGTCAACACATCGATATGGCTCTACTCGACTGCGCAGTCTCAGTCATGGTAAATCAAGCGATGAACTTTTTGAGTACAGGTATTTCACCGGATAGGGTGGGTAATATCCATCCTAATCTTTGTCCTTATCAAGTATTCGAATGTGCTAATGGTCATTTAATAATTGCAGTTGGAAATGACAGCCAGTTTACTAGATTGTGTAGTATATTAGAACTAGAAGCCTTAAGCAAAAACCCTCTTTTTTTGACAAATGAACAAAGAGTTTTAAACCGTGACCAACTTACTGTGATGTTATCTGATGCTATAAAAATTTTTCAAAAAGACGACCTTTTGAAACTTTGTGAAAATAAAAACGTTCCAGCTGGCCCGATAAATACAATGGAAGAAGTTTTCAAAGACCCGCAAGTTATATCTCGCGAGATGCAGTTAAATTTCGGAAACCTACAGGGAGTAGCTTCACCATTTAAATTTTCCGATGCTAAATTAAATATGCAAACACCGTCACCCAGGCTAGGTCAGAATGATACTGAGTTTTAAATTCTACTGATTAATTATTGAATAGATTTTCAAGCTCATCTTTATTGTCAAATTCAATCCTTACTGGCAATGAGAGTACTTTTTTACGAAAGGCATTTGGTAGCCGTACAGCATCCTTCTCGGTTGTTACTAACTGTGCTTGAGCTGTTTTCGCTTTACGTTCTAATCTATTTAAAATTTGCTCGTTCAATCTTTGATGATCGCTTAATGCCACACAGTCAATTAAGTTAGCACCGACTGACCGAAGAGTCGCAAAAAATTTTTCAGGATCAGCTATTCCAGCGAAAGCTAAATATTTCCCTTCCTTCCAATTCATGCCGGTCTCAACTGGCTTTAATTTTGAGCTTATGATTTTTAGGTGTTCTGGAAAGGCATCAAATTTATATAACCTATGTCCTACGATAATTAGCGCGTCAGCTCGTTTAAACCCTTGGGATATATTTTCTCGAAGCGGCCCTGCTGGCATACATTTTTTATTCCCGAAGCCCCTCTTTCCATCAACAACCACTATTGAGAAATCTTTGTGAAAACTTGAATCCTGAAACCCATCGTCTAATATTACTACTTGGGCCCCTGCTTTTTCAGCAGCTGCAATTCCATTTTTTCTTTTTTTTGAAACCCATACTGATGTGAATTCGGACATTAAAAGTGGTTCATCACCTACTTCGTCGGATTTATGCTTTCTAGGGTTTACTAAAAAAGTTCCCTGAAATTTACCTTTGTATCCACGCGACACGATATGTACTTTCAAGCCTTTTTCTAGAAAATGATCCGCCAAGGCTATTGTTGTGGGGGTTTTGCCTGTACCACCCACATTCAAATTACCAACGCATATAGTTAAGCAGTCATATTTTTGGTAATTACCAAATTTCTCTCGTAAATAGGTTAACATGTTATAAAGGTAAGCTAATGGAAGTAAAAATGTTGCCTTCCATGAAATAGTCTCATACCAAAATTGCGGAGCTTTCATCCTATTTCTCTGTCTTTTAGATAGTCAAAAACAATTTCTACGATTTTATCAGTATTTTCAGCACCAGAAGAAATAAAATCAAGTGCTGCGATACCCATATTCGCCGCTTTATCAGCTGAATAAAGTTTATTAAGCTCAATTGCTAATTCATTGCTGCTTTGCACCTGCAATGCTGCGCCAACGCTGTTTAGGCCCTTATATTCAATCGGGTATGCATTAGTATTTGGACCATGTAGAATCCCACAACATAAGCTTGCAGGAATTAATGGGTCTTCTTGCTGATCTAACGTTTCTAATGTATTCCCATTAAAAACTATGGGTGCTAATTTCATTAATTTGATATTGTTAGCAGGTTCTTTTGAAAAATAGATTTGAGTTGCTTCGCCTGGTGTTTGGGTTTCCTCAAAGGCACTTAGTCGTAAATCTAACTTACTACAATGCTCTTTCAAAACCTCCTCAGTTTTTGGGTTAGATAATGAAATAATTAGGCAATACTGAAAAGCCGCTCGTAATACTTGTCGATGAGCCTTGAGCACAAAGTCAATTTCCCGTTCATGAATGTTTAGCGCAGCCCACATTGGTCTGCCTTTTAAAATACTAAAAACATTATCATTTTTTGAAAATGGCAGAGGTGCTATTGAAGACTGTAAAAGACCCATTCCCTTAATTTTATGCTCGTCTACTGAATTTTTGAATAGTTGGGATGCAGCCATTTCACTTTCTGTAAAAATAAAATCGAAATCATTATACTCAGTTTTCTTAAGGTTTGTAAGTATTCTAAGTCTTCTCTTTGATAAATTTTCAGAACGGGCATCGGCAAAAATACTTAAATATTTTTTTTTTCTTATTCTTGAGGTCAACAGATAGGGTAACGGTCCATCCAAACAAATAACTACTTTGGGATCATATCTTTTAAAAAAATTTGGATTTGAAAGCTGGTCAGAAATTTTTCCAACAATTAAAAAATCATACAATGAAATGGGTTTCTCAATAAACTTTTCCCCATAGGTTATCAGAAATTCTGATTTCATCTTTTCTCTAAGATATATACATAGCAATTCAGCTGCACGAAAACGATCTGGCTGAGATACATGAACCCAAATAGCTGGAGATAATTTAGGTGCTACTGAACTTAAGTTATTAATTGTGTAAGCCCTCCTTGCTATTCTTTTAGTTTAAATGGGAAAATGTACAAAACAAAAAGCCGCTCGATGGAGCGGCTCTTTCAAACTTTGTATAATCTAAAAATTTAGAAGCCTAAACCTTCATATTTTTTCTTAAATTTAGATACCCGACCGCCTTGATCAAGTAACCGTTGACCACCACCGGTCCACGCTGGATGCGCAGTTGGGTCAATATCAAGAGACAAGGTTTCTCCTTCATTACCCCAAGTTGAACGCATTTTTACAACTGAGCCATCTGTAAGTTTTACGTTAATAAAATGGTAATCGGGATGAATATCTTTTTTCATTTTATATCCTTACTCTTTAACGGTTGCTGGCTTATAATTTGTATCTTCTGCGATGCGAGCAGACTTTCCGCGACGTGATCTAAGATAATATAACTTAGCTCTTCTAACTTGGCCCCGGCGCACAACAGTGATACTCTCAATATTTGTTGAATAAAGAGGGAATACTCTCTCTACGCCTTCACCAAATGATATTTTTCTAACCGTAAAAGATCCAGCAATACCAACGCCATTTTTTCGCGCAATGCAAACACCTTCATAATTCTGAACGCGAGATCTAGTGCCTTCTGTAACTTTATACCCTACTTTAACGGTATCACCAGCTTTGAAATCCGGTATTTCTTTGCTTAATGAGGCAATTTGTTCTGCCTCTATTTGTGCGATCATATCCATCGCAGATCTCCTTTAATCACGGTTTTTCCGTATTATTAATTCATCGGTCCAGAGCTCTGGCTTTTTCTTGGATCCCTAACTTTATTAAGTCCAAAAGAGTATACAACCAAATTTTTTTCTGTAGATTTCATACCTATCAATCAGCGATGAAATATAATAAATCCACACGGTCAAAGTGATATTTTCAACCGGGTTGGGCAGCGTTTAAATTGAAAACAGCGGATTGGCAAGTGTTTTTATTATAAATACGATCATAGTAATGCCAGTGGGAATTTTATCTTTCTATTTTGTTTTTTTCGGCCAAAAGAACTAATGGAGAAGCGATCAATCCTTTACTTTATTCCAGGTTTTCCATAGATCAGGTCTGTGTTTCTGTGTCTTAGTTTTAGCCTGATCCATTCTCCATTTTGCAATGTTCTCATGATGACCTGATAATAAAGTTTCTGGAATTTTTTGGCCTTTCCACTCAGCTGGTTTAGTATATTGAGGATATTCCAATAAACCACTAGAGTGACTTTCATCTAGTGGACTATCAGGGTTGCCCAAAACAGTTGGAAGTAAGCGAACAGTAGCGTCAATCATTGCCTGTGCTGCTATTTCGCCGCCAGTCATGACAAAATCGCCTAACGATATCTCTTCAATATCGTAGTGCTCTAATATGCGCTCATCAATTCCTTCAAATCTACCGCATAAGATGATAACTCCTGGTGCAGTAGCCCATTTTTTCGCAAGTGTTTGGTCAAACCTTTTTCCTCTAGGCGACATATATACTAACAGCCTTCCTTTGGGTGAGCTCGAGATCGATTTCTCTAATGCAGGCTCTATTACATCTGCGCGTAAAACTAGGCCTGCACCTCCGCCCGCTGGAGTATCATCAACTTTTTTGTGGGGCCCAATGCCAAAATCGCGCAAATTTACTATTTCAAGTGCCCACTTCTTTTTTTCAAGGGATTTTCCAAGAATACTTTCGCTCAATACACCAGGAAACGCATTGGGGTAGAGTGTAATTACATCTGCCGTCCATAAGTTACTTAGTCGTGGACTATTTGTCATCAACTCTTTTGGTTTAGTGGAGGCGGAGATTGATTTTCTGCCGTGCGATAAAGGTTTATCAGGCATTATTAAAAAAGCCCTTTTGGAGGATCGATAATCACAATGGAGTTTTTTATATCAACTTTTGGCACAATTTCTCTGGTGAACGGTACTAAAATAGAGTTTTTTTGGCCTTTATTTTCGATTTCTAATAAATCAGAAGCGCCATGATTGAGAACGGAGATAATTCTCCCAATACTCGAACCCTCTAAATTTTGGACGCTCAGACCGATCAAGTCAGTATGATAATATTCATCTTCAAGGAGTTCTGGTAATCTTTCTCTTGGGACGTACAATTTTGTACCCTTCAATTTGTCGGCATCTTCCTTTGATATAACCCCAGACATTCGTGCTGATAAACCATTTTTAATCTCACCTGTTATAACGACATCGAATTTTTGTTCACCTTTTTTAGTCAATAGTGGGGCATAGTCGGCTATTGCCTCTGGAATAGATGTGAAACTTTTTAATCGAACTTCTCCCCTAACACCAAAGGCGCCAGCAATCGCTCCAACACAAATAAGTTCAGCCATATGTGAAATCCCTAATGCGGATATTCAATTAAATGATCTAATTACTTTTGAACTTGGGCTGTACAGATAGAGCCATTTAATATTCCACCTATTTCACCACAAATTTTTTTATAGTTTTGTTTTTCGTACACAACACCAGCGGTGAAGGCTATCCCAATAATTACAAGCAATCTTATCGGTCTAAATATCATTTTACTTATGCAATATTTTTCTTTTGATTATTCAAAATAAATGTCTAACGATTATTGTTGTTAATTTCCAATAATAATCGTTAGACAGAATGGTTTAAATTTAGCCTTTTGCTTCTTCAGCTGGCGTCTCTTCAGTTGCGGCTTCTTCAGCTGGTGCCTCTTCAGCCGGTGCCCCGGTGCTGTCTTTAGCTAGTTTTTCTTCAGCTCTGTCTTGTGCCTTTTGGCCAGGAAGCGCCTTTTTAGGGTTATTTCGGGTCTTTTTTTCGAGAATTCCTGCTGCTTCTATAAACCGTGAGACTCGGTCAGTTACTTGCGCGCCTTCACTCATCCAATACTGAATGCGCTCTACATTCATTTTAACTCTTTCATCATTATCTTTAGGTAATAGTGGATTATAAGTTCCTAGTCTTTCTATATATCGTCCGTCTCGTGGCATTCTGCTATCTGCCGCAACGATCCTGTAAAAAGGACGTTTCTTGCTGCCACCTCTGGCAAGACGTATTTTCATGGCCATTGTATGTTCTCCTTTTGAATGGCTTTTCAGGCAAATGCCTCAAAGTTGTTGTTTTTTGTGATGTTGAATTACTTCTTGGATAATGAAATTTAATAAATTTTTTGCGAATTTTGGATCTAAACCGGCTTCATCTGCTAAATTCTCAAGTCTTGAAATTTGATATGCTTCGCGGTCAGGGTCAGAAGGTGGTAAGTTATTTCCCGCCTTCAATTTCCCAATGGCTTGCGTGTGTCTAAAACGTTCACCAAGTGTGTAAATTAAAATTGCATCAAGGCGATCAATACTGTCTCGGTGATCATGAAGAACATCCAAGACTGTTTGCGATAAATTAGTCATTCAAAAGCCTCCCCAGAAATTTATATTTCCCACTTCCAATTTGTAAAATATTCATCCGTTTAACTCATGCGGTTGGGGGTGACGAAAAAGCATTTCATTACCCATAAATGAATTTTTATAAGAACGCTCAAAACGGGCGCCCATGCGTTTCGCCAAATTAATGGATCGTTGATTTTCGGGCACTATACCGCTTGTAAGCGTTTCAAACTTAAGTACCTCGTAGGCCCAGCGTCTTGCTCTACATGCAGCTTCGTAGGCAATTGATTTACCTTCGAATTTATCAAAAACAGCCCATCCTACTTCTGGCTCGGGCCAACCCTCAGGATTCCAAATTCCACTCATTCCAGCAACTTCACCCAGTTTAGTTTCTATCATAAAATATCCATACCCGTGCCAATGCCAGTGGCCCACGTTGGTAGAAAACCAACGCCATGCATCGCTGCGGTCAGGTGATGAACCAAAGCCTCGAGATCTATTTTCGTCTAAAAGAAAAGAAATAACTTTTTCAGCATCCTCCTTTTCAGGTCCGCGGAGTATCAAGTTTTCTGACTCCAATATTGGGGCGTTTGTTAATGTCATTTCTTTTTTCCAAATCCGGACAGGCCTGGGGGAAGCTGCCCACCGCCTAAACCTGAAAGCCCTCCAGGAATATTATTTGGAGACATATTTCCAAGATCTTTTGCTGCTTTTTGCAGTGCTTTTGAATCCAGGTTTCCTGACAACTCGCCGGGATCTGGCATTCCTTTCCCGAACATGCCTCTCATAGCTTGTTTCAGCATCCCGCCTTTACCCATTTTTTTCATCACATCGGACATCTGTCTCTGCATTTTGAGCAATTTATTTAAGTCACTAACTTCCATTCCTGCGCCTGCAGCCACTCTTTTTTTTCTGCTTGCCTGTAAGATTTGGGGATTTGCACGTTCTCGTTTAGTCATAGAATTTATCAATGCAATTTGCTTCTTAAATACCGAGTCATCCATTCCCATTTCAGAAGCTTGTTTGGCCATTTTACCCATACCGGGCATCATACCCATTATACTTTCAACACCACCCATTTTCATCATTTGCTCGAGTTGCGTTCTCAGATCATTCATATTGAACTGACCCTTTTGAAAGCGTTTCATCATTTTTTGGGCTTGTTCTGCCTCAATGGTCTCTTGGGCTTTTTCAACTAATGAAACGATATCGCCCATACCGAGAATGCGGCCAGCAACCCTCTCAGGTTCGAATGTTTCGAGAGCATCTATTTTTTCGCCAACACCAACAAATTGTATTGGTTTACCAGTGACCGCACGCATTGATAACGCTGCGCCACCCCTACCGTCACCGTCCATTCGCGTTAGAATGACCCCACTAACTCCAATTTTGTCATCGAATTCAGTGGCAACATTGACAGCATCCTGTCCTGTTAAACCATCAACGACCAAAAGTGTCTCTCTAGGATTGGCAACATCTCTAACGGCTGCAGCTTGGGCTATTAACTCTTGATCGATGTGTAGGCGACCAGCGGTATCAAGTATATAAATATCATAACCACCCAAAGAGGCTTGTGTTTTTGCTCTTTTTGCTATTGCCAAAGGATCTTCCCCTTTCACAATAGGCAGGGTATCGACCCCAATTTGGGAGCCAAGAATTTGTAACTGTTCCATAGCAGCTGGACGATTTACGTCCAATGAAGCCATTAAAACCTTTTTCCCATCTTTTTGTTTAAATCTATTCGCTAGTTTTGCTGAGGTTGTTGTCTTGCCAGAGCCTTGAAGGCCTACCATGAGGATAGGTGCGGGCGGATTATCAATTTTGAGTTTTTCAGGATCCTCGTCGCCCGCCAAAAAGTATACAAGTTCATCATGAACAATTTTTACGACTTGCTGGCCTGGTGTGACTGATTTTGTTACAGTTTGACCCGTTGCTTTATCTTGCACCGCTTTTATGAAATCTCGCGCAACAGAAAGAGAAACATCCGCTTCTAAAAGAGCCACCCTAACTTCTCGAAGAGCTGTTTTTACATCATCTTCGGACAAAGCACCTTGTTTGGTCAGCCGATCGAAAACACCGGAAAGCCGCTCAGATAAACTCTCAAACAAATTAAACTCCTCAAGTCCAATTCAATTCAGTTTAGCTAATCCCATCAGTTGCTTTTAAACCCGCTTACCCCCGTGGGCGAAACTCGCTGACGGGGGGCGATCCAACTTTTCAGGACCGGAAGATTATTCTTCCAAAGAAATTTGACTGCTATAAACACGGCTTTTCAAGTTGTGTCAAGAACGGACACCAAACGATTCTGATAATATCAAGTTGAGCCAGGCTTATTCAATAATTTTTCTGTTTCTAAAAATTCTTCAAATGAATCCAAATTCATGGGATCGAGTTGTCCAAAGCTCTGTATCCAAATAAAAGCTGCATGAATGGCTTCCGTATCCAATTTGCACCACTTTACTCTTCCCCGGCGTTCTTGCAAAATTAATCCAGCGTTACTTAAAACAATTAAATGTTTAGAGATTGCTGCGAGTGACATATCAAAAGGTTCTGCTACGTCGGTAACCGCCATATCATCTTCTAGGAGCATCATGAGAATATCTCGTCTAGTTGGATCAGCCAGAGCCGAAAATATTTGATTTAGCTTTTGGGACATTAAGACAATACTTTATTCAACCAAATAGTTGAATAATAGAATTCACCACAAATTTAATCAACTAGCAGATCTGTAAAAAATTTTTTTTTAAAAATTATTATAAATCAATATCTTATATTTACTTCGTCTTCGGAATCATTATTGACTTACTGGTTTTAACTTCCTAAAAACAATTTGTTTTGATGGGGCTAAAGTATGGGTGAGGGTGATGTCGAAAATCCTCTTAAATCTTTAGAGAAAAAGATAGAGGCGGCAAAAAAAGAGGTTGAACCTGAACAGCCAGTACAAAACAAGTTCTCTGCTGCCGAAGTCGGCTGGAGAATGATAATTGAATTAACGGCTGGAGTTTTTATAGGCTTCGGTTTGGGGTATGGGCTGGATTTTTTGTTTGGTACAAAGCCAGTTTTCATCCTGATATTGACACTGTTTGGGTTCGCGGCCGGTGTTAAAACGATGATGAGATCTGCACGCGACCTGCAAGACAAAGAATTGGCAGCCCAATACAGTACGGAAAAGGATGACATAGATGGCTAGCAGCGGTGACTCAAAAGGTGAAGGTTTAGTTTTCCACCCTATGGATCAATTTATTGTTGAACCTCTATTTGGAGCGGGTCCTGTACACTGGTATACAGTGACCAATGTTACTTTGTGGATGGGTTTGTCGGTTCTTGCGCTAATTCTGATAATGGTAGTTGGAACGTCCAAGCGTGCGTTGGTACCTTCAAGGGCACAATCAATAGGTGAGTTAGCGTATGGGTTCGTGCATAAGATGGTAGAAGACGTTGCAGGCAAAGATGCCGTTCCTTACTTCCCATATATTATGACGCTCTTCATGTTTATCGTCTTATCGAATTTTTTGGGCTTGTTACCGATGTCGTTTACAACCACCTCTCACATAGCTGTTACTGCAGTGATGGCTATGGTGGTATTTTTGTCGGTAACCATTATAGGGTTTGCAAAAAATGGTGTAGGCTTCTTGTCTCTTTTTTGGATTTCGTCCGCCCCATTAGCTTTGAGGCCCGCGCTAGCACTTATTGAAATCATATCATATTTCGTGCGGCCTGTTAGCCATTCTATCCGGCTTGCTGGAAACATGATGGCAGGACACGCTGTTATAAAAGTATTTGCAGCATTTGCAGGTGTAGCGCTAATATCGCCGCTATCTGTTGTTGCTATAACCGCAATGTATGCTCTTGAGACATTAGTCTCTTTTATACAGGCATACGTTTTTGCTATTTTAACTTGCGTCTACTTGAAAGACGCTCTTCATCCACACCACTAAAATAAGATAATTAAGGAGAATTTAAATGGAAGGCGATATTGTACAAATGGGTGCATACATTGGAGCGGGTCTAGCCTGTACGGGCATGGGTGGCGCTGCAGTTGGCGTTGGTCATGTGGTAGGAAACTTTATATCAGGGGCGCTTCGAAATCCCTCTGCTGCTGCTGGACAAACGGCAACAATGTTTATTGGTATTGCTTTTGCTGAAGCTCTGGGTATCTTTTCGTTCCTAGTAGCCCTTCTGCTAATGTTTGCTGTATAAGCTACAATTAGAAGAATGTTGTGAAAGATGAGGTTGTCTTTAATTTAAGATCACCTCAACTTTACTTAGTCGCCAAGGAGTAAGATATGGCAACAAAAACTGATGTTTCTATGAGCACTTGTATTGATAGCTATGGAAGTGCAATCGGCATGCCTCAGTTATGTACCGATTGGGCGAGTAACCAGATATTTTGGTTAGTGGTCACATTGGTGGCAATATTTTTTGTTCTTTCGAGATTAGCACTTCCCAGAATCTCGGCAGTGATATCTGAAAGACAAGGCACGATCACAAACGATCTCGCAGCTGCAGAAAATTTGAAGTCAGAAGCTGTGCAGGCAGAGGAAGCATATAAGAAAGCTCTTGAAGATGCGCGTTTGGAAGCTTCTAAAATAATAGAGTCTGCCAAATCTGAAATAAAACAAGAGTTGGATGTTGCAATTAAAAAGGCTGACGCAGATATTGCTGTAAAGGCTTCTGCCAGTGAAGAAGCAATTGCTGTAATACGAAAAGATGCTCTTGCGAACGTAAAGTTAGTGGCAAAAGATATTACCTCCGAATTGGTTAAGGTTCTTGGTGGTAAAGTTGACTCCAAATCTTTAACATCTGTGATAAATGCAAAAATGAAAGGTTAATGGGAATGTTGAAAAACATAATAGCTCCTGTAATAATGCTTACATTTGCGAGCCCTGTGTTGGCAGCTTCTGGTCCCTTCTTTTCTCTTCGCAATACAGATTTTGTTGTTTCAATAAGCTTTATTTTGTTTGCCCTGGTTTTGGTTTATTTAAAAGTACCCTCAATGTTAGGTAAAATGCTGGATCAGCGGGCAGCATCTATTAAGACTGAATTGGATGAAGCCAGAGCTTTGCGGGAAGAGGCTCAAACAATTCTAGCATCTTATGAAAGACAACAAAAAGAGGTCAGTGAGCAGGCTGCTCGGATCGTAGAAGATGCAAAAAGTGAAGCTAAAGCAGCTGCAGAACAAGCAAAAATTGACCTTGAAAAATCAGTTCAGCGTAGGATGATTGCGGCGGAAGAAAAGATTGCTTCTGCACAGGCATCTGCAGAGCGCGAAGTCAGGGACGCAGCGATTAACGTAGCCGTTGCCGCAGCAACGGAAATCTTAAGTAGTCAAATGTCCTCAGAAATCTCAGACAAATTGACTGAAAATGCGATCTCAGAAGTGCAAACAAAATTTCATTAGATTTACAAACAAATTAAAACCCGGGCCGTGAGCACGGGTTTTTTTTCTAGCTCACATTATAATATTTGTAGATATTCGAGCTAACGTTTGCCGTAATAAAGGCCTACAACATGTTCAGCCTGCGCAAAAAATAACCAACGAATTACAAAAATGCCCACTATGTGAGAAATGACAGCAAGCAATGCTATCAAGTGGGAAAATGGAATTGATAGAAATATTATTGGCATACCGAAGGCCAGTATTATCCCTATTATACGCAACTTTGCGCCATGTTTTCGACCTACTCTGTAAGCAAATTCCTGCAGGAGATAATTAGTACCAGTATGAGGGGATTCAAACGATCGAATTTCATTTGAATTTGATGTCAATCTGGTAGCTGTGGCCAAGTTTGTACCTGATTTAGCAAACGCCTTATCTCCAGAAATCCACGAAACAATTTGAATTACCCCGGATAAAGCCAGTAATGGAAGTGCCATAGAAATTTGTCCCGCTAACAATGCCCCTCCTGCAATCGAAAATGTAAGAAAGGTTATGGGTGTAATCCTTGAATTCCAACGCGGTACTGTTTTTAATTGCGCATATATCATTGAAGTTGCAAAAACTGTGGCGACACAAAAGAAAGCTGATAAAAATCCAATAATGGCTAAATCTATGTCGAAAAAAATTCTACCTAATGCGTATATTCCAGATAATGCTAGAGCAAAAAGCGATAGCCAAGCTTCGCGGCTTAACCAACTCGATTTCCACTGAGAGAATGCTTTTATAGCTCTTTCTGGATGGCCCAGATGGAAAGTTGATGATAAAAGACCACCGATGGCCAATGTAAACCCAACTGCGAAAAAAATAAAACCGACTATGCCGCCTGCGCTTGGATATCCTAAGCATAGAAAAGCCAACAATCCAAACCCTAATCCAGAAAGCGTTGTAAAAATGATTACTGAAGGAGCTGGATGCATATTAAATTCCATCCAGAGTTTTATCTAACCATTTGAAAAAACCATCAGGTTCATCAGCTATAGGCTCAAGATAAGGTGCCAAAATATCTGTATCGTCCATTTGGTTTTTTGGTCTAGGCGGTAAGTATTTATTAACGGGCAGGGTTCCTTGCTCTGGCATTAGGTCTGTCCCCCCTCGCTCTTCTACCAGTATACTAACATCGCTATTTGGATCCCCAAGGTCGCCAAAGTGTCTTGCTCCAGCCGGACAAGTTCTCACACAAGATGGAACTTGATCCTCCTCGGGTAAATTTTCGTTGTAAATCCTGTCTACACACAAAGTGCATTTTTTCATTACTTTCTCAACAGGGTCCATTTCTCTGGCTCCATAAGGGCAAGCCCATGCGCACAATCCACAGCCGATGCAGTCACTTTCATTAACTAGTACAATTCCATCTTCAACTCTTTTATAGCTGGCCCCGGTGGGACAGACGGTAACACATGGGGCATTTTCACAGTGCAAACATGACTTTGGAAAATGTACCAAATGCGCAGGTTTATCTGCTGGTGAAACTTCATAGGAATGAATGCGATTTAGAAATGATCCAACTGGGTTTGCGCCAAATGCATTTTCATCTGATAATGGCGCACCATAATTTTCAGTGTTCCAACCTTTGCAGCTAACAACGCACGCGTGACAGCCGACACAAGTGTCTAGGTCTATAACAAGGCCAAGTTTTTTTTCAGTCTTTTCTGGAAGTAAAGTCATTAATTCCTCACTTTCCACGAAATATTTTTTGGACCGGTTCCAACTGGAGACTTTATCTCTCCAAAATTTGGCTGGCTTTCTTTAGGTGCCGTCGTTTTTTCTAATTTTACTTTGAGGTCGAACCACGCAGCTTGGCCTGTCACTGGGTCAGAATTTGACCATCTGAGACCATCACCTTTAGAAGGTTGCAGTTCATGAATAAGATGATTTAGTAAAAACCCTTTTGTTGCTTCTGGGGCATCGGGATCTAGGGCCCAAGCCCCTTTTCTTTTACCAATTGCATTCCAAGTCCACACTGTGTTTTCGTTTAAAGAAGCCATCTCTGCTACAGGAACAATGATAGTATTATGAGTAGAGCTGAGTTTAACCCAATCACCTGTTTTCAAATTATGTTCTCTCATGATTTTCGTCGGAACGTAAAGTGGGTTCAATCCGTGAATTTGTCGAAGCCAAGCGTTTTGGCTTCCCCAGCTGTGATACATCGCCATGGGTCTTTGTGTTAACGCATGAATTGGATATTCACTATCTTCTTCAATGCTACCTTCGTTAGAATACCAGATAGGGAGTGGCGACATTACCGCCTTTAATTGGTCTCTCAAATGGTCGGGTGGTTGGTGTTCTCCGAAACCCTCAGCCGCAAGCTGAAATTTGCGCATTGGTTCCGAATATAGATTAAAAATATAGGGCGTTGGAGTGTCGTAAAGTCCTAGCTCAACTGCCCAATTTTGATAGGCATTATTCCACGGTTTAAAATACTTAGCTTCTTCAGGAATATGCGCTACGTAGAATCCGCCATTTTCAATATAGGATTCTAATTGTTTAGGGTTCACTGAGCCCCTTCCTACAGCAGAACCATCTCCACGAAATCCCGCTAATGGACCAATATCAGGCTTTCTGAGGTGATTTATTATGTAGTCAGCGTAGTCTTTATATTTGGCAGAACCATCTTCATTTATAAAGCCTGGAAGGTCTAACCGCGCACCAAGATCTACTAGAACTGATTGAAAGCCTCTAACATCACGGTCCGGTTCAATTACTGGCCATCTTATAGCATCGGCTGCTCCATCAGCTTCGCTTATTGGTCTATCAAGTAATGAAATACAGTCGTGCCGTTCTAAATAAGTTGTGTCAGGCAAAATTAGATCGGCGTAAGCGACCATTTCTGACGAGTAAGCATCAGAATAAATTATTCGTGGAATGACATAATCGCCCTTTTCGTCTTTATCAGTGAGCATCTTCATGACCCCACTAGTATTCATAGAGCTATTCCAGCTCATATTCGCCATATACATAAAAAGAGTATCGATTTTATAAGGGTCACCTGCATAGGCATTCGAAATAACCATATGCATTAGCCCATGTGCACTCATAGGATTCTCCCAACTAAAGGCTTTGTCGATCCGAACTGGTTTTCCATTCTCGTCTAGTGCTAAATCTTCTGGACCATGGACAAAGCCTAAATGTGGGCCGTCCAAGGGAGCATCTGGTGTCACTTTAAAGTGTGGTTTAGGATGAATAGAGGACGGCTTTGGGTAGGGCGGCTTGAAACGAAACCCTCCAGGAACCTCAACAGTTCCTAGTAGAATTTGGAGAATATGTAAGGCTCGACAAGTTTGAAAACCATTAGAATGGGCGGAAATACCTCTCATAGAATGAAAACTTACCGGCCTTCCTTTCATTGATGTATGTTTTTCGCCTCGAAAATCAGTCCACTCAATTGGAAGTTCAAATTCTTCCTCAAATGCCACTTTTGCTATTTCATTTGCTAGCGCGCGAATTTTCTGTGCCGAAATACCGCAAACACTGGCAACTTTTTCGGGATCATATTCCGATGAGATATATTTTTTGATGATCTCGTGAAACACTGTCGTACTAGTAGCGCCTCGTACTCGATAAGTTGCGTTAAGGTCGGGATAAATGCCTTTAGTGTCGAACGCACATACTTTGCCAGTTATTCTGTCTTTAACGAGTGGTTTTTCACTTTTATCTTTTAAAATTAACCCCGTTCCTGGATCGATAAAAACTGGAGCATTCGTATATTTAGCTAAATATTCTAGATCAATTTTACCTGCCTTTATAAGCACGTTGATGAGTGATAAAATTAATAAACCATCCGTCCCAGGGGTTACCCCTAGCCATTCATCAGCAACAGCATTATATCCGGTACGAATTGGGTTGACGCCTACAATTTTCGCTCCTCGTTCTTTGATTTTTCCAATACCCATTTTAATTGGGTTACTGTCATGATCTTCGGCTACTCCAAATAATATAAAAAGTTTGGTATAATCCCAATCAGGCTGTCCAAATTCCCAAAATGCACCACCCATTGTGTATATTCCAGCTGTGGCCATGTTTACGCTACAAAACCCACCATGAGCTGCATAGTTAGGCGTTCCAAACATTTGGGCAAAGTAACTAGTAAATGATTGTGACTGATCGCGGCCAGTGAAAAATGCTAATTTTTCTGGTGCTTTTTTTCTCAGTGGCTTTAACCATTCGACCGCTAAGTTAAGCGCTTCATCCCAGGAGATTTTTTTAAATTCACCAGAGCCTCTTGGACCAACTCGCATCATGGGAGATTCCAGTCTGGATGGCGCATTCACTTGCATAATGCCAGCACTACCCTTGGCGCATAGAACACCTTGATTAACGGGGTGATCTTTATTGCCCTCTATATAAGCAACTTTACCATCTTTAAGGTGTACGTTTATTCCGCACCGGCAGGCACACATATAACAGGTTGTTTGCTTTACTTCGTCTGAAACTTTTGGAGAAGTTTCTAAGTATGGCTGA
Organism: Paracoccaceae bacterium; assembly: GCA_902534325.1. GTDB lineage: Bacteria > Pseudomonadota > Alphaproteobacteria > Rhodobacterales > Rhodobacteraceae > Salinivivens. The sequence goes on along the minus strand of CACAPQ010000014.1, from coordinate 37,466 downwards.
TCTTTCATTGTTATTTACTCACCCTATAAATCGGATTAATCCGACTAAAGAAAACGATATCAGCAATCCCAGTGAAAAGGGGCGATAATATTTCTCTAGCTTCTGCATAAACAAAATTGATCCTAGTACAACCCCAATAGACGAGGGAAATGCTAATAAAACACCTCGCATAAATGCCTTTTGATCCATTACGTCGAATATGATTAGGAAAATAAAAGTTGTGATAGAATTTAGCAATATATACAGAACTAGTGACGCTCTCATTCGTCTTGCAGAATTTTGGCTGGCCAAGACATAGGTGGCGACGATCATCCCACCAATACTTGCCAAACCTGTTGCAACGCCCGCACAAACACCCGAAAAGCCTGTGCCTGCTGTTGTTGATAAAAATTGAATTTTAAAATTTTTTAATAAAATTAATGCTAAAATCAATATCAAAACTAAAGCAATAATTTTACTCGTTTGGAAATCTAGAATTGTTGTTAAGAAAATACCTATTGGCAATCCAAAAATCGCCCCAAGCCAGAGGATTATGGATATTTTTTTGTCAGAGTCTTTCCAACCGTTTTTGATCATAAAAACACTAGCAAAAAATTCCATCCACCAACATACTGGAATTAATTCAATAGGTGGAATTATTGTCAGTGCCAAGGACATCACAAAGGCTGACAAACCAAAACCTGAAAATCCTCTTATTAGCCCAGCAAAAAAGCAAATTAAAATTAAGACTATTAAATCAGAGTTATCTAAAGCTAATGTCCCAAACATTACTGTGAGTGATTAGCCTGTAATATCGTTACAGCTATCATTTGAGTGACGTCAGCGCTACTACATCCTCTTGATAGATCATTTGCTGGTTTGGCCAAACCCTGTAGAATTGGCCCAATGGCTTCTGCGCCTGCTAGCCTTTGTGTAATTTTATACCCAATATTCCCAGCATCAAGGTTTGGAAATATCATTACATTTGCCTTGCCTGCTGTTGGGGAGCCGTCAGCTTTTGATTTAGCAATTTCAGGAGAAATGGCTGTATCGAACTGCAATTCGCCGTCAATTTGAATCTCAGGATTTTTTCTTTTTACGATTTTTGTTGCTGCTACCACTTTAGAAACTTTTGAATGACTTGCGCTACCCTTTGTTGAAAAAGATAACATAGCCAATCGCGGTTCTGCTTGCAGTAGATTTTTACATGAATCCGCGGCCATAATGGCTATTGAAGCAAGTTCATCTTCCGTGGGATCTATGACTAGTCCACAATCAGAATAAACCATCGGGTAATTACTTTTAGGGTACATTAAAAAACAGCTAGAAATAATCTTTGCATCATCAGACTTTCCAATAATCTGTATTGCAGCGCGAACAACATTTGAAGTAGTTTGTACTGCACCGCCAACCGTGCCGGCAGCATGTCCTAGTCTGACCATCAAAGCTGCAAAATTTAAGGGTTCTTTAATTTTACGTTGTGCTTCCTTAACTGAAATTCCTTTTTTCTTGCGGAGATTTAAATACTCTTTTTCAAATTCAACAAGCAGGTCTGATTTTTCCGGATCAATGATCTTTACACCAGAAGGTAATTCCATACCCAATTTTTTACATTCTGTTTTGATAATTATTTCATTACCAAGCAGAACAATGTGGCACATTCCTGTATCGAAAGCTGCAGCTGCCCCAATAATTATTCGGGGCTCGCTGCCTTCGCTCATAACTATTGTCGGTTTTTGATTTGTAGCTAGCTCTTCTAAGATTTCTAAAGGTAGCTTATGTTTCATCCTAGAAGAGCTCATAGTCTTAACTATACTTGTTGAGGTCGCATATCCTTGGCATTTATTCCCGCCACTGCCACTGGTGCTGTCATCGCATCGCGTCTGAATGGTTCACCCAACTCTTGGTTAATCATTGCCTCAATAAGAGTCGTAACTCCATTTTCCATTTGATCTTTGATCGCTTTATTAAGAGCAGCCGTAAGATCATCCATAGTTTTTGCTACGACCCCCCTCAAGTTACAAGCTTCTGCGATTCCTGCATAAGAAACTTCATAATTTAACTCAGTTCCAACAAAGTTGTCTTGATACCAAAGAGTTGTATTGCGCTTTTCTGCTCCCCATTGGTAATTACGAAAAACAATCTGCGTAACAGCAGGCCAGTCTCCTCTACCAATTGCCGTAAGTTCATTAACGGCTATCCCGAAAGCTCCGTCACCAGAGAACCCCACAACGGGTACATCGGGGCATCCTATTTTTGCACCTACAACTGATGGAAGCCCATAACCACAAGGTCCAAATAGCCCAGGTGCCAAATATTTTCGGCCCTCTTCAAAACTGGGATAGGCATTACCTATAGCGCAGTTGTTACCAATATCTGATGAAATAATAGCATTTCTTGGGAGAGCTGTTTGAATTGCTCTCCAAGCCATCCTAGGGCTCATCCAGTCAGGCTTGTCTGCTCTGGCCCTTTGATTCCATGTTGTTCCTGGATCATCGTCTTCATGATCCATTGAAGAAAGTTGCTGCGCCCATTTTGATTTTGTTTCTGCAATATTAACTTTCCGAGCTTCACGATTTGAATCGCCAGCCGTCTCAGACAATTGAGATAAAATATCCGTTGCCACCTTGCCTGCATCGCCGACTATTCCTATTGAGACTTTTTTAGTTAAACCAATACGATCAGGATTTATGTCGACTTGAATTATTTTTGCTTCTGATGGCCAATATTCCAAACCATAGCCTGGAAGTGTAGAAAATGGGTTTAGCCTTGTGCCCAAGCACAAAACCACATCTGCTTTTTTGATTAACTGCATAGCAGCTTTTGAACCGTTGTAGCCCAGCGGACCTGCAAAAAGAGGATGATTTCCTGGAAATGCGTCGTTGTGTTGGTAGCCAACGCAAACTGGTGCATCCAAACGTTCAGCCAAATTCATGGAGGCACTTATTCCACCTTTTGATAACACTACGCCAGCTCCGTTTAAAATGACCGGGGCTTTTGCTTCACTTAATAAACTTGCTGCATCGGACACTGATTTGCCACCACCACTCGAGTGCTCAAACTCAATAGGTTCGGGGATGTCTATATCTACAACTTTCGTCCACATGTCTCGAGGGATATTAAGTTGCGCAGGCGCTGACTGTCTCTTGGCCTGCGCTATTACTCTCGTTAAGACCTCTGCCACTCTCGAAGGGTCTCGAACCTCCTCCTGATAACAAACCATATCTTCAAATAGTTTCATTTGCTCAACTTCTTGGAAACCACCTTGCCCTATGGTCTTGTTAGCCGCTTGAGGAGTTACCAATAAAAGTGGTGAATGGTTCCAGTATGCTGTTTTCACAGCGGTAACAAAGTTTGTAATACCTGGACCATTTTGTGCAATCATCATAGACATTTTGCCTGTGGCCCGTGTGTAGCCATCACTCATCATCCCAGCACTTCCCTCATGAGCACAATCCCAAAACTTAATTCCTGCTTTCGGAAATAAATCCGATATGGGCATCATTGCTGACCCTATTATCCCGAACGAGTGCTCTATGCCGTGTGTTTGAAGTACTTTTACAAATGCTTCTTCGGTGGTCATTTTCATAATTCTTCTCCTGCAGGTAATTTAAGTTGGCTAAATTTTACAATTCTATTTGATATAGACTTGTATTGTTTAAAAGTTTAGAGCCAGTTTAACAACCAAATTATGTCCAGATCTATCCTAAACCATCAACTTTTTAATGTCGCTCGCTAAGAGCTTTATTCCTGCATCGATTTTTTCTTCATTTATGGATGAAAAGGCTAAACGATAATAATTTTCGGGTTGTTTAGGGGGTGCAAAGAAATTTTTTCCTGGTTCAATCAAAACGCCCTTTGTCATTAAATTGGTGGAAAGCATATCCGTGTCCAGTTCTTTGGGTGTTTTCATCCAAAAAGAAGAGCCACCTTCAGGAGAGGTATTCCCGGCTATTTCTAATTGATGTTTTTTTATTGCATTTGCCATTATGGATCTTCGAATACTATATTGTTTTGCCATCCTGTTTATCAAAGCATCGTAGTGGCCCAACCTTAAAAAATGGGCTGCAGTTCTTTGTATATGCCCAGGTGGATGACGAAGCACGCTGGCTCTAAGAGCTCTTGCTTCGCTTATAAATGGAGCAGAACCTACAAGGTATCCCAAACGGAGCCCAGGAAATAACGATTTCGAAAAAGATCCGACGTAAATCACTCTTCCTTCACTATCCAAAGACTTCAAAGCTGGTGAGGCAGAGTTCTTTGATGAAATTTCAAATTCATAATCATCTTCAACAACAAGTGCATCTAGCTGGCTCGCAATTTCTAATAGTTGCTGTCTGCGATTTAAGGGCATTGTAATTGTGGTTGGGCATTGATGACTGGGCGTAGTAAATATTACTGATGTTTCTTTTGGAATTTCATCTGGGATTATTCCGTGCTCATCTAAATTTACAGGTGCAACATGGCATCGTGATTGTTCTAGAATATCTCTTAAGGGTGGATAAGATGGGTTTTCAATTGCTGCGGTTCTTCGTTGATTCAATAAGACCTGGGCTGCAAGCCATAAAGCATTTTGTGCTCCCATTGTTACTAAGACTTGTTCTGTGCTCGCGGTAATGCCACGTCTTGGTAGAGAGTGCCTTAGGATAAATTCTATCAATTCAATATCGTCTTGATCGTAATAGTCAGAAGTCAACGAACTGAAATCCTTCGCACCTAACGCCATAAGTGCACACTGCCGCCAGTTAGAGTGGTCAAAAAGACTTGGGTCCGTTTGTCCATAGATGAAAGGGTATGGAAATGATGCCCAGTTTTTGGGCTTTGATGGCCAGTTTTCTATACTAAATTTCTGCCCGATCATTTTTGACCAGTCTACTTTATCTTGGTGTCCAATATTTTTTGAAAATGATGGTGGAGGAGGGGCATTTGTTGAAACATAAAATCCAGAACGATCCTTGGACGTGATATAATCATTAGATTGGAGTTCTGTGAAGGCTAATGAAACAGTAATTCTACTCACGCCAAGGTAATTTGCGAGCTTTCTGGTTGAAGGAAGTTTTTCCCCTCTTTCAAATCTACCTGACAAAATTCCAGAAGCAATCATTTGCTGAACTCTGGTTTGGAGTGTACCTTGGGTGGTATTGTCCAGAAAAAAGTTTTCTACAGGTATTGCCATAAAATTTGTAAATACCGCTATCAAGCTGTGATTAAGAAAATTAAACTATCCAACATTAACAAGATTTAACCTCAAGATTGCCGATAAATTAATCTAGCTGTATTTAAATTTAGTAAAATAAGGCTAGCACAAAAATAATTATCCAAACACCTTTGTTAAAGCTGTATCAACTGACTCAGTAATTGCGTCTATATCATCGGTCGTCGCTATCAGAGCTGGACTGAAGCAGAGAGTATTATTTAACCCTGGTAACGATCTATTGGTTGCACCAATTATAACTCCCTGAGCCATGCAGTCAGCCACAACGGCTTGCACCATCTTTTCGTCGGCTGGTGTTTTGTCACTACGATTTGAGACAAGCTCCGCACCGCAAAATAGACCAGCGCCTCTTACATCACCGATTACTTCGTGTTTTTCACTTAAATTTCGCAAGTTCGCCATTAATCTATCTCCCATTGCTAATGTATTCTCAAGGAGTTTTTCTTCTTCTATGATATTCATGTTTTCGATAGCAGCTGCGGGGCCGGCTGTGCATCCGCCAAAAGTTGATATATCTCTAAAATAATTCATTGGGTCGCTGGCATCATCTTTGAACATTTCGAAAACAGTTTCCGTAGTGACTAAACAAGCTATTGCAGCGTAGCCAGATGCTACTCCTTTCGCCATTGTTACCATATCTGGTTTTATCCCAAAGTTTTGGTATCCAAACCACTTTCCAGTACGTCCAACTCCACACACGACCTCATCAATGTGTAATAAAATTTCATACTTTTGGCAGATTTCAGCAATACGTTCCCAATAACCTGGTGGTGGCGTTATTACCCCACCGCCTGCTGTCACTGGTTCAAGACACAGACCTCCAACAGTATCAGCTCCTTCGGCCAAAATCACTTCTTCGATTGCATCTGCCGCCCGACGACCGTATTCTTCGCCGCTTAAATCCCATTGTGCACGGTATTCTAGACAATGCGGTACACGGATAAACCCTGGAGTATATGGGCCATATTGTGCATTTCTTTCATCTTGCCCACCAGCTGAAAGGGTAGAAATAGTTGTCCCGTGATAATCGCGATCTCGGTATAGTATTTTATTTTTTTTGCCTCCATAACGTTTGTGGGCAATCTGTCTTATCATTTTGAAAGCTTTTTCATTCGCCTCCGAACCAGAATTACAGTAATAAACTCGGCTTAAGCCTGGCATTTTTTCAATAAGCTTTTCAGCAAAGATTGAGCCAGGAACAGACCCGGCAGCCCCCGCAAAGTAGTTTAGCTTTACTAATTGATCACGTACTGCATTTGCGATCCGCTCTCTGCCATAGCCAACATTAACCGTCCATACACCACCTGAAACGCCGTCTATATGCTCTTTGCCATTTTGGTCCCAAACTCGCATGTCCTTACCTTCTACTATTATGCGAGGTTCATTTGTCTCAAATGGCTTGTGTTGAATTAGGTGGTGCCAAATATGGGCACGATCAGCTTCAACTATTTTTGAAATATCATTATCGCGAGCCGCTCCGTCCATGACTTAAATCCTTTACAATTTAACTTAAATAACTTGAGCCTTATTTTGATTTGAATCAATAGTACCAGTTTAAATGTTACTTTATATCCAAAAAAAATAATTTTAATAAATGTTTTTTAAAATTAACTTGGTTTTTAGGCGGCCACACCACTTTTAATTGTCATTATAGCTGACAAAATAACTTCTGAGATAGCTTCACACTCATCCAGATTTAACCTTGATGGTAGTCTAACATCGCATGCTGTCATAAGCATTTTTCGCGTTTTTGGTAATTCAAAAGTTTCTGGCAGAAATTGCCAATTCCAAAAGGCGCGTGCATTATTTTTTGTTCGCCCAAAAATTTGAACGTTTAACCCTGATCCACTTGTGATTTCTTCAAACAAATCAATCTCAGTGGAATTCATATCAACTAAATTAAACTGAATAGAATCTGGAGCACGCTGTTCAGGTTCCAACTTTGCTGGTACAGAAATCCAGGGAGACCTATCTAAGCGCTCTGCGGTAAAATCATGATTTAGCCGTCCTTTTTGTACTCTGCTACCTAATTCAGGAAGTTGTGCGTTAATCAGAGCTGCTGACAAATTATTCATTCGCAAGTTATAAAGGGGTAGCTTGTTTTGCCACTTTTTGAAGTAGACTTGGTCACCTTGGTGCTTCATCCAATTATGTTCATATGCTCCGGACATTATTACAGCTTTAGCAAATAATTCTGGATCGTCGGTGATAAATATACCACCCTCACCTGCGTTAAGCATTTTATAGGATTGAAACGAAAAGCATCCAATATCCCCGAGTGTTCCAATATTTTTTCCGGACCAAGTTGTGCCAAGTGAGTGAGCGGCATCTTCAATCAAGGGGATATTGGCTTGTTTGCATTCGGAGAGTATAACATCCATGTCAGAGGTATGCCCTCTCATATGACTAATTAAAACTGCATCTGCGCTTTTTATTTTTTTCTTGAAATCTTTGAAATCAATTCTGTAATCCTCACCGCATTCGCAAAGAACTGGCGTTAAGTTAGCGTGTACGACTGAGGAAGGAACTGCAGCAAAAGTAAAAGCTGGCATAAGAACCCGTGCATTTTGGGGAAGACTTAGAGATTTAAGCGCCAGGAATAGTGCCGCTGAACATGAAGATACTGCTAGCGCATATTGCGTGCCCATTATTTTTGAAAAATTAACTTCCAATTTTTCAGCGGCTGAACCTTCCGAATTGTATCTGAAAAGGTCTCCGTTACTCAAAAGCTTTACGACCTCGGACATAACTTTTTCAGGTATAGGCTCAGCATCTTTAACATTTGGAATATCGACCATATTTTTGCCTTCGCCAGTCTTGAACCAGTACTGTTGTAATATGCACTATTTTATAATCTGTTGTTAAAACTTTTTTTTTCAAAAAAAAAGCTCCAGAATATTGGATAACTTATTAAATCAAGTCATTTGGCATGGGAAATCAAAATTTATTTTCTCTAGGAAAACCGCGGGGAGCCATTTTTCCGGCACTTGCTCTTCTTGATTTCCATTCATCTAATTCTGTTTCAGTTCTTGTTCGGCCAGCTGGATCTAACCAACTTAGGCCCTCCCTATATGAAAATGTTGTAACATCAGAAAGTCCGCCATCCTTATATTTCTGTAATCGGACCCCTTTACCGCGTTGCATTATGGGAAGTTCTTCCAAATCAAAAATTAAAACTTTTCTATTTTCACCTACAGTTGCCACGTGATCTCCTGTAACTATCTTGCTAGCCGCGGCCTTAACAGTTCCCTTTAAGTTTAAAACCTGTTTGCCATTCCTAGTTTGCGCTAAAACTTCATCCATAGGCACCACAAATCCATCGCCAGCAGTTGACGCAACAATTAATTTGCTTTCTTGATTGAATGTGTGAATGTTTATTATTGCACTATCATTTGGAAGGTCGACCATTAGCCGTAATGGCTCTCCCGTTCCTCGACCACCAGGCAAATTCGATGCCGAAATAGTATAAAAACGGCCATTGCTACCAAATATCAGTAAGCGATCTGTTGTTTCTGCGTGGAAAATTATATTTGGTCCGTCACCGTCTTTAAATTTCAGTTCTTTTTCTAGATCGATATGCCCAGTCATAGCTCTTACCCAGCCCATCTTACTGCAGACTACAGTGATAGGCTCTTTTTCAATAAGGGCTTCGATTGGAACGTCTTCTATGTCAACGTAATCTTCAATTTTTGATTTGCGTTTGCCACCTAAGTAATCTTTGCCAAACTTTTTTTTCGTTTCCTTTATTTGATCAGCCACCCGGTTCCATTGTTGATCCTGATCAGCTAAGAGGTCATCTAGCTCAACCCTTTCTTGCATAAGATCATCCCGTTCGCGTCTAAGCACCATTTCCTCAAGTCGTCGTAATGAGCGGAGGCGCATATTTAAGATCGCTTCAACCTGGACTTCACTAAGTTCGCCCTCCAAATTCGTGGGCGAAATATAGTCACTGTCGTTGGTTGCGCGATGATGTTCGATACTCCAGTCTTCAGCCATAAGAGCTTTTTTGGGATCCTCATCATATCTGATGATATCTATCACGCGATCTAGATTTAGAAATGAGATTATTAGCCCTTCAAGAACCTCAAGGCGTTTATCAATTTTTTCAAGCCTATGCTTGGCCCGTCTTATTAAAACTTCACGGCGATGGTCTAAAAATGCTTTTAGAACTTCTTTTAAGCTACAGACTTTAGGAGTCACACCATCAATCAATACGTTCATATTAAGTGAAAAACGTATCTCTAAATCTGAATTTCTGAATAGCAGCCCCATCAAAATTTCAGGATCTATATTTTTTGATTTTGGCTCTAAGACTAATCTTACATCGTCGGCGCTTTCATCCCGCACATCTGACAAAATAGGGATCTTTTTAGTTTGTATTAATTCTGCCAATTTTTCGATTAATTTGGACTTTTGTACTTGATATGGAATCTCTGTGACTATGATTTGCCATTGTCCCCTGTCGAGATGCTCAACCTCCCAATTTGCTCTCAATCTGAAAGATCCGCGTCCCGTTTTGTAAGTTTCGGTTATAGCCTCTAGGCTTTCAACAATAACGCCGCCTGTTGGGAAATCAGGTCCAGGAACAAAGTTAAGTAAAGTTTCGTTCCGTGCATCTGGTTTTTTAATCAGGTGCAAACAAGCGTCGCATAATTCTGCTATATTGTGGGGTGGGATATTAGTTGCCATTCCAACAGCAATACCACTTGCCCCATTGGCAAGTAGGTTTGGAAAGGACGCAGGAAGTACTATTGGTTCACTTAATGTCCCGTCGTAATTCTCTCTAAAATCAACAGCATTTTCGTCTAAACCCTCTAACAGGGCTTCAGCGATAACTGTCATACGCGCCTCAGTATATCGACTGGCTGCAGGGTTATCTCCATCTATATTTCCAAAGTTACCTTGGCCATCAACTAGTGGATATCTGACATTGAAGTCTTGCGCTAATCTGGCCATAGCATCGTAAATCGCTGCATCACCATGCGGGTGGTAATTTCCCATAACATCGCCCGAAATCTTTGCAGATTTGCGAAACCCGCCGGTCGAGGCTAACTTTAACTCACGCATGGCGTATAGAATTCTTCTATGTACGGGTTTAAGTCCATCGCGAGCATCAGGAAGCGCTCGATGCATGATTGTTGATAGAGCGTAAGTCAAATAGCGATCCCCAATCGCCCGCCTCAAAGGTTCGGTCAAAATTTGGCCTATCTTGTAGTCACTATCTATTTCACTCATAGATGTTGTGATATATTGTGAAATTGTTGAGGTAAAGGAAACTATTTAAAAAATTTGATTTTTATTAGGTAAATTTTTGGTCCTTGGACACTTCTTCGATACAAGTGTAAATTTTGAGTTAAAATTAATTTTTAATAATGCCATGAATTGGATCGATCAGGGAGTTTAATGATTTGAAGAGTATTTTAATAACAGGTTGTTCTTCTGGAATTGGCTATGACGCGGCCTTTGGATTAAGGGAAGCTGGGTGGAGGGTATTTGCCAGTTGTCGATCTGAAAAAGATTGCAATCGTCTTTCAAAAATGGGCCTTGAGACAGTACAGCTAGATTATGCAAATGAGAGTTCCATCAATGCGGCGCTTCAAGAAGTGTTGGAAAAGACTGACGGAACACTAGATGCGCTGTTTAATAATGGAGCATTCGCCTCTCCTGGAGCAGTTGAAGATCTTCCGACTGAAGCCTTGAAACAGATTTTTGAAACAAATTTCTTTGGATACCACGAATTAACCAGAAAAGTTATTCCTGTAATGAGGCGACAAGGTTATGGACGCATTGTAAATTGTTCTTCAGTTTTGGGCTTTGTTACTTTGCCTTGGCGTGGTGCTTACAATGCTTCAAAATTCGCCTTGGAAGGATTAACGCATACTCTTAGGATAGAAATGCGTGATACACCAATCAAAGTAATTCTGATAGAGCCAGGTCCCATTACCTCAGATATTCGTAAAAACGCGATACCGCATTTTGAAAAGTGGATTGATTGGGAAAGTTCACCTCTTTCTGAAAAATACAGAAAAATATTCATTCCCAGGTTGTATAAAGATGGTAAAAAAGACAGGTTTGAATTGCCTGCGAGCGCGGTCACAAAAAAGCTGATGCATGCATTGGAGGCAAAGACCCCTAAGGCCTCTTACTATGTAACCACTTCGACTTATTTAGCTGCATTTTTGAAGGCAGTCCTGCCAACAGAATTTATGGATAGGATACTTGCAAAAGTATAATTTGGATTAACTTTAATTTGTTAGTATGATTTAGAGACAAACATCAAAAACTTTTGGTGTGATAATATCAGGAATAAAAATGGCATCTGACCCTTTATTTGTGCTAGTAATCCTTTCTATGGCTGTCGTGGCAATCGTCCTTTTAACAGGGATTGGTGGTTTTGGGCGAGGTGGGGAATTCAATAAAAAATATGCAAACAAGATAATGCGACTTAGGATAGTCGCACAATTTGTTGCAGTTGTATTGATATTGGCCTTTGTTTATTTTAGCGGAGCTGGAAATTAATATGGTAATTTTGAATAAGATTTACACAAAAACTGGAGATAGCGGTGAAACGGCGCTTGGAAACGGAGCCCGAGTGGCCAAGTTTTCTCTGAGAGTTGAAGCTTACGGGACAGTAGACGAACTCAATTCTCAAGTTGGAGTTTCGCGTCTTTATTCCGATGGAGAGATGGATGAATGCCTTATGAGTATTCAGAATGATCTTTTTGATCTAGGTGCAGATTTGTGTCGGCCAAACTTTGAAAAAGATAAGGATGAAGAATATCCACCATTGCGAATTATTCCTGGCCAGGTCAGCAGATTAGAAAGTGAAATTGACCAAATGAACGAGAAATTAGAACCACTCAAAAGTTTCATACTACCCGGTGGATCAAAATTAGCGGCGCATCTGCACATTTGCAGAACTGTAGCGAGGCGCGCTGAGAGATTAGGTTTTGAACTCGCCACCATGGAAGAGATAAATCCAAGCTCGATCAAATTTTTGAATCGGCTTTCAGATTGGTTTTTTGTGGCAGCACGGCTGGCAAACAATAATGGACTAGATGACGTTCTTTGGGTTCCTGGCGCGAATAGGTAATTATTTTTTGCATTTAAATAAATCTGCGGCGTTGAATTATCTTGGTGTGACGATTTTGACCTGTTTAATACTTATACAAAATTATAAGTTTTAATAAATTTAGAGTACGAGTCGCCGAAGCGGCTATAAACACAGGAGTAACCGAATATGAAAGTCTTGGTGCCCGTTAAACGTGTAATTGACTATAATGTAAAAGTTCGTGTCAAGGCAGATGGAAGTGGCGTTGATCTCGCAAATGTAAAAATGTCGATGAACCCATTTGATGAGATTGCGGTTGAGGAAGCAATCAGACTTAAAGAAGTGGGTAAAGTTGAAGAAGTAATTGTCGTATCAGTTGGAGTTGAAAAGTGTCAAGAAACGCTTCGTACAGGTTTAGCTATGGGTGCCGACAGGGCTATTTTAGTCAAAGCCTCTGATGACGTACATAATGACATAGAGCCTCTCGCTGTGGCTAAAATACTTAAAGCAGTTGTTGAGCAAGAAAATCCAGGAATAGTCATATGTGGCAAGCAGGCGATAGATAATGACTTGAATGCTACTGGCCAAATGCTGTCCGCATTAATGGGATGGTCTCAGGCTACTTTCGCATCTGAGTTAACTGTTGAAGGTGATTCAGCAATTGTTACTCGAGAAGTAGATGGCGGCCTGCAAACGGTAAAAGTACAAATGCCCGCGGTGGTAACTGTCGATTTACGTTTAAACGAGCCAAGGTATGCCTCACTGCCTAATATAATGAAAGCAAAAAAGAAACCTTTAGATATAAAATCTGCTGAAGATTTCGGCATTGACACAAGCCCGCGTCTAAAAGTTGTAAAAACAGGTGAACCTGAGGCTAGAGCTGCAGGAATTAAGGTTGAGTCAATCGATGAATTAGTTGGTAAATTAAAAGAAGTAGGGGCGGTGTAATGGCTGTTTTATTATTGGCAGAAATGAATGGAACTGAATTATCGTTGGATGCTACCGCAAAAGCTGTCACTGCGGCAAAATCATTAGGAGACGTTACAGTGTTATGTGCGTCGTCTGGTTGCGATGGAGCCGCATCTGCGGCTTCGCAAATTGAGGGCGTTTCTAAGGTTCTATGTGCAGATGATGAAGCTTATGGCAATGGTTTGGCCGAACCCATAGCAGATCTTATCATTGCTCTATCATCAGATTATCAGCATATAGTAGCTGCTGCGACTAATTCAGCGAAAAATATACTTCCCCGTGTTGCCGCACTTTTAGATGTTATGGTTATCACAGACTCAACAAATGTTATTGACGGCAGCACGTTTGAGCGGCCAATTTATGCTGGGAATGCTATTCAGACGGTAGAATCCTGTGACATCATTAAAGTTGTTTCTTTCCGGACTGCAAATTTTGAAGCTGCTGGGACCGGAGTATCTGCGCCAGTTGAGAAGATCCCCTCTGCTGCAAACCCTGGGCTATCCGCGTGGATAGAAGATAAAGTCCAAGCGTCTGACCGTCCTGAACTGACATCTGCTGGTATTGTTGTTTCAGGAGGACGGGGTGTTGGCTCTGAAGATGATTTCGCGATGATTGAAAAATTAGCTGACAAACTTGGAGCAGCCGTTGGAGCTTCTCGTGCAGCTGTTGATAGCGGATATGCTCCGAATGATTGGCAGGTTGGACAAACTGGAAAAGTTGTTGCTCCAGACCTTTATCTGGCCGTCGGTATATCGGGTGCAATTCAACATTTAGCCGGGATGAAAGATTCCAAAATAATTGTTGCAATTAACAAAGATGAAGAGGCCCCAATTTTTCAAGTTGCTGACTTTGGATTGGTAGCTGACTTATTTGAAGCAGTTCCAGAACTGACGGAAAAATTATCAGATTAGAAATAAGAATGGCCCTCTACAATAACAGTACTCTAAATTATAAATTTATTTTCTACTTTTGGCGGGCATAAGAATTGGAAATGAAAATTCCGTTTAATGGTTCACAGATAATGCACGCCACCTGCGTTGATATTAATGGATCTGGGGTTTTAATAGTTGGGCGTTCAGGGTCAGGAAAGTCGAGTTTAGCTATTAATTTGCTAGCTTTGGGGTCAACATTGGTTGCTGACGATCAGTGTGAATTAGTAAAGAAAAATAATAAAATTCGCATTTCTAAACCAGCTTCTTTACCAAATAGTATTGAAATAAGAGGCGTTGGTTTAGTGTCTGTCCCTATGGTTATTGAAACAAGTCTTGATTGGGTCGTCAATATGGACGAAGCTGAAACGGAGCGTATGCCAAATCTACGATTTACCGAAATTGATGGTTACAGAGTTCCAACAGTTTTTGGTAAGGATATGGACGAGTTAGCTTCGCGAATATATGTTTTAGTGAGTAACGCATTATCTTGAATTAAATATGTGGTTAAATTGGCACTATTTAAAGAAAAGAAGAAAATACGATTAATACTGGTTTCAGGTCCAGCAGGAGCTGGTCGGACAACTGCTATTCGATCATTAGAAGACTTAGAGTTTGAGGCTATTGATAACCTCCCGCTTGATTTAGTTAAGTCCGTACTAACGCCGAAAAAAGCAAGTGCGAAAATTGCAATAGGACTCGACACGCGGGGTCGTGATTTTTCGGTTGTTGGGTTGTTGGGTTTGCTGAAGTCTCTCTCAAGCCTAGAGCACGTTGATTTTGAACTGTTGTATCTCTCTTGTACGATGGAAGTTTTATTGAGACGATATTCTGAAACTCGTCGTCGGCATCCGCTTGCTGATGGAAAATCTCCCCATGAGGGAATTGAACAAGAATTAATTTTGTTGGAGCCTATTCGGCACAAGGCTGATATTTTAATTGAGACTTCCGAGTTTACACCACACGATTTAAAAGCCAGTATTAGAAAACTCTTTTTACATAATGAATTAAATTTACTTTCAATATCACTAAAGTCATTTTCATATAAAAGAGGCCTACCACGAGGAACTGATATGACTTTGGATTGTAGATTTTTAAAAAACCCTCACTGGCAGGAGGAATTAAGAGATAAAACAGGCTTAGACCCTGATGTGAGCAAATTTGTGGCAAGTGATCCAAAATTCTCAGAATTTATTGAACGTGTCACCAAATTACTGTTATTTTTGTTACCTTCGTTTAAGGAAGAAGGCAAAAGTTCAGTTGAGATTGGGTTTGGCTGTACTGGTGGTGTCCATCGATCCGTTGCTGTTACGGAAACTGTCGCAAAGGAGCTTGCAGATTCAGGGTGGAATGTGTCAATAAAACATAGAGAAATTGAACGGTTAGATCTTTAATTCCTGTTTGACTGGGGAAAAACTTTTGATTGGTATTGTAATTGTTGCTCACGGTGGCTTAGCGCAAGAGTATCTTGCAGCGCTTGAGCACGTTGTTGGGAGACAGGTAGGTATAACAGCAGTATCAATAAAAAATGATGATGACAGGCAATCTAAACAGGATGAAATTTGTCTGGCGGCAGATAGAGTGGATCGAGGGTCTGGTGTTGTCGTAGTGACTGACATCTTTGGTGGGAGCCCATCTAACTTAGCCATGCTGGCTTGCCGTCCCGATGACCGGCGAATAGTGTATGGAGCAAATCTGCCTATGCTACTTAAATTGGCTAAATCCAGAAATTTGGTCATTGATGAGGCGGTGAATGCAGCACTTTGCTCCGGTCGCCAATATCTGGATGCTAAAAATATTCCAAACAGTGGTTAATTAATGTCAATTTCTTCCCACGTATTTACGATAATAAATGATAAGGGGCTTCATGCTCGTGCTTCTGCTAGATTTGTTGAAGTTGTAGAAAAATTTGAATCTGAAGTTACGGTTGAAAAAGATGGTTTGGAAGCATCTGGTAATAGTATTATGGGGCTTCTGATGTTAGCTGCATCAAAAGGAACTGCAATAAAAGTCACGTCGAATGGAAAAGACTCGGAAGAATTAAATTCGGCACTAGATAATTTGATAAATTCAAAATTTGGTGAAGATAGCTAGGCGGAAAATTAGGTTGAACAGTATAAACCAAAAGTCAGATCAGTCTTTCGAAAGTGATCAAGAAACTGATACGCCTTATGATCGACGAAAACTTTCTTATGCAAATACTTTTACAAACCCCGTTCAACGAAATACAATTAAAACTCTAGAGTTATTGACTGGAAAATTACTCCTTCTTAGAAAAGTAAGGCAGTTTGAAAAAATGGGTATCCCAGTTGGTCAGCCTTTTTGGAAGCAAGCTTTGGATATGCTTGGTATTAATTTACTTACTAGACAAAACGAAATCGCAAAAATTCCTAGAAAAGGCTCTCTCGTGATTACAGCTAACCATCCGCATGGTTTAGTTGATGGAATGGTACTGGCCGAATTAATTGGAAAAGTGCGAACCGATTACAAAATACTTACCAGATCACTTTTAACAGGCGTAAAGCAAATCGATCAATTTATGATCCCAGTTCCATTCGACCATGAAGAGAATGCTCTGAAAAAAAGTTTAGATATGCGAAAAAGCGCGATGGACCATTTGAAAAAAGGTGGAGTGATTGTAATTTTCCCATCTGGAAAGGTTGCTTCATCAGAAACCATGTTTGGTAATGTTGTGGAAGGCGAATGGAACCCATTTACTGCTAAGTTAATCCAAAAATCTGGTGCGAATGTTCTACCAATATTTTTTCCAGGATCCAACTCGAGACTATACCAAATCGCAAACCAAATATCAGCTACGTTAAGGCAAGGTCTATTAATATATGAAGTTGTCCATGCAATGAATAAACCACAAAGTCCAAGCGTAGGAAGTTTAATTAAGCAAGACGAAATTGCATCTTGGAAGAGTGACCCTCGTGGCTTTATGCGCTGGTTACGCGAACAAACTTTGGGACTGGGTTCTTAAACTTAAATCTATCTAGATGGTATCTGTTGTTCGCCTGTATAATCATAAAACCCCCGCTTAGTTTTTCTTCCAAGCCATCCGGCTTCGACATATTTAGTCATGAGTGGGCAAGGCCGATATTTTGTGTCTGCGAGCCCTTCATGCAAAACATTCATTATTGCTAGACATGTATCTAATCCAATGAAGTCGGCGAGCTCCAAAGGACCCATCGGGTGATTTGCTCCAAGTTTCATAGATGTATCAATGGCCTCTACGGAGCCTACTCCTTCGTATAGTGCATAAACGGCTTCATTAATCATTGGCATAAGAACCCTATTTACGATGAACGCTGGAAAGTCTTCAGCGCTAGCGGCTGTTTTTCCTAACTTCTCAACAACCTGAAGACAACTGTCATAGGTTTCTTGATCTGTAGCTATACCTTTAATTAGTTCAACCAACTGCATCACGGGAACGGGGTTCATGAAATGAAAGCCCATGAACTTTTCTGGTCTATCAGTACAGCTTGCTAAACGTGTGATTGAAATGGAAGAGGTGTTGCTGGTCAATATGGTGTGAGGTTGAATATGTGGTAATAGTGAGTTTAAAATCTTTTGTTTAATTGGTTCATTTTCTGTAGCTGCTTCAATGACTAAGTCGACTTCATTAAAATCTTCAAGTGAAACTGTATAGTCGATTAACTTTAACGCAGCATTACTTTCCGCGGTGGAAATTTTCTTACTATTTACCTGTCTTTCCAAATTATTTTTTATATTTTGTGAAGCTTTTTCGAGGGTATTTTTGTCAATATCGTTAAGAATGACATCGTACCCGCCAAGAGATAGTACGTGCGCTATACCATTTCCCATTTGTCCTGCGCCAATTACGCCAACTTTTTTAATCTGCATTTGTACCTCGTCTTTAGTTGCTCTGATGGTATTCTATTGTTGCTACTTGTTACAAGGTGTCTCTTCGCTTCAAAATAATTTTTGTAGGTACTTGATCAACAAACCAAAAAAGCATACCCATCCAGCATAATAGGGGTATAGCTCAG
Organism: Paracoccaceae bacterium; assembly: GCA_902534325.1. Lineage (GTDB taxonomy): Bacteria > Pseudomonadota > Alphaproteobacteria > Rhodobacterales > Rhodobacteraceae > Salinivivens. Next base: position 19,310 of record CACAPQ010000014.1, on the reverse strand, counting down.
TTGGTAGAGCGACGGTCTCCAAAACCGTAGGTCCCGGGTTCGAGTCCCTGTGCCCCTGCCAAAATAATCGCTGAATAACAGTGATTTATGAAAGCCCCGTGCTGGGGCTTTTTCTTTTTTACCGTCTGTGACAACCTTTATGACAACCGTTTTTAAAAAAAAATCTATCAGCATTAGGAAATACCCAACATGTCAATTTATCTAATTAGGCACGCTCAATCAGCCTTCAATGCCGTTTACGGTCCAAATAAGCCAGACCCCATGATATTCGATGCACCTATCACAGAACTGGGAGAAACTCAGGCCAAGCAGGCTCGCAGGGAAGTCGAAAAACTCGATATCAAAAACGTTATTGTTTCGCCGTTCACGAGGACATTGCAAACTGCTCAGTTAATTTTTGAAAATAGATTGCCTTTTCAAATTAACGCGGCAGTGCGAGAGCAACTCGTCAACAGCTGCGATGTAGGAAGTCCTCCTAATAAGCTTGCTAAAGATTTTCCCCATCTCAATTTTAATCATCTGGATGAATGTTGGTGGCATGACGGAGCAAAAGATTACCGTGGGATTTCAGTTGAGCCTGAAGAGGTTTTGATGGAGAGGGCGGACAGGTTTGTCGATTACATGAAGCGCGAAGCTATCCACTCCACAGCAATTGTCTCACATGGTAATTTCATTCGCGCGTTGACCGGAATTAAACCCCAAAATTGTGAAATTGTACAATTTAACCAGAGCTAGAGTGAGCTCATACATAAATTCGTGAGGTAACATTTGCAAAATCCCAGAACATAGATAATGATAGGGCTAGTTCCAACTTTAGATTATTTTGAAAACATCTTTTGTTAAACTACTCCTTGGGAGATTAAATTATGACTGTCGAACTTGCGCCGCGACCTAAAAATGAAGAAAGACGCGTTGTTGCGGTAAAGCGCACCGGAATAATTGACAATAATCAGGATAGTAATTTTTCTATTTTTTGCGACCTGGGCAGAGAATTGACTGGTTTTGATTACGCTGCCTTCAGTCTATTTGACGAAAATTTCCAATGTAAGATTTCTGCAACAGATGGTTCAGCAAACAATAAGAGCGAGCGTCATGAATTTAATGTTTGCTCTTATGTGCTACTGAGTTCTGAACCAACTTTAATTCACGATTTGTCAAAGCATTCTAAATGGAAAGATCATCCAGAAATAATTTCTGGCGAGGCAAAGTATCTGGGCTATGCTGGTTTTCCAGTTATCAACAAGGATAATTATGCCTTGGGAACACTATGCTTGTTGAATGGCGAACCATCGTCGCTAACCAAAAAACAAATTGAGCTCATTAAAAGCTTAGCAGAACGGATAGCACACCAAATCGATTTGCAAACTGATCAGAAAGAAACAACGGCTGACACCATGCATCAGGCCATCAAAAAATTTACGAATAGAGTAAATGTTAACGATATAGATTTACTGAATAAATTTCTAAATGTTTGCTCTGGTAAAATAGTATCTGAGGAAGAATTAGAGCAACTGAAAAAAAATGATTTAGCAGTTAAAGATCCTTCAGGTGATGTTGTTTTAACCGAAAATGGAAAGACACTACTTTCTGAAATGAAATTGCAACCTAAAGTTATGAAAAGAAATTTAACTGATACAGATGGAAGGCCTACATTTCTTGATGACTTGTTGGGAGAACTTTAGATGTTTGCCCGAATTTTTGAATATAAATTTAATAACTTAGAGCAAGCAAAAGTGGCTGCCAACCATTGTTCTATGGAACTGGGTGATAAGATAGATAAATTTAATATTCAGTCTTTGAGCATTACTATAGGAAAATGTGCCAGTTTATCTATAGTTGCAAAGTTTGATAACAAAAGTGACCTTCAAAAGTTCGAAAAATTTGCCTTGAGGCTACTTCAACAACTAAAGAAAACTTTTACGTTTAAAGAGGGTGGTTTTCCTGGAGTTACAATCTTTAACTATGAGGGTGAAGCTTCTTTAGAGCGCATAAAAGTAAATTAACGAGAAGTTTAAGTTATTTAAAAAGTCTCTACCCAGGGACGTAGCTCTACCTCCCAAGCCCATGCACTTTTATGCTGATCGTGAAATTGAAGATAAGTTCTTGCAATTTCATCCGGATCAAGCATGTCATAATTCCCGTTTCCTTTTCTATCTGATCGTACATTTGATTTTATTCCGCCATCAATAACAAAGTGACCAATATGTATATTTTTTGGGTGTAATTCACGAGCTAAGGCTTGAGCTAATCCACGCAATCCAAATTTTCCCATGGCAAACACTGAAGAATTTGCAAAACCTTTGACCCCTGCTGAAGCACCTGTGAAAAAAATACTGCCGCTACCTCGCTTTAACATCCTCTTAGCTGCTTGTTGTGCAACCAAAAACGCTCCAAAACAGGTAACTTCCAAAGCCTCTTTTGTTTTTTCTGGATCAAGAGTCTCAATAGCTCCTCTTAACCTAGCAGAAGGATTGTAGACGACTAGTTCCGGTATTCCCAGCTTTTCATCTAGATCTTTGAATAGACGATGAACATCTTCAATTTTAGAGGCATCGCACTTGTGAAGGCTGGCCCTAGTTTGGGTACCTAAATCTTCTAATTTCTCAATATTTCGCGCTGCTAGAGCTACATCCATTCCTAAGTTTGTACACTGCAGAGCAAGTGAGGAACTTAAACCAGAGCCAGCGCCAACTATTAATACATAACGGTTCATTAAAAGCCTCCAATATTATATTTTGCCTCTTAATATGCACATACTTCAATAAAGCTGGCAATTTATTTACTAGCCATTAAGTTGAACAGTAGAAGCGATGCATTTCATAACTATCTTTTTGCAAGTGTGTAGTTAATTAATAGTGAAATTTTAATAAAAGGTAAGGAAAATGGCTCAATCTTCTGCGGTATGCGATTTTGGCTGGAAAGCCCCACAGTTTAACTTGCCATCAACTAAAGGTCTTGATGTCAATTTAAAAAGTGCTTCAGGTAACAATGGCACATTAATAATGTTTATTTGTAATCATTGCCCCTATGTCGTGGGAGCATTGGATGATATTGTTCAGGAAGCATCTGCTCTACAAAAACTAGGAGTGAATGTTTTGGCAATATGCTCAAATGATGCCGAAGAATATCCACAAGATAATTTTGAAAATATGAAAAAATTTGACTTGGATTATTCATTTACCTTTCCATATTTACATGATGCAGATCAGTCTGTAGCTAAAAAATTTAATGCAGAGTGCACACCTGATTTTTTTGGTTTCAATAGCAACTTAGAGCTCCAGTATAGGGGCAGACTTAACAACAAGAGAGAAAATCCAGAGGTTGTAAAGCGAGATTTATTCGAAGCCATGAATATGATTGCTAAAACTGGTCAAGGTCCTCAAAAGCAATCTCCATCGATCGGGTGTTCAATAAAGTGGAAAAGTGAATGATAAATTATTCTGAAAAAATATGTGAGGCATGTCAGCCAGATGCTGATCCCGCCACGAACGAAGAAATAATTGAATTTCTATCGAAAAACTCTGATTGGTCCCTCATTCAAAGTGATGATGCTAAAAAAATAGAAAGAATTTATAAATTCAAAAATTTCAGAGATGCCCTTGAGTTCACTAATCTTGTTGGGGAGGTAGCAGAGAGTGAGGGGCATCATCCTCAGATCATAACAGAGTGGGGTAGTGTTTTGGTTAGATGGTGGAGCCATAAAATTGGAAATATTCATTTGAATGATTTGATACTTGCTGCTCGATGCGATCTGCGATTTGAAAAGTTGCAAGCTTGATTTCAATTTTATGTATCTCTAAGCGTTGGCTGTATTTTTAATCATATCGCATATTAAATAATTTTAATGTTTGATTTTATTAAGATTGGAGAGGTTCCCAAGACCAGTTGGAGCTCTGAAGAAACGTTTAATTTAAAACCACGACTAAAAACTCTTATGGCGTTGGTAGTGGGTTTAATACTTTTTGGCTTAGGAGAAGCTCTCTTAGTTGCTTCTCAAATAGGTGTGAGCCCATGGACAGCTCTTGGCCAAGGTCTCGCTAATGTCTCTGGACTGAGCCTTGGTTTAACAACATTTCTGATAAGTGTATTCGTACTTTTTTTATGGATTCCATTAAAACAAAAGCCTGGTATAGGCACCATTCTCAATGCGGTTATTATTTCCCTAGTTTTACATTATGTTATTCCTTTTTTGCCTGTTTTTGAGGAAAATTTTCTAAGATTAATCCAAGCTATCTTGGGTGTTTTTATTACTGGGATTGGCGGTGGAATATATCTTATCGCAAATTTAGGCCCTGGTGCGCGCGATGGTTTAATGACTGGTTTGCAAAGGGTTACGAATTTTCCGATTGCATGGGTACGTAGTAGTATTGAACTTACAGTGCTTACAATAGGCTGGTGGCTGGGTGGAATTATTGGCATAGGAACCATTTTTTTTGCCTTAGGGATAGGACCGTGCTTAGCTATTAGTTTAAAAATTTTTGGTTCAACTAAATTACAAAGTGGTCATTAACCTAAGATGTTATCTTGGTTTTTTATTTTATCCTGAAGATGATCAATCTACATACTTGTAATTTTTAAATAATAATCTTATGTCATGCGAAATAATTAAAGAGATTAGCATGGCAACTATAAATCCTTTTCAATTTATACAACAAGTTAGATCTGAAGTATCAAAAATAACTTGGCCAACCCGGAGGGAAGTTCTTCTCACCACTATAATGGTGTTTGTAATGTCGGCTATAGCAGCTTTAATATTTGCCCTGGTTGATCTTTTAATTCGCTCAGGAATACAGTCTATTTTAAATATTTTTGGCTAATTATCGCGTTCAAAGCTGTTTAGAAAAAAAACAAACATTAAAGAATCGTTAATTAATTATACATCAAGCTTGAAATCTCTTTGCGAGTAGAATACCCAACGCGTCAAATCATGGCTCCGTATCGCTTGATTCGGATAATATGAAAAATGTGTTTATCGATCTCGGGAATGAACCTCAATTAAAGGAACCCACTTCATGGCAAAACGTTGGTATTCAGTCAGTGTTCTTTCAAATTTTGAAAAGAAAATAGCTGAACAGATAAAAACCTCTGTCTCTGAAGCTAGTTTGGAAGCAGAGATTGAAGAAGTGTTAGTTCCAACGGAGGAGGTAATAGAAGTAAGACGCGGCAAAAAAGTGACGACTGAGCGAAGGTTCATGCCTGGATATGTTCTTGTTCGTATGGAAATGTCTGATCAAGGTTATCATCTCATTAACTCCATTAATAGAGTTACCGGTTTTTTAGGCCCCCAGGGGAGACCCATGCCAATGAGGGATGCTGAAGTAAATGCTATATTGAACCGGGTCCAAGAGGGAGAGGACGCTCCTCGTACATTAATTAATTTTGAGGTTGGTGAGAAAGTTAAGGTTAATGATGGGCCATTTGAAGATTTTGATGGACTAGTAGAACTTGTAGATGAGGATAACCAAAGATTGAAAGTTACCGTTTCTATATTTGGCCGTGAAACACCAGTCGAACTAGAATTTACGCAGGTTACCAAACAAACCTAGCATCAGAGCCGTGGGAGGTTAAGATTACGCGAGTCTGATCCGTACCACACAACATAACTAACTCGGTGACCGCGTTCATTGGGTGTTGAAAAAAAGGAAGTGGTCAAATGGCCAAAAAATTAGTGGGAACTCTTAAATTACAGATACCTGCGGGAGGAGCTAACCCCTCACCGCCAGTCGGGCCTGCACTAGGCCAGCGGGGCATCAATATTATGGAGTTTTGTAAAGCTTTTAATGCAAAAACTGCGGATATGGAGCAGGGCGCTCCTTGTCCAACTATAATAGAATATTTCCAAGATAAATCTTTCTCGATGGAGATTAAAACTCCTCCTGCTTCATATTACCTCAAAAAGGCAGCAGGGTTGAAACCCGAGGGAAAACGGAACCGTCCTAGAGGTGCTGAAGCGCCAGGACGGGAGGTGGCTGGCTATGTGACAGCCGCCCAGGTTCGGGAAATTGCTGAAGCTAAAATGAAAGACTTGAGTGCAAACGATGTTGAAGCAGCGATGCAGATTGTTCTTGGGTCTGCTAGATCGATGGGTATTGAGGTGAAGTAATGGGAAATCTTGGTAAAAGAATGACTGAAGCTCGTGCTTCAGTGGATGGAAAACAAAATTTATCTATCGAAGAAGCGGTTGCATTAGTCAAAGGCAATGCGAAGGCGAAATTTGATGAAACAATCGAGATTGCAATGAACTTGGGTATAGATACAAGGCATGCAGATCAAATGGTTCGGGGTGTCGTCGGACTACCCAACGGAACTGGTAAATCTGTCCGCGTTGCGGTCTTTGCGAGAGATGCTAAGGCTGATGAGGCCAAAGCTGCTGGTGCTGATATTGTTGGTGCAGAAGACTTGATGCAAACTGTGCAGTCTGGAACGATTGAATTCGATCGATGCATCGCAACACCAGATATGATGCCAGTTGTCGGGCGATTAGGTAAAGTTTTAGGGCCGAGAAACCTCATGCCAAATCCAAAAGTTGGCACTGTTACTGCTGATGTTAAGGCAGCAGTGCAGGCAGCAAAAGGCGGAGAAGTTCAATTCAAAGCTGAAAAAGGTGGTGTCGTTCATGCTGGAATAGGCAAGGCGTCTTTTAAAGAAGATCAGCTGATCGAGAACGTAAAGGCTTTTGTAGATGCAGTTGCGAAGGCTAAACCTTCTGGTACAAAAGGTGCTTACATGAAGGGCATAACTTTAAGCTCTACAATGGGACCGGGGGTTACAATATCGATAGATAAGGCCAACGCTCAATAGCATAGAAAAAGGGTGCAATCATTGGTGCCTTTTGATAGCTGTATATTTTCAAATTAATTTGGATAAATACTGTTTTGCTATTGGCAAATAAAAAAAAGTACCGTATACGCGCGGGAATCTTTGGTTTTTACGCTAAAGGTTAATGTCCGAGACGGAGGGTTGGTACGACCTATAATTCCTTCCTGAGATGAAAACCGAGTAGATATGCCAAAGGTAAAGATTTAGCCTTGGACACATTGCCCTCGGGTCATCGTAAAGATTGGACCCTAATAGTCAGCAACTGCTGACAAACATGAGCCGGGGATTTATCCCCATAATTGGAGTAAAATTGTGGATAGAGCAAAGAAAGAGAAAGTGGTCGAAGAATTGGGCCAAATCTTTGAAGGCTCTGGCGTAGTGGTTGTATCCCATTATGCAGGTCTCACAGTTGCTGATATGCAAGACTTACGGGCAAGAGCCAGAGCGGCCGATGCATATGTTCGTGTTGCAAAAAATAGGCTCGCCAAAATTGCACTCGAAGGAAAATCGTGCGAAATCATGACCGACCTTTTATCGGGTATGACTGTTTTGACATACTCTGAAGACCCTGTAGCAGCAGCTAAAGTTTCTGAAGAGTTTGCAAAGGAGTATGAGAGTTTTGAAATTCTCGGCGGTGCAATGGGTGAAATGTCACTAGACCGAGCCGGCGTAACGGCCGTTTCGAAAATGCCATCTCGTGAAGAGTTGATTTCTTCAATCGTTGGCTGTGTCGGTGCGCCTGCAGCAAATGTCGCTGGTGCAATTGGTGCACCTGCTAGCAGCATTGCTAGTATTGTTTCTACCGTCGAAGAACGGGCAAAAGCGGCGTGATTGGTAATTGGAAGAACTGCGTGTGGAATATTTCATACGTTGGAACACGAAACTTAGAACGGAGAGCTTAAAATGGCTGATCTGAAAAAACTGGCAGAAGAGATCGTTGGTCTAACGCTGCTTGAAGCACAAGAACTTAAGACAATTCTCAAAGATGAATATGGTATCGAACCAGCAGCAGGTGGAGCAGTAATGATGGCTGGTCCAGCTGGAGACGTGGGAGGTGCCACCGCTGAAGAAAAATCTGAATTTGATGTTATTTTGAAAAATGCAGGAGCGTCTAAAATTAACGTCATTAAAGAGGTGCGCGGCATAACAGGGTTAGGCTTGAAAGAAGCAAAGGATCTTGTCGAAGCTGGCGGTAAAATCAAAGAAGGCGTAGAAAAAGCTGAAGCAGAAGAAATCAAAGGCAAGCTAGAGGCTGCTGGAGCAGAAGTAGAACTAGCATAAATGAATTTATATCTGGTATTTCCGGGTTAACTTAAAGGCTGGGAGCGAAAACTCGTTCCCAGTTTCAACTGTCTTAATAAGCGCCTTTAGAAAAAAGGTGTTTTTTCAGATAAGTTGAACGGTCGGGAGACTTTCATTGGGAAGAAAGTCAAGAATTGGCCGTCGTTATCGTCTCAACTTTGCCCGCCGCTGGTTTCCCGACAGCGTGTGTGGATGATGAGAAAGAAAGGTTATATTGACCATGGCGCAATCTTTTATAGGTCGAAAACGTCTTCGCAAATACTACGGCAAAATAAGAGAAGTTTTGGATATGCCGAACCTAATAGAAGTTCAAAAATCTTCTTACGATCTGTTCCTTAATTCTGGAGATCAAAAGTTACCATTAGAAGGTGAAGGAATTCAGGGAGTTTTCCAATCCGTTTTCCCAATAAAAGATTTTAACGAAACTTCAATTATGGAATTCGTTGGGTACGAGCTTGAGAAACCAAAATATGATGTTGAAGAATGCCAACAGCGGGATATGACGTATTCTGCTCCACTCAAAGTGACTCTTCGATTAATCGTATTTGATGTTGATGAAGATACTGGAGCTAAATCGGTCAAAGATATCAAAGAACAGGATGTCTTCATGGGTGATATGCCCTTAATGACGCCCAACGGAACCTTTGTGGTCAACGGAACAGAGCGAGTTATTGTCTCTCAAATGCATAGGTCACCTGGCGTTTTTTTTGATCATGATAAAGGAAAAACGCATAGCTCGGGGAAGCTTTTGTTTGCTTGTAGAATAATCCCATATCGGGGTTCTTGGTTAGACGTTGAATTTGACGCGAAAGACTTAGTTTATGCGCGAATTGATCGGAGAAGAAAACTGCCAGTAACAACTTTGCTTTATTCTCTTGGCATGGATCAAGAGGGAATTATGGATGCTTACTATAATACAGTGGATTATAAGGTCTCCAAAGATAAAGGTTGGATAACTAAGTTTTTCCCTGATCGTGTAAGGGGAACACGTCCCTCCTACGACTTAGTAGATGCAGCTACTGGTGAAGTGGTGGCCGAAGCGGGAAAAAAAGTCACTCCACGCGCTGTTAAAAACCTAAAAGACGATGGGAAGGTAACTGAATTAATACTGCCATTTGAGTCAATAGTGGAGAAGTTTGTTGCTAAAGATATGATCAATGAAGAAAATGGTGCTATTTACGTGGAAGCTGGTGATGAACTCACTGTGGAATACGATAAAGACGGAGAAGTAACCGGCGGAACAGTGAAAGAATTAATTGATGCTGGCTTTGAGAGTATACCAGTTCTGGATATTGATAATGTAAACATTGGACCATATATTCGGAATACTTTAGCGCAAGATAAAAATATGAACCGTGAAACCGCGCTGATGGATATTTATAGAGTGATGAGGCCGGGTGAGCCTCCGACAGTTGAAGCTGCATCGGCTTTGTTTGATACCCTTTTCTTTGACAGTGAACGTTATGATTTGTCTGCAGTGGGTCGGGTAAAAATGAATATGCGTTTGGCTCTGGATGCCGAAGATACACAGCGAACTTTACGATCTGAAGATATTGTTTCTTGTATTAAAGCGTTGGTAGAATTGCGAGACGGTAAAGGTGAAGTAGATGATATTGACCACCTAGGTAATCGGCGTGTGCGTTCTGTTGGAGAGTTGATGGAAAATCAATATCGCGTTGGTTTGCTGAGGATGGAACGGGCAATCAAAGAACGAATGTCCTCTGTTGAAATAGATACGGTAATGCCTCAAGATTTGATAAATGCTAAGCCGGCAGCAGCAGCAGTAAGAGAGTTTTTTGGTTCGTCTCAATTATCACAGTTTATGGATCAAACCAATCCTTTGTCTGAAGTTACCCATAAAAGACGTTTGTCGGCATTAGGTCCAGGAGGATTAACGCGGGAGCGTGCCGGCTTCGAAGTCCGGGACGTCCACGCTACTCACTATGGTAGAATGTGTCCTATTGAAACTCCAGAAGGACCTAATATTGGGTTAATAAACTCTTTAGCTACTTTTGCGCGAGTAAATAAATATGGTTTTATAGAAACTCCTTACAGAAAAGTAGTTGAAGGTCAGGTGACTGATGACGTTCAGTATATGTCCGCAACTGAAGAAATGCGACACACGGTGGCGCAGGCTAATGCCTCACTGGACGAAAAAGGGCGCTTTGTTAATGATCTTGTTTCAACGCGTCAAAATGGTGATTACACCCTCGCTCAAAATGAAAGTGTTGATTTTATTGATGTAAGTCCAAAACAACTTGTTTCGGTAGCCGCGTCTTTAATACCATTTTTAGAAAATGATGATGCTAACAGAGCTCTTATGGGATCAAATATGCAACGTCAGGCTGTTCCACTGTTGAGTGCTGAGGCTCCCTTGGTAGGAACAGGAATTGAAGGAGTCGTCGCCAGGGATTCTGGTGCGGCGATTATGGCAAAGCGAGCTGGTATTATCGATCAGATAGATGCTCAGAGAATTGTTATAAGAGCGACTGAGGACCTTGAGCTAGGCGATGCTGGCGTTGACATTTACAGGATGCGTAAGTTTCAGCGATCAAATCAAAACACCTGCATAAACCAAACTCCTCTAGTTACCGTTGGACAAACTGTTTCAAAGGGCGAGGTCATTGCTGATGGTCCTTCGACTGATATGGGTGAGTTAGCATTAGGCAAGAACGTCGTTGTCGCATTTATGCCCTGGAATGGTTATAATTATGAGGACTCAATTTTAATATCTGAGAGGGTGGCTCGCGATGACGTCTTTACGTCTGTTCACATTGAAGAGTTTGAAGTTGCTGCTCGGGATACGAAGCTTGGTCCTGAAGAAATAACACGGGATATACCAAATGTAGGTGAAGAAGCACTCCGTAATCTGGATGAAGCTGGCATAGTATATATTGGTGCTGATGTGGAGCCTGGCGATATTTTGGTTGGTAAAATTACGCCGAAAGGCGAAAGCCCGATGACCCCTGAGGAAAAATTACTCCGCGCTATATTTGGTGAAAAAGCATCTGATGTGAGAGATACTTCTTTGCGCGTGAAACCTGGCGATTATGGAACAGTGGTTGAGGTTAGAGTTTTTAATAGGCATGGCGTTGAAAAAGATGAAAGAGCTTTACAAATTGAGCGAGAAGAAGTTGAGCGCTTAGCTCGAGACCGCGATGACGAATTAGTGATTTTAGATAGAAACATCTATGCTCGCCTTCGATCGATTATATCTGGAAAAGTTGCTGTTAAAGGGCCAAAGGGTGTGTCGACTAATTCTGAAATTACAGACGACCTTTTAGATAGCTTGAGTAAAGGACAATGGTGGCAATTAGCTCTAGCTGAGGAAGCTGATGCACAAATAGTCGAAGCTTTGAATGAGCAGTATGAAGCCCAGAAAAGAACACTTGATGCTCGCTTTGATGATAAAGTGGAAAAAGTTCGCCGAGGCGATGATTTGCCCCCAGGCGTAATGAAAATGGTCAAAGTATTTATAGCTGTAAAGCGTAAGCTACAGCCAGGAGATAAGATGGCTGGGCGCCATGGGAACAAAGGTGTTATTTCTAAAGTTGTCCCGATGGAAGACATGCCATTCCTAGCTGACGGAACACCTGTAGATTTTTGTCTCAATCCGCTGGGTGTGCCGTCTCGAATGAATGTTGGTCAAATTTTGGAAACTCATATGGGATGGGCTGCTCGCGGTCTGGGCTTACAGGTCGATGATGCTCTAAAAGGTTACCGACGAACAGGAGACCTTACTCCAGTAAAAGAAGCAATGCGTCTGGTCTATGGTGATGATGTTTTCGAAGAAGGCATCAAAAAAATGGAAGATGAAGCAATCGTTGAAGCAGCAGGGAACGTGACCCAGGGTGTACCCATAGCAACTCCGGTTTTTGATGGTGCTAAAGAAAGTGATGTTGATGACGCTCTTTCAAGGGCAGGTTTTGATAAATCTGGCCAGTCAATATTATTTGATGGGCGAACTGGTGAGCAGTTTAGCAGGCCCGTGACTGTTGGAGTGAAATATTTGCTGAAGCTTCATCACCTAGTGGATGATAAAATTCATGCTCGGTCAACTGGCCCCTATTCGCTTGTCACTCAGCAGCCTCTGGGAGGTAAAGCTCAATTTGGTGGTCAGCGATTCGGTGAAATGGAAGTTTGGGCATTGGAGGCTTATGGAGCTGCCTATACTCTACAGGAAATGTTGACTGTAAAATCTGACGACGTAGCTGGTCGAACAAAAGTATATGAGTCAATCGTTAAAGGTGAAGATAACTTTGAAGCTGGTATTCCAGAGAGCTTTAACGTTCTTGTAAAAGAAGTACGTGGCCTTGGCCTAAACATGGAACTCCTGGACGCGGAGGATAGTGATTAATCGATAAGCTTATTCACACCCCCTTTTGTCCCTAAATTTGAGGAAATTGAAATGAACCAGGAAATTACAAACAACCCATTTAACCCACTGACTTCGCCGAAAGTTTTTGATGAGATAAAAGTTTCTTTGGCCTCGCCAGAACGAATTTTATCTTGGTCTTATGGCGAAATTAAAAAGCCGGAAACAATCAATTATCGGACCTTCAAACCAGAAAGAGATGGCCTTTTCTGCGCTCGTATTTTCGGCCCGACTAAGGACTACGAATGTTTGTGTGGTAAATATAAAAGAATGAAGTACCGGGGCGTCGTCTGTGAAAAATGTGGGGTTGAAGTAACCCTTCAGAAAGTTAGACGGGAGCGAATGGGTCACATTGAGCTGGCCTCGCCTGTTGCACATATATGGTTTTTGAAATCTCTTCCCTCTCGAATTGGTTTGATGCTTGATATGACCCTAAGAGATTTAGAGAGAGTTCTTTACTTTGAAAATTATGTTGTAATTGAGCCAGGTTTGACTGACCTCACATATGGTCAAATGATGAGCGAAGAAGAATTCATGGATGCTCAAGACACCTACGGAATGGATGCATTTACTGCAAACATCGGAGCAGAAGCTATTCGAGAGATGCTTGCTGCAATTGATTTGGAGGCGGAAGCGGAACAACTTAGAGTTGATTTAAAAGAGGCAACCGGCGAGCTCAAACCCAAGAAAATTATTAAACGTTTGAAAGTTGTCGAGAGTTTTCTTGAATCAGGAAATAGACCTGAGTGGATGATTTTGACCGTTGTACCTGTTATACCACCTGAACTCAGACCTCTTGTCCCACTAGATGGTGGCCGTTTTGCAACGTCTGATTTAAATGACCTATATCGCCGAGTGATTAATCGTAATAATCGTTTGAAAAGATTAATTGAATTGAGAGCACCAGATATTATCGTTCGAAACGAAAAAAGAATGCTCCAAGAGTCGGTTGACGCTTTATTTGATAATGGACGGCGCGGTCGCGTTATCACTGGAGCTAACAAACGACCGTTAAAGTCTTTGTCCGATATGTTAAAGGGTAAGCAAGGACGTTTTCGCCAAAATCTTCTTGGTAAAAGAGTTGATTTTTCTGGTAGATCAGTAATCGTTACCGGTCCTGAATTGAAGTTACATCAATGTGGTTTGCCTAAAAAAATGGCTCTAGAATTATTCAAACCTTTTATTTATTCTCGTTTGGAAGCTAAAGGCCTTTCTTCAACAGTTAAACAAGCCAAAAAACTTGTTGAGAAAGAAAGGCCTGAAGTTTGGGATATATTGGACGAAGTGATAAGAGAGCATCCTGTTATGCTTAACAGGGCTCCCACATTACACAGATTGGGAATACAAGCCTTCGAACCTGTGCTAATCGAAGGCAAAGCAATTCAGTTACATCCACTTGTTTGTTCTGCATTTAATGCTGATTTTGATGGTGATCAAATGGCTGTTCACGTACCTTTAAGTTTAGAAGCACAGTTAGAGGCGCGTGTTTTAATGATGTCAACAAACAACGTGCTTTCACCTGCTAATGGAGCCCCAATTATAGTTCCATCGCAGGATATGATTCTTGGCCTTTACTACACGAGTATCATGCGTGAGGGAATGAAAGGTGAAGGTATGATCTTTGGTTCTATCGAAGAAGTACAGTTTGCTTTAGATAATGGCGACGTACATTTACATGCTAAGATTACCGCCCGTATTCCACAAATTGATGAGCATGGTATTGAAGTGGAAAAGCGATTTGAAACTACTCCTGGTAGGATAAGAATCGGAGCTTTACTGCCGAAAAACGTAAAGGCTCCGTTTGAATTGGTAAACAATCTTCTCAGAAAGAAAGACGTCCAAAATGTGATTGATACAGTTTATCGTTATTGCGGACAAAAAGAATCAGTAATTTTTTGTGACCAGATTATGTCCGTGGGTTTTCGTGAGGCATTCAAGGCTGGTATCTCATTTGGGAAAGATGACATGGTTATCCCTGAAACCAAATGGTCAATAGTAAACGATACCAGGGGTCAAGTTACGGACTTTGAACAACAATACATGGATGGTCTTATAACTCAGGGTGAGAAATACAACAAAGTTGTTGATGCTTGGTCTAAATGTAATGACAAAGTCACTGATGCTATGATGGATACAATTTCAGCTCCTCAGAAAGATGACGATGGAGCTGAATTGGAACCAAATTCGGTTTACATGATGGCACACTCAGGCGCGAGAGGTTCAGTCACTCAAATGAAGCAACTTGGAGGCATGCGGGGGTTAATGGCCAAGCCGAATGGTGATATTATTGAAACCCCAATTATTTCCAACTTTAAGGAAGGTTTGAGCGTACTTGAGTATTTTAACTCTACACACGGCGCGAGGAAGGGACTGTCTGATACTGCACTCAAAACTGCTAATTCAGGTTATCTTACTCGTCGTCTGGTGGACGTAGCTCAAGATTGTATCGTTCGCATGCATGATTGTGGAACAGATCAATCAATTACGGCTGAACCCGCCGTAAATGATGGTGAAGTTATAACTTCTTTGGCAGAACGAGTTTTGGGGCGGGTTGCTGCTGAAGACATCAAGGTACCTGGTTCGGAAGAAATAATTGCCACAAAAGGACAATTAATTGATGAGTTAATAGCTGATTCAATCCATGAAGCTGGACTTGTCTCTGTAAGAATTAGAAGTCCACTAACTTGTGAAGCTGAGGAAGGTGTCTGCGCTATGTGCTATGGGCGTGATTTGTCCAGAGGTACAATGGTCAATACGGGTGAAGCAGTTGGTATCATAGCGGCACAGTCGATTGGTGAACCTGGCACTCAGTTAACGATGCGTACTTTCCATATTGGTGGTGTGGCCCAAGGCGGGCAACAGTCATTCTTAGAATCAAGTCAAGATGGAAAAATTGAATTCGATAATGCCACAACCTTAAAAAATGCATCTGGCGACATTCTTGTGATGGGTCGCAACATGAAACTTCGGATCGTTGATGAACATGGAGTTGAGAGGGCTAATCATAAATTAGATTATGGAACAAAACTATTTGTCAAAAAAGGTTCTAAAGTAAGCCGTGGTGACAAATTGTTTGAGTGGGATCCATATACGCTTCCAATCATTGCTGAAAAAAATGGTACTGCCAAGTTTGTCGATCTGGTTAACGGCGTGGCTGTGCGAGAAGATACTGACGATGCGACTGGGATGACACAAAAGATCGTAGTAGATTGGCGTACGGCGCCAAAAGGTAATGATCTGAAGCCTGAGATAATCCTAACGGATGATAATGGAGAACCAGTTAGAAATGATGCTGGAAACCCATTAACATACCCGATGTCTGTTGATGCTATTTTATCAATTGAAGATGGAGCAACAGTTAAAGCAGGTGATGTAGTTGCGAGAATTCCGCGAGAAGGAGCTAAGACAAAAGATATTACTGGTGGTCTTCCGCGTGTTGCGGAGCTCTTTGAAGCCAGGCGTCCTAAAGATCATGCTATTATTGCCGAGATTGATGGTTATGTTCGGTTTGGTCGCGATTACAAGAATAAGCGCAGAATTTCTATCGAGCCTGCTGATGAAAGTTTGGACACCGTGGAATATATGGTCCCAAAAGGCAAACATATTCCTGTAGTTGAAGGTGATTTTGTCCAAAAGGGCGATTACATCATGGACGGCAATCCAGCCCCACATGATATCTTATCCATAATGGGGGTTGAAGCTTTAGCTAACTACATGATTGATGAGGTTCAGGACGTTTATAGGCTGCAGGGTGTTAAAATTAACGACAAGCACGTTGAAGTTATTGTGAGACAGATGCTTCAGAAGTGGGAGATAAGCGATAGTGGCGACACAACTTTACTTAAGGGTGAGCACGTTGATAAGCTTGAATTTGATATGGCGAATGAAAAGGCTGTATCAAAAGGAGATAGACCTGCGCAAGGCGAACCTATTCTTCTGGGTATAACAAAAGCGTCTTTGCAAACTAGATCGTTTATATCGGCTGCTTCATTCCAAGAAACAACAAGGGTGCTTACAGAAGCTTCCGTTCAAGGAAAGAGAGATAAGTTGGTTGGGCTTAAAGAGAATGTTATTGTGGGTCGTTTAATACCAGCTGGTACAGGTGGTGCTACTCAACAAATACGGCGAGTTGCCTCGGATCGCGATAATATTGTGATAGAGGCTCGTGAGGAAGAAGAGCGTCAAGCTGTTGCTTTAGCTGCTCCAACAGAAGAAACTGAAGAATAATAATTTATATTATATACACCTGCTACTTTGGGTAGGTGTATATACTCCTTCACTTCTATAATTACTTACCATATTGAATTTAGGGATTCCTTGTTTGGTAGGTTTGGCTTTTTATGTCAGATAATTTTCGTGGTGCTTTACTAATGATGATATGCATGAGTGCGTTTGTACTCAATGATGCTTTTGTTCGACTTGCGGGTAACAGTCTTCCGCTAGCTCAAATATTATTTATCAGAGGATTACTTACAACCGTCGCATTGTTAACTTTTGCGATTTATAGAGGTTTATTTAGCCTTACTGTACCCAAAAGGGACAAATGGAGAATTTTTTTTCGTTCGATTACTGAGGCACTTACAGCTTATTTCTTTCTGACTGCTGTCATGAATATGCCATTTGCCAATGTAACTGCTATCTTACAAATTCTGCCTATGACCGTTACTTTGGCGGCGGCTTTTGTATTCAAAGAAAGGGTCGGGTATTTTCGTATTTCATTAATTATAATAGGTTTTTTGGGTGTAATTCTAATTATTAACCCTTCAGCCGATGGCTTCAATTTGTATGCTATTTATGCATTAATTGCAGTTTTTTTGATAACGATCCGCGATTTAATAACCAGAAAATTATCCAGTGAAGTCTCCACACTCTTACCGACGGTTTCGGCGTCTATAGGCGTACTTTTTTTCTCAGTGATTTTGTTAATAAATACGCCGCTTCAACCACTTAATCCACAAAACAGTTTATTCGTTTTGTTAGCGGCTTTTTTTATAGTTTTTGGATATTATACTGCTGTTTTGGTAATGCGTAGTGGAGAAATTTCCTTTATTTCACCATTTAGATACACTGCAATTTTATTTGCTTTGATTTTAGGCTTCATTTTCTTTGATGAGAAGCCTGACGTAACTGCTTTTCTGGGAATAGTGATCGTAATGTTGGCGGGTATATTTTTAATGATGAGAAATAGTTCAGTTCAAAAAAATCTAACTGAGAGATAAATAAACTTAAACTTTTATTTAGTTTTTATGCAAGCAAGAGTATCCAATAAATATGAAAAGAGAAGCCTTGTGCCTTAAAGCAATAGTTAATTCTATATTTCTATTTCTTCGCTTCATTTTTTTCTCGAATTTTTGCTTTTATAAAGTTAGCAGCTAAGCCTACTCGCGCCAGTTTAGTAATTTCATCTTGGCTGAGTTTCCTTAATGGCTCTTGATTTTTGGAGAACCATTTCAATATTTCGATTTCGTTTTTTGATAGGCTGTACGGATCACTTTCGAAACGTTTCAAAAGCTTACTGATTACCCCATCAAAAGTTTTAACATGTGTTTGTTTCATACAAACTAGTACGGCTGAAAAGATAAAATGTTTAAAAGATAAAAAATTATTATTATTCCTAAACAAATTAAAAACTATGCCGTTTAACCTTTCGTGCTGAATAAAAAAAACGATCAAGGTCGATAAAAAATGGCAAATTTGGGAGTATCAAACGCGAGTTATTATGCAGATAACTCGATTTCGCGTATGAACCGACAAGTTGATGTAAGCGTAGAAAAAATTTCTTCCAATAAGGCAAATGTCACAAATGGTGATAAGACCTCCTTGGTCAGCATGGATAATGTTCTCAAGCTTGATATTGCCGCAACAAATGCAGCTGTAAAAAATATGTCGGTAGCACAAGCTTATCTTTCAACAGCCATTTCTACTTTAGACAACGCTTCCGCCATTTTGAGAAAAATTCATGAACTTGCAGTTATGGGTGCAAACGGAAGCAATAGTGACGCAGATAATGCCGCCATAAATATAGAGTCTGAAGCGCTAATAGATTCGTTTCACAAGTCCATGACTGTTGCACAATTCAAGGGTAGGGAAGTATTCACGGATGAACCAAATATTTTTAGCCTAGCGTCAGGTGGACGATCTAGTTCCATAGAGTTTGGTGTTGGTAAAGTTGATTATGATATCCTTTACGACTACACCAATCCAGGTCTTACATCATTAAGTAGCGGTGTTAAGTATGAAATTAGACGTGATTTAAGCGATGCCGAAAAGGCAGCTATATTGTCTCGATCAAGCAATTTGACAGCAGATCAGCTAGTAAAGGGTTTCCAATTTACAACAGACGCTGCCCCAACCAATAATATTGGTGATGGAACAATTACCGTAAACCCTAATGGTACTAATATTCATAATTATGCTAAAGGTTCTGGAGTTCAGCGGTTTGATGCAAATGCTACGGCTAACGGAATAACGGCCGATTTCAAAGCGGGTTTTCTCGAACTAGGAATTAGTGAAAACTACGAACTTTCCGACAATTTATCTGTTAGGTCAGCTGGTAACATTACAGTCACTGATGGTGTCGTATTTTTCACAGATCCTAATCAGGGCAATAAGGTTATAGAAATTGGAAAGGTCGACGAAACAAAAAATGGGCTAAATGGAACGACGCTCAGAATTAATTTCCATAACGATGCGACAATACCTGGAACTTCAGACCTGAAAAATGGCGATTTTGATGACACTATAAATGAAGTTATGAGTTATAGGGAGACTTTTGCCACTCAAAACCGCACTGAGAATAGAGATGGTTTCATTT
>CACAPQ010000013.1 GCA_902534325.1 Paracoccaceae bacterium | reverse complement strand
TTATAAGAAGGCTGACCCAGGCAGTTACCATCAGTTAGCAAGAGAGGTTGATGATTTGAATATTGATGAGGTATCAATTGAGGACGCTCATTGCCAAAATGATCTCAATTTATTGGAAAAATTTGAGAAAAAATCAGTCATCTTTGGAGCAGTTGCAATCGCTTCGAGCCGAATTGAAACAGAGGATGAAATCATAAACAGAATTAATTCGGCGCTCAATCATATCGATAGAAATAGACTAGTCATTGCTCCTGATTGTGGTCTCGGATTACTCACTCCAGATTTAGCAGTGGCAAAATTAAGCGTGATGTGCTCTGCGGTTAAAAAAATTTGAAAATTAGCTTTCACAAAGTAACCCAATGAATCTTTAAGTTTCATTTGGTGCTTCCAAATATTTGTGTTTAATTTATCGCAACAGAACCGGAGAAAAGTCATGGCAACAAAAAATTCTATACTTCTAGGAACGCTTGGAAAATATTCTGACCGGTTTCATACTTACCAACCCGAAAAGAGCTTTAGTGAACGCTTGGAAGTTGCAAAGTCCATTCCCAGAACTGATGGCGTCGAGCCCGTTTATCCTCAAGATTTAGGACACAATGGAGAGAATGTTCAAATTTTGAAAGATAGTGGCCATAAGGTTTCTGCTATTAATGTGAATTTAAAAGGCGAAGATTTGTTCAGAGCTGGTTCGTTCACAAACCCAGACGCTTCAATAAGAAAAAAATCGGTTGAGTATATGAAAAAAGCTATTGATATTTCGACTGAATTTAACGCAAATATGATTTCAGTTTGTCCATTAATCGATGGAAGTGATCATCCATTCCAAGTCGATCATATGAAACAATGGCACTGGGCCATCGAAGCATTTCAAGAAGTGTCAAACTATAATAGTGATGTGAAAATTTCTATTGAGTACAAGGCCTACGAAGTGCGAAATAGAATTATTTTGCCATCAATGGGCAAGACACTGCACTTTTGTGACAGGGTGGGATCGAAAAATCTTGGTGTAACTATGGATTTGGGTCACGCATTAATTGAGCAGGAAAGCCCAGCCGCAGAAATGGCGGCCGCACATGATGCAGGACGTCTTTTCTATATTCACTTTAATGACAACAATCGACAGGCTGATTGGGACATGCCCGTTGGATCTGTGAATCTATGGGAGACGCTAGAAGCAATATATTTTATGGATAAAATTGGCTATGATGGCTGGATTGCATATGATGTCTTCACAAGAGCAGGAAAAGGAAGCGATGCAATATCGCATACTTTTGAGACAATGGAGGATCTAAGGTCTCTGATTGCAAAAATTGGAGATACAAAAATTCAAGAACTCTCAGAAAGTGGCGATAGCGCATATGTTGCGAAAGAACTCATTAAGAATTTATTATGAAGCTTGGGCTGGGATCATATTCTTACCGTTGGTCAATTGGCCATAAAGATCGAGTACCGCAAAGACCTTTAGGCTGCTTGGAATTGCTAGAGATAACATCTCAACTTGACTTGGATGTTTTGCAGATTGCAGATAATATGCCCATCCACACTATAGCAAGCGAAACTCTTGAAGACCTTTCTAAGTCGGCAAACAACTTAGGTATTAATCTCGAAATAGGTTTGCAATCTTTTTCACCAGAAACCACTAAGGAATATTTACAAATTGCTGAACGCCTAAACGCAAGAATATTAAGAATAGCTTTAGACGGCAATGACGTTCAGACTTCAGATGATGACATCGCTAAAGAATTTAAAAAAATTCTTCCAATAGCAGAGAAAATAAAATGTAAAATCGCCATAGAAAATCATTTTGCTTTCCCCTCAACAAGAATGGCAAACATAATTAAACTTGTTGATCATGAATATCTAGGAGCATGCTTAGATGTCGCTAACTCTATCTGTGCTGGGGAATGGCCAGATGAAACGATAGACTGCCTGGCAGAACATACCATCAACTTACACATTAAAGACTATCAATTTAAGTTAGATCCATATGGTGTAGGTTTTTGCATCGAAGGCGCGCCCATGGGTGATGGCCTCACAAATATTCAAAGTCTTTTATCAAAGTTTATAGATACGGAAATTAGTGCCATTTACGAACACTGGTTGCCGTGGCCGGGAAACTTTGAGGATGCCAAAAAGAATGAAGATAAATGGACGGCTGAAAGCATAGTTTATTTAAAAAGCCTAACTTCTGAATTAATCCAAAATCAATAATCTGAGGAGCCCATATGTCTTATAAAGGTAGATGTTACTGCGGTGATTTGAAATATGAATTTGATGAACCAATACACTCTCAACTTCTATGTTATTGCAGAGAATGTAGGTATTTATCCGGAGGAGAAGCCAACGCCTCTATCGTGATATCTGAAAACAGTTTTCGTTTCACAAAAGGTACACCCAAAACTTTTAAGCGCGGCGATTTAGAAAAGCCGCGTATACGTTTTTTCTGCGGTAATTGTGGCACTCATATTTGCGTTAAAAGCCCTCCTCGTCCAGGAATGTTAGTCTTGAAAATTGGAACATTGGATGATCATTCTTGGTTTAGTCCACAGTCGGCAATTTATTGCATAGACAAACAGTCTTATCAGCACATACCAAAAGAGATCCCAAATTTTGAGCGCGTGCCAAAAGCATAGCCCTAGAATGAATTCCCAGAGCTCAATATTTCAACCAAAAAGTGTCAGTGACATATACATAAATATAAGTCATTTCTTAGATCATTTTATGATGCTGATATTCGCCAAGGCAGCATATGACGCTGGAAAATACTTTGGGTTTACTTACGATGAAATAATCGCTTATGGCGCTGCTGGATTTTTATTTTTTGGGGCTTTTGCCCCACTGGCAGCTCATTTATCAGACAAAATCTCGAGATCATTTTTAATGATTGTTTATCACTTTGGAATTGGAGTTTCTTCGATACTAGCTGCCCTTTCGGCAAATATTTGGTTCTTTGCATTAAGCTTATCTTTAATTGGCATCTTTGCTGCAATTTACCACCCAGTTGGCGTTGCAATGCTTTTAGCAAAAAATAAAAATAACGGTCTTCGAATTGGGATAAATGGCGTTTTTGGCAATATGGGCGTTGCTGCTGCTCCACTTATTACGGGTTTTATATTATTTTATGGAAACTGGAGACTGTGTTTTTTATTACCAGGCGTTTTCTGCATCTTATACGGACTTAAGTTTTTATATGCGTTAAAGACGGAGCGGGACAGTAAAACAGCTACCAAAGAAAACTTGGATCAGCCCTTCGCTAAAAACTGGCTGAGAGCGTTAAGTTCAATCGGCTTATCAACTTTGAGCGCTGGATTTATTTTTGGAACAATGACTTTTATTATTCCAAGATATTTTGAAACTTCTCTGTCAAGTATTTCAACATCAGTGGCAATCACAGGTTTACTTGCTGGGGTTGTATACGCCATTGCATCATTTTCACAAATTTTTGTAGGTAAAATGACTGATAAATTTTCACCAAAACTAATCCTGCTGGTGATTTCTGTTGGGCAGATTTTATTTATTTATTCCTCATCTATCTTTGAAAATTGGTCGCTATTTTTTATGTCACTTTTTGCGATGGCGTTTGTATTCGGGCAGGTACCCATTAATGATATTATTTTATCTCGATACGTTCCCGACATAAAACGTGCAAAAATTCTAAGTATTAAGTATGTCCTCAATCTTTCTGCTGGTGCTAGCGTGTTGCCAATCTGTAGCCTTATGATGCAGAATGGTTTTGAGATGAGACAAATATTTGCCTTGATGAGTTTTTTCGCAGTTTTTATTTTTTTAGCTGCAATGCTCTTACCCAATCAGGCTGCATCTGAAAGATTAGATCTAACAACTAGCTGATCTATTTAACATTATATCTGTGTAGTATTAAAACTTGTTCTACTAGATTGCGAACCTCCATTCTTAACTGACCTTCCAATGGAATATCTCGAACAGAAGTCAGGAGACTTTCTTTAGGCATTGTTTTCCTTTGCCACGATAGTGATTTCAAAAGATCTATAGCCGTTGCAGGCAAACTTTCAGGAATAGAGCGTCCACTTAGTAAGGCCCAAAACCCAGTCCATAATCTAGAAACTGTCCAGGGATTATATCCGCCACCGCCTGTCAGAATTACTCGGTGGGAAAGTCCCAAAAGTACACCCAGTACCTTGTACAAAACTTGGTTAGAAAGGGATAGCCGTGACATGGGATCATCTTTCAGTGCATCTGCACCACCTTGAATGATTAATGCTTCCGGCTGAAACCTTTCCAGCAAAGGAAATACTAAATTTTCAAATACAAACATATATTCTGTATCATTGCACTGACTGGGAAGAGGTATATTAAGAAATCTATCAACTAGGTTTTCTTCTATACCTCCAGTAAACGGCCATCTTTTTTCTTCGTGAGCCGAAACTATGAATAGGTTTTCGTCTTCTGGAAATGCAGCTGTTACGCCATCGCAATGATGCGCATCTAAATCGATGTAAGCAACTCTTTGTATTCCAAGCTCACGAAGGCGGTGAATTGCAAAAGCCAAATCATTTAGAAAACAAAAGCCATTTGCATAGCCTGCCATGCCGTGGTGCAGTCCACCACCTAATGAATAGGCACGGCCTCCATCAGTAACTAAATCAGCCGCCAATAATGAACTTCCCACAGAAGTCGCAGGTCTCTTAAACATCTCAGGGAAAACTGGGTTCGAGAGCGAACCAATGTTATAGGTCTTCGCGTCTATTTCAGAAATTTCTTGAGACTCCTCAGTTTTTTTTAAAACGGAAATATATTCTGGAGTGTGAAATCTCTGAAGCAACTTGGGCTTAGCACAGGGGCCAGTCTGATATTCTTCTTTATCACAAATACCAGTGGCTCTTATTAAATCCAAAACTGCAGATACCCGTGGAATAGAAAGCGGATGATTCCCTCCAAATTGGGAGTTACGGTAAATTTCTGAACCTATGAGAACAGCTTTTGACAAATGTAATACTTCCAGTGGCTCTGTATTATAGATTTAGAAGCCCATGGTCATTTTTCAAAAATAGTCTTCAAAAAATACATATATGCCACAATTACTGGACCTATCATAATTGCAAAGATCAGTGTGCCTAAACCAGCTGTTCCCCCCAAAGACCACCCTATAATTACAACTGAAATTTCTAGTGCGTTCCTTACGTAGGCCATCGGAATTTCGGTTTTTTTACTGATGCCAGTCATAAGCCCATCCCGCGGCCCTGGACCAAGGTTAGCGATAAGATAGATACTTCCCCCTATTCCTATAACCAAAATCCCCAAAAAGACTTGGAGAAGTTTAAGGAAAATATCTGTTTGATAGGGTATATATGGCAAAGTGATTTCGATAACTGCTGCCACGACAAAGAAGTTTATAAAAGTTCCAATACCTGGGTTTTCTTTAAGTGGTATCCAAAAAAGTAAAACACCAAAACTTACAACTATAATTGACAGGCCTATTCCTATTTCAAATTGAATTGCTAACCCTTGGGCCAAAACCATCCACGGGCTAACACCAAAATTTGAGCCGAATAATATCGCGTGACCAAAACCAAAAATCGATAAGCCAACAAATAGAAATAGAACCGATAATAAAGGTGGCTTAATTGAAAATGGTGTTGGAGCACTCCAAAATAAACTTGGAACACTTGTTAATGAAAATATTTTTGAGATGGATTTCACCTACGCAATCTAGAAGTCTTTTAAGACTTTTGCAATGTAGATTCAGTGTAAGATATTGTGCCAGATCAAAAAATTTAAAAGCTATCCTCCCTCAGAAAAGCTATCTATAAACTTAAATATCATGGCTAAGAAAAAAGATGAGTTAAGATCCGCACGTTGGTTTGCCCCAGATGACTTAAGATCCATGGGGCATAGATCACGTGCCATGCAGATGGGGCTAGAACGAGAGGATTGGGAAGGAAAACCTATAATTGCCATTATTAATACCTGGTCAGATTTATCTCCATGCCATCATCATTTGAGAGACCGGGCCGAGTTTGTTAAAAAAGGCGTTTATCAGGCTGGTGGAATGCCTGTGGAAATGCCAGTTCATTCCTTCTCTGAGCAATTTCTTAAACCTACATCAATGCTATATCGAAACATGGGCGCTTTAGAAGTTGAAGAAACCTTGCGCGCTCACCCCATTGATGGAGCAGTCCTCATGGGAGGCTGTGATAAATCAACACCTGCTTTAATCATGGGCGCAACCAGCATGGGCTTACCTTTTATCTACATGCCTGCAGGAGCAATGTTGCGAGGCAACTATGCAGGTGAAAAGCTAGGGTCTGGTACTGATGTATGGAAATACTGGGATGAACGAAGAGCTGGCAATATTTCAAAAGAGCAATGGGAAGGGGTACAGGGTGGAATTGCTCGAAGCTACGGCACATGTATGACAATGGGAACCGCTTCTACCATGATGAGCATTGCCGACGGCTGGGGCTTAACATTACCCGGGGCTTCTTCAATACCAGCGCCTGACGCAAGCCATAAACGCATGGCCGCGGAGAGCGGTCGTCGAATTGTTGATATGGTCTGGGAAGACTTAACTCCTGATCAAATAATAAACGAAGCAAGTACAAGAAACGCAGTCACCGTAGCAATGGCAACAGGTTGCTCAACTAATGCGATAATTCACTTAATCGCAATGGCCCGCCGTGCTGGCGTAAATCTGACGTTAGATCAACTCGACGAAATCGGCAGAACGACACCCGTCATTGCTAATATCAGACCATCAGGAAAAAACTATTTGATGGAAGACTTTTTCTACGCAGGAGGTTTGCGTGCTCTTATGGTTGAACTGGGCGATAAGCTGGACCTGAATGTAAAAACAGTTACAGGGCAAACCCTCAAGGAATGTATCAAAGGGTCCAAGAATTATAATAGTGATGTGATCCGAACTCTTAAAAATCCGGTTTATCATGAAGGATCATTAGCTGTTTTGAAAGGTAATCTCGCACCTGATGGCGCCGTCATAAAACCAGCGGCTATGGACCCCAAATTTCAAAAACATAGGGGACCAGCAATAGTTGCTGATAGCTATGCTGAATTAAAAGAAATTATAAATGACGAAGATTATCCCATAACAGCGGACCATATTTTAGTTTTAAGAAATGCCGGCCCAAAAGGCGGGCCAGGTATGCCAGAGTGGGGCATGATCCCTATGCCCAAAGCATTACTCAAACAGGGACATAGAGATATGATAAGGCTGTCGGATGCGCGCATGTCAGGAACTTCCTATGGTGCATGCATTCTACATGTAGCACCTGAAGCCTTTATTGGTGGACCGCTAGCATTAATTAGAACCGGAGATATTATTCAGGTAGATATTCCCAACCGTAAACTTGACGTTGATATTTCCAAAAGTGAAATGAAAAAGCGCCAGGAGGATTGGGTTGCACCTAAACCTCGATACGAACGTGGATACGGGTATATATATTCAAAACATATTGAACAAGCTGACAAGGGTTGCGATTTCGACTTTCTAAGCACTGACTTTGGAGCTGCAGTTGAAGAACCAGAAATAAACTAGCTACCGTTTGTTTCTAAATTTTCATAAACTTCTGGTTTAAATCTGGGAGAACAGTGGCAATAAAACTCTAGGTCTTCAGAATTGCTCAAATTGGTAATCCTTTGAGGGGTGTTAGCTGGGATAATAACACTGTCGCCAACGGAGACCTCAATTTCTTTTTCCCCCACAAGAACCAAACCGGTACCCTTTCGGATAATATAAATTTCTTTCGTATTTCTAAGGCAATGCAATTGTGTTGTTACAGAAGGTTTAACTCGCGCGACAGCCAACGAAAACTCTTCGACCTTTTCGCTATTTAGGCACTCAGTTATAAAACATCTCTCGTCAGTCCAAAATTCTGGGGAGCTGATATCATCTCTAGGCAACTTCAATTGACTATTCCTTATTCATTTGCCCTACCAGCTAGGCACACATTCCATACCGCCATCAACAATCAAATTTGCCCCCGTAATAAAACTAGCAGCGTCACTAACCAAAAATAAGGTAGCATTTGCAATATCTTCACCAGTTCCTAATCGTTTAAGAGGGACATTTTCTAACCAGTTTTGAACACCTTGGGGCCAGTGTTTGTCTAAATTTTGTCTATCAGTCAATCCCGGACAAATAGAATTTACACGGATATTTTTAGATCCAAGCTCAAGAGCCGATGCTTTAGTAAAATTAATAAGACCTGCTTTTGAAGCTGCGTAGTGACTATGGTTTATGGCAGGCGTGAGCCCCTCTATCGAACAGATATTTACAATCGATCCACCATTTTCAGAATATTCAGCAAAATATCGTGTCATCATAATCGGCACCTGTAAATTAGTTTCTAACATTTGACTAATCTCGGAAGGCCCCAAATCGGCTAATGCACACACAGGTTGAATGGCTGCATTGTTTACCAGAATATCGATTGGTTTAGAATCTTTTTTTATGGCTTCAAACAGTGAACAGCAGGAATTTGGATCTGAGAAATCCCCAAACACCGTCGATATATCTTCGTTTGCGAGTTTTGCTAATTTTATTTTAGCTGCTTCTACTTCAGAACTATCGTTCCTAGCGTGCAGAATAATTTCTGCCCCAGCTTGCACCAGTCTTTTTGCGATGGCAAATCCAATACCACTTTTGGAGCCCGTAACCAAAGCCCGCTTTCCTGTCAGCTCAGTCAATCAAACAAACTCCTCGAATATATTAAAATTTTCATTCAATAGTATTAAGTCCATGCCTGTAAAAGTCCTGGTAAAATAGATTTAATCTTTTTTCCCGCTACACTGGCATACTCTAACACTTCTTCAATTGTATCGGTCTGCTGTTCTGGTCCACCATCAGCCTTGTTGGTAATTGCTGATAGACCAGCAATCTCAAAACCAGCCTGTTTTGCTGCAATCACTTCCATTATTGTAGACATCCCAACAGCATCGGCTCCACTCTCCCTTAGAAAACGTCGCTCCGCCGAAGTCTCCAAAGAAGGGCCGGTTATACCAGCGTAAATTCCTTTGCTCAATTTGATACCAGCATTTTTAAAGCAGTGAGACACTATCCCCTGTATCTTTTTATCATAAACGTCGGACATGTCAGGAAAGCGTAATCCTAATTCATCGTCATGTGGGCCAATAAGTGGATTGTGGCCAGTAAAATTTATATGGTCAGTAAGCATCATAACACTTCCAGGTTCCAAACTTGTACTCAAAGCACCAGCAGCGTTAGTTACAATCATCTTTCTTACACCTAAGTTTTTGGCAACCCTGATTGGGAATGCTATCTCGTTAGCTTTCCAACCCTCATATAAATGCAACCTACCCTGCATAACCAGTACGGGCCTTCCATTGAAATTTCCCGAAACTAAATTTCCTGCATGAGACGGCGCAGTGGAAAAAGGAAATTCTGGAATTTCTTTATAGGAGATTTCTGCTTCCTTTGAAATTTCATTCGTTACATCACCCAAACCAGATCCCAAAATTAATAGAAGTTCTGGGCTCTGACTTATTCGCTGACCAATATATTCCGCTGCAAGTTCTATTTTTTTTACAAAATTGTTTTCCATTGGAGGCTCTTTCCTACTCGAGGCTAGCTTTGATAGATGGAGCTAATTGACGAACCTTTGTGTGAATTTTTTCGATATCAAGACCACTGATTTTTTTATTTTCTACAACATGTTTTCCAGAAACAAATACATCTGTAACGTCCGAACGTCCTGCACCAAAAACAAGATGAGTAATTGGGTCGAAAAGAGGAATAGAATGAGAATTGTTTATATCTACCAAAATAAAATCTGCATTTTTACCTACTTCTAGACTACCAAGTGAATCGGATCGCCCTAGAGCCTTCGCTCCGCTAATGGTTGCCATGTGAAGTACCTGCTCAGCAGTTAAGGCATCAGCTTCCATATTTAAGCCTTTTGCTAAACCGCAGGTTAATCGCATTGCCAACCACATATCTAAGTCGTTTCCACTGATTGCCCCATCTGTACCAAGTGTAAGATTTATTCCTGCTCTATACATTTCTTTAACTGGAGCAATACCTGACCCTAACTTAAGGTTTGACATTGGGTTAAGGACTACATTTGTCTTACTTTGGGCTAAGAGTGAAATTTCTGTTTCGTCTAGATGTACACAATGAGCAAGTACTGAAGTTTCACCCAACAATTTGTACTTATCTAAATGCCGTATGACCGAGTTATCATAACGTGTCTTTATATCATTTTGCTCGGCTTGGGTTTCTGCAGCATGAGTACAAAATAATATCCCATATTGATCTGCAATGCTTTTGGCCTCACTCAAATTTTGTGGGGAAACAGTGTAACTACCATGTGGCAAGATAGCAGGAATTACACTGTCATCGGATGAGTGGCTTTTATAAAAGTTTTGGGCCTCCAAGACATAATTTTCATGAGAGCGCCCGCCTATTCCTGGCAAATCAAAAAAGATACCACCAGTGGATATTCGCATGCCTAAATCTTTTGCAGCTTTAACAGTTTCGTCTGGATACCAAAACATATCCATGACAGTTGTCGATCCGCTCAACAGATTTTCCGCCAAACCTAAGACTGAGCCAAGGTAAGTAGTTTCAGGAGTAAGTATGGCTTTTTCAGCTATCCAAACCCTTCCCAACCATTCTTCAAGAGGAAGGTTCTCAACCAGCCCTCTGAACAAACTATCTGCAGCATGACAGTGCATGTTTATTAAACCCGGCATCACTATATTGCCATTTGCTCCAATTATTTTTTTTGCAGTAAGTTTTTTTGCAGCTGATGTGTTAGAGCGTTCTAAAGCTGTTATCTTGCCGTTATTAACAGCCATTACACCATTTTCGAAAATAGAATGTTTGCCGTCACATGTGACAATTAAGGCATCTGTAATTAAAATATCATCCATTATCATATCCTCTCATACCTAGTAGATCTTTAATCCGCCTAATTAATAAAAAAGAGCTATTTGGTGTGAAAAATTCTCATCTTTTATAGAACATGCTACTCTAACTTCAGTTTCGCTATGGCTCTTTCGCAGCACAGAGTTTTATTATCTCTGATTAACGCAAGGAAGCTTCAATATTACCACCATCTACCGTCATTACATGTCCAGTCGTTCGCTCGGCTTGGGCGAGTGAAACAAAAGCTTTTGCTACATGACTTGCTTTGACTTCTGCATTGAGTAAATTACCAGCCATATAGCTATCTTCAGAAACACCTCGGGCATTTGCACGTTCAGCTATAAAATTATCTGTAAGCAAGCCTGACCTTATCCTGTCAGCATTTACTCCATTGACGCGAACTCCGTCGCTCCCTAACTCCAGTGCAAGCTGTCGCATCATAAAAAAAGTTGTTGCCTTTGGCATCCCGTATGCACCAAAATTTTTACCAGGGTTTACAGCTTGTTTCGATATATTAAACAAGATCTGACCTGCTCTAGATTGCAATTTCATCAAGTTTGCTGCTTCTTTTGCAAACTCGTAATGAGAAAAGAAGTTCAGCTCAAAAGCCTTCCTAACGGAAGAGCTAGTCATATCTAGCATTGACCCCGACTGCGCTGACCCTGCGTTAGAAACTAGTATGTCAAGACCTCCATACGCCTCTGTAACAGATGTAATTGCCTCTATTGCCGCCTTTGGATCAGTTACATCCAGCGCTTTTCCAAAATGGCCTTTGCCCAATTTTTCTAGAGCAGCGTCCAAATTTTCTTGGTTTAAATCAATCAAAAAACATTGTGCGCCTGATGATGCAAATGCCTTTGCTGTTTCAAACCCAATTGTCCCCGATCCTCCAGTTACCATTACAACTTTTCCCTGAAACACCGGCGCTTTTCCTTTGCCAAGTTTGGCTTGTTCCAATGACCAATATTCACAATCAAATAAATCTTTTTCGGAGATTGGATAAAACCCACCCGCATCCTCACCAACTGACCTCACACGAGCATTCTGAACAACAAGATCACCTGCTATACTGGCTGCTTTAAAATTTGATCCGAGGCCTAAAAGACCCACACCCTCCATCCATATTGTTTTAGGATCTGGTGGAAGAATAGTTTTAGGTTGGACCGCTTTAGCAGCCTGGCGCTCAAACATTGCCCTATATTCGTTTTCATAGTCCTTAAGCGCTTCTTTAATCGCAGAACTTCCCTGCTCCCATACTGACTTTCGTAAAACTAATGGGCGACCCTTAATCCTTATAACATGATCTGGTGATGCAGTTCCCCGCTCAGATAAACTGTCCAAATCAGCTCTCTTTAGAAACTCCATTTCTTCTGGGCCATTTCTTACATCGATAATTGGCATAGCAGCATTAGGCCCAATCATTTCGGCTATCAGACCCCTTATCACTGGTAAGACTTTATGAGATGTATGGCTGGCTTTCACATTAAGAGCAGTCGGCTTTTTCAAGTTAAAATAGTCTGCAACAATTTGTGTATGTGATATTATTTGATTGTAGCTTTCTTCAGCTGTCTCACCAAAAGCAAAATGTCCGTGACCCAGAAGCATTAAACCTTCAACACTAGGATCTTGATCATAAACTTCAGCCGCTTTTTTTGCCAGATCGAAGCCAGGCATTATATACGGAACTATTCCTAGCCTTGAGCCAAAAATTTCTTTACAAACTTCTTCAGCGTTTGGAAGGTTTGCAAGGATTAAAAACGGTGTAGCATGGGTGTGATCGACAAATTTATGCGGAAGAAAAGCATGTAATAATGTTTCGACTGAAGGATTTGGTGCCGAACTGTCCAGCAAATTAGCCCTTTGAGCGTTGACCATATCTTCATCAGATAGCTTATCTAGATTTCGTAAATCTCTCAACGGGTCTAACCAAAGGCCAGGTAGCCCAGGTGCTTGTATCGTATCTAAGTCCCAGCCTGATCCCTTAACATGTATTACTTGTTTAGTATTTCCAAAAAGATCTTTCCGTTCAACTTTAACGGAGGTGTTACCACCACCATGCATTACAAGATCAGGATTTTGTCCAATTATTCTTGATGTGTAAACTCGAAGCGCGAGCTCTTGATCAGCAACATCTTTGCCTACTTGATCAACATAAGATTTAGCTTCGCTAGATTTATAATTATTTTTGATCATATTTTCAAAATCCTGCTAAATCTGGGAACATTTTTGCTAAAGCTTTTTCAGAAGCATCAGAAACACCCCGCTCAGTTATTAATCCTGTAACCAATCTGTTTGGGGTAACATCAAAAGCTGGATTTCCTCCAGAAACACCCTCTGAAGTAACCCTTATTTCTTCAATACTATTTTTTTCGTGGTGTCCAAAAATATGGGTTACCTCCCGAGCGGCTCGCTCTTCAATTGGAATATCTGCTACGCCATCACTTATTGTCCAATCTATTGTGGGTGAAGGCAAAGCTACATAAAATGGAACATTATTATCATGAGCTGCTAGTGCCTTGAGATACGTGCCAATTTTGTTACAGACATCACCTTGGGCAGTGGTTCGATCAGTACCCACAATAACCATATCAACAAGGCCCTTTTGCATAAGGTGCCCACCAGCATTATCTGTGATGTAAGTATTACTAATGCCATGGCTCTCAAGCTCCCAGGCGGTCATTGCGCCTTGATTTCTTGGCCTTGTTTCATCAACCCAAACATGAATAGGAATGCCTGCCTCGTGTGCATGATACATTGGTGAAGTAGCTGTGCCCCAGTCTACTGTTGCCGGCCATCCAGCATTGCAATGTGTTAACATCCTAACGGGTTCCCCTGCCGGTTTATTAGATGCTATTTTTTTAACAATATCTAATCCGTGCTCACCTATCTTTTTATTTATACCAACATCTTCTTCTGCCACCAGATGGGCAAGTTCCAATGCTTTTGAAGCACGCTCTTCCTTAGACACTTGACCCAGTGCCCTTAGAAGTCGATCCAGAGCCCACTTTAGGTTGATTGCTGTTGGACGAGTCTCTATCAGAGAATCATATGTGTTTTTCAAACCAGAGTCTGAAGCGTCACTACTTAAAGATATTGCTACACCATAGGCAGCAGTAGCGCCTATGAGAGGTGCGCCCCTTACCCACATATCACGAATTGCTACAGCAAATTCATCTAAATTTGTCAGAGCGACTATTCTAAAATCATGAGGTAGCCATCTTTGATCTATAATTTTTACCTGACAATCCTTATGATCATACCAGATTGATCGATAGTGAGTTCCTTGAACCTTCATAGGTAATTCTCCGAATTGAACTTTTTTGCCAAGCTAGTAAGCGCACTAGCATTTTTTATCGAATTATTATTTAAGATTAACTCTCGTCCCATCATTAAATTTCTAGCTTCGAGCTGGGACCTTTTCTTAGTATCACTAATTTCCTCAAAATCCGCATTGTGCGCAAGTGATAAGACACGCCTATGCATTTCAATACCACATATAGCAACAGCATCTTGCCATATGTGTTCAAGCATTTTGTTGAGCGCAAAGTCTGAGCTATCTCCCTGATCTTCAAACATTGATCTAGGGAACAAAATACCTGCTCTTTCAGAATTCCATAGTTTTTTAAACTCCTGCTGAAATGTCTTAAAAGTCTCTTCGATAACTTTCAAAATCCAATTTTGATATTCTAACAATTTTTCACTATCGCGATGCCCTGGTTGACTGAAATATGCCATTAAGTAATTTGAAATTAGCATTCCAATATCAAAGCCCATTGGACCGTAGAAGCCAAATTCGGGATCTATAACTTTTGTTTCATTATCTGTGCACATCACTGAACCAGAATGTAAGTCACCATGACACAAGGTCTCTGTATTCGATGTAAACTTCATAAGCATTTTCTGAGCTTCACTTTTCATTTTTACATCTGATCTTAGTGTTTTAACAACCGGATCTAGCCCTTCCGTATGATGGTTCATTTCTGCTTCAAAATAAGGCTCCGTAAAAACGAGGCTTTCGGTGATTGCCATTAGCGCAAGGTTACCCTGAAACATTGCTGTATCACTTTTTTTATCCGCTGTTTGGAGCGATAAATCAGATCCTCTAAATGCATTACGGGCACAAAATTCTCCAAGCCTTTGCGCTAATCCGTTTACATATTCCCCAGCAATTAATTTTTTTCTTAAAATGATATGCGGCAAGAGCATTTCCATAGCGATGATGGCTTGTTCTTTATCAAAATAGTATATTGCCGGCACGCTTCCCGGATCACGCTTGGCTTGTCTTACTAAAACCTCATGCTCATAGAACGAGCGGCTTAAGGGCAATGGCCAGCTATCTCCTACTAACCTCACATAAGGAAGGGCCTGCTTTATAATTATATTTCCTGATTCACTTGAAACCGTATAGACAAGATTTAAGTTCCCATCACCCACTTCATCAATGTTCCATTTGCTTGTATCGTCACCTACTATTTTACAGATAGCATCAACTGACCCTAATCTATCGGCAAGCGTTTCGATTGTAAGCGGCTCGTACTTTTCCGAAGACATACAATCGCTCCTCCTTATTTAAATTTTTAATTAAAATTGAACATAAACAAGCAAGTGCATGAATTGACTTTTGTCAATAGTGTTGACAGTCGAATAGCTTAGGTTAAGCTTTTCTTTGGGAGAGGGAAATGTCGAAAACTGCTTGCCAAATTTCAGGTATTGTAAAGTCATTTGGGCCGAACAAAGTCCTTCAGGAAATCAATTTAGATTTGCCTGCTGGTATGATTACTGTACTCATGGGCGCAAATGGTGCAGGAAAATCAACCTTAGTTAAAATACTATGTGGTGTGCATCAGGCAGATGCTGGATCGGTTTATCTTTTGGGTGAAAGGTTCGAGCCAGTTTCACCAGCCGATGCGTTTAAATCTGGAGTAGTGACTGTTCATCAGTCAATAAATAACGGTGTTATTCCTGATTTAGACGTGATTTCAAACCTTATGATTGATAAACTTGCAGAACAAAATTCAGGGTTCTTTATTAATTCAGAAAAGCTAAAAAAAGAAGCTGATAAAATTGCGTCAGCCATGGATATAAACTTGGATACAGCAACTTTGGTTAGGGATTTGGGACCAGCTGATAAACAGATGATTGCCATTGCGCGCGCGATGGCCCATGCTCCCAAACTGCTTATTTTGGACGAACCGACTTCCTCTCTTTCTGAAAATGAAGCCAAAAGACTTTTTACACTATTACAAAAACTGAAAGGCCAAGGCGTTGCTATTTTATATATTTCTCATCGGATGTCAGATATAAATAGTATTGCCGATC
This sequence comes from Paracoccaceae bacterium, assembly GCA_902534325.1. Taxonomy (GTDB): domain Bacteria; phylum Pseudomonadota; class Alphaproteobacteria; order Rhodobacterales; family Rhodobacteraceae; genus Salinivivens. Next base: position 41,183 of record CACAPQ010000013.1, on the reverse strand, counting down.
GCATCGTAGCCATGAGAGACGGTACAATATCAGGACTATTCGAAGAAAAGCCCTTAAATTATGAGGGGGCTGTGACGGCAATGCTTGGCCAGAAGCTGTCGCAAAATGAGATAAAAATAAACGCGCGAAAACGAGAAATATTGAATCTAAAAGGGGTAAGATTAGCTAATGACAGCGAACCCTTTGACTTATCTTTCTATAAAAATGAAATTGTTTCAATCACCGGCCTTATAGGTAGTGGAAAAACTACTTTGGCATCGCAAATATTTGGATTAAGTCCAAATTCAAAAGTTAAAATGACTTTAAATGGGAATCCATACAGTCCCCAAAGCCCAAAAGAAGCCATCGCAGAAGGCGTTTTTATGTGTCCTAAAGATAGGGCATCAAATGCTGTTGTCTCTGAGTTTGATATATCTAACAATTTAGCGTTACCATTTTTTAAAAAGCACAGCAGATTTTCTTTCCTTCGTACTAAAAGACTTTCTCAAAATGCTAGAAATTCTATTAGTGAACTTGGAATAGTGTGCCAATCTGAGGCAGACTCCGTTACAACATTATCCGGGGGCAACCAGCAGAAAGTTATGGTTGGAAGATGGTTGGCTGAGGAGTCTTCGGTACTCCTTTTAGACGAACCCTTTCAAGGAGTAGATATAAAAGCTCGGCGCGATATTGGTATTCAAATACGATCAACTTCTAGCCAAAGAGCAACACTCATATTTGTTGCTGAACTTGATGAAGCTCTAGAAATAGCAGATAGGGTCATAGTGTTACACGAAGGAAATCTTGTTGGTGAATATCAAAATAAAAGTGAAAATATACCAGAAATTGTATCGAGTTTTAGTGGAAGCGCTTATAAACAAGATAGTTCAAATTACGGAACTTAAATATGGCTAATGATCAAAAAATGAATTCAAGACGTTTTGCTATAAAATACGGCTTTCTTATTCTACTCGTAGGATTGGTAATTTTCTTTTCGATAGCAGCAGAAGGGTTTGCTGGACCTCGATCTGCTGTATTTATTTTTCAATCTGTTTCTATAACAGGTATTTTAGCCCTTGGTGTTACAGCCACGTTGGTAGTAGATGGTTTTGATCTTTCTATAGGCTCCGTCGCGACTTCAGCTCTAATGCTATCTGCATACGTAATGGTCGTATTAGAGATGTCTGCTTTCTCTGCAATTGTTGCATGTTTGTTCATGGGCGCTGCAGTTGGATTTATCAATGGTTTACTAATAGTAAAAGCTAGAGTTCCCGACCTACTAGCAACTCTTGGGATGATGTTCCTTTTAATCGGACTTCAACGTATTCCAACAGAAGGTCGCTCCATTTCCACTGGGATGAAATTACCGGATGGATCTACTACTGAAGGAGTGTACTCCCAAGCTTTTTTATGGCTTGGAAGGCACAGGCTAGATTTTTTCTTAGAAAAGCTTATCCCAATACCAGTAATTATTTTTATTCTCGTTGGTGTATTTATATGGATTTTTCTCGAGTTAACCCGACATGGAAGATTAATGTATGCTATTGGCTCAAATGAAACCGCCACAGCTTTGGCCGGAGCTAACGTAAATAAATATAAGATTTTAGCATACGTTATATCAGGCGTAATGGCTTCAATCGGCGGCATTTTGCTTTCTGCACGTCTGGGCAGAGGGGATATTGCTTCAGGAAATAATTTATTACTGGATTCGGTAGCTGCGGCATTAATCGGATTTGCTGTTCTTGGTGCGGCTAAACCAAATGCATTTGGTACAGCAATAGGGGCTCTTTTTGTGGGTATTCTCTTACAAGGTCTCACTATGATGAATGCACCATATTATACTCAAGATTTTGTAAAAGGCGCAGTGCTCGTGATTGCGTTGATTTTTACATTTGCCCTTTCATTTAGTGGGCGTAAAAGTGGTCACTAACACGTGACTTAAACAACTTAGGGAGGAAAACTATGTTTAGAAGATCGTTATTAAAATTAATTGGAGGGATGGTCGCATTGCCTGTGACGCTTTCAACCTCTGCATTTGCCGGTGATTTGCCTGCTCCGTTTGATAATCCTGGTGATGTAAAAATTGCTCTTGTCAGGTATCTTTCAACAGGGGACTTTTTCCAAGCTTATCTATCAGGTGTGGAGACACAAGCTGCTGCACTAGGTGTTGATTTAAGGGTTTTTGATAGTCGGCAAGATGCGGCTTTACAGTCGGATATGGTGGATCAAGCTATAGCTTTAGGTGTTGACGGAATAGTAATTCAACATGGATTAACCGAGAGCATGCGAGATGCCGCTCAACGAGCAGTCGATGCAGGAATAAAAGTCGTTGCATTTGACGTTAACGTTGAAAATTCCGCAATTCCGCAAATAGAGCAATCAGACTATTTACTAGGTAAACTTGCTTTGGAGCAAGCAATCAAAGACAATGGAACTTCCTGGAAAGCAGGGTATGTTTATGTCCCAGGGATTGCACCACTAGATAGACGGCATGCCGCATGGGAAGACATAAAAGCCGCAAATCCAGGCATTGAAGAAGTAGCTCAATTTGGAACGCTTGATAACCCGATTGCAAACACAAACGCCAACCAAGCAAGATCTGTATTACAGGCAAACTCAGATATTACAGTTATGTTTGCCCCATATGATGAATTTGCTAAAGGCGTAAAAATTGCAGTAGATGAAGCAGGCCTTACAGATCAAATTGATATATATTCTGCAGATGTTTCAACAGCAGACATATCAGCAATGCGTGAACCTAACTCTGCTTGGGCAGCAACTGTTGCTACTAACCCAGCTGTTGTTGGAGAAGTATCTGTCAGATCACTCGCAATGATGCTTGCAGGTGAAAACCCAGGAAGTAATGTTGTTGTCCCACCAACTCTGATCACTCAGAAATTCTTAAATGACAATGACATTAAAAATATGGAAGATTTATCATCGAAAATGCCACAATTTGCTCACGCTGATGTATCAGTCCCAAGCTGGATGCCATTGCCTAAGCGCTAAAACTTTATGAGCTGGGAATTTACTCCCCAGCTCATAGCCCAGCTAATTCAGTTATAGCTTGCGAAACCTTTTCAATATTTAAATTATTTTTTGCTTGTATCAAAAAATAAGGCCTATCTTCCCTTGCTACTTTTAGATCGCTTTCCATTGAAGCTAAATCAACATCAACGTAAGGGGCCAAATCAGTTTTATTAACAAGTAAAATATCTGATTTCATCATCGCTGGGCCTCGCTTTCTTGGTATATCAGCGCCCATTGCCACATCTATCATATAAACAGTAATATCTGCTAATTCTGGTGAAAAGGTTGCTGATAAATTATCTCCACCACTTTCAATAAAAATTAAATCTAAGCCCTCGATACGTTGCTGCAACTCTTCGACCGCCGCCAGATTGATTGAAGCATCTTCTCTAATGGCCGTATGGGGGCAGCCTCCTGTTTCAACTCCAATTAAACGCTCTTCTGGAAGAACTTGCATCCGCATCAGAGCTTCCGCATCTTCCTTAGTATAAATATCGTTTGTAATAACCCCAACTGAAAAACGGTCTCTTAAATCTTTTACAACTGCTGCTGTCAAAGAAGTTTTTCCTGCACCCACTGGCCCACCAATTCCAATGCGCACCGCAGAACGTTTGTCTCTATTCATGTTTTAAAAACCCTTGGCTGAAGATATTCGTGTTGCATTGCTGAAACATCTGATAAAAAACAGGTGGAACCCAAGTCATCTATGTCACTTTTAGCAACTGCTCTAACACTATCTAAAATTAAAGGCGAAAGTTCACGAAGTGTTTTTTGACCATCTGTTTGACCAATTGGAACCAACCGTATTGCAACGGATATAAGATTAGAGCAAAAAGAGTGTAGATAAGCTGGCACAACTAAATTCTGATCGATACTTTCATTTTTTGCTGCAAGAGCAAGTGCAATTGGAAGAGTCAAATTGTCTATTTCCAGGTTCCATACGTCTCCCATAATTTTACAAAACGCGCCACCTTGAAGCTTAGTTTCTGATAGGCGCTCGTTGGCTTGGCATAAAGCCATTGCAAGTTCGTTTATTTCTTTAGGGTCAGAACCCTGTAGGACAAGATTGATTAAGATAGCATCGTTTTTTAATGATCCATATTCTAATAGATCACTGATCCACTTTTGTAATTCTTCGCGATTACTCACATGACCTTTATTAATTGCCCATTCTAAACCATGGGAGTAAGCAAACCCGCCAATAGGAAATGCGGGCGACAACCATTGCATTAAAGTGATGAGTTTTGAATCAGTGGGTGTGTGCATGGGTACTTTTAACGTGTTCGTGTGAATGTGTTCTACCATGTCCATAAGCTCCACCGAGAGGCATAAATGGTTCGGTAATATGGGTAACACTTCCACCTAAGTGCTCTATCATATGTTCTATAACGTGGTCGTGCTGTATTAATATTCTTTTTGCCTCAACTTGTGCTGGAGTATGGCGATTCCCAAGATGCCAGACATATTCTAGCATCTTGTCTCCTGTAATCTCTGCTAAAAATTCTGGTTTTGCTATGATTTCAATTAGCGTTTGGTCAGCTAATTTCAATTGATCTGTATGCCTCAAATTTGTTGCCTTATCCAAATCCAGCAAAAAAGCCATTCCACAATCAGTATGCAAGCGTTTTCTGCGAACAAAACGATCAGAGTAATTCAAAGAGCATCTAAAATCTGCACTTGAAGTTGGGCTGGTAATGACTGTTTGAGCTGATAACATTTTTCTTTCCTAAAACATAAAATAACGCTGAGCCATCGACACTTCATCGGCTGGCTGGCAAGTTAAAAGTTCACCATCTGCTCGGACTTCATAAGTCTCTGGATCAACTTCAATGTTCGGCAGCGACACATTTAACTTTAAATCTAGTTTTCCAATTTTTCTTGTATTTTTAACCGGTACAGTTTGCTTTGCTAAGCCCAGTTTGCTTCGAATACCGTCATTTTGAGCGGCACCTGAAACAAAACTCACAGAGGATTCTGTAAGCGATCGCCCATAAGCGCCAAACATGGATCTGGTATAAACTGGTTGTGGGGTTGGAATTGAAGCATTTGGGTCACCCATTTGAGCAACAGCTACTGTCCCTCCCAATAAAACCATTTCTGGCTTTACTCCAAAAAAGGCTGGGTTCCAAAGAACTAAGTCAGCTCGTTTACCAGGCTCAACAGAGCCAACTTCTTGAGATATTCCATGAGCTATTGCTGGGTTTATTGTATATTTTGCGATATAACGACGAGCTCTTAAATTGTCATTATCACCCACCTCTTCTTTGAGTTTTCCTCTTTGCTTTTTCATTTTGTCGGCAGTTTGCCAGGTTCTTATTATAACTTCCCCAACTCGCCCCATAGCTTGGCTGTCGGAAGCAATGATAGAAAAGGCCCCCATGTCGTGCAATATATCTTCGGCTGCAATTGTTTCCCGCCTTATTCGGCTTTCAGCAAATGCTATGTCTTCAGGAATAGACTTATCGAGGTGATGGCAAACCATTAACATATCAAGATGTTCTTCCACTGTATTTTTGGTAAATGGCCTTGTCGGATTTGTTGAGGAAGGTAAGACGAATTCTTCGCCACAAATTTTTATAATATCAGGCGCATGGCCTCCGCCAGCTCCTTCAGTATGAAAAGCATGTATTGTTCTGCCTTTCATAGCATCTACGGTTCTCTCAACAAATCCACTTTCGTTTAAAGTATCAGTATGAATCATCACCTGCACATCAAGATCATCAGCAACTCCCAAGCAGCAGTCAATTGCTTGTGGTGTAGTTCCCCAATCTTCATGAAGTTTCAAAGCACAAGCACCACCTACAACTTGTTCTATCAGAGCATCAGGCAGAGAAGCATTTCCTTTACCTGCAAACGCTAAATTCATTGGCAATCCATCTGCTGCTTGTAACATTCTTCCAATATGCCAACTACCTGGCGTACAAGTTGTGGCCAAAGTACCGTGAGCTGGTCCAGTTCCTCCACCTAGCATTGTAGTCACACCGGAATGCAGAGCATCATCTATTTGTTGCGGACAAATAAAATGAATATGACTATCAAATCCGCCTGCCGTAAGTATTTTGCCTTCTCCTGCAATAATTTCTGTACCTGGACCAATTATTATATCAACATTTGGTTGGGTATCTGGATTTCCCGCTTTTCCTATACACTCGACTCTCCCATCTCTGAGGGCAACATCTGCTTTATAAATTCCAGTGTAATCTAAAATAAGAGCATTTGTGATTACTGTATCAGGTGTTCCCTCAGCTCTTGTTGCCTGAGACTGGCCCATTCCATCACGAATAACTTTCCCACCACCAAATTTAACCTCTTCACCATAGGTTGTTAAATCTTTTTCAACCTCAATAAAAAGGTCCGTGTCAGCCAACCTAATCTTATCCCCTTTTGTGGGTCCGTACATTCCTGCGTAATCAAATCTTGTAATTTTTACTGCCATTAAAGATCACCCATTATTTTTCCGTTGAATCCATAGACTCTTTTTACTCCAGACAAGGGAATGAGATTTACTTCTCTAGATTGGCCAGGCTCAAAACGGACTGCTGTGCCAGAGGCTATGTCTAGCCTCATTCCTCGTGTAATTTCTCTATCGAAATTTAGAGCTTCGTTCGTTTCAAAGAAATGGTAATGGCTACCTACCTGAATGGGGCGATCACCAGAATTAGAAACCATTATGGATATGCTCTCACGGCCCTCATTCAAAGTTATAAAGCCCTCTAAAGTTATTATTTCACCTGGCTTCATAAGCTTCTCGCTTTTTTCACATAAAACAATATTAAGAGAATAAAATATTTCATTTTGCGCCTATCTTATTGGATTGTGAACTGTAACAAGCTTCGTTCCATCAGGGAATGTAGCCTCAACCTGAACCTCTGGTATCATGTCTGGCACACCATCCATACAGTCAGTAGATTTAACTATTGTTGCACCATATTCCATCATTTCAGCCACACTTTTGCCATCACGAGCTCCCTCGACTACAGCATCGCAAATTAAAGAAATTGCTTCTGGATAATTAAGCTTAACACCGCGGCTTTTTCTTTTTCGAGCAACTTCCGCTGCCATTGCTATTAAAAGTTTATCTTTCTCACGAGGTGATAATTGCATTATAGCCTCCACGTTTTTGGTAGGTTTTCATCTGTAATTTTGTTAATAACTGGTAAAAGCATTTTCCTTAATTCATATCCAGTTGGGGCAACAAACCTTGCCACCATAAAGCTTGTATTTATAAGGCTTGCTCCTGATTGAGCGTTTAATTGCTCTCTTACAAAATTCAGAAATGACTTGGCTGTTTCTGATTTAAAAAATTAAAATGGCTGTTGCCGCACTACCATTTAAAACTGCTGGTCTTTTCAAGGTTTTTGATATTTCACCAGTCAATTGGGTTTTATCTAAATAGGTGATCTTGCCATCAACATGTATTTCTATCTTATCTTCAAAATGTCCAGATATATCAGTCTCACCCATAGCCAATCTACCAAAAATTACTGGTTCAACAATTAGCGCTTCTGCTTCAGATGATAATTCAACCTTTAGATGTCGTTTTATTCTGCCCTGATCAAAAATAATCGTTTCCTGAGGAAGCCAATAAACTCGCGAAGAATTTTTTACTGTCACTATATTTTCAACAACAGCAGCGGTTCCATCACCACTTTTATAAATTCGTTCACAGCCTTGAGTGGAAATAGTCAAATGTGACTGACCTTCACAGATGATAGAATTCGAAAATTTATCACCTCCCGTAAGCCCACCGGACGTATTAATCATTATGCATTCGAGCCCCTTAGCCCGCCTAGGGAAGAGAACCCTTGTAGATCCTTGCTGAAATAGGCTTTTAATTTTACTCTGGCCAGAGGTCGCCAGATGTAAAGCACCTTTAGCACGCGGAAGGCTATCCATTTTGTTTATTTGTTCTAAATACATTTGATTTCCAAAAATGGATAAAAATTTAAGCTGACCCATTAAATGTTGGACTAATTGCTGCAAGATTTAAATTTTTATAAGCTTGTTGAGAGATTTTTTTGCAGAATTTTTACAAAACGATTAAAATTTGATCATAAAGTGACATGAGGCTGAAATACTTTTATGAAAAAACCAGTTACATTAGAGAATCTAAATCAACAAATTAACTCTGAGGACCTAGTACTACAATACTTCAAAGGGGTTGATAATGAGGATATCAACGCAATTCTTACAACCTTGACCAAAGACTGCGTTTTTTCGATAGAAACTCATAAAATTAAATTGGTTGGGCATGCAGAAATCACAAGTATGTTTAAAAGATTATGGAAAAACCATAAATCTGTTGAGCATAAAGAGTTTTATTTTGTAAAAGACCATATTAGCAATCGGATTGCTGTAAGGTTCCAAGTCAAAAACGTTCTTCACAATGGTCAAATTGTATTAAAATCGAATTGCAATTTTTTCACCTTAAAAAAAGGTATATTTTCTGAAGTGCGCGTGTATATGGCCGGTGAAAACACATTGGATAAGAAAGGTTGACGATCTAGTGCTCAAAGCCTGAAGCCGTCTTCAACATTGCTTTTAGCATACTGCTTTTATCTACTGGAGAGTTAGGATAAGCATTGCGGCTATGAGAGAGGCCAGAGCTTAAAAGTAGCTCTGCTTTTTTATAAGTGAGTGGCCCTGGATTAATTACGGGAACCGGCAAGTGAGATGACAAGAAACTATGTGCTTGGTGCATTGTTGTTGAACCCAAAATAATAACTTCCGCATTGTCCTCGTCTATAGCCTTTTTAGCTGCAATTTCTAAAAGAGGAAAAATTTCTTCTTCTTTTCCCTCTAACAATGCTTGATTGTCAGGAGTCACGTCTATTGACCTGATCGATGCCAGTGAGCTTTTTATTCCAAGATCATTTATGGTTTTTTCATAAAGATGAAACCATTTTTTCCACATAGTTATTATTGAAAATTTAGAGCCAAGTGACATTGCAGTTAGCATAGACGTTCTACCAGGGCCAATAACGGGTATTGAAAGAACTGACCGGAGAGCTGAAACACCAGAGTCGCTCATTGTGTCTATGCATACTGCTGAAAAACCCTCTTCTTCTGCATCTAATCCAGCCTCTAATATAACAACATCTGCCAGCACCATGTCCGACTGACTGACATAATTTCTTGGAGCTGCTTTTACAGGTCTAAATACAAACTCAAAACCCTCACTAATGTCGACAGACTTTAACTGGGCTTGTCGCGATGAAAGGTTTTCCTGTGACATTGGAAAGGGAACAATAACGAGAATTTTCTTCATAAATATAATATATTGTTTAGAGTTAGAAATACTATCGTAAGGACGACACGAATGATTTCTCTTGTCAATAAAACTTTCTTTGTTACTGGTCTAGGAAGTGGAATAGGCTATGAAACTGGGAAGCTTATCAAAAGCTTAGGGGGAAACCTAGCAGGCACAATTGAAAATGAAGATCAAAAGAAAAATGTAATAGCTCTTACCGAAGATTGTTTTTTACTCGATTTAAACGATAGTGAAAAGCTTCAGTATTGCATTCAGTCTTCTGCAAAAAAATATAAGGGGTTAGATGGTTTAGTTGGTGCTGCTGGAATTATAAAATTAAAAACTTTTGAGGCAACAACCGCTCAAGAGTTGGATCAAACCATTGATGTGAACCTTAAAGCAAATTTTAGACTGGCCCAATTTGCCAATCCATTTTTGAAATCTGGCGCAAGTCTCATTTTCATTTCGAGCCAAATAGGTCTTGTTGGCCACGATAATGCAGCTGCATATGCAGCTTCTAAAGCTGGATTAAATGGGTTTGCAAAATCTATAGCCTTAGAGTTTGCCAATCGACAAATAAGAGTAAACACGGTTGCACCAGGCCCAATAATTACACCGATGACGGAAGCTGCCAGATCTGATCAAAGCCGTTATGAGAAAATTAAAAGTAAAATTCCACTTGGGCGTTTTGGAGAAGCAAAAGAGGTTGCACAAGTAATAGGGTTTTTACTATCTGACTCAGCATCCTTTGTTACTGGACAAGTAATTGTTGTGGATGGTGGTTTTACAGCAAATTAAAAATTAAAGCCCGAGATAAGATTTTTTTAGATCTGCATTTTTTAATAAGTCTTTTGATAAGCCAGAAATAGCAATCGACCCTTCCTCGACTACATAGGCTCGGTCGGCTATGGAAAGCGATTGGGTAACATTTTGCTCGACGAGCAGCACGGTCAGGCCGTTATCACTAATTTTTTTTATTAATTCGAACATTTGCTCTACCAATAATGGGGAAAGTCCCAATGATGGTTCATCAAGTAATAAAAGGCGCGGATCACCCATCAGCCCGCGCCCAATAGCAACCATCTGCTGCTCACCACCCGAAAGTGTGCCAGCTGTTTGGCTTATTCTCTCAGAAAGCTTTGGAAAAATTGCTAAAACTTTTTCTAGATTGGTGGATCGATTATTCTTACCTCTTCGATAAGACCCCAATTCTAAATTGTCCTTAACAGTAAGATTCGGAAAAAGCTTTCTTCCTTCTGGAACATGTATTAAGCCCATATCAACTATTTCTTCAGGCGATTTATCCGATATTAGCTTATCTTCAAAAAAAATTTTCCCATCTTTTGGCTTTATCAGACCCGACAAGCAATTATTTAAAGTGGTTTTTCCAACCCCGTTACTTCCAAGTACTGCGACTACCTCTCCCGTGCTTATTTCCAGGGATATGTTCCTTAAAACTTCAACCAGTCCATAACCAGCAGCCAGATTTTCAACTTTAACTAGGCTCATGCACCCTCCGCCATAGCTTCGGCAGCACCATGTCCCAAATAAGCTTCGATCACCTGTGGATTTTCAGCTACCGAGGAAGGAGTTCCACTGGCGATAAGTTTGCCATCATTAAGAACATATGTACGATCGGATAAATTCATTACAGCTTTCATAACATGCTCTATCAAGAAAATAGTTACGCCTCTATCTCTTATCCCCTTAATAACCGTAACGATATCGTCGATTTCTGCTGGATTTAAACCAGCCATCACCTCATCAAGAAGTAGAAGTTTTGGATCTGTAGCAAGCGCTCGGGCTAACTCAAGACGTTTTCTTCCTGCTACCGTAAGCCCGTCAGCACCTTGATTTAACAATGAGGTCATACCAACAACTTCAGCAACTTCTTCTGCTTTTATTCGAGCGAGATCAGTCTCAGAAGTATTACTGTATGCACCAACCATAATGTTTTGTAGAGTGGTCAAACCCGCAAATGGTTGAGTTATTTGAAATGTCCTTACCATCCCAAGTTGACAAATTTGGTGAGGCCTCATTCCTAAGACGGAAGCATTTTCAAAATCTACTCTACCTTCATCTGCCTTCAAAAATCCTGCCACCATTGCAAATAAGGTTGTTTTACCTGCTCCGTTTGGTCCTATCAGTGAAACAATTTCTTTTTCATTGACCTCCAAATCCACTGAAGAAACCGCTACTAAACCACCAAATCTCTTTGTTACATTATTGACCTTCAGCACTTTAAGAATCTCCACGTGATGTTTTTTTATCAAGCGAAGTAGAATCTGACTTTTTTTCTTTTTTTCTTAAATGCTCCAATTAATCCATTTGGAAGATATCCAATGATAACTATCAAAATCAGACCATATACGATTAAACTTAACCCTGGTGTGTCTATGAAATGACGAGCTACTTCATTAACTGTATGTAAAACAAAAGCACCAACTAGTGGTCCAAAAATTGTACCCATACCCCCAACAATTGTTACCAAAAGCATCTCAACTGAAAGATGTATCGAATATGCTATGGGGGGATCCAAATATAAATACTTCTGAGCATAAAAAGTGCCAGCCGCTCCACCCATAGCGCCCATTATCATAATTGCGTAAATTTTGCACTTTAAGGTATTTATTCCTAATGCTTCAGCAGCATCTTCATTCTCGCGGATGGCGACAAGCTGAGCACCAAAGCGCGAACTCTCTAACCAATATACAATTGCTATCGAAATAAACATTAAAACTAAGGCAAAGTAGTAAAAACCAACTGGAGTTTCAAATTGCAAATTGCTTAGGCCAGGAGCATAGGTGAGAAAGAGGCCAACTCCACCACCTGTGAATTCCACAGAGTTTGCCAAAACTCTCAATAACTCAGCAAAAGCCAATGTTATTAGAGCAAAATAAGAACCTTTAAGACCAGATCTAAAAGACATATACCCAACGATCAGACCTAAAAGTGCGCCGCCCAGTATAGCCAGAAAAATCCCAAATATAGGAGGAAAACCAAAGGTGGTTAATAGAATTGAAGAGACATAAGCGCCAGTACCAAAAAACATAACGCCCCCAAAGGAAAACTGGCCAGCATAGCCACCCAAAATATTCCACGACTGCCCTAAATAAGCGGTAAAAAAAATCAAAGTGAGCACATCAATATAAAACCTGCTACTTATAAAATAAGGTAAGATAATTAGAGCTAGTGCTCCCAATAGTAAAAAATATAGATGATTGCGAAAGTTGGTCATTATACCTTGCTCCCGAACAAACCTGTTGGTCTAAATATCAGTATAAGTATAAAGATTAACGATATCCCTATTTGGCCAAGGCTTTCTCCTAATAAAAGCCCGCCAACTGACTCGGTAATTCCTATTATAAAACCACCGACAAGGGCTCCCACCACACTGCCCATACCTCCAAGAACAACAATGGTAAAAGCGACCAAAACGAAAATGTTGCCCGTGTAAGGGTCTACATAAAATATAGGAAGCATCATACAGCCAGCAGCACCTAAACAAGCTATTCCAATTCCAAAAGTCACAGCAAAAATACGCTCAACATTTATACCAACGAGCCTTGCGCCTTGCCTCTCCTTTGCAACAGCTCGAATAGCACGCCCCATATCCGTAAGGCTCATAGCAGCCCAAAGAATAGCACACATCAGTAAGGCCGCGAAAAATGAAATAACTTTTGGATATGAAAGGTACATAAAACCCAAATCAAAAGCTTCAAACCCGTAGGATAGATTTACAGTTTGCTGATCACCACTAAAGAAAAATAGAGCTCCATTCTCAATAATAATTGATAAACCTAAAGTAATCAGAAGTATGTTTTGGTCTTTACCTTTTGCTAGAGGCCCTATTCCATATCTATAAATCATGTAACCAAAGATTCCCGCGCACGGCGTAACTATAAGTATCGAGAAATATGGGTCGATATTAAATAAGTGAAATAAGAAAAATGCTGCGTACAAAGCCAGCATTAGCATAGCGCCATGTGCAAAGTTTATGATGTGTAAAACACCATAGATTAGGGTCAGACCTAAAGCTACAAGCGCATAAATAGCCCCATACATAAGTCCATTTATAATAGCAGCAGGGAGCATAGAAAGAGAGGCTGAAATCATAGAAAATTTGCCTGTTATTAGAAGAAACAGGCAGTCCAAGGACTGCCTGTCTGTATAAACGTATTACGTACGAGGAAAAATTGCTTTGGCTGAGGCATACTCGGAGGGAGCAATAATTTGCACGTCACCTTTTTGTGCCTGAATAGCAACGGCTCTTGATCCCATATTTTGACCATTTACCATCTCTGTTTTGCCGTAAGGCATAAAATCAACGTCAATGGTTGAGGCAGCAAGAGCAGCATTAACAGCTTCTTTATCTGTTGTACCTGCACGCTCAAAACCATCAGCTAAGAACATTACTGACATATATGCGCAATAGACTTCAAAAGTGAAATAATTACCATCAGCTTCTGTTCTGGCTCTCATTGCTTGACCTGAAGCAGAGCTTGGATTGTACCAGTGGTTCACATCAATCATATTTTCAGCAATCTGAGGCAGATCATCAACAAATTTAAAGTTGAAACCCCCACCCAACACTGAATAACTTGCCATGAAATCAACCCGCTGCTGGCGCAACGTTTTAGCTAGTAATACATACTCACCAGGATAGTTAATTGGCATGACAATATCAGGCTTAGCAGATTTTATTCTTAGAGCCACGTTGTCAAAGTTACGTGTAGGGTTTGCGTGCTTAATAGTATCAATGACTTCAATATTATGCTCTTTCAAAGCTGCAGTCATCAGTTTGGCTGTACCAGATCCGAATTCTGATTCCTCATGAACTATGATAACTGTTTTAGCCGGATTACCCGCTAGGCGGTTTATCTCACCCAAATTAGTAGCCGCATCTCGCGCTATTCGACCATAGCCATCAGCCATGCGAAAAACATTTGGAAGTCCGCGCTGAACAAGCTTATCAGAAACCCCAACATCTACTGAAAAAGGAATGTTATACTTAGCAGCAGCGGCTGAAGCAGCAAGGCCAACGGCAGACTGATAGCAACCTTGAATTGCATGAACGCCGGCTTCATTCATTTTTTCAACTTCCGCAGCACCAATTTCAGGTTTTGTCTGCGAGTCCCCTAAAAGTGCTTCTAACTGGGCTCCACCCATAGACTTTATCCCACCAGCTGCATTTATATCAGCTATGGCCATTTGCGCTCCATACCGAAGCTGAGCAGCTGGATATGCAGCCCAACCGGTCGCTGGATGAATTAGACCTATTTTCACATTGCTTGCCGCTTGAGCAATCCATGGCGTTCCAACGCCAGCTGTTAAGGCAACAGTTGCAGCGGTACCTCCCAAAAAATTACGCCGTGAGGTATTCTTTTTTAAAATTGATTTATTCATACTTTTCTCCCTTCAATTTTATATTTTTTTTAAGAACTGTTTCGTCTTTAATTAAAGTAAAGGATATAATGTAAAGGTTAAGCAAGCTTTATTGTTTACAGCTTGAATTTAAACAAACTCTATAAGGTAAAAAAATGGAGAGCACTGTTACAGAATTTGCTAATTTCATTGAGAAATCAGCAGATATTGAAATCCCAGATTCAACACTACACTCAGCAAAGCTAATTGTCGCAGATTGCCTGGGTGCAATAGTTGGGGGTATGGCAGAACCCGAAATTCGCATGCTTGCCGATTCTGAAAGCGAAAACCTTTTTGAGATTCTAGATAAGGCTAAAAAAGCTACTGATGAATCCATAAGCTTACTATTTGGTACGGCCGGAACAGTTTTAGAAATGGATGAGGGGCACCAATTTGCAAAAGGCCACCCTGGCATGCATGTTTTTCCAGCACTTTTGGCAGCAGCAAGAAACAAAGGGTTTTCAGGAGAAGAATTTTTAAGAGCTTTTATAATTGGATACGATGTTGGGGCCAGAATAGGTTTGGCTTCCAACCTTAATCCAAAAATGCACCCGCATGGAACTTGGGGTGGCTTAGGAGCTGCGGCAAGTCTAGCAGTATTGAATAAAATGAACGCTCGGGACGCCACCGAATATCTCAACATAGTTTCTAGCCTCACATTAGCAACTAGCAGGAAAACCATGTTGGAAGGCGCTACCGTTAGAAATTCATATACTGGAATTTCAAATAAAATGGCGCACGTCGGCCTAATGTTGCTGAGAGCAGGTTTCACTGGTGAACAAGATGGTATCAAATCGATCTTTGATGGTGTCACTTCAGATAAATTTGATGATAAAAGTGCAGTTGAATTACTTGGGAAAAGATTTGAAGTTAGTAGAAATTATTTCAAACTTCATGCTTGCTGCCGCTATAATCATGCCGCCTTAGACGCCTTATGGAAAATTATTGAACAACACAGTGAAGTTAAAAACATAAATCAAATCAAAAAAATTAAAGTCCAAAGCTATAATCTTGCTGCAGAACTTAGCGATCAAAACCCACGTAATGTCCTAGCCTGTAAATTCTCTATCCCGTTTGCAATATCAACGACTTTGGTAAATCTAGATTCTGGGGTTTTGAGTTTCACAGAGATTATGCGGACTAACAAAAATATTCAAAACCTATGTCAAAAGGTCACTATAGTTGAGGATACGACTATGACAGAAAAAACTCCTGACCTAAGACCAGCTAATGTCCATGTTCTAATGGAGAATGGATCCGCTTTTAAAGCACAGGTCACAACCAATAGAGGCGATTGGCAGGATCCATATTCTGAAGAAGAATTAAAACTAAAATTTATCAGTCTCACGACAAGACTTTGGTCACAAAAAAAAGCACTTAATGTCTACTCAAAATCTATAAAGCTAGAAAAAATAGCATTAGATGATCTAATAAACAGCATTATAAATTGAATTTAACCCACTCACGAGCTTAAAATCTAAAATGAAAGCTACGGATTTTTAAAGTCTGGCTTTAAAAAACAGAAAATAGGGACGTTTTGAATGCCAGACCAAACACTACTTTTAAAAAATGCTGATGTTTTATGTACAATGTCAGAGCCATGGGAAAATGAAAGCAATATTGAAAGCGAAATTAAAGGTGGTGGGCTTTTTGCGCGTAATGGTATTATTGAAGCGGTTGGAGAAAGTAGCTCTCTGCCCCAAATAGCAGATACAATCATTGACATGAAGGGGCATGTTGTAATTCCAGGAATGGTCAACACCCATCATCATCTGTTCCAAAACTTAACACGCGCGGTGCCTGCAGCACAAAACTCAGAACTTTTTGGCTGGCTGAAAACACTGTATCCTATTTGGAGTAATATTGGACCAGAGCATGTTTACTGGTCAACCGCTTTAGGCCTGGCTGAACTAGCTTTGAGTGGATGCACAACATCTTCTGACCATCTGTATATTTATCCCAATGGTGCTAAGTTAGATGACTCTTTATCTGCAGCATCAGACATTGGCGTCAGGTTCCATGGAACAAGAGGATCAATGAGTATAGGAGAGTCACAAGGCGGACTGCCACCTGATAGTCTGACGGAAAAAGAGACTTTTATCCTGTCTGAAAGTCAGAGACTTATTGAAACTTATAATGACAGCAGTCGTTATGCTATGCAGCGAGTTGCTTTAGCGCCCTGCTCTCCTTTCTCAGTGAGTGTAGATTTGATGCGAGAAAGTGCAGCGATGGCACGTTCTTATGGAGTGGGTTTGCACACTCATCTTGCCGAAAATGCCGAAGATATTGAATATGGTTTACAGCAGTTTGGAATGCGGCCAGGTGAATATGTTGAAGCAGTGGGATGGACAGGAGATGACGTTTGGCATGCACACTGCGTCCAATTGAATTCAGAAGAAATTAATTTGTTTGCAAAAACAGGCACAGGCATTGCTCATTGCCCTTGCTCTAATATGAGGCTTGCAAGCGGTATAGCACCAGTCAGGCAAATGCTGGATACTGGTGTAAAAGTTGGACTTGGCGTTGATGGTTCAGCATCTAATGACAGTGGAAACATGCTAAATGAAGCGCGCCAAACTATGCTTTTACAAAGAGTAAATTCCAAAGCCAGTACTATGACCGCAAGAGAGGCTTTGAGAGTTGCAACCAAAGGTGGTGCATCCGTTCTTAATAGAGATGATATCGGCATGCTTGTACCAGGTTATGCAGCAGATATTACTGCTTTTAAGAGAGACAACGTCGATTTTTCAGGTAGTGACTGGGATCCTGTTGCCTCACTGGTCTTTTGTGGTCCAAGCAAAGCTAATTATACTATAATCAATGGGAAAATAGTCGTTAGTGAAGGACAATTAACCTCTATTTCTATGGATAAGCTTGTTCACGAACATAGTAAATTATCCCGAGATTTAATCAATATCTGAAACTGGATTTCTAATACTTTCCAAGTCTATTTTTAGGTCCATATTTTCAATAAAAAATTCATTTAAATTGCAGCCGCCACCCTGCCTATCAACTACCAAAAATTTTTGGCTCTCTTGCAGAACTAGTAATGGATGGTGCCAAGCACCTCTGAAGTAATTTACACCTTGATTGCCTTCTGCGAAAAAACATTCAGCCGTGCTCAAATCAGGCTCATTACCTGAGCTATTAGACTTGCACACCACGACTAACCAACCGTGCTCGGATAAAGGAAAAAAGGCCTGTGAGCCTAGAGGATGTCTTTCCATTACTTCCAGCCTAATCGGATCAGGTCGCCGCTGGCCTTCGAAAATAGATATTATTGGTTCACCATTTTCAGTTGCCACATCTACTGATGAGAGTGCGTTAAAACGCGTAGTAGTTCCCTGATTGATCATTAATTTTTCAGCATTTTTCAGCTCAATAACCTGACCATAAGGTGCAAAGTTGGATTTAGATAGAGGTTTGATTTTTAGATTATTTAAAGTCATCTTCTATAATGCTTTACCAAATATCCTTAGTCTTGAAACACCTCCATCTGGATAAATATTCAACCTGACAGCATTAACAGGACCGAAGTCATTAACGATTTCTTTTTTAAATTTATGGATGGCGTTAGCAGAAAGACTTTGTTTAGGCATTAGCTCTTTCCAATTTTCTGCAGAATTTACATCAAAACCCTTCTCAACTAGAGCAGCTTGGATACTACACTTATCTGGAAAGTTACCTTTAAAATGTGCGGTATCAATTTCTATTTCATCAACGAAACCTGAGGTGCCAAGTTGAACAACTATCCAGTCGTTTCCTGGCTCTCGTCGTCTGCGCGTCTCCCATCCATCTCCCATTGTCAAACCGCGGCCTTCAGATATAAGAGCATTTACATCACCATAGTGCGCATCATTATAACCTAAAATGCTTCCTCCTGAGCGAAGCGCGGATAGCTCAAAGATATCATTTTTTTGATTTGCCCAATCGCGCTGCACGTCTCCAAATAACCGAAGCCTTGCTACCCCTCCATCTGGAAAGATATTTAACCTCACCAAGTTTACTGTACTTAAATATTTTGACTCCAATAAATGGTGTGCATCAGGGCCCAGATTAACATGTTCAATAAGAGTGTGCCACTCAACTTTGTTTATATCACCATTTAATGAATACCCCACCTCTACCATGGCTCCTGGCGGATAATTTCCAGTGAAGTGGGCAGTATTTATGTCCACAAGTTTTATTACACCCGGTTCACCCAAACTAATGATGCACCAGTCGTGACCTCCTCGACGGCGCCTGCTAGACTCCCAGCCATCCATCCACTTTCCGTTATCATCAAATTTGTCCGGTACAAAAACTGGTATTGTATCTTGTAACATTCTGGGAGCTTCAGCAAAAAAATCATCACTGACCGAATGAATTTTAGTGCCCATTCTAGGTGAAGCCAGATTGACCAATCCTAGACCATATCTTCTTGCTTCCGTTGGTGGCGTCTCTATATCCATAAAAACCTTAATAAATATTTTCTATCTTAAAAACTTGGGTGCGGAAATTTTTCAGTCCAATACTTAGCTATATCAATACGCTTGGCTATCCAAACTTTTTCGTGTGAAAGTATATGATCTAAAAATTTGACGAGCCCCCTAAATCTTGCAGGACGCCCAACTAATCTGCAATGCAAACCCACGGACATCATTTTCGGCGATATTTCGCCTTCAGAATATAACGTATCAAATGCATCGATAAGATAATTAGAAAAGTGATCTGCTGTATTAAATCCTTGGGTGGTTGCAAATCTCATATCATTTGCATCAAGAGTATAGGGAACAATGAGATGAGGCTTTTTTACCTGCTTGCTCCAAAAAGGAAGATCATCTGAATAATCATCTGCATCATAAATGAAACCACCTTCTTCTGAAACCAAATCACGTGTGTTTTCACTGGTTCTACCAGTGTACCATCCTAGTGGACGCTCACCACAAATGTCTTTGTGGATTTCAATTGCTTTCCTCATGTGGGCCATTTCTTCTGACTTTGGCATTCCATGATAATTAATCCACCTGTATCCGTGTGATGCGATTTCATGTCCATCTTTAAGTGCTTGTTCAATCACTGAAGGATTTCTTTGCATTGCCATTGCAACAGCAAATAAAGTTATGGGTACTTTTCTGGATCTGAATAAATCTAAAATACGCCAAACACCTGCCCTCGAGCCATATTCATAAATTGACTCCATGGACATATGCCGCGCTCCTTCAAATGGAGCCGCACCAATTATTTCAGATAGAAAAATTTCCGAGGCTGGATCACCATGCAAAATAGAGTTTTCAGCACCTTCCTCATAATTTAAGACAAATTGAACGGCTATTTTCGAACCATCTGGCCAAGTCAACTGTGGCCTTTTTTGACCGTAACCAACCATATCTCGAGGATATTCGTTCATTTTTACCTCAATTATCTTTTAACTTTTTGTGCCATTCAGACAATAAAGCTCGCTCTTCATCATCCAACCATATTATGTTCCCTGGAGGCATGGCCCAAGAAGCTGCTGACTGCCAATAAATTTCATTCGCCAGTTTTAAAATTTGCGCCTCTGTTTCAAGATAAACCCCCTTAGGCGCAAAAGCCAAGCCATCCCAAACAGGCTCCTTTGCGTGGCAAGCACTGCATCTCTCTATTACTAATTCGACTGCGGAATTATGTACTTCGTCTTTTGATAGATTAAGATTACTTATCTCGTAATCTTCGTTAGTCGGCCCTCCAACATATGATAGTGAGATACAGCAAACGACGAGGAAAGAAGCCACTAGCCATGTCCAATAGGGCGCTGGCAAGCCTTTGTGCTTAGTATTGAAAAAATGTCTTATCAGTGCACCAATTATCAAAATCAGTCCAAGAATTAACCAGCTATATTCTGTAGCAAAAATTATTGGGTAATGAACACCAAGCATTACAAAGATAACTGGAAGCGTAAGGTAGTTGTTATGTAAAGATCTCTGTTTCCCTCTGGCTCCATAAATAGGATTTGGCTCTTCGCCAGCTTTAAGTGCCTTTACAACTTTTTTCTGACCAGGGATTATGACCATTGCAACGTTAGCAACCATCATGGTTCCAATCGAAATACCCATTTGCATAAAAGCGCCCCTATGGGAAAAAATTTGCGTATAAATGTAAGATAGTACTATGAGAAAAATCAGTCCGGATAGAGCCAAAACCAGGTCATTTCTTCCAAGCGGACTGCGGCATAAACCATCGTAAACTACCCACCCAAATAAAATACCACCCAAGCTTAATAGAACTGCTTGACCTTGTGTTATATCAAGAACTTCTAAATCAATCATGTAAAGACTAGTAGAGCCGTAATAGACCAGAGACATTAAGGCCATGCCCGAAATCCAAGTGCTATAAGCCTCCCACTTAAACCAGGTCAACTCGTCAGGCATTTTGCTGGGAGCTACCAGATATTTGACCATATTATAAAAACCACCGCCATGAACTTGCCAGGCCTGGCCATTAGCCTCTTTGGGCAATTCTTTTCCAGGCTTTAAACTCAAATCCAGCGCAATAAAATAAAAGGAAGAGCCAATCCATGCAACGCCCGCAATCACGTGCACCCAACGAACGATCATTTCGGACCACAACCAAAAATAATCAAACATTATTCATACCATCCTTATCCCGTTTGTTTCCTGCCATATTGAAAGCTGGGCAGCAATCGAAATAGCAACCTTAACCGGTTGTTTTGAATTAATTTCATCTATGCCAATGGGACAGGTTAATTTTTTTAATTGTTCAGCTTTAATACCCATTTTTGACAGTCGACTTCTAAATCGAGCATTCTTCGTTTTAGATCCTATCAATCCACAAAAACGAAATTGATCTTTTGACAATAACGCGAAACAGATAGCCTCGTCCAAAGGGTGTGAATGAGTTATTATCACATGATAAGCATTACTTGGGGCGTGAGACGCAATTACAGCTGGATCTAAAGCAATCACTTTGGAAAAGTTAGATGTTGATCCTTCCGGAAATCGTTTCTCATCAATATCTACCCAATGAATGTCAAAATCCGTATGTTCTATTATTTTTACCAATGCCCTGCCAACATGGCCAGCACCGTAAATAAATAAAGGATCAAGATTTCTAGCTGTTGGGAGAATAAAACTTTCTTTTTTTAAAAATGGTTTGAAATTTTTATCATCATCAGTTCTCAAAACTTCCGTCGAAGCTCCAGATTTTAATGGATGCTCTAACACTACTAGTTTTTGGGAGTGCTTTGACAATTTGTTGATATCTGCATGACTTAAAATTTCCAAAAGAACCTTTACAGTGCCACCGCAGCATTGTCCCATATCTGGGCCAAGTGCTAAATTTAAAACTTTTCTATTTCTGCCTTCTACTTTTAAGCCAATCTCTTTAATTAATCTTCTTGCCTGCTCCATGACTTCAAATTCTAGAGAGCCGCCGCCTATGGTGTTCCAAATTTGATTTTCAGAAATTAACATATTGGCACCCAACTCTCGAGGTGCAGAACCACGAACCGAAATAATTACAGCGTGAGCTACTGCTGTCTCATCACCAATCAAATGATTTGCAGCGGCTATCCAATTTCCATTCGGATTAATCAAAGACTTATGCATAATTCTGCTCATTCAAACATTAGCTTGATCAAGTCCTACAGATTGCATCAACAGCCTTTCAGGTGTTGCGGGCGCATTTAAGTTTGGATAACTACTGCTTCCATTCACCGACTGTAAAGCATGTGATAAAGCCATTAAAACGCTGGTCCCTAGCATGAGCGGAGGCTCACCAACAGCTTTTGACCTATGAATTGTGTCTTCACAATTTTCTCCTTCAGAGAAAAGTTGAACCCTAAAATCTAGAGGTCTATCTGAGCAAGCTGGGATTTTGTAAGTTGATGGTGCATGAGTTAGAAGTTTACCTTTACTATCCCAAACAAGCTCCTCAGTAGTTAACCAACCTGCGCCCTGAACATAGCCACCTTCTATTTGTCCAATATCTATAGCTGGATTAAGTGATCTGCCTACATCATGTAAGATATCGGCTCGTAAAATTCTATTCTCTCCTGTTAACAAATCGAGAGCCACCTCACTGCATGCAGCACCATAAGCAAAATAGTAAAATGGCCTGCCTTTAAATGTTTTTGGATCCCAATGGACTTTGGGTGTGGAATAAAATCCAGTTGCAGACAACGAAATCCTTCCCATGTAACAACGCCTCACAGCCTCTGCAAAATCGTAACTGTTGGCTCCAACTATCACCATTCCATCCTCAAAAGCTATCGCTTCAGGCTTAATTTGGGCCTCAGCTGCAAGATATTCAGCCATTCTGGACTTAATTTTTTCTGCTGCATTTTTTGCTGCCATTCCATTTAGATCGCTTCCAGAAGAAGCAGCAGTAGCAGATGTATTAGGAACTTTTCCCGTCGACGTGGCAGTGATTTTAATTGCATCTAAGGGCAGCTGAAACTCATTGGCTACTATCTGGGCAATTTTGGTATTTAACCCTTGGCCCATTTCTGTTCCACCATGATTAAGATAAACAGAACCATCATTGTAAACATGTAGTAGTGCACCTGCTTGGTTTAAAAAGCTTGCATTGAAGGAAATCCCAAACTTTACAGGAGTAAGAGAAATCCCTCGTTTTAAAAACTCACTATTTTTATTGAATTTTTCGATATCTTTTCGGCGGTCAGCATAGTCACTTGTTTTCTTCAATTCAGAAATAATATCTTGGATTATGCAATCGTGAACGGTTTGTCCGTACGGAGTGATCCCATGTGTGGCAGAGGTCTTGTGGGGATAAAAATTTCGTTCCCGAACCAAAAGGGGATCGACATTCAAATGATGCGCCACATGGTCGATGACCCGCTCCATACCGACAATTCCTTGCGGCCCTCCAAATCCTCTAAAAGCAGTATTGGATTGAGTGTTAGTCTTGAGGCGATGGGATGTAATTCGCATATTTTTTATAAAATAAGAATTTTCGGCATGGCACATAGCGCGGGCAGCAATAGCCTCGGATAAATCCCAAGACATTCCACAACGCATTGCCTGATCAACAATTACACTGTTGATTAACCCATTATCTTCAAAACCTACTTTATAGGATATTTGAAAATCATGCCGTTTTCCTGTTAAAATAAAGTCGTCATCTCGGTCATAAATTAATTTAGCCGGTCTACCTGTTAGTTTTGCCGCAAGTGCAGCGACTATAGCTGGTAGATTGCCTTGGCTCTCTTTTCCGCCAAACCCACCTCCCATTCTACGCGTTATTACTGTAACATCGTGATTGGATAGCCCCAGCGCCATTGCAACTTTATGCTGAATTTCCGTTGGATGCTGGGTCGAACAGTGCACAACAATATCAGTATCTTCGCCGGCAACAGCAAAGGCCGCTTGGCCTTCAAGATAAAAATGTTCTTGGCCGCCTAGTATGATTTTGCCCTCAAGCTTGTTTTTACTTTTTGCTAATGCTTGATCTACCTTTCCACATTCAATTACAGCCGGCGGCCCTAAAACATTTCCTGTCTCTAATGCCTGATCAATATTTATTACAGCCGGAAGTTCTTCATACTTGATGTCGGCTAACTCAATGGCATTACGAGCGGTTTTGATATCTTCGGCAACAACCGCAAATACAGACTGTCCTAAGTAACTTACTACATTTTCAGCAAATATTGGGTCATCACCCGCGAAAGGACTACAGTCATTTGTTCCTGGTATATCTGCTGCAGTTAAAACTTTTATAACACCTGGAAAGTTTTCAACCTTAGATAAATCCATACTTAAAATTTTAGCATGTGCAAATTTGCTTTGCCCCAATAAGATCTCAAGAGTATTCGGCGGAACAGCTATATCATCTACATATTTCGCAGCGCCACTTACATGCTTATGGGCGCTATCATGTCGAATAGCCTTGTGAACTATGCCTTCTTTTGCTGATCCATCTGTATCTTTCATTCAACTCACCAAATTCTCAACTTGGTTGCGATCCGCCAAATTAGGAACGAATGAACCTGTAAGTTCGTACCCATATTTCATCACCAAATTTTGCGCCGCTTTACGTCTATAATCTGCACTACCGCGAACATCCGTTAAAGGGTCAAAATCCTTATTTATATTTTTTGACGCCTTAATAAAAGACTGTGGCTCGAAAGGTTGGTCCAAAAGAGCTTTTTCCACTTCTATTGCTCTCTTTGGGGTGCCGGCCATACCGCCAAAACAAATTGTAGCCTTAGTTATCTTGGTTTTTTCTACACTGAGATTTGCACCCATCATAACAGCAGAAATGTCCTGATCAAATCGCTTGGATAATTTATAGCATCGAAAATTAATCCCTGATTTATTTGGCACAAATACTCCAGAGACATATTCGCCGGAATGACGATCTTGTCTTCCGTATTCGATAAAAAATTCTTCTAAAGGTAGTTTTCGCTTTTTATTTCTATTTGTAAGCTCAATTAATGATCCCAGTGCAATCAAAGCAGGAGGCAAATCACCAATTGGAGACCCGTTAGCTAGGTTCCCACACACCGTTCCAGAATTTCGCACCTGCACTGATCCAAAACGCTTCCATAAAGCGTTAATTGTTGGCCATTTACTACCTAACTTTTCCATGGCTTCCTGATGGGTTACTGCGGGTCGAATAATTATAAAATCCTCTTGCTGGTCGATTTTGCTGAATTCTTTAACACGACCAGTCCAAATCATGTTTGATAAGTTCCGATTTTGCTTTGTCACCCAAAGACCAATGTCTGTAGCACCAGACACAATGGTAGAGGAAGGTTGATCTGCGTAAGTTGTTGAAAAATCTTCGTAATTAGTAGGTACAGAAAATGAATTTTTTCCGTTTGTAATTTCAACTGGCTCTGAGCTCTTTATTTTTAAAAGTTCTTTTTTAAGAATTTCATTGCGATCCAATTCCCACTGAGGTTGCTTTGCATTTTTCAGCGAAAGCCCGGCTTCGACAATTGGCCTGTAGCCTGTGCACCTACATAAATTCCCCGCCAAAGTATCGTCTATATCTTCTGCCATCAAACCGTGTTTGTTTGACCAAGCTGTAAATAGTGACATAACAAAACCAGGCGTACAAAACCCACATTGAGATCCGTGAAAGTCTATCAGCGCTTTTTGACAGGGATGCAGTTCACTATCAGGCCCATTTAAGCCCTCAACAGTAATGACCGCACAACCTTCAAGCATACCCATAAAAACAATACATGCATTTACGGACCGCCAAGTTAAATTTCCAGTATCATCGGTTTTAACTATTGCAACCGTACACGCTCCGCAGTCACCTTCGGCACAACCCTCTTTAGATCCAACTAAGCTTTTTTGGTTTCTTAACCATTTCAATAGAGTCATATCACCAGCGATATTATCGACTCTCTGGGTTTTCCCATTTAAAATAAAAGTAAGATAATTTCTCACGTCACCACCATCAGCTCCCACGATAGGTAGAGTATCCATATGCTGAGAGCAATAATGGGACATGATAATGCTGTTCAGCGTCATCAATTCCGAAAGCAATAACTACCTGATCTAGAAATGGTGTTTTCGGCAAAGCATCACCCTTTTCTTCCAAATATGGAGCTGCATGAAAAATAAGCTTATATTTACCGGGGTTAAATGAATCCCCTTCTAAGAGAGGTTTGTCACACCTACCATCACCGTTGGTTGAAACAGATTTTAACTTCTGCTCAGTGTTCCCAGTAATTTTGTAAAGATCTATCGCCAAATTGGCTGCTGGCGTACCGCGAGCAGTGTCTAAAACATGGGTTGTAAGGCGGCCCATAGCGAACTCCTGTTTCAATTCCTTGTAATTTATTTTGCAAAACAAATTATTCAAAACTAGTGTACATTTTGTACTATCGTTTTCCAAATTAAATTCGTAACAGATAACAAAATGGTTTTAGAAAAATTAAATCAAGCTGAAATTATAGATTTATTAGGGAGTATTTACGAACACTCTCCTTGGGTTGCCGAAATCTTATTTTCACAAGGAATTACATCGCAAGATAATGATGTTGGTTTTTTAGCAGAACGAATGAAGGGAATTGTAGACACATCAAGTGAAGAGATGAAACTCAACCTTCTTCAGGCTCATCCAGAACTAGCAGGCAAGCTCTCTATTTCAGGCAATTTAACAAAAGATTCTACCGCTGAACAAGCCAGCGCTGGACTTGATCAATGTTCAAAAGAAGAATTTGCTGAATTCAGTAAATTAAACTTTGAATATACAAAAAAATTTGGCCACCCTTTTATCATAGCTGTAAAAGGTCTCAGACGGTCTGAGATATTAACTTCATTTAAACAGAGAATTAATAATGATAGTCAAATGGAATTCGAAACAGCCCTTAGGGAAGTTCACAAAATAGCTCTTCTTAGACTAAAAGCTCTTTAGCGCAATCTTTCACCCATATCATTCCAAACACTTTGTGACGTAATTTTCATATCCGAAATACTAAAGCGATCAATAAAGCGAATTTGGGAAAAGGTTTCGCCACTTAACCATGTGCCCTCTAAATAGCCATTACAATAGACCGTGGCGTTCAGCCCTTTAAAAGAAGTGTCAAAGTTTTCAAATGATTTTTTTACATGCCTGTATCTTTTACTAGACCAAGAAATTAAATCTTCAATTTTTTTGAAACTTGCTCCTCCAGGAAAGATCATAGTGAAATCATTAGCTAGATACTGCTTAGCTTTCTCTAGATCTCTTTTTTCCATAGCACTTAAATACTCTCTAACAATAACCTCTGGTTCAGTAGGAGCTGCAGCAGGCTTTTTGTTTACACGGCCACGCATGTAATTAGCGGAAAGCACTTCTTTTATAGTTACTATCACCTGATCGGGATGGGCTCCAATAGTTGAACAGGCCGCATCTGTCACGCGTTCTGCAAGTAATTTACGAGTTTTTTCTTCGTAACCCTTAATTAAAGTACATTCGATCATTGGCATTTTTAATCTCCGCTTATGCGCATAAAATGTTTTCTTATTTTTGTACCACCTTTCATATAATGGAAAGATATTTCCATTGGATGTTTTTGTGCTAGATTTACCCAATGACTACACTTGCCCAAAAAATAATTGCGAACGCCTGTAAAAAATCCGATGTAGCGCCGGGAGAGGTTGTCGTTTGTAAAGTCGATTTAGCTATGATCCATGACTCTGGTGGACCGCGACGAGTAAAACCTATTTTAGAAAAACTTAATCGAAAAGTTTGGGACGCTGAGAAGGTTGTAGTGGTAACAGATCACTATGTACCGATTGAAAGTGAAGAAACGCGGGCAATTCACGAACTCACAAAAAAATGGGTTCTTAATCAAGATATACAAAATTTTTATGACCAGCAGGGTATTTGTCACGTGGTTGTTCCGGAAAAAGGGCATCTCAAACCAGGAATGTTTTGCGTAGGGGGCGATAGTCACTCTCCAACAGGAGGCGCATTCGGTGCTTATATGTTTGGTATTGGAGCCACTGAGATGGCTGGCGTTTTAGCAACTGGAGAAATTTGGTTAAAAGTCCCAAAAACCATTTTTATAAAATGGAAAGGAAAACTTAACAATCTTGTAACTGCCAAAGATATGATGCTCGCAACTTGTCGCAAAATTGGGATGGGTGGCGGACAATACCAGGCTATTCAATATATTGGAGAAGCTATTTATGATCTCTCAGTCCAGGATCGTATGACTTTATCAAATATGGCTGCAGAACTCGGTGCGCAAACTGGATTAATAGCTCCAGACGATAAAACTATTGACTACATAAAGAGCTCTGGTGGATTAGTTCCTGAAAACTGGAAGAGTTTTCGTTTAGATGAGCCCACTTCTGGTGCTAACGTTAATGAGTTTGATGCATCAACGCTATCACCCCAAATTGCTGCACCGCACTCACCTGAAAACTCTGAAAATGCAGATGAGTTTTCGAATACAGTTTTTGATGTTGCTTACATTGGTGCCTGTACTGGAGCTAAATATGTAGATTTGGCAGCTGCTGCGTCAGTTTTAAAAGGACGAAAAATTGCTTCAGGTATCTCTCTTAAAGTAGCGCCCGCTAGCCTAAAGGATGAAAAGCAAGCTTTAGAAGATGGAATACTTAAAATTTTGCAAGACGCTGGTGCAGAATTTCTGCCAAATTCTTGTGGCATTTGTGCAGGGTACGGAAAGGAAAGGCTAGCAGAAGGACAGGTATGTCTCTCCTCGACGGCAAGAAATTTCCAAGGCCGAATGGGAGCTCCAACTTCGGAGGTTTATCTGGCTTCACCTTATACAGTTGCAGCCTCTGCGGTTGTAGGAAAAATGACAGATCCTAGAAAGCTAATGGTAAACTAAATGAGTAGACTTTGGCTTTTTGAGGAAACTATAAACACCGACGTTTTGGCGCCAGGTTTTTATATGAAATCGCCATTAGCTGAACTATCACAACATTGCCTAGAAGCTGTTCGTCCAGAATTTGCCTCCAAAGTAAAAAAAGGTGATGTATTATTAGCTGGTGACAATATGGGGGTAGGGTCTTCTAGAGAACAAGCAGCGGAAGTTTTAAAATTTCTTGGTATATCCTGTATTATTGCTAAAAGTTTTGCAGGTATTTTTTATCGCAATGCAATTAATCTAGGTTTGCCTGCTTTTTTGTTGCCAAAAGATAGTCAATTACCCAAAGAATTTGTTGACGGCTCATCCGTAGTATTTGATTTTGAAAATAGCATCCTTTTTTTAGAGGGTTCAGGTATCCAAATAAATTTAGACCCTTTACCAGCCTTCTTGCAGGAACTCATAAATGACGGCGGTTTGGTTCCTCATCTTGAAAAACGTTTTGATGAAAAGTAAGGCCTTATTATGCTCAAATCTATTATTAAAACAGAAACGCTTTTAGCCCCTGGTATATATGATGCTCTTTCTGGACTTATAGCGGAACAATCCGGAGCCCAAGCCGTTTACCTTTCGGGGGCCAGTATAGCATATACTAGGTTTGGAAGGCCGGATGTAGGACTTGTTTCAGTTTCCGAAGTTCATGATACTCTTGCTGCGGTAACTGATAGAATAAAAATTCCTATTATCGTTGATGCAGATACGGGATTTGGTAATGCCCTAAATGTACAGAGGACAATCCGTAATTTTGAACGGGCCGGTGCCGCAGCTATCCAAATAGAAGACCAATCATTTCCAAAGCGCTGTGGGCATCTCGACGGAAAGGTCTTGATAAAAACAGATGAAATGGTTGGCAAAGTAAAAGCTGCTGTGGATTCTAGAAAGACAAGTGATACTTTAATTATTGCAAGAACGGATGCTCGAGCTGTTGAAGGCCTTCAAGAAGCAATTGATAGAGCGCACACCTACAAGGAAGCAGGAGCAGATATCCTTTTCATAGAAGCGCCTCGTTCAGTTGATGAATTGAAAATAATCCGAAAATCGTTCCACCAAAATACCCCTCTTTTAGCAAATATGGTCGAAGGTGGCAAAACACCTGTAAAAACTGCCGATGATTTAAAAAGTCTAGGTTTTAATATCGTTATATTTCCTGGGGGCGCAGTAAGAGCGGCCACTTTTCAATTGCAAGAGTATTATGCAGGATTATTAGAAAACGGCAGCAACGCAGAGTTTTCTAAACGTATGCATGATTTTGATAGCCTTAACGCAGTTATAGGAACTCCAGAACTTTTAAGTATAGGGAAAAAATACGAATGAAACCTTTAATAGCTTTTGGGCTTTAATATGGATGCTGTCACACTTGCTATTCTTAAGGGCAGACTAGAACAAATTGCTGATGAAATGGATGCAACTCTATTTCGTTCTGCCTTTAACCCTATAATTGCCGAGGCACATGATGCCAGCCACGGTATTTATGATGCCCATACAGGCGAAACTTTAATCCAGGGAAAGTCAGGTTTGCCCATTTTTGTCGGCGTAATGGCTTTTGCTGTTCAGGCTGTAATCGATAAGGTCTCCTCGGGAGATGACCTTAAAGAGGGTGACGTCTATATATTTAATGATCCCTACGACGGAGGTACCCACCTTTCTGATTTTCGCTTGGTTAAACCTATATTCAGAAACGGTGCAGTTTTTTGTTATATAGCCTCTGTGGGTCACTGGCACGATGTTGGTGGAAACGTGCCTGGGAACTATAACCCTGAGGCAACTGAAAGTTTCCAAGAAGGAATGTTAATTCCACCTGTCAAATTATTTACAGAAGGAAAACTTAATCAAGATATAGTTAACATTCTGTCTGCAAATTCTCGCCTACCTAACTCGCTATATGGAGATTTAAACGGTCAAATAAATGCTCTTGATTTGGGCGAGGAGAGATTACATTCGCTTTTAGATGAATATACAGAGGAAAAAATCACAAGTGCATTAAAAGAACTTCGTGAAAGAGCCGAGAAAATGATGCGGCAACACATAGGCGCTTTGCCAAACGAAACAATTTCAGTCGAAGACTATCTTGATAATGACGGTGTTACAGACGATCCTCTTACTCTTGCTATCGACCTAACCATAAAAGATGATAAAATGACTATTGACTTTAGCAGGTCAAGCAGTGCGTGCGCTGGACCAGTCAATATTTCTAAATCAACAACAATTGCCGCAACTTATGTAGCTTTAAAACATATATTCACTGATGTTCCCGCAAATGCCGGAGTATTAAAACCTGTTGAATTTATCATACCTGAAGACAGCTTTCTGAACGTTCGTGCACCAAAGCCAGTTGGTGGTTACACTGAAACAATTTTACGCCTGATAGACGTGATCTTTCAGGCTTTTCAAAATTCAGCAAGCGATAAGGTTAATGGGTGTGCGTATGGAACAATCAATGCATTATCCCTTTCTGGTTATCGTAAAAATGGAAGTAGGTGGGTCATGTTTTCCTTCTTTGGCGGTGGTCATGGTGGTCACCCCGAAGGTGATGGCTTAAATCACGGTAATGCTCCAATTTCTACTGCAACCATACCACCACTTGAAATTCTTGAAGCAGCTTATCCAATTCAATTTACCAAATGGGGTCTAAGGCCTAACTCAGGTGGGGAAAGGAAAACATAGGGGTGGATTAGGCGCAATTTACGAAATAGAGTTGCTAGAGGAAGAAGCCAATGCTTTTCTGTTTGGAGAACGCGGAAAATTTGCCCCAAAAGGAGTTATAGAGGGCGAAGAAGGGGCATTGAACCAATTCTATTACGGTTATGAAGCGAATGACCCTCCAGAAAAACAACTATCTCCACCTCTAACATCGAAAATAACTGGCATTAGCTTAAAAAGGGGTCAGCGTGTAAGGCTTGAGACCCCCGGAGGTGGTGGATTTGGAAAGAGCTCCGAAAGGTCTTTGGAAAAATTAAATTACGATCTAGAGCAAGGCTACGTGACGGAGACAAAAGATGACTGAGAAAATCGTCATTGGGGTAGATGTCGGGGGAACATTTACCGATATATTAGCATTTGAAGAAAAAATCGGGGCGTGTGTCTGTTGCCAAAACTCCTTCTACAA
This sequence comes from Paracoccaceae bacterium, assembly GCA_902534325.1. Taxonomy (GTDB): domain Bacteria; phylum Pseudomonadota; class Alphaproteobacteria; order Rhodobacterales; family Rhodobacteraceae; genus Salinivivens. Next base: position 9,056 of record CACAPQ010000013.1, on the reverse strand, counting down.
AACAAGACCAATCTAAAGGTTTCTTAGAAGGCATACTTAAAACTACAAATGATTTATCATTAGTTTCTACTATTATTCATGGGACTACAGTAGCGACCAATGCCCTTTTAGAGAGAAAGGGTGCAAAAACTGGGATTATAACTACTAGAGGTTTTCGTGACGTTTTGGAAATGCGTCGCCGCGATCGCCCAAAAACTTGGGGGCTTTGGGGAACATTTACCCCAGTTGTTGAACGAAAAAATAGATTAGAGGTTGGTGAGAGAACTTTAGCAGATGGAACTATTAGAAGTCCAATTGATGAAAAGGAAGTTGAAAATTGCGCGAAAACTTTACTTGAAAATGGATGTTCTGCTGTGTGTTTATTTTTCATCAATGGTTATGCTAACCCAGAGAATGAAAGACGAGCAGCAAAAGTTCTTCGGTCAGTCTGGCCCAACAAACATGTCAGTGTAGCAACTGAAATCTTACCCGAAATTAGAGAGTTTGAGCGTTGCTCTACTGCAACCCTGAACGCATATTTGCAACCACCTGTGGCTAATTATCTTGAGCGGCTAGAAACAAGAATTTCTGAAGAAAGAAAGAAGTCTGAAATTTTAATTGTGCAATCTAATGGTGGTGTGATGTCTGTTGAAACAGCAAAATCTCTTCCCATTAGAACGGCTCTTTCTGGACCAGCAGCAGGTGTTGTTGCCGCACGTCAGATTGCTAAGGCTGCGGGTTTTGAAAATATCATAACGGGCGATATGGGCGGAACATCTTTTGATATTTCCTTGATAGCTAACAATCAAAATATGCTTACATCACAGGCCAATATTGACTTTGGAATGACCATAAGAACACCCATGATCGAAATGACTACTATAGGAGCAGGTGGCGGATCTATAGCTCATATAGACTCAACCGGACTTCTTGAAATTGGCCCCGAATCTGCTGGCTCAGATCCTGGTCCAGCATGCTATGGATTTGGAAACGATCGACCTACTGTTACCGATGCCAATTTAGTGTTGGGAAGGATTGATGCAAGTAATCCAATTGGCGGAAAGCAAAAATCACTGGACTACGATGCGGCAACTCGAGCCGTCGATAATCATATCGCAAAAAAACTGAACCTGTCTATTCATGACGCAGCCGAAGCAATAATCAAAGTTGCGAATGCAAAAATGAGTGGTGCTATCAGATTAATCTCAATAGAGCGTGGATATGATCCTAAGAAATTTGCCTTAATGCCTTTCGGAGGTGGAGGAGCTTTGCATGCTGGCGCTCTTATGAAAGATATTGGCCTATCCGCTTCTATAGTCCCGCGTTATCCTGGAGTAAATTCGGCTCTTGGATGCATTATGTCCGATCTGCGTCACGATGAAGTTAGAACATTAAACATTTCTTTGGAAGAGTTGGATTGTAAAAATCTGGCAAAAAATATTGAAGAAATCACAATTGAGTCAAAAAAGGTTATTGATCGGTCTAAGGCACCTCTAATTAAAAAGGAACGAATTATTGAACTGGATATGTTGTATTTGGGGCAAACACATTCAGTTTCAGTATCTGTTTCCGACGACTTAAAAGATTTAACAAGGCAGAATATAGAAAAAGCCTTTTTAGAAAGCTACGCCCGCACCTATAGCAGACCACTTAAAGGAATAAGTATCAGGGTTTTAAATCTAAGGGTATCCATGATTGGCGTTCGGCCAGACATAGATCTATCTGTTTTTTCTAAAGGCGTACGGGCAAAAGAAACTAGCGATTGTGTAATCTCAAAACAGAAAATTTATTCGAACGGAGCCTGGCATGAGGCTAAAATTTTCGATCGGTTACTTTTGCCTGGTGACTCCATAATTGCTGGTCCTGCATTGCTTACACAACCTGATGCAACAATTTTTATTGAACCCAAAATAAAAGGAAAAGTAGATAGCTACGGTAATATAATCTTGAGCGAGGAGGTGTTTTAAAATGTCTTTTGATCCAAAAACGGCCGCCGTTTTAATTGTTGATTTGCAAAATGATTTTCTAGACCCAAAAGGTGCCTATGGAAGAGCAGGACAAACCAGCTCAGAAATTGCCGCTTTGCCATCTCGTGTTTTGCCTCTGTTAAAAGCCATTAGAAAGGCAGGAGGATGGGTTGTTTCAACACAATTTACGCTTGTACCGGGCAAAGGCGGGGAGCCATTCATATCAAACCACCTGAAGAAACTAAGACCTTTCTTGGGAAAAGGTGACTTTTCGCCAGCTTCATGGGGAAATTCACTTGTAGACAACCTACAGCCTGCAGACATAACTGTAGAGAAGATTGCATACTCGGCGTTTTACCAAACACGGATGGACTATTCACTATCAAAAGCTGGCATTAAAACATTATTCGTATGTGGCATTGTAACAAATGGTGGCGTGGCATCAACGGTTCGCGATGCTCACGTAAGGGACTTTCATACTATAACCTTGGAAGACGGATGCGCAGCATTTTCAAAAGATACTCATAATTTAGCAATTCAATCACTTAAAACAGTAGGAAAGGTAATGAAAATAGCTGATGCTATTTCTCTAATAAACGGAAATTAATTTTGACTGACGTGCTAATAAATGACAATTTTTCTGGAGACACAGAAATTGATTGCTTAATCATTGGCGGTGGGGCTGCTGGCCTAACTGCCGCTTTGGCAGCTTCGGAGGGTGGTGCTGCAGTTTTAGTAGCTGAACGCGAAAACCGACTTTCCGGATCTACAGCTTTATCATCGGGATTAATCCCAGCTGCAGAAACAAATGCTCAAAAAAGACAAGATATAAGGGACTCAAAAAAAACTTTCTTTGCAGACATAATGGAAAAAAATTGTAACTCTGCTGACCCTAGTCATGTTAATCTTTGCGTTGAAAATATAACTCTTGCCCTCGATTGGCTGGAAGCACAGCATGGAATTCCATTTCATGTTTTAGATGACTTTCTTTATCCAAATCACACTAATTTTCGAATGCATGCTGTCCCAGAAGTTACTGGCGAAGCACTGGTTAATTATTTGGAAAGAGCTGTTTCAGAACTCGGTATTTACGTGAGTTGCAATCTCAAAATAGTAAATTTGGTCAAATCAAATAATGGAAAAATTTTAGGTGCAATTGGAGAGAGGCCGGACGGTTCAACTGAAGCAATATCGTCAAAAACAATTATCTTGGCTTGTAACGGGTATGGCGGAAATTCTGCATTAATAGCGGAAAATATTCCTGAAATGCAAAATGCTATTTATTTTGGGCATGCTGGCAACCAAGGTGAAGCCGTTATTTGGGGTCGACAACTTGATGCCAAAATCGATCATCTATCAGGTTATCAGGGACATGGATCCGTAGCGCATCCACATGGTATATTAGTTACCTGGGCACTGATGATGGAAGGCGGTATTCAAGTAAATACAAACGGCAAAAGGTTTTCAAATGAGCACAAAGGCTACTCTGAGCAAGCCGTTAACGTTCTTTCACAACCAGAAAAGATAGCTTTTAATATTTTTGATGAAAGGCTATGTGCACTTGGTCGAAAATTTGAAGATTTTCGTAAAGCAGAAAAAGCCAATGCTATTATCTCTGCAGATACTATAGAAGATTTGGCAAGTAAGCTTAATATAAGCATCAGCCCTTTATGTGAAACTATGCTAGAAATTGATGCTCTTGCCGAACAGAACGCAGTCGACACATTTGGACGCAATTTTAACTCTAAAAACCGTCTGCAGCCACCCTACTATGCGGTCAAGGTTACAGGGGCCTTATTTCATACGCAAGGAGGTCTTTTAATAGACAGTCAAGCGCGGGTTATTCAAAAAAATGGTGCATTTATTCAGGGGCTTTATGCATGTGGTGGTGCTGCGTGTGGTGTCTCTGGACCAGACGTTGCGGGTTACCTCTCAGGCAATGGATTATTGACAGCCATAAGCTTAGGATATGTTGCGGGAAAATCTATCAAAGCAATTGAATTATAAATTTCATTATTATAAGACACACTTAATTTAAGTTGGCCTTTTTGAATCAACTCTTTTACAAGGCGCCCAATCCTACCCATAGCTATTTTGGAAATAAAAAATATGGCAGAAATGACTAACCCCGACATATTGTATACAATTGTAGACGAAGCCCCAGAGCTAGCAAGTGCTTCACTACTGCCTGTAATACGGCTTTTCTCAAAAGCAGCCGGAATTAATATTGGAACAAAAGATATCTCCCTTGCAGGCAGAATAATCTCTGCTTTTCCAGAATACCTCACAGAAAATCAGCAACAACCTGACGACTTAGCTAATCTTGGAAAGATTGTTAAAACTAAAACTGCCAACGTAATAAAGCTACCAAATATATCAGCTTCTGTCCCACAACTTTTATCAGCCATAAGCGAACTACAAAAACAAGGGTATGATCTACCAAATTACCCAGAAACACCAGAAACAGACGAAGAAAGAGAAATTCAAGCTCGATATGATGCTATAAAAGGATCTGCTGTAAATCCTGTTTTGCGTGAGGGTAATTCAGATAGACGAGCAGCAAAAGCAGTTAAAAACTATGCAATGGCAAACCCTCACTCTATGGGCGCTTGGTCTAGTGAAAGCAAAACCCATGTCTCATCGATGACAGGAAATGATTTTTACTCAAATGAAAAATCCGCAACTATATCCTCAAGCCAGACAGGAAATGCAAAAATAGAGTTTATTTCTGATGATGGGACAATAAATCTATTGAAAGATAATATTTATCTGGAAGAAGGCACCGTTGTAGATGCCACTTTCATGAGCTCAAAAGCATTACAGCTCTTCTTAAAAAGACAAATTGCTGAGGCAAAAAGTCAAAATCTTCTTTTTTCTGTCCATCTTAAGGCAACTATGATGAAAGTTTCTGACCCAATTATATTTGGACACGCTGTCTCATCATTTTTTGAAAAATCTTTTCAAAAACACAATGTTGCTCTTGAAAAACTAGGGGCAAATCCAAATTTAGGTCTTGGTGATATTTTGGATAAAATTACTGTTGCACCAGAAATACTCGAAGACTTTAAAGTTGAAATGAATGATGGGCCTAAAATGTATATGGTTGATAGTGACCAGGGTATAACAAACCTTCACGTTCCATCGGACGTTATAATAGATGCTTCAATGCCCGCACTTATCAGAGCAGGAGGTAAAGGATGGGGGCCAGATGGAAGGCCTTCGGATACAAAATGTGTTATTCCAGATAACTCCTATGCTCCTATTTATGATGAGGCCATCAAATACTTTAAAGAGACAGGTGCTCTTGATCCGAAAACCTCTGGTGCAGTTGCTAACGTGGGACTAATGGCTCAAAAAGCCGAAGAATATGGTTCGCACCCTACTACTTTTGAAATCAAGAAGAGTGGAGTGGTGCGTTATGTTCTGGAAAATGGCGAGGTACTCCATGAGCACGAGGTGAACGATGGTGACATTTGGAGATCCTCTACCGCAAAAAAGGCACCAATCATCGACTGGATTAATCTTGCTATTACAAGACAAAGAGAAGCCGGCTCACAAGCTATTTTTTGGCTGGACAAAAATAGGCCACATGATGCTGAACTTATTGAATACGTAAAATTTGCGATTGAAAGCGAAAGGTTAACTGAAAAATTTTCAATTATGGCTCCACGAGAAGCTACCCGCCTTACGTTGAAAACTATAAGGCTGGGTCAAGATAGTATCGCTATTACAGGTAATGTTCTAAGAGACTATTTAACTGATTTATTTCCCATATTGGAGCTGGGCACATCTGCAAAAATGCTTTCTGTTGTAAAATTATTAAGTGGTGGTGGCCTGTTTGAGACTGGCGCTGGTGGGTCAGCACCCAAGCATGTCCAACAATTAAAGCAAGAAAACCACTTACGCTGGGATAGTCTAGGTGAGTTTTGCGCTTTAGGTGAAAGCCTAAACTTTTTTGCTAAAACTCACGATAATCCAAAAGCCGCGATACTAGGTGCAGCCGTTGAAATTGCTACACAAGAAGTTCTTAATAAAAACAAATCGCCCGCTAGAAAAGTCGGCGAGGAAGATAATCGGACAAGTCACTTTTACTTTGCGCTTTATTGGGCAAAAGCGCTTGCTAAGCAAAACCAAGATTTAGAAATTTCAAGCTATTTTGAACAAATAACAAATTCTCTTGAAGAAAATGAAGAAAAAATCATTGAAGAATTAATGGCGCTACAAGGAGTGGGGGTAGATCTTGGAGGTTATTACCATATGGATCCAATCAAAGTCCAAAAAATTATGCGACCAAGCAAAACCTTCAATCAAATTATTCCCTAATATTTGAGTTCGCCTGCTAAGACTTCCGCTTAGACGTTTGAACCATATATATACCCACCGTTATAACAATCACGCCCACGGCGTCCATGTAACTAATGGTTTCCCTTAAAAACAGCCATGCTATTACTACCCCAAAGAATGGGTTTAAAAAATGATAGGTTGCTGCCTTCACTGCGCCAATATGATTGACAAGTTTAAACCACACTACTGTAGCAACCAGCCCGGGAAAAATAGTAGTATATGCAAATGCCAAAACAAAAGAACTGTTTAAAGAAAAATGAATGTTCTCGAATAACAAACAAAATACAGCCAATACCGCAGAACCAACAAGCATTTGAAGTCCCACTATCATCATTATATTTCCCCCAGAACTAGCATCTTTAAGTGTGAGTGTAGCTACAGTAAGCGCTAGTGCTCCAATGACACAAAGCACCAAACCAAAAATATCGACACCGTGGTTTAATCTTGCCCACATAATTATCGTTACCCCAGAAAACCCAAGCACTAGACCAAGAACCCCAGAAGACGAAAGACGCTCCGATACAAATAACCAGCCAGCAAATGCCACCATAAGCGGCATAGTTGATGCAATTATCGCAGCAAGCGAAGCTTCAATGGACTGCATCGCAACAAAATTCAAACCCAGATAAAGAGCGTTCTGACATAAACCAAAAACAAAAGTTGCCCGCCATTGAGACTTTGTAAGCTTAAAAGACTGCCCCAAAGCTAGAGCTATAAACACACCTATTAGGCCTGAAATAAAAAATCTAATTGATAGAGCTGCTAATGGTGAAGAATATAAGACAATTATCCGAGCGGAAGTAAACGCTGATGACCAAATGATCACAAAAATTAAGCCTAATAAAAGTGCGCGAATATTCATAAGTTTTCTTTCGGTTCTATCCCGTAATATTTATATAAGCTAAAAAATAAAAGGGCCGCTAAAAGCGACCCCTTTTTTTACCAAAGATTTTAAGCTCAGCTATTAACGCTATCCTTTAATGCTTTAGCTATAGTCATTTTTACTACTTTATCTGCAGCCTTCATGAACTGCTCTCCAGTAGCGGGGTTGCGAACCATTCTTTCCGGACGCGCACGACATTGGATTTTTCCAACTCCTGGAAGAGCAACAGCGCCGCCTCCCGAAACTTCGCGAGTAATTATACTACATACCGCATCCAAAGCTGCACTTGCAGACTTTTTATCTGAGCCCATTTCATCGGCCAGAGCCGCAACCAGTTGTGTTTTTGTCATTGGTTTAGACATTATACTTCTCCTTACACTGCCCAAAGTTTTGGACCTCGTAATTCTATTTTAACTGTATATTGTGTCCGGACACAACCAATAGTGGTCAAAAAGTACATAAAAATAGCTTTTTTCGCCTTTTTTTGTCATTTAAAGGAAGGCCGTCTCGTTAAAACTCCTCAATTTTCGACTTTGGAGCCGCCCCAAAGGCATTTCTTGTAATATTTCCATTGTACGAACACCTATGCTTAAATGTTGCGAAACTTGGGTTTTATAAAACTCTGAAGCCATTCCAGGAAGTTTTAGTTCTCCATGCAACGGTTTATCAGAAACACACAAAAGAGTTCCGTACGGTATTCTAAATCGGTATCCATTTGCTGCTACCGTTGCGCTTTCCATGTCTAAGGCTATCGCACGAGATTGACTTAACCTATGAACGGGGCCGGTCTGTTCACGTAACTCCCAATTTCTGTTATCTACCGTGGCTACCGTGCCAGTTCGCATTATCTGCTTTAAATCATAACCCTTGAGCTGTGTGACGTCTGCGACTGCTTGCTCTAGAGCAATTTGCACTTCTGCCAATGCGGGCACTGGTACCCATGATGGCAAATCTTCATCAAGAACCTTATCTTCCCTCAAATATGCGTGCGCGAGAACAAAATCGCCGAGTCGCTGGCTGTTTCGTAACCCAGCACAGTGCCCCAGCATTAGCCAAGCTTGAGGTCTCAAAACAGCTATATGATCAGTTGCGGTCTTAGCATTACTTGGACCAACACCAATATTCACGAGAGTTATTCCATTACCGTCTGATTTTTTAAGATGGTAGGACGGCATTTGGGGAAGTTTGTTTGGTTCGGGAATTTCAGATTTCGCAGAGAATATTTCAAAGTTTTCTGGACCCACAAAACTTTCGTAGCCACTTTCTGAATTACTTAATGCCTTCCGAGCAAAACGTTCAAACTCATCAACATAAAACTGATAGTTTGTAAAAAGAACAAAATTTTGAAAATGTTTTGGGTCAGTTGCTGTGTAGTGGTCTAGTCTTGCCAAAGAATAATCAACTCTTTGAGCAGTAAAGAGACACAATGAACTCGGTTCTTCTTTGGAAGGTGATGCTGTTCCATTGACTATACTGTCATTTGTCGTTGATAAATCAGGTACGTCAAAAACATCCCTAAGTGGAAATTCGTCTATTTCATTGTTGGGACTGGCGACCAGCTTGCCCTTCATTGCGAAGTGCAGTGGTATTGGTGTTTTTGAAACCCCTATCGTGATTGGAACATTATGATTTTCAATTAATAGTGATATCTGCTGAATTAAATAATTTTCAAATAATTCTGGTTGTGTAACTGTCGCAGAATAAATACCGGGCTCTGTAACGTGTCCAAAACTGAGCCTGCTATCAGTTGGAGCAAAACTTTTTACCTCTATAAAAATCTCAGGATAGTAAGCTCTATACCTTTCACCTTTATATCCGTTCTGTAGAAATTTATCAAAGTTCTCTCTTAGAAAATGTATGCTTTTTTCATAATCAGCTATTAA
>CACAPQ010000012.1 GCA_902534325.1 Paracoccaceae bacterium | reverse complement strand
GCCTTGATGAAGCAAGCGTTGGTCTCATGTTTGAAGAGAAGCCTATAAACCAAATAAAATCTTATTTTTAAGTAAAAACCAAACTATCCTTTTTAACTTGAGTGATATGGTTTTTTGTTTCATGTGATAGCAACAGGCTTTTGGATTAAAATCCAGCGTTGTCTGATAGTTAGAGCTTTTGATAATGGTTGTTATGGGAGTTTTGGATGTTTGGTGGAGCCTAGGGGGATCGAACCCCTGACCTCTACAATGCCATTGTAGCGCTCTCCCAGCTGAGCTAAGGCCCCAGTTTATAATGAATTTAAAACATAAACATTAAAAAGAAAACCAATAAACTTATAAAGTTTAGCTGTCATCGTCGGAAGGCATGTCCGCAATTTCTTCTAATGGAACGTTATCGTCTTCGTCGTCCTCTTCAAGTAAATCGTCTCCGAGATCTACATCTACATCCTCGTCATCTAATACGACATCTTCTGAGTCTAAGTCCTCGGCTTTACTTCCTTTAGATGACATATCTTCAGCATCAGCTGCAATCATCCTTGTTTTTGAACTATCTAACTCAACAACTTCACCAGTATAAGGGCTCACTATAGGACTTCTATTTAAGTCATAGAATCTTTTACCTGTTGTAGGGCAAACTCGCTTAACACCCCATTCTTCTTTGGGCATCTTTATTTCCTTCATTAAAAAATCTCTAATATAGTCTGCGCCAACTGCCACATCACAGCGCATATGTCAAAGGCTTTGCTTAAATTATATTGATAAGGTAGTTAAATGCTCAGGAAGTGATTTAATGAAGAAAATTTTTCTGGAAGATGAACCCGATTTAGAAATTTTTCTTCGGCACAATAGTAACTCGCGCCGCATAACTCTACGCATCAGTGCTTTAGATGGAAAAATTACAATTACAGGCCCTAATTATCTAGATTTCAAAGAATTTAGAAAATTTGCTGAAAGTAAAAAATCTTGGTTAAAGTCTAAAAGGAAAGCTTTTGAGCCCCCAATCTTCATATCTGAAGGAATTAAAATTCCAATCATGGGAACCTATACCGAAATTTCATTCAGCGACGTTCGAGAGCCAAAGAAAATTGGTGGTATTTTATTTGTGAGCAAAGAAAAACCTGTTTCAACTCAAGTAAAAAAATATTTACAGGAAATTGGCAGAATTCACATTGCGTACATGTGTAAGGAGTTTGCGGAAAGGCTAGGATCAAAAGTCCATAAAATAACTTTGCGTGATACACGGTCTCGCTGGGGCTCTTGTTCAAATGATGCTAACCTGATGTTTTCTTGGCGTCTAGTAATGGCCCCAGAAGATGTTTTAGCCTACGTAGTGGCTCATGAAGTTGCACACTTAAAGCACATGAACCACTCTAAAGATTTTTGGGGAACTGTTGAATATCTTTTTGGACCTTACAAAAAGGAAAGGACTTGGCTCAAACAAAATGGTTCATCGTTGCATCGTTATAAATTTGACAATTGACGCGGCACTAATTTTGTGATCACGAATGGTATATGAATGTAGCAAGAATTAAAGAATCTAATCAGGCAGCTCACGAGTATGTATATAGAGGCTTACGCACCAGGATAATGCATGGCGAAATTCTACCAGCCACATCTATGACTTTAAGAGGAATAGGAAAAGATTATTCCGTTTCGATGACCCCGGCACGGGAAGCCGTGCGTCGATTAATTGCTGAGGGTGCTTTGATGTTATCTCCATCTGGTCGAGTATCAACAGCAGAGCTAACCCATGATAGGATTGAGGAACTAGCAGTGATGCGATCCTTAATAGAGGTGGAGCTTGCTAGTAGAGCATTACCCAGAGCTCATATAGCGCTTATAGATAGATTAAAAACCATCAATGCATCAGTATCACAAGCAATTACGACTCATGATCCTGTTGTTTATATAAGAACAAATTTGGAATTTCACAGAATGCTATATTTAAGGGCTCAGGCTCCTGCAATGTTGGCAATAGCTGAAACAGTTTGGCTTCAATTGGGCCCAACGATGCGTTCACTATACGATAAAGTGAATCGTAAGGAACCTCCGCATACCCATACAGCAATTATAGCAGCGCTTATAGCCGGAGATGAACCTGGACTTCGACTCGCGGTTCGATCGGATGTAACACATGGTTTGCGCCATTTATTAAAATAAGCTAAGCCGCCAGTCCTTTGCTACCCAATTTCAAGAACTTTTTACGTCGTTCACTTATAAGGTCTTTTGGTTTCTTGGAGTTCAACGCAGAAAGCATTGAGCCAATAGCTGCTTTGACTGACTCCATAGCCTGTTCGGGGTCTCTATGTGCACCGCCTACTGGCTCTTCTATAATTTGATCACTAATCCCCAGAGCGTATAAATCCTCAGCCGTTAAACGTAGTGCTTCCGCTGCTTCCCGCATTTTTTCCGCATCTTTCCATAAGATGGAGGCACAACCTTCAGGGCTAATGACAGAGTATATGGAATGTTCCAGCATTGCCAATTTGTTAGCGGTTGCAAAAGCAACCGCTCCACCAGACCCACCTTCTCCAATAATAACACTTATTAGCGGCACACCAATCTGAAGACATTTTTCGGTTGATCGAGCAATTGCCTCAGATTGGCCCCTTTCCTCTGCACCTTTTCCTGGGTAAGCACCAGGAGTGTCAACCAAAGTAATTACTGGCAAACCAAACTTATCTGCCAACTCCATCAATCGAATTGCTTTTCGATAACCCTCAGGTCGAGCCATACCAAAATTCCGCTCTATTCTACTCTTCGTATCGCTACCCTTTTCTTGACCGATAACCACTATGGGCTTATCGCCAAAACGAGCTACCCCCCCAATTACTGCCTGATCGTCAGCGAAATTCCTATCGCCAGCTAAAGGAACAAACTCTGAAAATAAAGCTTTGATATAGTCTCTGCAATGTGGCCTTTCTGGATGCCTAGCTATTTGACACTTTCGCCATGGAGTTAAATTCTTGTATAAATCAACTAATATTTCTTGCGCCTTTAAATCAAGATTTTCAGCCTCTTTTTCGACATCCATCTCGTCATTTTGACGCGCCATAGCTCTTAACTCCTCAGCCTTTCCTTCAATCTCAGCCAATGGTTTTTCAAAGTCTAAATAGTGAGCCATCAATTTCTCCAATTCTAAGAAACATCTACTAAGCCTTTCTTATATTTTTAAATTCAGTCTTTCCACCAACTTTTGGTAAATTTTGCCAATGCTAATTTTAACAAATTATAGATCGTTCTCAATCAAATTTGCCAGCTTAACTAATACCTCAGCCTGCTTAATTGATGCAATATCAACCATACGACCTTTAAAAACAGTTGCACCTTCACCATTCGCAGCAGCTTTATTCATGGCTTTGATTATTTCTTTAGCTTCTTCAATTGCATCTAGTGAAGGTGTAAAAACTTCATTGGCAAGCGCAACTTGATTTGGATGAATTGCCCATTTACCCACCATACCTAAGGTCGAGGCTCGCTTCGCCTCCGCAAAAAAACCCTCACGATCATTAAAATCACCATACGGTCCATCTACTGGTAAAATTCCATTAATGCGGCAAGCTGCAACCAACGAGGCCTGAGCCCAGTGCCACGGATTAGACCAGTACTTTTGACCAGCATGATGCATGTAATATCCTTCCTGAGTGCCACCAATTCCGGTCGTTACCATACCCATAGACGCGGCGAAATCAGCAGCGCCAAAGGCCATTGACTCTATTCGACTACTAGAGTTTGCTATTTCGTTCACATTAGTTATACCGGCAGCACTCTCAATTAGTATTTCAAAACCAATATTTTTCGAACGAGCGGTTTCTTTCTCAATGGATGACACGAGAGCATCTACTGCATAAATATCAGCTGCACAGCCAGCCTTTGGAATTGTTAGATTATCTAACCGTTCAGAACAATTTTCTAATAAATCTATTACGTCCCGATACCAATATGGCGTATCTAAACTGTTTATACGCACCGAAACAGTTTTATTTTTCCAGTCGATATTATCTATAGCTTCGATAACATTCGAACGAGCTTTTTCTTTATCGTCTGGAGCAACAGAATCTTCCAAATCTAGGTTGATAACATCTGCTTCACTTTCCGCCATTTTTACAAAAATTTCAGGGCGGGAACCAGGGCCAAACAACTGACTGCGATTTAAGCGAGCAACTGGGCTTGGTTGTATTTGAAAAGACATTATTAAAACCTACCCCCCAAATTTAACCCAATAAACTTGAGCTAAGTGATATTGAGTTAGCATCTGTTTTTCAAGAAAAACCTCAACAGTAAAAAAGAGCCTACAACATTCTGTTCAGTCTAAGGTTAGACAACCTATAATTTTTCTAAATTGATATAAAATAAAATATCCCTCGAAAAAAATTTATATTTTTAAAATAAAGTTGCAAAATTTCATAAATTTCAACAAAAAAAGAACAACATTTAAATATGTGTCGGATATCCTGTATTTAGCAAGAGGAGACTTAGAAGTGATTCCAACACCATATTTACTTTTTCTAGGAGATGCCCCAGATCAACTTTCGGCTAAAGTAGCTCAAGGAATAAAGGACTGGCGACCTGAAAACGCTGTTGGGCAAATCCGAATGCCCGGTTGCAATGCTGATATTGGTTTAGCAGATCTTACTCTACAACAGGCTTTTAAAAAGGGTGCAAAGACTATGGTAATCGGAGTGGCCAATAGAGGCGGCTATATCTCGGAGGCCTGGAAAGCCGTATTAATAGAAGCCTTAAACACCGGTTTTGATTTGGCTAGCGGATTACACAATCTATTACGTGACGAACCAGATTTAGTTTCTTGCGCTGAAAAAAATGGCCGTCGTTTACATGATGTCCGGGTGCCAACGGTAGAATATCCCATCGCAAATGGGAAGAAACGCAGTGGAAAAAGGTGCCTTGCGGTCGGAACAGATTGTTCAGCAGGCAAAATGTATACAGCGATGGCTATGGACAGACTTATGCAGGAAAGAGGTATGAAATCAACTTTTCGCGCAACGGGTCAAACAGGAATACTAATCACAGGTGACGGTGTTCCGCTAGATGCAGTAATCGCTGACTTCATGGCTGGATCGGTAGAATATCTAACCCCTGATAATGATAAGGATCATTGGGACTTAATTGAGGGGCAAGGTAGTTTATTTCATGTGTCATATTCTGGCGTAACAATGGCACTGATTCACGGCGGTCAACCAGATGCGTTAATCCTTTGCCACGAACCAACCAGAAAGCACATGAGAGGATTACCTGAGTATAGCCTACCAAGCATGAGAGATCTCAATGATACCGCACTACATTTAGCAAAAGTAGCTAACCCAAATTGTAAAGTAGTTGGAATTTCAGTTAATACCCAAAATATGAAGAAAGAAGAAGCTAAGACCTATCTTGTATCGTTAGAAAAAGAATTGAATTTACCAGCGACTGATCCTTTTCGATTTGGAGCAGATAAGCTTGTAGATGCCTTAGCAAGTATTACTTGAAACACTTTATATAAACTGGAGTAACACGTCTTGATCCAAGCTGAAGTTGAAATTTTTCCACTTGCTCATGTCTTTAGAATATCCAGGGGAGCTAGAACTCAAGCGGAAGTTGTAACCGTTACAATCGAAAAAGATGGGGCAACTGGTCGTGGGGAATGTGTTCCTTATACTCGCTACAACGAGACACTGGAAAGTGTAATTAAACAAGTAGAGAGCTTACCAGCTGACATTGATAAGGAAACTTTACAGGACACTCTGCCTCCTGGAGCCGCCCGTAATGCTGTAGACTGCGCATTGTGGGATTTTGAATGTAAAAAGCTTGATCAAAGAATTTGGAAAATAGCGGGTATTCAGGTTCCCGAGCAAAAAATAACTGCTTATACTTTATCATTAGATGAGCCTAAAAATATGTTTAAACAGGCAGAAAAAAATTCAAATAGGCCACTGCTGAAAATCAAATTGGGAACACCAAATGATATGCCACGCCTTGAAGCCGTCAGAAAAGGCGCTCCGAAATCAGAAATCATTGTTGATGCAAATGAGGGTTGGGATGCAGAACTTTATTCACAACTTGCGCCTGAGTTAGTTAGACTTGGGGTTAAATTAGTGGAGCAACCTCTTCCAGCAGATCAAGACGGCGATCTTATTGGACTTCCTCGCCCAGTCCCAATTTGTGCCGACGAAAGTTGTCATGATCGAAAAAGTTTAGAAAAATTAATTGGAAAGTATGACTTTGTTAATATTAAATTAGATAAAGCTGGTGGATTGACCGAGGCATTACTATTAAAAAACAAGGCTTTAGAGGCTGGCTTCAAAATTATGATTGGTTGTATGGTTGGAAGTTCTCTTGCAATGGCGCCGGCAACGCTGATTGCACAAAACGCGACATTTGTAGACCTTGACGGTCCTTTGCTTCTGGCGCACGACAGACGACACGGTCTTTTATATGATGAAAGTTGGGTTCATCCTCCTGTAAAAGATCTCTGGGGTTAATAAAGGAGTACTGCATGACCAGAACAGTTTATCTCAACGGCGAATACTTTTTAGAAAATGAAGCAAAAATATCAATTTTTGATAGAGGTTTTTTGATGGCTGACGCCGTATATGAAGTGACATCGGTACTGGATGGAAAACTTATTGATTTCAAAGGGCATGCCAATCGACTCAATAGATCCCTTGATGAGTTAGATATGAAAAACCCTATATCCTACGAAGAACTTTTAGCAGTTCACAGAGAGCTCGTTCATTTAAATAACATTGATGAAGGTTTGGTATACATTCAGATATCACGCGGAGCTCCATCCGACAGAGATTTCGTATACCCTAATCCAGATGAGACGGATCCAACAATAGTCTTATTTACACAAAACAAACCAGGTTTGGCAAATAGCCCATCGGCTAAAAAAGGGGTAAAAATTATAAGTATCGATGATGAAAGATGGGGTAGGCGCGATATCAAAACTGTCCAACTATTATATCCTTCTATGGGAAAAATGATGGCTAAAAAAGTAGGCGCTGATGATGCTTGGATGGTTCAAGACGGATACGTTACTGAAGGAACATCAAACAACGCCTACATTATAAAAAACGACAAAATAGTTACTCGAGGCCTCTCAAATGATATCTTACACGGCATCACTAGAGCAGCTGTTTTGAGATTTGCAAAAGAGGCTCAAATGCAGGTTGAAGAGCGGAATTTCACACTTGATGAAGCCTACGAAGCAGACGAAGCCTTCATAACCTCTGCAAGTAATTTTGTTATGCCAGTAATAGAAATTGATGGAAAAAAAATAGGTCAAGGCGTGCCCGGCTCCAATTCCTCCCGATTAAGAGAGATTTATCTCGAAGAAAGCAAAAAGTTAGCTATTTAGCGACTGTAAATTGGTATAAAAGTTTCAGTTCTTGTAAGAAACAAAAAGGTATACTAAGCTTTCAGTGACACGATGGGAGAACTGCGTTGCAGTGCCGAAGGAGCAACCGCCCCCGGAAACTCTCAGGCAAAAGGACCGTCGTGACGAATAGCTCTGGAGAGTGATGCTAAAATGTATCCGCCGAAGGGATAACGATCTCAGGCAAAAGGACAGAGGGGGCATCTAGAAGCTTGCACATTTGTGCGAGAAAATAGGTGCCGGGTTTTCGTAATTCCGGTGAGAGGAAAAACGAAATGGCCCAAGGCTTGAAAAAAACACCGCTTTATGAATTGCATCGCGAGCTTGGAGCTAAGTTGACTGAATTTGCCGGTTATGAAATGCCGGTTCAGTACGCTATGGGAATTTTGGGCGAACATCAGCATACAAGAAAAAAGGCTGGCCTATTTGACGTAAGCCATATGGGCCAAGTCATTTTGCGTGGCAGGTCATATCAGGAAACAGCATATGCCTTAGAAAGAGCAATACCAATGGACGTTCTCAGTCTAGACGTAGGACGGCAAAGATATGGTTTTTTAACAAACGACAACGGCGGTATTTTGGATGATCTTATGTTTAGCAACAGAGGAGATCATATTTTTGTTGTTTTAAATGCCGCCTGCAAAGACTCAGATATAGTGCATTTAAGAACACTTTTAGAGCCAGATATTTCAATTGAGGAAATAGAAAACCGGGCACTAATCGCTTTACAAGGGCCAGCCTCTGAAGCTGTTCTAGGCGAATTCAATTCACAGATTGCGGCTATGAAATTCATGGATATAGAAACCCTTTCTATTGCCGGAGCTGAATGCTGGATATCAAGATCTGGATATACTGGAGAAGACGGTTTCGAAATATCGATACCTTCCAGCGCTGCCGAGTTAGTAACAAGAAGTATTTTATCAAAAGAGGAAGTCGAATTTATTGGTCTAGGAGCTCGTGACAGTCTTCGATTAGAAGCAGGATTATGCCTTTATGGCCATGATATAGATGAGGCCACCACACCAGTGGACGCCTCTTTGACGTGGGCGATTCAAAAAGCCAGAAGAGCCCATGGAGAAAGAGCCGGCGGCTTTATGGGTAGTGAGGTTATCTCCCAGCAGCTTGAAGAGGGAACTGATAAAAAAAGAGTGGGGTTTCTGCCACAAACCCGAGCACCGATGCGGGAAGGTGTGGAAATATTTGCAACAGAAACTTCAGAGAAAGTTATTGGAAAAATAACCTCAGGTGGGTTCGGCCCAACTGTCGGGTATCCTATTGCAATGGGATACATTGCTAGCGAATTTGCAAATAGCGAAGATGATTTATTTGGCGAACTTCGAGGCAAACGGGTACCAGTAAAAGTTGCAAAAATTCCTTTTGTCCCATTAAATTTTAAACGTTAATCAACAGGAGAAACAAGAATGAAATTTACAGAAGAACACGAATGGCTTCGCACTGAGGGAGATATAGTTGTTGTTGGCATTACTGAGCACGCGAGCACGCAACTGGGTGATGTAGTTTTTGTTGAACTCCCAGAAGAAGGCACAACCGTTTCAAAAGATGATGAAATTGTAGTCATCGAAAGTGTGAAAGCTGCATCAGATATTTTAGCGCCATTAGATGGAGAAATTATTGAAATTAATGAAGCCTTATCTGATGAACCCAGCAAAGTTAATGAAGACCCGATGGGCGAAGCATGGTTTTTTAAGATGAAACCATCAGACCCTTCGCAAGTAGAAGAATATATGACTGAAGATGAGTACAATAAACTAATAAGCTAGTTTGATATTGTAGAAATTAAGGAATAATTCATGCCATTTACACCAACAGACTATTTACCCTACGATTTCGCAAATAGACGGCATATCGGCCCTTCACCAGCTGAGATGGCTCATATGCTGGAGACACTAGGCTTATCCGACCTTGAGAGTCTTATTGATGAAACTCTTCCAAAATCAATACGCCAGAAGAATCCTTTAAACTTTGGAAAGCCGAAGTCAGAAAGGGCTCTTTTAAATCACATGCGCATAACTGCTTCTAAAAATAAAGTGCTCACTAGTCTGATTGGCCAAGGTTACCATGGGACTGTTACGCCACCAGTAATTCAGAGAAATATTTTAGAAAACCCAGCATGGTATACGGCCTACACACCCTATCAACCTGAGATAAGTCAGGGGAGGTTGGAAGCATTATTAAATTATCAAACAATGATATCTGATCTTACCGGCCTAGAAATCGCCAATGCTTCACTCTTGGACGAAGCTACAGCTTGTGCTGAAGCAATGACAATGGCTGAAAGAGTTGCCAAGTCAAAAGCTAAAGCCTTTTTCATTGATGAGAATTGTCATCCACAAAATATTGCGGTTATGAAAACCAGAGCGCGTCCTTTGGGTATAGAAATTGTTACTGGCGATTCTGACAAACTTAATCCAGCAGACGTATTTGGAGCAATTTTTCAGTACCCAGGTACTTTTGGTCATGTAAGAGATTTTACAAGCCATATTGAAAAACTCCATGAAAACAAAGCTATTGCAGTGATCGCTGCCGATCCGCTTTCACTTACTTTACTAAAAGAGCCAGGAGCTATGGGGGCTGATATAGCCATCGGTAGCACACAAAGATTTGGCGTTCCTGTGGGTTATGGTGGTCCTCACGCTGCTTATATGGCAACAAAGGATGCTTACAAAAGATCTATGCCTGGACGGCTAGTTGGGGTTTCTGTTGATGCTCAAAATAAAGCCGCCTACAGACTGTCCTTACAAACACGGGAACAGCATATTAGACGTGAAAAAGCGACTTCTAATGTTTGTACCGCGCAAGCACTTTTAGCAGTTATGGCCTCTTTCTATGCAGTATTTCATGGTCCAGAAGGCCTGAAAGCCATAGCACAAAGAATCCATAGAAAAACAGTAAGACTAGCGAAAGGCTTAGAGTCCGCCGGATTTAAAGTTGAGCCAGACGCATTTTTTGACACGATTACTGTCGAAGTTGGTCTAATGCAGAAAACAGTTATGGATGCCGCTGTGCGTGAAGGCATTAATCTTCGTGCCGTTGGCAAAACAAAAATCGGTATCAATTTGGATGAGCGCTCAAGACGAAAAGTTACAGAAGCGGTTTGGCGCGCATTTGGAATAACTCGCAATGACGATGATCTCTCCCACGATTACCGTGTGCCTGATAGCCTACATCGTAAATCGAAATATCTTGAACATGACGTATTTCATATGAATCGGGCTGAAACCGAAATGATGCGCTATATGCGCAGACTAGCAGATCGAGATTTAGCGTTAGATCGAGCAATGATCCCGCTTGGCTCATGTACTATGAAGTTAAACTCTGCTGCCGAGATGATGCCCGTGAGTTGGCGCGAATTTTCACTTCTTCATCCTTTTGCACCAAAAGATCAAGCTCTAGGGTATGAGGAAATGATTTCAGATCTTTCATCAAAGCTATGTGACATAACAGGCTATGATGCTATTTCCATGCAACCTAATTCGGGTGCACAGGGTGAATATGCAGGATTGTTAACAATAGCAGAATACCATAGAGCTAAGGGAGAAGAGCATAGAAATGTCTGCTTAATTCCTACTTCTGCCCATGGAACCAACCCAGCAAGTGCACAAATGGTCGGTTGGAAGGTAATACCTGTCCAGTCAGCTGAAAACGGAGATATTGATGTAGCAGATTTTAGAGAAAAGGCTGAACTGCACAAAAATGATTTAGCGGGATGTATGATTACATATCCTTCCACTCACGGCGTATTCGAGGAAACAGTGCACGAAGTATGCGCAATTACTCATGAATATGGAGGGCAGGTCTATATTGACGGCGCCAATATGAACGCGATGGTTGGCTTAAGCCGTCCTGGTGATATTGGCGGAGACGTGAGCCATCTGAACTTACATAAAACGTTCTGTATTCCCCACGGTGGTGGTGGACCAGGAATGGGGCCTATTGGTGTTAAAGCCCACCTGACACCTCATTTGCCAGGACACCCAGAGCTTGGAGATGATACCGGGCCTGTATCAGCCGCACCTTTTGGTTCACCCTCATTATTACCTATATCCTGGGCATATTGCCTAATGATGGGTGGCGAAGGACTTACTCAAGCCACCCGAGTGGCAATTCTAAATGCAAATTACATCGCCAAACGCCTAGAGGGATCATTTGATGTTCTTTATCGTGGAGCGAATGGAAGAGTTGCTCACGAATGTATTATTGATACACGCCCATTCGCTGAAACAGCCGGTGTAAGTGTGGATGATATAGCAAAGCGTCTGATTGATAGTGGTTTCCATGCTCCGACAATGAGCTGGCCGGTCGCAGGGACTTTAATGATTGAGCCAACCGAGTCAGAGACTAAAGCAGAATTAGACCGTTTCTGTGATGCTATGCTGTCGATCCGAGAAGAGATTAGACTTATTGAAGATGGTAAATATCCTAAAGATAATAATCCGCTTTGTAATGCACCGCACACTGTACAAGACCTGGTTGGTACTTGGGAGCGACCTTATTCACGAGAACAGGGGTGTTTTCCTCCAGGGGCTTTTAAAGTTGATAAATATTGGCCGCCAGTGAATAGAATTGATAACGTCTATGGTGATCGTCATCTTGTTTGCACTTGCCCACCGATGTCAGAATATGCTGAGGCTGCTGAGTGAAATTATTTTAAACCCAGGTTGCAGAACCAAAGCTGTTTTAAACGAATTTAAAGATAATTGGATAAATGTTGCTGCACTACTTAGTGTGGACCTGTTTGATGGGCGAGGCTGGGTAGCTTATGATCGGGGTGAGAAAATTGCACCACGACCAGATATGGGGGGGTAATTAATATGGCTATTAATTTTCTAAAGAGATCAAAAACTGAACTCGAGAAAGCTGCAGAAGATACTAAAGTTCGAGAAGTCGTTGAGGCAACGCTTGGCGAAATAGCAAAACGTGGGGACGAAGCTGTTCGTGAATTAAGCAAGAAATTCGATAATTATGTGCCAGATAATTTCAAATTAAACAAAAGCGAAATTAATGCAGCGATGCAAAAGGTTTCCTCCAAGGATATGGAAGATATTAAATTTGCTCAACAGCAGATTAGGAATTTTGCTGAGGCGCAGAGAGCTTCTATTACAGATATAGAAATTGAATCCATGCCCGGTGTAATTCTTGGGCATCGCAATATCCCTGTCCGATCTGTTGGTTGTTATGTACCTGGGGGAAAATTTCCAATGGTCGCTTCAGCTCACATGTCGGTTTTAACTGCATCCGTTGCAGGGGTCCCGCGCATTATAGCGTCAGCGCCACCTGTCAACGGAGAGCCTCATCCTGCTATTGTCTCAGCAATGCATATGGGAGGTGCACATGAAATTTATGTTATGGGGGGAATTCAAGCTGTTGGAGCTATGGCCATTGGAACAGAAAACATTGACCCCGTTCATATGCTAGTTGGTCCCGGAAATGCTTTTGTTGCCGAAGCCAAACGTCAGCTTTATGGAAGGGTTGGGATTGATCTTTTCGCTGGGCCAACTGAGACTATGGTTATTGCAGACGATACAGTCGATGCTGAACTGTGTGCAACGGATTTGTTAGGCCAAGCAGAGCATGGCTATAATTCACCAGCAACCATGATTACTTGTAGTGAAAAATTAGCTCGCGATACACTGATTGAAATAGAACGCATTTTAAAAATTTTGCCAACTTCTGAAACGGCATCTGCAAGCTGGAAAAATTATGGTGACATGATAGTGTGTGATACCCACGAAGAAATGCTCTCAGTCGCTAACGAAATGGCATGTGAGCATGTACAGATAATGACAGATCGAGATGATTGGTACCTCGAAAAAATGCATTCTTATGGCGCTTTGTTTCTAGGCCCAAGAACCAATGTGGCGAACGGTGATAAAGTTATCGGTACGAACCATACACTCCCGACCAAGAAAGCAGGTCGATACACGGGTGGACTTTGGGTTGGTAAGTTCCTCAAAACACACAGTTACCAGCGAATTCAGACAGATCAGGCAGCGAAATTAGTTGGAGAATATGGTTCCCGCCTATGCATACTGGAAGGCTTTGTAGGTCATGCTGAGCAATGCAATATTCGTGTTCGCCGCTATGGGGGTAAAAATATTCCTTATGGAGAAGCCGCGGAGTGAGCCTCCTGATTAAATAAAATAAAAAGATTGCAACTGTATTTTGGTAAAAAAGGTTGTAGCACCTATTATTTCAAACAAGTCAGCTCATTTATTTTTCAAATTTTCAATGGGTTGAAAGGACCATTTGTTTTTTACAATAGTATTTATTTTTTCATATTGAACCTCAGAAAAGAATCATTATGTTAGCGATAACATTTTTGGGGAGATTCGTACGGAATGATCAGGGTTGGCCTACTTGGGACTGGTAGGATTGGGAGACTTCATGCTGAAACAATAGCTTCGCATTCCGAAAGCACTCTCTATGCTGTTTCCGACATTGATAGTGAATCCGCTAGTGAGCTGGCCATACAATATAATGTAACCGTAAAACCTGCCGACGACGTGATTTCAGATCCCAATGTTGATGCAATATTAATTGCAACCTCTACCGATACACACTCAGACTTTATCGAAAAAGCATCGTTAGCTGGCAAAGCCGTTCTCTGTGAGAAACCAGTCGATCTCAACCTAAATAGGGCAAAGGAATGTCTTGATAAAGTAAGCACTGAGAACAACTCTATAATGATCGGCTTCAACAGGCGTTTCGACCCAAACTTTGCTCAGCTAAAAGAATCACTAGATAGTGGTGAGATAGGAAAGTGTGAATTGTTGACAATTACATCATTCGATCCCGCTCCCCCTCCGATTTCGTATGTAAAAAAATCTGGTGGGTTGTTTCGGGACATGATGATACATGATTTCGACTTATCAAATTTTATTATGGATGAGTTACCAGTTGCTATTTCAGCAATAGGGCATTCTTTAATTGATCCAGAAATTGGCGCAGCGGGAGATGTAGACACCGCAGTCGTTACAATGATTTACGCGGATGGCAAAATTACTGTCATAAAAAATTCGCGAAGAGCCGCATATGGTTACGACCAACGAATTGAAATATTGGGATCTGAAGGTTTATTACAAGCGGAAAATATTGTAGAAAATAGTGTGATTAAGTCGACGACTGCTGGCGTTTTAAGTGCCAAACCTAAGTACTTTTTCCTTGAACGATATATTGGTGCTTTTAAAGCCGAGTGGGATGCGTTTGTAAAATCTATTGATGATCATAAACCAGTACCTGTGACTTTAGAAGATGGGGTCACAGCGCTCGCAATGGCAGAGGCAGCCACCCAATCTCAAAATACGGGAAGGACAGTTCAATTAAAGGAGGTGCTTTAAATAAAAAAACGTATGGAAAATTTTTAGCTTTTATATTTATACTTGCACTGCTAACAAAACGGAAAATTAATATCCGAGATAGCTGTGGGGGTGAACACCGCTTTACTGGGTTTAACCAGTATGCTCACAAATCACTACCATAGTCTTACTTGCGGAGTAGTTCCGCGCAAACCTGGCCACTTTGGCTTTAACTCTTTGGGAGAAAAATATGAAGAAACTATTGGCTACAGTTGCAGCACTAGCAACAATGTCAACAATGGCATTTGCTGAACGCTATGTCATGATCACTCACACACAGGGTACTGACCCGTTCTGGCCTGTTGTTGAAAAAGGCGGCCGCGACGCAGCAGCTGCTATCGGAGCTGACTTTGAATATAACTTCGACCCTTCAGGCGATATGTCTGGTATGGCGAAGCTAATCGAAGCAGCCGCCGCATCTAACCCAGACGGAATAGTTGTTTCTCTGCCTGACCCAGATGCATTAGGTGGAGCAATCCGCGCAGCTGCAGACGCTGGCATTCCAGTAATAACAATGAATTCAGGCCTAGAGAATTCAGCTAAAGTTGGTGCATTGATGCACGTTGGTCAGCCAGAACTTTTAGCGGGACAAAAAGCCGGAGAGCGTGCCAAAGCTGAAGGCGTAACAAACGGTCTTTGCTTGAACCAAGAAGCTTGGAACACAGCCCTTGTCGATAGATGTGAAGGTTATTTCTCAGGTCTTGGCGGATCATTGAACATGATCGACGTGTCTAACGACGTACAGCAAATTGAAACCAGAACAGCAGCTGCATTGTCAGCAGACCCTTCAATTGATGGAATTTTGGCAGCTGGCCCACATGTTTGTGATGCAGCTAACAAAGCGATTAAAGATGTTGGCGCAGATGTACATTTAGCAT
This sequence comes from Paracoccaceae bacterium, assembly GCA_902534325.1. Classification (GTDB taxonomy): domain Bacteria; phylum Pseudomonadota; class Alphaproteobacteria; order Rhodobacterales; family Rhodobacteraceae; genus Salinivivens. Next base: position 41,769 of record CACAPQ010000012.1, on the reverse strand, counting down.
GTTTCGACATGTCGGATGCTGTAACTGCAATGCTAAGATCTGGTGATGCGTCATTTACAATCGATCAGCAACAGCGGTTGCAAGGCTATATGCCAATCATTGTACTGCATTTGTATAACACAAACGCTGGTATGTTGCCAGGAGCTAACATTCCATCAGGTCCTGGTTTCGTAGACGCTTCAAACATTGATAATGTTGCGTCTCAGGCAGGCATAAACCGATAAGCTTTGATTGCATAATGTAAACATTACAGGCGGGGTCTCCCCGCCTGTTCCTTAATTAAAACTTCATAATCTTATAGCGAGATAGATATGACAGATCGAAGTGAATCTGACAGGCTCCAGAAGGAAAACTGGTTTCAACGAACAGTGCGCAGGCCAGAAATCGGAGCTTTCATCGTAATGATGATTATAATTGTGGCACTTGCCATGGCGTCAGGTGGCAAAGCATTTAATGCACTAGGTTTAAAAAACAACGTAGCAATCATTGCACAGCTTGGAATAATAGCAACTGGAGCAGCACTACTAATGATAGCTGGAGAATTCGACCTCTCCATCGGGCCCATGATAGCTTTTGCTGGCATGTCAATTGCAATAATGTTGAAATGGGGCCTACCATTTGGTTTAGGTGAGGCTACACCGTTTCTGGCTTTTTTAATTACTCTTTTAATGACGTTGGCATTTGGGTGGTTAATCGGAACCATTGTAGTGAAATCCGGCTTATCAAGCTTTATAGTCACGTTAGCCTTTTGGTTTTTCCTTCGTGGACTGACGGAGGTCTGCTTTAGACTTATCAACCAAAATACAAACGTCTCAGGCTTACCAGATTTTAAAAAGGAAAGCTGGTTTGCTGAGCAAATGGGCGGAGAAGTTTTTGGGTGGTTTTTTGACGCGTGGTATTGGGTTGGGACAAAATTTTCTGCAGGACTAGAATTCACCGCTGACATGACCAAGTCAGAGAAAATAGAACTTATAAATTATCTAAGCTTCTTAAACATAAATAGAAAAATGGAACAGTGGGTTACTGGATTTGACGCTCGTCTGTTATGGTTCATAATCATCGCTGGCGCTGCCTGGTATGTTTTAGCAAGAACCCAACTGGGAAGCTGGATTTATGCTACAGGCGACAATAAAGAAAGTGCTCGCGCAAATGGTGTTCCTGTAAATCGCGTTAAGGTAGGACTTTTTATGTTTTCCGCATTTTGCGCAACAATTTTTGCAACATGTCAGGTCTTGGATACTAACTCTTCGGATGCCGCCAAAGGTATGTTTAAAGAGCTAGAAGCTATTGCGATAGCAGTAGTAGGCGGGATCCTAATGACCGGAGGCTTCGGAACAATTGTTGGTGTAGTTTTTGGTGCGATTACATTTGGACTCGTTGCCAATGCTGTGTTTTTCATACCTTGGATTGACGGTGCATGGTTCCGAGTTTTCGTAGGAACAGTGCTACTATTAGCTGTTTTTGCTAATGAACGAATCCGTAAGCGTATTACGGGGGGAATATAAAAATGGCATCAAAAAGCTATATGCGCGTAGAAAATGTGGTCAAAAAATTTGGCCCATTCACAGCCCTTGATGACGTTGATTTGGATATTGCCCCCGGTGAGGTGCATGCTCTTCTGGGTGACAATGGTGCTGGAAAATCAACTCTAATCAAAATTTTGTCGGGAGTTCACCAGCCAACCAGCGGCTCCATTTATGTGGATGATAAAAAAATCTTCTTTAGAAATCCTAGAGATGCCGCAGCTGCAGGTATTGGAACTGTGTATCAGGACTTGGCTATCAATCAATTAATGAGCGTTACCCGTAATTTTTTCATGGGGCGTGAACTGACTTCAACATTTGGCGTTCTTCGTATGGATGAGATGGATAAAATAGCACACGAAGAGATGAAGAAGATCGGCATTGATTTTTCAGATCCAAGCCAAGCGGTTGGAACTATGTCAGGCGGTCAACGTCAAACTCTTGCAATAGCTCGTGCAATTTACTTTGGAGCCAAAGTTTTGATTTTAGATGAGCCAACTTCTGCGCTAGGTCAAAAACAACAGATGGAAGTTCTCAAAACTATTAAAAGGGTCCGCGCACGCGGTGATATTGCCATTATCTTTATTACCCATAACGAAATTCACTCAAAACTTATCGCTGATAGATATACCTTCCTAGCACTTGGTAAAGTTATAGGTGCCGGAACTAAGAAAGAGCTTGCCGGCGAAGATATACGGCGGCTAATGGCTGGTGGCGCCGAAATGGCTGACTTGGAACAAGAATTAAGCGCAATTTAATAAATTAAGTGGCTCCTTGATTTGGAGCCACTTAAAATTCTCGATAAATTTCAAACGTCCTCATACAAAAACCTTGTCATTAGATAATAGAAACTATTTGAATTATTATTTTATGCGGCTTTAAAATGCGTACCGAATTAATATGAATAATTTCAAAAATATACCATCACATGATAGGTACGACGTAGTAATAATCGGTGGAGCCATTATGGGTTCATCGACAGCTTGGTTTTTGAGTCAGAATTCTGACTTCAATGGAACCATTTTAGTTGTTGAGAAAGACCAAAAATATGAGTTTTGCTCAACAGCACACACAACGTCCTGTATCCGACAACAGTTCAGCACCAAACTGAATGTTGAAATATCTCAATTTGCTGCAGACTTTATAAATAATTTTCAAGAATATATGAATAACGATATAAGGGTACCAAAATTAGCAATTAAATCTTTTGGTTACATGTACCTCGCGGGCGATGAGGATTTTGCAGAAAACCTTAGAAATAATCAAAAAGTTCAAGCAGCGTCTGGGGCCGCTACAGAGTTACTTACTCCAGAGGAAATTAAATCAAGATACCCATTCTATAATGTTGATGATATAAAATTAGGTTCAATAAACCTTGTTAACGAAGGATACTGGGATAGCATTACTGTTTTTGAATGGATGAAAAAAAAAGCTCAAGAGAATGGTGTTGAATATGTGGAGAACGAAGTCACTGAGCTTATTAAAAATAAGTCAGGAGACCGAATATGCAGTATAAAACTCGCCTCTGGAGAAACAATAATCGGCGAAAAATTTGTCAACGCCACTGGTCCGAGAGCAGCTTCAACGTCAAAAATGGCAGGTATCAAAATTCCTGTCGAGCCACGAAAAAGGTACTCTTGGATATTTAAAGCAAAAAGTCCTTTAAATCGAGATCTTCCTCTTACAATTGACCCATCTGGGTTTCACGTCCGAGAAAATGGTTGGGGTACATATCAGGCTGGCGGACACGGGGCTTATGATCCGGCTGTAGACTTTGACGACTTTACCATGGACAATGAATTATGGGAAAATACAGTCTGGCCTATCCTGTTCAACCGAATACCACAATTTGAGTCTTTAAAATTGATAAGCCAGTGGGCGGGGCATTACGCAATGAATACTGTAGACCAAAATGCTATTGTAGGGCCCCATAACATTATCCAAAATTTCTTTTTCCTTAATGGCTTTTCGGGTCACGGAACGCAACAAGCACCAGCAATGGGAAGGGCTACAGCAGAATTGTTAATTTATGATACATTTAAAACAATAGATATGTCAGCTTTTAAATACGAAAGACTGTTGAGCGGTGATAAGGTGATTGAAGAAGCTATAATTTAAATTATTAACAATTTTAAGAGACCAATTTATTTATAAAATTCTCGACGGTAAGAAAAAGCCTTCACTCTTTTTCTCCATGATCTATATGAGCCCTTTTTAAGGTTTTTTCTCATTAATTCCTTAACTTGGTCTTCTTTTAACCCATATTGTAGTTGGATATCAGAAAACGATGTTTGATCTGAGAGCGCCATTTCAATAATAGTGCTGAGGTCTACATCAGATAAATCTTTGAAGATATTTTTTGCTTTAATATTCAATTTTTTAGCTCAACTTATTACTTTTTTTGATTTGCATTTTCTAATAAGTTTTCCATCATCTATTTAGATAGACTTCTTCAGAGCTATTACAAATTGAAAGCAATAAAGGTATACTGGCTTATTTTTGTGATCACATAATATTCAGCATTTATTTAAATTTTACTTTTGTGATCACATTTTTAAATTTTGAAGCTCGATTTGGAAGCACTATTCATTTTAAATAAATTTTGATCCATGCGGACCACATAACAGCGAAAACTCCCGGCACAACTCACAGTTTAACTAGATGATCCTTCAACCCTTACTTTGTTAACAAGGTCAAATTGTACAGTTAAAGCAATATCCAAATATAACTCGGGTAATTTATTAAGCTTTTGAAAAGAATAGACGTAGTCTTTGAAAACTTTTTTAAGTGTTTCTACTGCATTAAATTCATCACCCAGTCTCACAATCAGACCGCCATACTCTGGATAAGCAACGACGCCAATTTGCTTCAGGTTTAGAAGAGTTCGAGTGAGTATATCGGCCTCATGATAAGATAAATCGTTAATGAAGTTAAAGCGTTCCTTATTCAAACACTTTAAAGCTGGGTAGGCTTGTAGGCACAGATCGCGAATTTGAATATATTCGCCAACTTTATCCAAAATCTCACCATCTGAGAATGGTTTTTCCTTGTATGGATCACCTGAGCCAACAAGGTCCATAATAACCTGCTTCACCTTGTCTCGTGAGTTCGCGATGTTAGGTATTTGAGATACTACTGGTTGGTAGACATCTTTAAACGAACCAATCATATTCATCGGTTTACCTGTTAAAGATGAGAGCAAACATAAGATCATTGCATTTGCATCAATTTGCACGACAGGATAGCCATCGATAGTAAAGCTGCAGCGTTCGTTAGACTTAAAGTTTGTCCAACCACCATACCAGTGTCCGCCCGATTTCATACAGTCGTTATGAAAAATACGTCGTGCGGATGCATAAAACTCATTAGCAATAGGATTATAAAGCGGGTGCAGCGACCAGTAAGCATTCATTTCTTTTACCGATCTATAAGCTTGTGAGTAATCTTCACCAAACTCCTGCTTCAATTGTTTGACACCAAGTTTTGGAGCGGAAAAGTATTGTTTTTCCATTACAACTCTATTTTCATATGTTTCAGGTTGGTTTACCAAGACAAGTGGCAGATTTGACTCGATAAAGGCAGCCTCTTCCATAAAATATTTTGGCAAACGTTGGGCTTTTATCCAATTAGATTTTTCAAAGCCATAACTGTCAAACACAGATGCTTTAACATCCACCGTGGCTCCAATATATCCATAATCTTTCAAAAGCTTATAAACTTCAGATACAGATTTGCTGCTAACGTTAGGGAACAAACTCCAGAGCTTTAGGTTTTTGTTATCAGTTCCTGTCCACCAATCAAAAGCTTGGCCATCTACTTTTTTGGCAACAGCAAGAAAAGATGCCAATATAATCTCATACTTTTTGTTTAACAACAAACCGAGTTCTTCAGCTAGTGACCTAACTAAAATATTAGCTGCGCCATTTGACGGAAGATATGAGGGTTTGAAATACATAGGTTTTCACAAATGCAAGTTTCGTGCCGATAAAGGCAGCATGAAAAGTTGTAGCAAAAATTATGGCCTAATTTGATCTCAAGAACTTTGTTTCTCAGAAATACCATACCTTGAGAGTGAATGGGTATCTACAAGCAGCTTTACACAACACTCTTTTTTAGGAAATATAAATTAACGAAGACACATAAACTTATAACATTTGAAGAAGGAAGAACACCCTTGATTGAAAAGTGTACTCAAAAACAGATCAGAAAATTATGTCAAACCTATTCGAAAGAAACTGGGGCAGCATTCAAAAGCTACTACGATACAAAATTTTTGGAGTGGCTTGAAGAGACAAACCCAACCCAAAAAAATGAAAAACAGAAATTTTATACCTTCATTGACTCTAGCAAATTTGCCCAAGCTATAATGGATGCTTATATGACCTCGATGAATGAAGTATCAAAAAAACTAGATAATCAGGTATCAAAAGAAACTTATTCCAAACAAGAAGTTATCGAGATCGTTTTTGAAGCATTCAATTCGGCAAAAACAATCGGTGAAGGACAAATTCAAAATTCAAAATAGCTTTGCGCAGCAGTTGTATAAATCTTAAAATTAAATACTGCGTTGATCTGTCATCTTTATTTTCCAGACAGAGGTTCGTACTCTGACTTACGAACTGGCTGGGTAGTAAGCCTATGTTTTTTCAATCTAATAACGTGGTAAGGAGTTAATATGTCAAAAGGATATTTAATGGCTAATCTCAGAGTTGATGATCCAGAGATTTTTAAAGAATTTTCATCGGTAGCTCTCCCATTGATTGAAAAATATGGTGGCAAACTTTTAGCAAGAGGCCCAGATGCAGATCGGCATGAGGGTTCGGTAAGCGGAGTCGTAACGCTAATAGAATTTGAAAGCAAAACTGCCGCTGAAAAGTTTTATTTCAGTGATGAATACCAAGCTGCTAAGGCAATTAGGGACAAAGGAGTCGACACAGACCTTATGATTATTGAAGGGTTATAATTCTGGAGGCGAGTACCGGAATCGAACCGGTGTACACGGATTTGCAATCCGCTGCGTCACCACTCCGCCAACTCGCCGCAGAATGCAAATGTGCTAGCCCATGATTTAATCAGACGCAAGTGATTAAAATGAAAGTTTATCTTACACTAGAAAAATAATAAAAATTTTGTAAGTCTTATAAAAATTTTTGAAAAAATATTGGAGAACCAAATGGACGGGAATGACCATAGTAACATTACAATGTGCCCAGTTATGCATGCAAAAGCAGGCGTTCGTTCGAATAGCGATTGGTGGCCAAACCAATTAAATGTGAAAATATTGTATCAGAACTCATCAAAATCTGACCCGATGAGCAAAGACTTTAATTATTCAGAAGAATTTAAAAAACTTGATTTGAAGGCGTTAAAAAAGGATCTTTATGCCTTGATGACCGACAGCCAAGATTGGTGGCCAGCAGATTATGGTCATTACGGTGGTTTCTTTATCAGGATGGCATGGCATAGTGCAGGAACATATCGTACTGGAGATGGTAGAGGTGGTGCAGGCACTGGAATGCAACGGTTTGCGCCATTAAATAGCTGGCCAGATAACGGTAATTTAGATAAAGCAAGAAGACTTCTTTGGCCAATCAAACAAAAGTATGGCAACAAGATTTCCTGGGCTGACCTTATGATTTTAGCCGGCAACTGCGCGATGGAATCCATGGGGTTTAAAACTTTTGGTTTTGCTGGTGGTCGTCCAGACGTCTGGGAGCCTGAAGAAGATGTATACTGGGGCACTGAATCCGAGTGGCTTGGAGACAGTAGATACACTGGTGATCGCGAATTAGAAAATCCATTAGCAGCAGTCCAAATGGGCTTGATTTACGTGAACCCTGAAGGTCCGAACGGGACACCTGATCCAGTGGCGTCGGGTCGCGATATACGTGAAACTTTTGCCAGAATGGCGATGAATGACGAAGAAACTGTGGCGTTAGTTGCGGGTGGTCACACATTTGGTAAGGCCCATGGTGCTGGAGACCCCGAACTTGTCGGGCCAGAGCCTGAAGGCTCAAGTGTGCAGGATATGGGTTTTGGTTGGATTAATAAATATAAATCTGGGAAAGGGATTCATACAACTACCAGTGGCATAGAAGGCCCATGGACATCAAATCCAACTCAATGGGATATGGGCTATTTTGATGTATTATTTGGTTACGACTGGAAGCTCACAAAAAGTCCTTCTGGAGCAAATATTTGGCACGCTGTTGATCTAGCGGATAAAGATCACGCCCCAGAAGTCGATGGCTCAGGTGCAAAAGTTCCTGTCATGATGACTACGGCTGATATGGCTATGCGTATGGATCCAGAGTATGAAAAAATATCGCGTAGATTTCACTCAAACCCTGATGAATTTGCAGACGCGTTTGCACGTGCTTGGTTTAAGCTTACTCATAGAGATATGGGACCAAAAATTCGGTATTTAGGAGATGAGGTTCCTGTTGAAGATTTAATTTGGCAAGATCCAATTCCAGCTGTGAACCATGATCTAATTAACAGTTCCGAGGAAGAAAGTTTAAAAGCCAAGATTTTAAATTCGGGACTTTCAATATCTGAGTGTGTTCAGACGGCATGGGCTTCTGCATCTACATATAGAGGATCTGATATGCGGGGCGGAGCTAATGGTGCTAGGATTGCGCTTTCTCCACAAAAAGACTGGACAGTTAACCAGCCAAAACAACTTGTAAAAGTTCTAGATATTCTTCGAACAATACAATCAGAGTTCAACGAAAAATCGGAAAAAACAAAAATTTCTTTGGCTGACTTGATAGTTCTCGCAGGGAACGCAGGTATTGAGGCGGCTGCAAAAGCAGGAGGCAACTCCGTATTGGTACCTTTTCTTCCTGGAAGAATGGACGCTTCTCTGGAACAAACAGACGTAGAGTCCTTTGATCTACTAGAGCCTATTGCAGATGGTTTTAGAAATTATCAGAAAAAGCAGTATTCATTATCTGCGGAAGAACTCTTGATTGATAAGGCTCATTTGCTGACACTGACAGCTCCGGAAATGACTGCGCTTATTGGTGGCCTGCGTGTAGTTGGCGCCAATCATGATAGCTCATCACTTGGAGTTTTAACGGATCGACCTGGTCAACTTACGAATGATTTTTTCGTCAATCTATTGAATATGCAGTACTCATGGAAAGCAACCAGCGCTGACGAAATTGAATTTGAAGGAAGAGATCGTAATACTGATGAAGTTGTTTGGTCTGCCAGCAGAGTAGATTTAGCATTTGGTTCTAATTCACAGCTTCGAGCTCTTGCTGAGGTTTACGCACAGTCAGATAATCAAGAGAAATTTATTGCAGATTTTGTAAATGCATGGACAAAAGTGATGAACGCTGATCGGTTTGATATAAAATAAATATGCCGTGAGCTTGACTAAATCTCCACTATGCTGGGTACCATAGTACCCAGCATAAAAGCTACAAGTTTTTCGTTTTTGTCACCGACTGAATATATATTAGATTGAACAACGAGAAGCCTTTTACCTAACTTCAATACGGATCCAACAGCTTTTAGTATTTTACCGTCAGCGGGTGACAATAAGTGAATTTTCATTTCAGAAGTCAAAACTTCTTGGCTTATTCCCATTTTTGTTAGCGCTGCATAGCCGGCTGCGCTATCCCCTATTGAAAAAGTAACTCCTGCGTGCCCAAAACCATGTTGTTGCATCATACTTGGTTTAAGTTCAACAGATATAATAACTTTTCCCTCTTCGACTAAATCAAGTTTAGCGCCTATAGTTTTCATAAATGCTTGGCTTTCAAAACTTTGAGCAACTTTATTGAAAATATCCATTGTGATGTCTAAAAAATAAAAAGAGAGCGCTTAGACAAACTGAGCGCTCTCTTTTTCTAATTTTAAAATTAAGTACCTACACATCTGCAAGCACCATGAAATAACTTTACAGTTTATTTGAACTAGCTTCCGGTGATACCATAGTTGATGATCCTCCAACTGGCGCATCACAAGCTGCTAGAAAACCCAATAAGCCCATTAAAATTACAATTTTTTTCATACCAATATTTTCCTTTTAGATATAAAGTTATTAAAATAAGATTTAGTTAGCTGCCTCTTCAGATGCAAACCAATCCAGTGGATTTAAATTATACTCGCCTAAAGTAGAACATCCCGACAAGAAAGTCACCAACAAAAGGCACGCTGCAAACGTTTTCATAAACATCTCCTTTACACCCAACATCAAAAAAACTTCGACGTAAGTCAATAACTATAATTTGAAAATTGAATTTAAAGACCAGAAAAACAAAGCTTTTTGAGCTTTTTTGCAAAAAAAAATATTATGTTTCCATTTCCCAATTGAAAATCAACATGTTTCATAACTACTTTGTTGTTTTATCATATAATTAGACGCTAAAATAAAAATATTGTAACTTATTCAAAAAATATAAGGTTCGATGCAGAAATGAAACTTTCTATTCACGGTTGCAGGGGCTCAGCAGCAACCTCTTCGCCTTCCACTCATAATTATGGAGGTAATACATCCTGTTTTGAGGTTATCACTGGTGATGATCAGATTATTTTTGATGCCGGATCTGGTTTTAAAAATATTAAATTTTCAAAATCAAGAGCGTCTTTTTTGTTAATTAGCCATTTTCATCATGACCACATCCAAGGCTTACCATTCAATCCAGAACTTTTTGATCCAAAAAACGAGATTATAATTTCAAGTGGCTTATGCGATATAGAACTTGTAAAACAGACCATTCGAAGGTGTTTTTCGCCACCATACTTTCCAATTGATATTGTATCTTTACTATCAAATATAAAGTTTCTACCTTTCAAAGCGGTTCAGGAAAAACTGGGGAAAGTTATAAGTTTAGATTCAATGCTTCTCAACCATCCAGGTGGCAGTACCGGTTACAAATTAATAGAGAAAAATAGCTCACTTATTTATATTTGTGATAACGAATTTGAAGAGGATCAAAGAAAAAGCTTGGCCAATTTTTCAAAAAATGCAGATTTATTAATATGGGATGGTATGTTTACTCAAGAAGAACTTGCCGACAAAAAGGGTTGGGGTCACTCCTCTATAGAACAAGCTATTGATTTCAACACAACAGCAAATTGTAAGAAAATTCTCATTACTCATCATGCTCCAAACAGAAGCGACAAAGAACTCGACCAAATAGCAAAAGATTTGCCAGAATTGTTCACGCTTGCCAGAGATGGATTAGAGATAGAGGTATAAAATGCAAAAAATGGAGTTAAATGCTGGAAACACAATCTTTAAAAAAGGTGATCCAGCTGATGGTCTATATATCGTAGGGAAGGGTTCCGTTGGAATTTATTTTCCTACTAACCAAACAATGGAAAAGCCAGATATTGTGCTAAAAGCAAACGAGATACTTGGTGAGATGGGCGTAATTGATATGGCACCTAGGATGGCAACTGCAAAAGCATTAGAAGAAAGTGTAATTATTTTTGTATCAACTAAGGAGTTTGAAAAAAAACTAGAAGACTCTGATATGATCATTCGTGGGGTTATGGCAATCTTATCCGAACGTCTGCGTGACATCCAGAAACGGCGGTAAAGGCTTTAACTAATATGGATATTGCAAAGGTCCTAGATACAGAATTTTTAAATCGCATTAGTTTTTTTAATTTTGCGAATGCTATAACTGCTGCTTTTTACGCAGACCAAAGCCTAAATCTCATACATGTTAATAAAAATTTTGAGAACTTATTTAAAACAGATATCGAATTAAAGTCTCAAAATCTTTTAACACTTTTGGCACATCTCGGCGTCGAACAAAAAATCATAAGTGATTTTAAAACAACTCTTAGTAAAGATGGAAAAGTTTTAATTCCTCAAATCAAAATCAAATTAAATCATGAAATATATTATTTTTCATTACTTTCTACAAAAACCCAAAGCTCTATTACGGATAGATTAAATGGTGTCCAAGGACAGTTCGTTGACCGAACCGCCGAAACAATTTTGAAACAAGAAAATGAAGAATTAATCAACTTAAATCAACAAGCTTATGACAGCCTTAAGGAAAAAAATACAAAACTTGAAAAAATTTCCAATAGGCTGGCAAAGTATCTGTCACCTCAAATTTATAAAAATATATTTGAAACAGAGTCTGAATATGCGAACAGTTATAAGCGAAAAAAATTGACTGTATTTTTTTCGGACATCAAAGGTTTCACCGATCTTTCAGATTCACTTGATCCAGATCTTCTTGCAGAACTTATAAATGAGTACCTGTCTGCGATGACAGAAATCGCTTTAAAACACGGCGGAACAATTGATAAATTTATTGGAGATGCAATATTAGTATTTTTTGGAGACCCCGAAAGTGACGGATTAAAAAAAGATGCATCAAAGTGTCTTAGTATGGCCATTGCTATGCAAAATAGAGTAGCTGAACTTGACAGAAATTGGCGAGAAGATCGGGGAATTACTGAAGGTTTAAATGTGAGAATCGGAATTTCAACAGGCTACTGCACAGTTGGAAACTTTGGTTCAGTGCAGCGTGTGGATTATACTGTGCTAGGAAGTACTGTAAATTTAGCCTCGCGCTTAGAATCTATTTGCCAGCCCAAAAAAATATTAGTTGCTCCTGAAACAAAAGCACTTTTGGAAAAAGATTTTAAATTTGAGGCCCAGGAATCTATAGAATTAAAAGGTTTTAATAAGCCGATTATTCCATATCAATATGTAGATTTAAAAAAAACTACCTCACCAGAAATACTTGAGGGCGAAGTAGTAGATATAATCCTAAAACAACCAAGTGATATAGAAAGTATCTTACAAGAATTGAAATCCCTTCAGAGAAATTACGAAGAAAAGTTATTCCAAACTGTATCAAACAAACAAAATAAAAAATAATTTACATCTAGATTGAGCTGAGCATGCGCCGCAAAAGAAAAAAGCCACAAAGTGAAGCTGAATTAAAAAACTACCACTTAACAAACTTTGTAAATGAAAAAACATTTTCCCCGATAGAAACTAGTGACGTAAAAAAAATTGCAGATGCTGCGATAAAAATTCTTGCAGAAATAGGAATGTCAGATGCGCCAGAAGAACTGTGTGACTTGGTACTGAACCATGGCGGCAAGTTAGAGGGAACCAGATTAATTTACCCTCTAGACTTAATTGAAAAAGCAATAGCTCAGCATCAACGGGTGGTACTTTTGGCTGGTCAAACTCTTGAAAATGATCTGCTTGTAGGGGAAAATTATGTCTATGCAGGAACAGGTGGTGCTGCCCCGAATTTGCAAAAACCTAAAACAAATGAATATGTCCCATCTAAACTTAAAGATCTATATGACGCGGCAAGATTAGCCGATAAGCTAACCAATATTAGTTTTTTCTCGCGATCCTTGGTTGCTGGCGATATAGAAGACCCGTTAGAATTCGACCTCTCTACTGCAGCAGCAAGTTTAGCTGGAACTTCGAAACATGTTATGGTGCAAGCTTCACATTGGTCTCATGTTATTCCAATAGCCGAGCTATGTTACAAAATCGCGGGAGGAGAAGAGAACTTCAGGAAAAGGCCTTTTCTTTCTATACATGTAAATCATGCTGTACCTCCGCTAAGGTTTGATCCAGCAAGTATTAAGGTAATGATAGAGGCAATTAAGCTAGGTATCCCCGTTCACTGTAATGTTTTTGGCCAACTCGGCGCTTCTAGTCCAGTAACAATTGCTGGTTCTGTTTCGCAAACTTTAGCAGAGAGCCTTGCGGGCTTAGTAGCGGTACACATACTTGATCCAGACGCAGCGAGTATTGCTGGTCCTCGCCCAATGATAACCGATCTTAGGACCGGTGGAATGGCTGGAGGAGCCCCAGAGCAGTTGATGGCAACTGCTGCTGCGGTTCAAGTTATGCGATATTGGGAAATTCCCTGTTCTGTGATAGCGGGAGCTACGGATAGCAAATTAATAGACTTTCAATCGGGCTACGAAAAAGCGCTGACGATTAATAGTGCCGCCCAAACTGGGGCTAATTTGATAACTCAAGCAGCAGGTTCTCAGGCCAGTTTAATGGCCGTTAATTATGGCGCAATGGTCGCGGACAACGAATTAATTGGTGTCTTATTCAGGTCAAATATTATTCCAGAAATAAGTGATGAAACATTAATGCATGACAGCATAAAAGAGGTAGTAAATAATGAAGGCCATTATCTCGGGCATCCTGAAACTTATGCTCGGATGAAAAGTGACTTTTATTATCCGGAGATTGCTGAGCGCAAATCGATAGAAGAATGGGCAACCAGTGAACAACTGGATATGGGAAAAAGAGCAGAGTCTGAGGCTTTAGAAATATTAAAGGAATATTGGCCAAATCACTTACCTATCAAAATAGTTGATGAATTAAATAGCCGGTTTCCCCTTGATCTGAAAAGGCCTGACCTATGAAAATTGCTGTGATTGGAACTGGTGCGATGGGATCAATTTACGCTGCACGATTTTCCAAAGCAGGACATGCAGTTATTGCAATCGATATCTGGAAGGATCACGTCGATTACATAAATAGAAACGGCCTGCTGATTGAAGGCCCTGATGGACAGATTATAGCTAAAAATATAACAGCAAGCACAAAAATTTTAGATTTGGAAGGGTGCGATTTCTACATCATTGCAACCAAAGCCCTGAATTTGGAAGAAAGTGTTAAAAGTCTGAAGGATCAAATAGATCTGAACTCACCAATAATTACAATTCAAAATGGACTGGGTGCTGGCGACATTGTTTTGAAGCATCTGCCTAAAAATAACATTATTTTAGGAGTGGCTGAAGGTTTTGGAGCGAGTTTGACAGCGCCGGGTCACGTTACCCATACAGCAAATAAAAAAATAAGGCTGGGCCCAATTTCACAAAAAATGATAGGAAAAAAACTTGATAATGTAGTTTCCGCCTGGCGTTCCAGTGGATTGAAAACTGAAATCTACGAGAATATTGAGCAGTTAATTTGGGAAAAATTGCTTTGCAATGTAACCTTGTCTGGCCCATGTTCTATTTTTAGCTGCAATGTCAAAGAGCTATTTAATAATGAGGAATATTGGGCATTCGCTTTAAATTGTATGCAAGAAGCTTATTCTGTTGGGTTAGCCAAAGGTATACCATTTTCATTTAAAGATCCTATTGGATATGTCAGTGATTTTGCAAAAAGGGTCGGTTCCGCCAAACCGTCAATGTTACAAGACTTTGAAACTAAGAGAAAAACAGAAATAGACTTTATTAATGGTGCTATTCCACCTCTTGCAGCAAAGTACGAAATTCCTACACCGTTTAATGATCATGTTTGCAAAATTATCCATAACGCTGAAAAAGGAGTGGAAGCCTGATGGTATTAATTTATTTTATTGTCCAAGCAGAGCTATTAACCTGATATTATGCAATCAAATATTCAAAATTTAGATGGGATACTCGATCAAAGTCTCAAAATAGCGGCGCGGGCAATAGCAGTCGTTGCATTCCCAGCTCTCATACTGGTTGGTTATAGAAATTTATTTCTCGATTTTGTACCCTATCATCAGGCATTCTTGACCGTCTGTTATGGGCTTTTTGTATTTCTTGGATTTGGTAAGATAAAATCTAATCGAGTCCGTTTTTATTCATTAGTATTAATTTTCTTCTCCTTATTTATTGCTGCCGGTTTGAGAAACAGCTCGATCATTTTTGTAGATGTTTTTCTTATACTAGCCTGTGGATTAATGGCATTTAAGTTTACCGGTCCGCTTGTTATTATGTCAGGAACTATTGCTACGATTTTACTATTACTTTTAGTGCCAGAAACTTTTCTTCCGGATGGTGAAGTTTATTCGAGCATTATTGGAGTTCATATTTCGTGCTTAACGCTGTCTTTTGTTCTCATTTTTGCCATTCGCAATGTGGTTGACCAATATCAAAATTTTTACCTTAAAGAAATTGAACAGAATAAGTCTCTTATCGAAAAAAATAAAACTTCTTATGATCTAGTCGCAGAAGCTCAGGAAAGTTCTGAGGCCGAAAAAACGAAATTAAAAATAGCAGCATATAGCTTAGCTTCACAAATGGAGTTAACCAAAGGGTTGTTGGAAAGAACAGATAAAAAGAAAAATCGTTCACAAGTCGATTACATTCGAGATCGTATTCTTGATGTTTCGTTTAATTTATCAAAAATTAGTGAAACTGGAAATTATATTTCGAATGATACAGAGACTTTAACAATTCAAGATTTGAGCCACATATTGGAAAAATTTACACATGCTTATGAGAGTTTTTTAGACGAAAAAGATTTGAAAGTAGAGGTGGAAACGAGCTCAGTATCAGAAGTTGGATATGGTATTCCTTTAGGCTCTCTTAAAGTAATGCTACATCATTTAATTTTTTACTGCTACGAGTCTTATGAGCCTAAAGAGCTTAAGTTTGAGTTTAGTGAAGGAAGGCAATCCCAAACTATGCGAGAAGTTCAACTCACGGTATTAGCCTCTACAACCGTAGATTTAGAAAATTTAAAATTATCGCACTTTAATAGAATAATGGAAAGTAAATTAAATTTTGAGACAGGTGCGCCTCATACCAACCTGATTAAAGCCGTTTTGAGCAGTTTACCTGGCTCAATTAAGGCAACATTGATTGGAAATAAGGTTAGAATGGATGTAGTATTTTGGGTAGAGCTAGGCGAAGCCAATTAACTTCAAAACACTAGTAAAAAATTATTTTTGCACGATAACTTAAATCTATGATAATTTCTACTTATCTAAAAGTGGAGATTAGCTATGCAACAAAAAATGATGCTCTTTACGCCTATAGTTGGCGTTATATATGGTCTTTGGTTTTTTCTGGCACCTAATTCATATTGGTCAGTAATGACAGTTCCCCCAGATTTAATTTCAGACCTTGCAAGCAATCAATTACAAAATACCGGACTAGCCTTGCTGGTAATAGCTTATGTTCTTATTGCAACAAGAAAATATGTTAGCTTAGAAAACATTTCAGAATTTATGATGATCCACGCAATAGGCTGGGCAATATTTGCAATAGGTGGGCTCTACCTAATTTTCAGCGGTGGGGATCCCATTGGGAATAACCCATTTTTTTATCAAGCGTTGATATTTTTGGTAATCAGTGCTGGATTTTACGCGAAACGTAATTAATATTGCTTGGTTGCCAAAAGGTCCATTAATTTTAGGCCCTTTTGGCGATTTTTTCTTAATAAATTGCAGATAATTGCACTAATGCAATAATGACAAAGATGGCAGCAAATACTATCTTAAGTACTGGAAATGGTATTCCAGATACGCTGGCCCCATATTTTGTCGCCTTCATATCTTTATCCATATCGGCCACAATATAAGTCATATTTGTTAGCAGCCTAATAATTCCAAATGCTCCGAGAAGAGCGGGGCCAATCACAGACGCTGCAACTACATTTTCTTTGCCAGCTATGTCAGCAAAAACAATCACAGACATTGTTGTCAATTGACTTATGGTTGTTAGGGTCATCACTATCATGAAATAATAAAACGTACTCGATTGAATACTTGCTCTCAAATTTTGATCCATTTTTTTCCCTCACTATTGATGATTAAAACCCTAAACACTGTAACAAGTGTATCATAGAACAAATTATTAAAACGTTAGGTAACAAGCACAAAGTTTTTGATATATACCTTTAGATCCCATTTTCTCTGACGTAAAGTTTAACTTTAGGTGCCTAGAAAACTGGATAACGTTAGCTCAACGGAGGATAATTTGAAGAAAATATTTTCATTTTGGGTATAGCTTTGGTTTTATCGGGGACATCAATTTATGCAGGTAGCGATGAGGAAGAGCAACTTTTGAATACAAATTACTGTGTGAATTACGATCTCAGTAATGCGCGGCTGGAAGAAGCCGACCTTCGAAAAGCAGACTTCAGCGGTGCAAAACTTTATCGCGCAAATATGGAATATGCAGATTTAAGTAATGTCAGACTTCGTGGTGCTAACTTAACTAATGCAATTCTTGATAACGCGATTTTGCGTTATACTAATCTGGGAGACGCCAATTTAAATGGAGCCAGTCTTAAAGGCGCCAAACTAAGGGATGGCAGGTTTTCTAACACAAAGACAGACGGTATTCGTTTCTAAGATTTAAGTCACCTACTTGCGATACCCATCTATCCTTCTATTAAAAGAGGGCCCTCTAGAACTGTCATTTTGCTACCTTTGGCTATCTCTTTCAATTCACCCTTCATCAGACCCATTATTTTATCCGCGGCTGCTTTGTCATTGAATCGCGACACCGTGAATACCTCAGTCTGGCTAACAGAAAAAACTTCACCAGAAAGTTGTCCAGCTCCCAAATTTCGCGGAAACATAGTTGTTTCGACGTATGCAATAAGCATTTTCATCTGCAACTCAGACAAAGCTTTTATATGTACAACTCTACAATACACTGCATTCTCCAAAAGCTATACCGATCATCAAATTAATTTGACTTCGATTTAGACTATGTCTCCTGTGATCCTGATTCAATAAACTCTTGATCAATTTTGGGAAGAGGTTGATCACTAATAGCAGCTTCAAAAGCCTGAAGCCTTTTATAAATTGATATAAGCTCGATGATGGTTGTCCACGAAGATACCAAGAATTGAAATGAGGAGGCAACCTGCCCAAAAGCCCTTAAAATTTGGTTCATTATACCGAGAGTAATACGCCCTGATACAATTGTGGGTACTAAGAAGATATAAGCAACAACATTATCCGCCTGAATATACATATACCTAAAAAGATTGAAATATGTGTAATGCCAATAAATTCTAAAATAATTTCGGCGAACATTTGAAAAAAGATCACTCAGAGTTCCAGGATTGGCACTCTGTTCATCTTCTTCACCAAGAACCAACTCTTTTCGGAATGCAGCTTCGACCCGTTGATTTTTAAACTCCAATCCCGGCAACTTTATTCCAGCTAGAATAAGCACCAAGGTTCCAAAAAGAGACCATACGATGGATAAAAAGACCAATGGATAAGGTATGGCTCCCAATATTGGCAGGGTCTCAACATGAACTGAGAGAGCCGCTAAAACTGGCAAAAAAGCAATCAACGTCATAATGGAGTCCACAAACGCAACCCCCAACCCTTCCATAATGGCGGCAAATCGCATTGTGTCTTCTTGAATACGTTGTGATGCTCCCTCGATGTTGCGAACCTGCTTCCACCTTTCAACATAATAGTTGTTCATGGCGGTACGCCAACGGAATATATAATGAGCCGTAAAAAACCTATTTAAAATAATAAATAAAATATAAGGAAACGCGATAGTACAAAATACTAAAAAGTGTCCATATAGGTCGCTTGCTGTAATTCCTCCATCGCCAGTTAGAGCTGTTTGAATATCATTGTAAAAAGGTCCGTACCAAGCATTTATCACAACTGATACCTGAACTGAAGCATATGATAAATAAATCAGTAATGCAGAGCCCAAAACCGACCAAACCTGCCACTCATGTGGGCTACGGGAGCGCCACACAAAGAAAAATGCCAGCGCACCGAAAGCAAAAAATGTATCAAACCATAAAAATTCTGAAGTAATAAAGTGACCTAGGCCAATTACTGTCTCAGTTTCAGTCAGATCAAAACCAAGAGACTCTCCTATCGTTTTACCAAAAGAATACCAAACTAGAATTAATACCCCACTCCATAGAGCCAATGACGAGAAAAATAATTTAGGCTGCGGGAAAAACGATTGAAACATATTTAAAAATTCCTGCTTAGTTAAGATGAATAGGTTGAAATATCTTATTCTTCACTAAATCTAGTCTTATCACAATAATTTCTAGATAAAATTTCTAACTAATGGAGAAAAGGATCCCCAATGTCTGACTGGCTCTATCAAATCAGGATAAAAGTTTCGAAAAAGCTGTCAGAAGATCTTCGCAGCGTTAATGATTTAGGGCTATCTAAAGAGATAAATAAAATAGCTTCTGACAATAACGCCAGACTTGTTTGTACCTTTGATGCATTCGCAGAATATTGTGAAGAAGCAGAAAGAGAGGGTATCGAACAGTATGAATTGTATCATTGGACTAAGTCAACTATTGATAATCCGGAAAAAAAGGCAAAGCACTTAAAGTCTTTTGCTTTTTATGAAGGAGACAATCAAGTCTATAGTAAAGAGATAGCCTTTTCGATTGAGAAGCGCCTGAAAGATCTCGATAGTGGTAAGGATATAATTGAAATAAACTTGATAGACTCAAATCCTGCGAATAATCCTCAACCACCAAAGCGAGTCGGTTAGGTGGTCGAAGCACTTAAACTAAAAGTATACAAATGGACACAAAATTAACCTATTAATTTTATTGATAAAATAAAGTATACCATTGTATTTGTTGACTTTTTATCGTTATGCTATCTATTTTTTAAGTAAGATAAGTGGAATTGATGATTAGTCGGAAGGATGGCAGCATGTCGAAACCAAATACTGAATTCAACTTGGGATTGCGTGACATAGATCTTATTGAAGATGCTATAAATTCAGTTATAGCACGAAGGTCATCCACGATGAGCGTGCTGGCCGAAGATACGGCGGAGAATACAACGGACATCTGTGCATATAGAGAAATTAGACAAGAAGTTGCTGAACTTCGCGACTTATTGGGCCGCCTCCACAACCAGAAAAATTGGTACCGACCACAAACTGAAGCCGTTTACGTAAGTGGATAAAAAGTTTAAAATTTTATAAATCGTCAGCTAATTGGTTGTATAGATACAATAAAACAAAAATAGCTGACAATATAGTGCCAAAAGCTCCAACCATCAATAGAGCTTCGATCTGCACTACACTAAAATTTGAACCAAAAATTTGCTTCCAAGTCACCATTTTAGCCTCCAAAAACTACATTAACGTTCATAATTACTACGCTTAGTGACAAGAAAGTCGTAGCCAACAAAGTTGGTAATCCATAACTGGTTCGAGAGATTTTCAAACTTTTAAACGTCTCCCCGCAACTAAAGCATCGATCTGCTAAAGAACTATGGACGACATTACATTTTTTACATTCATTTACCATACCATCTATTTAAATTTTTTCGTAAAAAAGTCAACAAATACAATGGTATACTTTAATTATTGTTCAAAAATAACGACTTACGCCAGTGTCCATTTGTATACAGCTAATTCATGGTAATTTTCTTAGTTTAAGTCCTTAAAGACTTTACAAAAAAGGGTCTCTAATCGGCTCAACAGGGAGGAAAAAGCTATTAGAGACCCAGTACCCGCGGGGTTACTAAAGTGATATAGGCATTTTTTATGCCAAATTAAATTTTTATCATCTTTTCATAAGCAAGCTGTTTCAGTGGGGAAATTAACTTTCTTGAATTCATGCGGCTACTTACACCATCGTTACGTGATTAGATTTGTCTTGAATTAGGGTTACATTCGCGAGCCAATCCGTCAGCATTCAATTAATTCGATAACCATTTTTTTTTCAAAAATAATCTCTCATTGCTTGATACACTACCGCCGTTGCCGTATTTGCCAAATTAAGGGATTTGACAGCTTCATTTTTCATTGGAAGTGAAAAAGTTCTATCTTTCATGCTTTCGCGAATTGATTTTGGCAGCCCTTTAGACTCACAACCAAAGACTAAATATGCGTGTGGATGATAATTTGGTGTGTAAAAGCTTTTTGATCCGTCTTCTTCAAACAAGTAAAGTTGATCGTCGAGCGGTGAACGTTCTAGAAGAAACTTATCCCAACTATCATAAAGACTAATTTCAACAAGTTGCCAATAGCGGGTTCCCGATCGAGTTACTGAAGATGAATCCAAGGAAAAACCAAGTTTGCCGATTAATATCAGTTCCAAATCAAGCGCTACGCAAGTTCTACCAATTGAACCAGTATTAAATGGTATCTCTGGTTCGACTAGTACAACTTTCATTTTTGGCCTCACCATCTTAACTTTTGCCTATCCTTGTAAAAATAAAAGTACCAAAACTCAGAAAAATCTTTGTGATATATATTTAAAACGAATATTTCATAAATTAAAAAACTGTCAAAATCTCGTTTAGAGGCTTCTTCAGTTTTGCAGCTTTTGGAATATTCGCATCTTCGCTTGGATTGCCAACTGGTAGTATCATAATTGGTTTTTCATTATCTGGCCTTCCACACAAATCATTTAAAAATTTCATTGGATTGGGTGTATGTTCAAGACATACCAATCCAGCGTTGTGAATTGCAGCAATTAGAAATCCCATTGCTATTCCTACACTTTCAGGAACGTAATAATTTTTGCGCCGTGATCCATCAGTATTTTTTCCGTAGCGTTCAGCGAATACAACAATAAGCCAGGGCGCATCTGTTAAGTGAGGTTTTGATACTCCAGTTCCAATAGGCTCCAAAGCAGAAATCCACTCGTCACTTGCTCCACCAGTATAAAAATTTTGCTCCTCTTTTTCGGCAGCCTCACGGATCTTTTTCTTCATGCCCACATCCTTAATAGCGACAAAATGCCAGGGCTGTTGATTAGCTCCAGAGGGAGCCCGACCGGCAGCAGCTACAATATTTTCAATAATTTTTTTTGGAATTGGGTTGCTACTGAAGTCTCTAACTGAGTGACGTTTACACATATACTCAAAAAAGGTTTTGGATTTTTGAATAGCCTCATCTTCAGGTAATTGAACACGATCGGGTAGTTTTATTGGCTCGTAGGGCATGTTGGATCTCTTCACAGGTCATATAAATAGTAAAAGCTATCTACGGTATTAAATCATATATGCCAATTCATGTTTTATTGATATTTAGATAAGTAGATTTATCTTGTTGTACTGTAAAAATTTTTTAGCTTTAGGTTAATATGTTCAGTTTAGTTTTATATCTTATCGGATGTGGCTTCTTGTGGGTCATACTAACGTTATTTGACCCAAAAACTTGGTCAAAAGCTAAGTTACTCAGAGTTTTTATTTTCTTTCTTTGGCTTTGGTGGACTTACTTTGCATATACAGGCGGCATAGCAAATCTTGTTTCAAAAATTGGCAAAGCTCCGTTTTAAAAAAAACATATCGATCAATTCATAAAGCAGGTAATTTTGTGGCACAAAATTTGCAATCCATTTTTTAAAATGGAGAGTTACTATGAATAAGTCAGATCAAGATGAAGGGTTCATTGGCCCAATAAAACCATTAATGAGTATGAGCTATCGTGACTACCTGCGAATGATAAACACTGGATTGGGCTTGCCCAGATTTCCTAGACAAAAAGCCCCTATTATCAAAAGAGACGAAGACTACCTATTTCCACCAGTTGACTACAAATTAAACTGACAACTCATCTTAAACCGAATTTTTCGGCGCGGCCGGGTTCTCCTCCCATCGAACCCAGCCACTATCCTCAAACTCATTGTGCTTCGGCAAATGGCGAGAACAACTCTCTCTTACTCTAATTGGTTTTATATTACGAATGCCAAAAAGCCGCATTAAATTTCTGGATTGTAGCATTACTCTTTCACCAAACGGCTGACATCGCCTTCCCGTGATAGTGAACCGAAACTTTACCTTCGCCAAAAGGTGGAGGTTTTTTTATTCAAATTATAATTACACTAGATTTAGAGCACATTTATAAATGGTAATCATACAGCAACGCTTTTTCTTTCCTAAACAGATAGACGCAACGTAATCAAACAATTATCTTAGAATAACTAGCTCATATGTTAAAATTTAACTTATTTTACATGGAGATTTAAAATGTCAAAAATGAATACATCAGCGGACCGTGATAGAAGGCAAATGTTTGGCAATACAAGAGGCAGAGATTTATACTGGGGTTTTACTATTGGTGTTTTTGCGAATTTAGCCACACTATTCCTGATCATCCAAGGGGGAGATTTACCACAGCTTGCAATCACAGCAGCTATTGTGGGGACATTTATTTTTGTGATGATAAACTCATTTGATTGTTTGGACGATTTCAAAGCAAATACAGATGACATGGATGAGGAAGAAGCTGCGACCAATTTGGGTAAAAAATTCAAATCTAACCCATGGGGATTTTTTAAAGTCGTAATCACACTCATTTTTGGCGCTATTGCAGTTACTCAACTTATCGAAGTTTGGTAAGCGATATTTAAAGTAACATGCTTAAAGATAAGATAGTTTTGAAGCGCACAACAAGCTATAATTGGATGCGCGTAACTTTTTAGGGGATGAATGTAATGAAACCTCATTATAGGGTTGTTGTTATTGGTGGAGGAGTAGTTGGAGCCTCTGTTATTTACCACCTAGCAAAATTTGGCTGGTCAGATGTATGCATGCTGGAGAGATCCGTGCTTACTGCTGGTTCAAGCTGGCATGCAGCTGGTGGTATACATGCTTTAAATGCTGATCCGAATATTTCCGCCCTTCAAGCTTACACCATCGACTTACTGCAAGAGATAGAAGCTGAAAGTGGACAAGATATTGGTCTGCACATGACTGGCGGTCTAACCATGGCTGGTACACCAGATCGGTGGGAATGGTTACAATCTGCATATAGAGTATATCAATCCATTGGTATCTCTGACTGCAGGCTTGTTACGCCAGAAGAGGCCCGTGAACTGAACCCAATTATGTCAACTGATGGGTTACTTGGCGGCATGTGGGCTGATCGGGAAGGTTATTTAGACACGACAGGTACTGTTCACGCTTATGCAAAAGCAGCCCGCAAGCGCGGCGCTGAGTATTTTGAACACACCAAAGTAGAAGCATTGAAGCAAACAAAAGATGGCTGGCAGGTTCAAACTGATAAGGGGATAATAACCTGTGAACATGTAGTAAATGCCGGAGGATTGTGGGCTAAGCAAATTGGACGAATGGCTGATATTGAGTTGCCAGTATCCCCTTTAAAACATCATTATTTGATATCCGATACAATTTCTGAATTAGAGAGTTTAGATTTTGAAGTTCCCATGACTGTCGATCTGGAAGGCTTCACTTATTTAAGACAGGATCAAAAAGGTGTTCTGCTCGGCATCTATGAGATTAATCATGAACATTGGGCTATGGATGGCGCTCCCTGGGACTATGGAATGGAGCTATTTCAGGAACAAACAGATCGGATAGAAAATGAGTTAGTTCTTGGATTTGAGCGCTATCCAGCTTTGCAAGATGTTGGAATTAAAACCTGGGTAAATGGTGCTTTCACCTTTTCACCTGATGGTAATCCTCTTGTGGGCCCAGTCCCTGGAAAACGAGGCTACTGGTGTGCATGTGCTGTGATGGCAGGTTTTCTCCAAGGCGGAGGCGTAGGCAAGTCTCTCGCTGAGTGGATGATCCACGGTGAGCCAGAAGCAGATGTTTATGGTATGGATGTTGCCAGATATGGTAAATTTGCAGAAAATAAAGAATTTATCAAACAAACTACAGGCCAGTTTTACTCCCGACGTTTTGTTATGACCTATCCAAATGAACAACTCCCTGCAGGTCGCCCATTGAAAATGGCGCCGGCGCACGATGCAATGACCGAAGCAGGTTGCCAGTGGGGAAATAGTTGGGATCTCGAAGTACCTCTATACTTTGCATCGAAGAAATTTGTGGAAAATCCCTCGCTTAAACGCTCTAATGCCTTTCCTATAGTTGGAGATGAGTGTAACGCAGTCCGAACTGGCGTTGGCTTACTTGATATAACTGGCTTCTCCCGCTTTGAAGTTTCAGGGCCCAATGCCGAGGCCTGGCTAGATAACATAATGGCCTCAAAACTTCCTAAACCAGGCCGGGCTGGCTTGGCCCCTATGCTCAGCGAGGAAGGCAAATTAAAAGGTGATTTAACCGTATTCAATTGGGGTGATGGAACCTGGTGGATCATGGGTTCGTACTATTTACGCGCCTGGCACATGCGATGGTTCAGTGACCACCTTAGCGATGGTGTTTCCATTAAAGACCTTGGAGAAGACTGGGCCGGATTTTCTCTCTCTGGTCCAAATTCTAAAGATGTAATATCCAAGCTTACAGGCTCATCCATTGACGAGTTAAAATTTATGGGCTGCGCTGCTATGGATATAGGTTTGATCAGTGCGAAAGTTGGCCGCTTATCCGTCACAGGTGAATTAGGTTATGAAATTCACTGCAGAATGGGTGATCACATAGCCCTGCGTAGGTTACTACTGAAAGCGGGCGCTGCGTGTGGCATTAGAGAATTTGGTTTCAACGCCTTATTATCTTTAAGGTTAGAAAAGGGCTTTGGAATTTGGTCAGCAGAATTTACGCAAGGATACACCCCAGGAATGACAGGAATGGACCGGTGGATTAACTGGGAAAAAGAAAAATTTATTGGTCAGGCTGCGGCAATTAAGGAAAGAGATGGCAATGGACCTGCCCAAAAGCTCGTTATGCTAGAAATTGATGCTGACGATGCTGATGCTAGTGGATATGAACCTGTTTGGAACAACGATAGCCTAGTGGGATTTGTGACATCAGGTGGTTATGGCCATACTTTAAAGAAATCACTGGCTATGGCCTTAGTGAATAACGACCTAGCTAATGAAAATCAGAGACTAAAGGTTCATGTTGTTGGCGTTGAAAAAGATGCGAAAGTTATTCAAGCGTCTCCCTACGATCCAGAGGGAAGTGTAATGCGAGTCTAACCAAAAACGTGCAATAAATAACTGCATAATTACTGTAAGCGTCTGGTTATTGTTTATTTTCTTCCAAATTCAATCGCCAAACAGATGCATTTAAAGCTCCTGCAATAGAAACCCAGACAAGGTATGGGAAAAATAGTAGCCCCGAGAGCCAATCTACTTCCCATAATGCGAGCATAGTACAAGCAACTGATAGCCAAAGTGTTATCAACACTATAAGTCCCAACTTAATATTTTTTAATCCAAAAAATACTGGAGACCAAAGCGTATTAAGAGCAATTTGGAGAGACCAAAGTGCCATAGCTAGACTATTATCCGGCGACAAAGCGGCTCTGGCTCCTGCAAAAGACATACAAATGTAAAGTGATGTCCATGCTACCGGAAATACCCAATTTGGAGGCGTCCAACTAGGCTTTTTTAGACTTGAATACCACGAACCTGGTGGGAAAAGCCCACCAGTGGCTCCAGCTGAAAAACAAGCTAGCAAAAAAATTAAGAACAAAATCCAAAACATTAATAAAAGCTAAGCTTTAATATCCTTATATCAAGTTAATTTTACTTTGGGCGATCACCTTTAATTGTAACTCTTCGACCTTTTCTTTCTTCTGGCCAGTAATCCCAGATAGCACGGTGCATACAACAGCGGTTATCCCAAAAAGCCATATCGTTAATTGACCAACTAAAACGAATTTGATGATTTATATGCTCAGCTTGATCAAAAAGCAGCGTTAAGATGCTATTACTTTCATCAACTGACAATCCATTAATTTTTGTTGTGAAAGTACGATTTACAAATAACGCTTTTCTTCCCGTTTCAGGGTGTGTCCTAACAATAGGGTGAACAGCCGTTGGGAAAATAGACTCTGTGTCATCCATGCCTCTATCGGCATAACGGCCCCTGTATAAATGCTCAGATTCATGTGTAGCACTTAATCCATTAATTAGCTTTTTAATTGGATCTGAAAGGGCGTCATAGGCTGCATACATATCACTAAACATTGTATCACCACCACAAAGTGGCGCTATATGAATTTGAAGCATAGTTCCGAGAGGAGGCTCTTCATCACATGATACATCCGAGTGCCAAAATTCACCATTTGCGATCTTAGAGTTCTTATCGGCATGAATTTCAAAGATTTCAGGATAACCCTTCATTGTTGGAGCAGCAGGATGAGCGTGTAACTCTCCAAATCTTTTACCAAATGCAATATGGACATCTGGAGGAATTTCTTTTTGGTTTTTAAAAAATAGTACTTGATGATCCAGAAATGCTTTGAAAATATCACCGAACTGTTCCTCTGAAATAGGTTTGCTGAGATCTACTCCATATATCTCAGCTCCTAAATTTGGAGCAAAAGGTTTGGCTGATATAAACTTATAACTATGATCCCGAACTTTTACCAAGCTGACCGACACTAACACACTAGAAGAAATATAGTATTGTCACATAATACCAAATTTTAAATTTGGAAAAAGAGCAAAGATCAGTTCCCTTTGTACTTACAAACCGGATCTAAGCCGGAGCTAATGATTTTTGTTTTGGGGTATACACGCATAATATTAATTAGAAGTTTACTTTACTTGCGCTAGCCAAACGCCAAAAGCAACAATAGATGCACCAATAACTGCTCTTAAATCCCATGTTTCCCCCAATACAAATACAATCAACATAACGTAAAAGGGAGAAAAATTTAAATGGAGCGATGAGATTGCTACTCCTACTTTATCGATGGCCGCGATAAAAAAAACCTGAGAAATAGCCATGGCAATTACAGAATAAATTATCAAACTAAGTAACTGATTACTTGTAAGCCAATTCGGAATTTCAATTAATCCTAATGTAAAAAATATTGTAAAACTTATCGTGGTAAAAATGGCCGCCCCAGTAAAAGTAATTGATGAGCGCGCTATTGAAGATAGTTCAGAAAGTCTGGTTACACTTTTATCAGATGCCCACATAAAAGAAAATCCTGAGCCTAAAGCCATCAAAACTCCCCAACCCAAATCGATTGAAATATTCTCACTAACGGCAATTAATCCACCTAATATCGAAGCTATCAAACCAAGAATAAACTTACTATTAAGTTTTCTTCGACCATCCCAAACTTCCAAAATAGTTGCAGAAACAGGAATTAAGGTTGCCAGTAAAGCAACCGTAATAGGATCCGTAAACCACTGCGCAAACAGTAATAAGTTTGTTCCCAGCCCAAAACCTAATAAGCCAATTTTTATTCCTTTCAACCAAGGCGCCTTCAAAACTGAGGATACACCTTCAATAAGAGCCCAGAGCAGAACTAGTGTTGAGACTGCCAATATGAGCCTAAAAAACATCAGAGTAATGGGGTGCCATATATCTAAAAGAACTTCTGCAGCTGGGAACCCTGCTGCAAAAAAAAATATTGAAATTAAAGCTAAGCTATTTCCAGCAAAAAGCGGATTGCCAGAACCTAAAGGAACTTTAAAAACCTTGCTTTTATCAAAGAGCATTTTCTGAATCACTATTATGAATTTTTAAGATCCCTTTTCACAAATCAGTATCGAATTCTGCAAATTTAACGACACCACGCCGCCAATGCGATAATATTTCCATTTTGGACTCCAGTTCTAAAAACTAAAACAACGCCTAACAGGCGTTGTTTCAGGGGGGTATGAGGACAACTAACCATGGTTGTCCGCGCATGCATTTTGTCATGACACGTTACGTATACGGAAGAAAGAACCTTCTGGATCAGATTTGGCTGAGCATTTCGATAAAAAGCCTCCACGGGGTAATGTGGAGGCTTTATTTACGGGCACGCTGAGAGAAGTAGGAACCGCGTAGTGTCATTATGAATTTTAAATATTAATTGAACAAGAGGATATAAAAATTACCTTAAGTAAGCTCGTTAAAAAAATTCTAAATTTAACTCTGACTCAACTACGCCCTCAAATTTTGCACTCCATTTTTCTTTGGAAAGGATTGGTTTTGCGTCTGTCATAGTTCCAGTAGTTATAATATTACCAGCTGACAGAGCGTCTTGGTTTTTGATCTTAGACAAACCACTATGTAAATGTCGGATTGCAGAAACTGGACCATCTAAAACATTTGCCCCATTACCCGCTTCTTCAAACCTACTACCTCTATACAAACTTACTCCTACATCAATTAAATCTCTCTCAGTTCGATCATTCACCTTAAACTTCTTTCCCACAACCAAACATCCGTGAAGCCCACCCGATGCAATTGCATCTGTTAATGAAAACTTCCAATTTGGATATATAGAGTCAACTATTTCAAACCCTGGGGCTATCCAATCCAGATATATTTCAGGGTTTTCAGAACCATCTTTTGGCGTTTGTTTTAAACAAACCACTATTTCTGGTTCGATGCGAGGTTCACAAAATTGGCTCAGGTCAATTTTTAGAAAGTTTGACTCAAAAAAACTTACACTGTTTGTTGTAATTGGACCCCAAATTGGTTGATCCACATTATAAATGTTCCAAATATTACGGTTTGTAAAACCAATTTTTCTGCCTATTATTTCAGTTTGACCTAACTTTTGTTTTACAATTCCAGCTACATCATAGGCTTCCTGAAGGGAAAGAACTAAACCTCTTTTTGAAAATGGATCAATTTGCTTGGCTAAACTAATTGATCTGCTTACTTCGCTTGCTATCTCTTCAATATTCATAAAAGCACTCAAATAAATGATTAATCGAAAACTGTAATCCTAAAGATCAACTTTACGTCTGCTTTGATATTCAAATAACCCTATTCCACCAAAAACCAGCATCATTGCCGCCAAATGAAAAAAAGCAAATTTTTCGCTAAGTAAGAAAACAGCCATAATTGCAGAAAATATTGGAACTAAATTAGCATATAAACCCGCCGATCCTGGACCAATTAGATCAACACCGCGCATGAAAAAAATTTGAGATAAAAAAGAAGGCACAAGAGCAATATAAAGGACGATCGCACATCCTCTAGCACCCGGTATAACCGTGCCATAAGTTAAGCTTTCTGCAATCATGAGTGGGATAGTCATCAGGAACGCAGCAACCGAAAAATAAGCCAGCATAACCATACCAGAAATTTTTGGCCTACTTTTCAATCCTACCGTGTACATAGCGTAAAATGAACAAGCGAAGATCATTAATAAATCGCCACTATTAAAAGTTAATTGCATTAACTTTTCAATCGAACCTTGAGTAACAATAACAACAACACCCAATAGGGTCAGCAAAAGACCTGAAAATTGCAATTTATTAATACGATCACCAAAAAGCATGAAAGAGCCCAGCAATATCATGCCCGGCATGGTACTCTGAATAATTCCCAAATTAACGGCTGTGGTACTATGTGCAGCAATGTAAAAAAAAGCATTGAATAAACTTAACCCACAGCCACCCATAATTAGTAACCACTTTAATCTTGGTTTGATGACTGGCCATTCTGCAATCATTTCCCGCCAGTAAAAGCTCACCAAAATTACAACAACTATTCCCCAACGAAAAAATATAAGCAGCATTGGGGAAACCTCTCCAACTGCTAATCGGCTAGCAATTGTATTACTACCCCAGCCTAATGTCGCCAAAAATAATAATAGGGGCGAACTAGCATAAGCCCGCGAAAGTAACTGAGATCTCATAAAAGAGGTTTCGCTTTTTTATTATTTCGTAGAGTAGTGGTTTTAATTACAAACAACCTTGTGGAATATTTAATACTAGTCAAGTTTTCGTCTAGGATAATTTTTGAATAAAATTAGCAATAAAGTTTCTTGGACAAACTAACAAATGAGAAAGCAGCTAATGCAGATACCTAAAATAGATATTTCTGGAATTGAGGATAAAGAATTTTCCAGACCACTATTACAGGATTTTTTTAGTGCTTATAATGAACATGGTTTCGGATATATTATTAATCACGGAATTGACAAAACCCTGATGGAGCAACTTTTTCAAGTTTCAAAACATTTTCACTCGTTGTCGCTATCAGAAAAAATGAAAGTAGCGCTTGACCACAAGCATCGTGGTTATATCGCATTTAATACCTCTACTGACGTGAACTCAAAACTTGCAGATGTCAAAAAACCAAATCAGTCAGAGAGTTTTATGATGATGCGTGAAGATAAATCTGAGCTACCTAATGTATATCTCTCAGGTCCAAATCAATGGCCAGAAATAGAGAATTTCAAAGAAGTTTTAGAAAAATATACATCCCAAATGACAAAGCTTGGCAGAAATTTAATGCGGCTGGCACTCCTTTCCTCAGGCGTTAGCGATCTAAGTGTAATGAAATCATTCGATACACCAACTATTTGGTTAAGGCTCCTACACTATCCACCAATTCCTAAAACTAGCCCAAGTGACTTGTATGGTTCTGCACCGCATACAGATTTTGGCTGTCTAACAATTCTAGTACAAGATGAAATTGGCGGCTTGCAAGTGCAGACCAAAGAAGGCGAATGGATCGACGTACCAAAAGTAGAAGAAAGTTTTGTTGTAAATGTGGGGGATATGCTCTCTAGGCTTACTAACGGACTTTTACGCTCAACGCCTCACCGCGTTATTAATAAAAGTGGTAGAGAACGCTTTTCCTGCCCATTTTTTTTCGACCCTCACACGAATGCTACTATTCAACCCCTAAATGGAACAGGAAAACCAAAATTTTCGCCCATAAATTTTGGTGAATTTTTACGAGAAGAATTAGAATCCTCATACGAAAAACATAAAAAAGAATAAATTAAACAAATTGCATAACTCGACGTTTTAATAAGTAAGATTTTTTCATAATGTCCTCAAAGAACAAAAATAGGTGGCCCAGACGCGTCACCTATTTTTATTTTGCTGGAAACAAATTTTTGCGTTTCTAAATTTGCTTATAAAAATTATTGATGAGATAAAACACGCCAAGGAGGCTTGATATGGACCTAACAGGTAAAAAGATTTTCATAAGTGCCGCTGGAGCCGGCATGGGTTACTCTGTTGCAAAACTTGCATTAAACGCTGGCGCCAAAGTATATGCAACGGATCTTGAGCCCGCTGGATTAGACAAATTGAGTGCACTTGGAGCGGAAACCGAAACTTTGGACATCACGAAAGATGATTTAATTCAAGATTACTTTTTCAAAGCACCAGATTTTGATGGAATTGTTAATATGGCTGGCTGGGTCCATCATGGAACTATTCTGGATGTAAATGAAACTGATTGGAGAAACTCTTTTCTTATTAATTTGGATAGTATGTACTTTGTCATCAAAGCGGCCATCCCTGGTTTGCAGAGAAATGGTGGTGGCTCCATTGTAAATATGGCATCATTAGCCTCTTCAGTAAAAGGCTTCCCATTCCGAGCTGCCTACAGCACTTCTAAGGCTGCCGTTATTGGCCTCACAAAATCTGTGGCTGTAGATTTCATGAGTGATGGAATACGCTGTAACGCAATATGTCCAGGCACTATTGAGACACCGTCTTTGCACGAAAGAATGGATAATATGGCTGAGAAGCTTGGCTCAAAAAAAGCTGCGGAGGAATGGTTCGTTTCAAGACAACCGATGGGAAGGCTTGGTCAACCTGATGAAATAGCGTCGCTGATTATTTATTTGCTTTCAGATGCTGGCTCGTATGCGACCGGTCAACCTTTTATAGTCGATGGAGGTACTATAGCCTAAACGAGAAGTTTAATATTTAATTTCTTATTAAGCAGTCTTCAAAACGAAATAACTTTTTTAGCCAGATATGCTAATTTTTATTTTCCCAATATCAAACACTTCAAATTCAATTATATCGTCCGGTTGAGGGAAGTACGTTGGAAATGTAGAACCCGTCATCACGATTTGGCCCTTTTTCAATTCCGATCCGCGCTTATTCAGAAAATCGGCAATCCAGATTACAGCATTAAAGGGGTTTTCTAGAGCTGCACCAGTAACTGACCTTTCAATATTTCCATTAATGCTTTTAAAAACCTCGGTAATACTGAAATCAAGATGAGAAAAGTTGTGTGATTTAGTTCCAAGAACCGTGTTTGCGTTCCAAGAATTGTCCGCTGTTTGAGAAATTAAGTCCACTTTAGGATAGTCCGCATTCCGATCATCAATTAATTCAAAAGCAGGATAAACAGCTGAAACTTTGCTCATACAGTCCTCAACTGTCAGATTATCAGCATTAGCACCAAAATCTTGACCAATTTCTATGGCGAGCTCAAACTCAACTCCTAGCCGTCCATAATTTTTTAGGGGGATAACTTGATCGCCTTTGAGAATAGTCTTGGAAAATAAGTTGCCTTTGAAGGAGGTATTTACGCCAAACATCTCTTGCATCGCTTTTGAAGTAAGAGCCAATTTATAGCCTACTACCTCACCTTTATCGGCCCAGACAGACTCAAGGGCATCTTGCACAAAATATGCATCCTCAAAACTTTCCAAACCAAACATTTCACTAAAGTTTTTATAAATATTTTTAGCTTGTCTTTGTTCACTTACCCATTTAGCTGCCTCAACATACTTTGACATTTTAAAACTCCAAGGTTTGATCTTCTAAATTTAGCCACAAATTAGCTCATTTGATACAAACAATATACAATACATCACATTTTAATATCGACATATCATATCAGGTCAGTGATCATTGACGTCAAAATAACAAAGCGAAAATGATAAAAACATGAATGCTCCTAATATAATATTTATAATGGCAGATGATCATGCTGCCAAAGCAATTAGTGCTTATGGTGAAGGCATAAATAAGACCCCCAATATTGATCGCATTGCAAATGAAGGAGTTAGGCTTAACCACTGTTACGTTACAAACTCAATTTGCACACCGAGCCGAGCTGCTATCCTTACAGGAACTTACAATCACGTGAATTGCGTAACAACATTAAATACACCTATCGATAACAGGCTTCCTAATGTTGCAAAACACCTTCAATACGGAGGCTATCAGACGGCTATTATTGGCAAGTGGCATCTAGGGGAAGGTAAAAATCACGAACCTACTGGTTTTGACTATTGGTCAGTATTGCCGGGCCAAGGCGACTATTTTGATCCTCAATTCATTGAAATGGGAGGAGAAGTAGAGGAAAAAGGATATGCTACGGATATCATAACCAGTAAATGTATTAATTGGTTGTCATCGCGAAATAAAAACCAGCCCTTTTTCTTAATGTGTCACCACAAAGCTCCACACAGAGAGTGGGAACCACATCCAAAAAACCGAAAGCTTTATGAGGACGACATAAAAGTACCTAGCACCTTTGATGATGACTACAAAAACAGAGCAAAAGCCGCTGCAGAAGCAAGAATGAGGATTAAAGATGATATCACCTACTACGATCTTGGATTAGTCCAACCCGAAGGTGGATCTGAAATCGGTGAGCGTTCTAGACCAGATGGCAACAAGCGGAAAATACCAAATCCCGAAACACTCGATGGTTTTGAGCTGATAGACAAGCATACAGGAGAAAAATTTACTTTCACCTCACATGCAGAGCTGAGCAGATTTAAATATCAACGTTATATAAAAAGATATCTCAACACTATCGCATCAATTGATGAAAGTGTGGGGTCTTTGTTAGATTATTTGGATAACGAAAATTTGGCTGAAAACACAATTGTAATTTACACTTCGGATCAAGGTTTTTTCTTAGGTGAACATGGCTGGTTTGATAAAAGATTCATTTACGAAGAATCTTTCCAAATGCCTTTTTTACTCAGATATCCAAGTTTACTCCAAGCCGGGCAGATAAATAATGATATGTGTTGCAACGTAGACTTCGCACCTACTTTTTTAGATTTTGCTGGATTGGATATCCCTAATTATATGCAAGGAGATAGTTTAAGGCCTATTCTGGAAGGCAAAACCCCAGACAACTGGCAACAACTAGCATACCAGAGATACTGGATGCATCGGGACCCTGATCATAATGCCTATGCTCACTACGGACTACGCAATCAACGCTACAAAATAATTTATTGGTATAACGACGGTTTTGATCTTCCAGGAACAAATCATGGCGGAGAAGATAAAGAGTGGGAACTTTTTGACTGCGAAAAAGACCCTTTGGAGTTGTTTAATTTAGCAAATGACAAAAACTATAACGAAGTATTTTCTCACATGAAATTAATTCTTACCAAAAAAATGCTCGAAATAGGCGACATTCCCGCTCACGATCAGTGATTCTAGTTTTTTAAATAGAAATCAAACAAATTTGAGTTAAAAGTTTCATGCTTAATAATTAAGCTAGAAATTCAATGTTCATTTTCTCAAATCTGATTTACGTAACGTTTAAAAAATTTTCGGAATGTAGCATATAAAATGCTGTTACTAAGGATTGAGAAGAAAATTTTATTAAAAATATGATAATCAAAATTTGAATAACTTCTAGGAGTAAAAAATGTCTCTATATGAAAAAATGAAAACAGCATCAGAAAATCGTGATGTAGGCGCCTATTTAGAATGTATCCACGATGATTTTGTTTTTGTCCGTCATCAATCCGGCGCTGAAATGAGTAAAGAAGAGTGGACGCCAATGCTGACTGCAATGATGCAAAGTGACAAATTAGAAATAAACAACCAGCGCTGTATTTACGAAAATGATGAAATTCTAGTAACCCATTCAATGATGAACTTTCCTGATGGAACTTCAGAAGCTGTGATGGTTGTTAACCAACTCAAGGATGGCAAAGTTGTAAGAGTAGAAACTGGTGCAACTCCGATTGCGAGTGCGTAAATAAAAGAAGGGAAATCTCTAATGGTAGAAAGTTTTGGTGGTTCATTAAACCTAGTTATTTGGATAATACTGACAATTGGTGCGTTATATTACAGTTTTAGATGTCTATTTCAGACGAAAGCATTCAACGATCAATACGGGTTTGGTGACCAAGCAATATTTATAACTCGGTTTGCTGGTTCCCAAGTTGGAGCTGCAGCACTAATCTCAATTTTCTTGCTTTTCAATGGGCCATCTGGTGCTTGGGCTTTTGTCGCTTACGGATGGACACAAGCTCTTATTGCTGCAATTTCTGGATACCGCACGCTCAACAGTGAGTGGGCGAATATTGAGGGCGTGAAACCTACAGCTGAGGGTTATATAGCTCCAATTATATTTTTGATACTTTATTCAGTTCTTTTATATAATATGGGTGACATTCTTTACGCTTAATATTTTAAGCTAACCCCACACAATTAGGCAGCTCAATAAATAATGGCTGAAATTCAAAAAAAAATTGATCCAGCGATACTTTATGCAATTATCGCTGGATGCGTAATTTCCTTTGTAAGTTTTGGGTTTTCAGCCTCATTTAGTGTTTTTTTAAGACCAATGTCCGCAGATTTGGGTTGGGGACGAGAGATTTTCTCTCTTTCATTAGCCATTCAAGCATTGATGTGGGGCGTTACACAACCACTTGCAGGAGCATATGCGGACAAACATGGCTCAACTCAAGTGTTGGCTTTTGGCGCTGTTTTTGCGGCATTGGGTTTTGCGCTACGCGGTATATTACTTGATGAAACTTTGTTCATCCTAACTGGATTTATCGTTGGAATAGGAACAGGTGCGTGTTCTTTTCCAGTTGTAATTGTAGCGCTTGGCAAGGTTGTCGAAGCAAAGCAAAGAAGTTTTATTTTAGGCCTGGGAACAGCCGCCGCTTCTGCTGGTATGTTTGCAGGAGCTCCAATCGCCACCACTCTAATCGGCACGATAGGTTGGGGCGTAGCCATATTCTTTGTTGCAGCCTCTTTTCTTATAATTTTACCTCTTCTCATTTTTGTATCTCGCGCCTCCGAAAAACCATCTCCCTCCAGAGAGCAATTAAATACAATACAAGCCATAAAAACTGCATTTTCTGATAGATCATACACTCTACTTTTTTTTGGATTTTTTGTATGTGGATTTCACGTCCAATTTATCCAAACCCATTTACCAGCTTATATTACAGATGAAGGTTTAGCACCAATCATAGGCGCATGGTCACTGGCACTAATCGGTTTGTTCAATATAGGCGGATCTTTTTTTTCAGGCTGGTCAGGTCAAATATATTCGAAACCAAAATTGCTCTCTGGAATTTACGCGAGCCGAGCGGCTGTAATCGCCTTGTTCATATTTACTCCTTTGAGTGGAACAAGTGTCTTAGTATTCTCTGCAGCCATGGGTATTCTTTGGTTATCAACAGTCCCTTTAACGACTGGTTTGATCGCACAAACACAGGGTTTAAAGTTTTTATCAACCTTAGCGGGTTTAGTGTTTTTCAGTCACCAAGTAGGTGGCTTTCTGGGGGCATGGCTTGGTGGCCGACTATATGACATTACAGGAAACTATGAGGCAATGTGGATAGCAGCTATTTTATTTGGCTTGGCAGCTACGATTATCCATCTTCCAATTAAGGAGCAGCCTGGAAAATTAGCTCAAGCTGAAATAAATTAAGTCAGTTTATTTAAGTTAAAAAGTGAAATGAAGTTTCGATGAACTCTGGTATTTTTTTAGTTTTGTTCTCATCTGTCTTATTTGCTTTTGTACCTAACTCAGCAAAAATTGCATTGGATGATGGCTCATCTCTCTTCTTTTTGGTTTTTTCAAGGTATATTATTGGAGCCCTCATTCTATTAGTATTTATAGCTATTATTAGAGGAAACTTAAGAATTCCCTTATCGACAATTCCTCACGTTGTCCTATCAAGTATCTGCGCGTGCATATTAATAACTCTCACTTATCACGCTATTGATTACTTAGATGTCGGGTTAGTAATGCTCATTCTTTACTGCTTTCCTCTAGGTGTAGCGTTCATTTCTTATTTTCGAGGTAAAAGTAAAATTGTATTCGAACAGTGGTTAAGCATGGTCGTGCTAATGCTGGGCCTTTACCTTATGCTAAGCAGTGGTGACCAAGTTTTAAATCTCTATGGATTATTTATCAGTTTTTTGGGCTTGTTGTTTTTTCATTGCCTTTATTGTAACTGCTTCAGATTTATCAGAACAAATTGGAGCAACTACTTTTAATCTTTATGTCAGTATCTTGGGGATAATATTTTTAACACTTGGGTTTATTTTGCCGCTTGGGTTTGAGATGGATTTGCCACTCACGAAAACTGGAATTTTTGCCATTTTCGCAAATGGCGTTTTCTATATTTCAAGTTGGGTACTTTTTTTCAAAGGGGCAAGTATAATTGGTGCTACTAGATCCTCAATGCTTGCATGTATTGAGCCACTATTCGCTGCGCTTCTAGCTATTATTTTACTCAAGCAAATATTGTCTGTTACCGAGTGGATAGGCTTTTTCATTGTTTTAACAGCTATTTATACTTTCGAGAAAAAATAGTGCAAAACCGTAAGCAAGGTCCACATAGTGGCTAAAAGTATTTCATTAAAAAATCATTACCAGCTTACCAAATTCATGGTTAGATGATCGCACTATGATTAATCTGCTTATATACGTATTTGTTTTGTTATTTTTAATAACTGTTTTGAGCACAATATTCACAAGTATTATTACACAAAAAATTAAACGTTCTATCCCAAAATTCGGCAAAACTACTGTGCTGCAAGATGCGGAAATACATTGGTATGAAGCAGGTCAAGGGAGACCTATTATTATGCTACACGGTCTTGCAGGAAATTTAAGAAACTTTACTTATGCTTTAACAGAGCAACTTGATAAAGACTATCGAGTTATTGCGATAGATCGAGCTGGATGTGGTTGGTCTAAAAGATCCAAACCTGAAATTGCAACCTTGCAGGAACAAGCACGAATTATATCAGAATTTATTAAACAAGAGAAGATTGAGAAGCCACTGATTGTGGGACACTCTTTGGGCGGTGCAATCGCTTTGGCTTTGGCCCTAGAGTATAGAAATCAAATCGCAGGTCTCGCATTGATATGTCCGGCAACCCAACCAGTTGATAAGGTGCCTGATATTTTTCGATTTTTGAATATTTCCAGCCCATCGTTAAGGTTTTTTTGTGGCTCACACCTTTTCATCATTTATTGGTATCTTAACACGCAGAGATACATTTGAAATAGCATTTGCTCCTGAACCCGTCAGTGAAAATTTTTCCATAAGAGGCGGCGGTGACTTAGCTCTTTCTTCTAACGCTTTTATAAAAACGTCTGAGGATCTAGTATTAGCGCTTTCATCTGCTCCACTTCTCGTGGGGCGCGAAGAAGAATTAGATGTTCCTACAAAAATTTTATTTGGCGAACAGGATGAAATTCTAGATGTAAAACTACATGGCGAAAAGTTTGCTAAATTGTCAGGTGCGGAAATAAAAATTTTGGCAGGCAAAGGTCACATGCTACCTCTCACCCAGCCTGAGGAGTGTTCTGCTTTCATTCGGAATATGATGAACGAAACATCAATTTAAACGCCTTATGATAGCTAGTAATTTACGAAGAAAGTAATAATTTTTCAGCTGGTAACTTAGTAAACCGAGTAGTCCTGCCTTAATACAAAGCCACCAAGCTACCAACACCATCACCCTTAATGATAAATGAGAGGTAGGTCTAGATATCCAAAAGTAAATTACTACCGTTGCGTAATCTTTGACATGTTTGATTTTAAAATTTTTACTCAACTTAAAATCTAGGGAGTTTAAAAATGAAAATTATATCATCAGTTGAGTTATCAAAGGGATATGAGCACTGGAGAGGTTTG
Organism: Paracoccaceae bacterium; assembly: GCA_902534325.1. Classification (GTDB taxonomy): domain Bacteria; phylum Pseudomonadota; class Alphaproteobacteria; order Rhodobacterales; family Rhodobacteraceae; genus Salinivivens. The sequence goes on along the minus strand of CACAPQ010000012.1, from coordinate 2,071 downwards.
TTTCTTGCAAATGAAAATTTCAGACAGGACCATGGAATAAACGTTCTTGCTTACGGGCACGAAGAGGGAAACAAAGACAAAGTTTGGGTATGTATGGAAGTTGAATCCATGGAAAAAATGATGTCCACAGTGGATAAACCAGAAATGATAAAGTTACGAGAGGAAGCAGGCGCCAAAATAGAAACGCAAACTTTTGTAAAACTAATAGAGTGAAATTATGGGCCAAAGGTTCCTTGGGCACTAGTTTTAACAAAATCACCAGTATTAAGTTCACGGAACGCTTGCTGAAGTTCAGCTCTCGTATTCATTACAATTGGTCCATGCCAAGCCACTGGCTCACGTAAAGGCGCACCAGAAATTAGAAGAAAACGAACACCCTGATCGCCTGAAGATACCTCAATCTCATCACCATCACCAAATACAACTAAAGTGCGATTACCAGACTGGTCCCTTATTTTCATTTCCTGCCCATTAAACTCTTTTTCAACATTCACTCCAATGGGAGTAGATGAATTATCAAAGTTGGCAGACCCCTCAAAAATATAGGCAAACCCTTGTCTACGTGTATCAAAGGGAAACATCTTCTTAACATTAGGCGGAAGAGTTATATCCAGGTAAGATGGATCTGTATCGATCCCATCGACTAAACCTTTATAACCGCGATAATCGCCTGCGATAACTCGAATATGCGTTCCATCATCATCCGTTAGCGTATTAATTTCTTTCGAAGCTATATCAAGATATCGAGGCGTACACATTTTTTGCTCTCGTGGCAAATTTGCCCATAGCTGAAATCCATGCATCTGACCAAGCTCGTTTCCCGAAGGCATCTCTTGATGTATAATGCCCGAGCCAGCTGTCATCCACTGAACATCACCGTCACTTAATGTTCCATTATTTCCTAAAGAGTCACTGTGCTGAACGTTACCTTTTAGTACATATGTGATGGTTTCAATACCTCGGTGAGGATGCCATGGAAAGCCTTTCATATATTTGTTTGGGTCGTCACTTCGAAAGTCATCCATCATTAAAAAGGGATCAAATGGTTCTGTGTCCCCAAAACCAAATATGCGATGTAAGTGAACACCTGCCCCTTCCATGGTGGGTTTTGCAAGGCTGTTAAATTTTACTGGTCGGATAGACATGTAAAGTTCCTTTGGTTCATAAATTTTAAAATTATATAAATTACTTACTTAAGGTCGACCTTCTAATAAGGCTTATAAGGTTGAATATAAGGCCCGGCAGAAATAATTCGAGTTGTATTGATAGCTACGTCACTTGCATAATAAACGTTTTTAACGAATTGAACCTACAGAAGGCTCGATTGAAAAATGATAGAAACTGGTGATTACGCAATTATTGACTAGCGTTCAGCACCTAAATTTTTTGGATCTAAAGAAGATATTGTAAAAAAGCTTACGATCAATAATGGGAAACATAAGGCGAAAGACCAACGCAAACCTAAGTGTTCACCTACAAATCCTAAAATTGGTGGAGCGAGAAGAAATATTACAAATACAAACTGTGCTAATGACGCGACATTTTCCTCAGGAGTTTTATCAGTTCTTTGTGCCGCAGCTGACATAGCTAGGGGGAAAATTACAGCACTGCCCCCACCCATCAAGAGAAAGCCCAGAAGTGCAATAATAGGTTCAAACGAAAACACAACGCATCCCACCCCCAAAACCATTGCAATAAGACTATAAAGAGAAACCCTTTCCGGACCATATTTATCAACAAACTGATCTGCAAAATAGCGTATAAACCCTTGAGCAATTGCGGCCAAAGCTAGTGATAGACCGCTCACTATAGGGACAGTAGCAAAAATATCCCTCATAAAAATTACAGACCAATCAATACTTGCGCCTTCAACAAGCATTGCCGAAAGAGAAAAGAAAACTAACAAGAAAATGCCCTTTGAAGGCCAAACAAAGCCTTTATTTTTTACTACTAAGCTTTGCCTACGAGGTTTAGCAGCGTTATATTTTGTGAAAAGTAAAATCGTTAAAGCGCTCCCCAATACTGTGATCAATGCAAAATGTGAAAATGGCGAAATTCCTAATTGCGCAAA
>CACAPQ010000011.1 GCA_902534325.1 Paracoccaceae bacterium | reverse complement strand
TTGTCCTTAAAATAGTTTCGCTTATTCTCGCTATTTTTAGATTCATAAATGGTGATGAAACAGCAGTTTCGCGATACTTTGATCGCAATAGAGAAAGGAAGGGCTTTAGAGCTTTATCCGAAGGGATGATGGCCCTAGCTTCTGGCGAAGGGTCCACCGCTTTATCCAAGGCAAAAAAGGCAGAAAAATATCTTAAAAAACCCTCACTCACCAATTTATTAGCTGCCCAAGCTGCAGAAATAGCAGGTGAGGCTGAACACGCAGAAGAAATATATAAAGAGCTTATTTTAGATCCCACCACAAGGTTCGTCGGAGTAAGGGGCATTATGAAAAAGCGCCTTTCTGAAGGCGATACTGACACTGCCTTAAAATTAGCTGAAAAAGCTTTTTCCTTAAAACCAAAACATGAGGAAACACAGGATGTTCTGATAGGCCTTCAGACTCTTGGATCAGATTGGCGTGGAGCTCGAAAAACTCTTGGTGCAAAATTGAAATATGGCAGTCTTCCTAAGGATGTCCATAAAAGAAGGGATGCTGTTTTAGCATTATCAGAGGCGGCCGAAATAATCGAGACTGATAAAAGAATTGAAGCTCAAGTAACGGCTATAGAGGCAAATCGTATGTCCCCTGATTTAGTTCCAGCGGCCGCCTTAGTTGCTAAAGAATATTTGACAGATGATAAGAAAAAAAATGCAATAAAAGTAATTAAAAAAGCTTGGGAATCTCAACCTCATCCTGATTTGGCAGCGATCTATTCAGAAATTTATGAAGGGGAAAATTCTGAGGATAGAGAAAAGGGGTTCAAGTTGCTCGCTAAAATGAATCCCAAGCATGTTGAAACGAAAATAATGATGGCTGAAATGTATCTGCAGGCTGAAGATTTTCCTAATGCGCGCAGATCACTTGGCGATACTTATGAGACGGTGCCTAACGTCCGTACGTTAACGATTATTGCAGCTATCGAAAAAGGCGAAGGTGCAGATGATAGTGTAATTCGAAAATGGCTGACAAAGGCACTTTCAGCACCGCGCGGCCCACAATGGGTTTGCGAAAATTGCTCTACAGTACATTCTGTTTGGCGGCCAACATGTTTTAATTGTAATGCATTAGATACCTTAACATGGATGGATGTTCCTGAAACAAATGCTGAGCTTGCTTCTGGAATCGAGCGAGCTCCCTTTGTATTAGATGTACTAAATAGCAATGACAGTGAAACTGCTCAATTTGACCTAGAAGTAGAAGAGAGCCTAACGGAACTAGACAATGTCGAAATTGAAAATGATAGTTCAAAAAGTTGATTTTACTACTCTTGTTAAATCGGTGAGCAAGACCTACTTTATCACAATATTAAGGGAAAAGTTTTAATGTCAGCTATATACGGTCCTGTCTTTTTGATATTAGATGTCGCATTTTTTATTATGATCGCTCACATAATTATGAGTTGGCTAATAAGTTTCCAGGTTTTAAATCTTTATCAGCCCCTTGTTTCCCAAATCTGGACGGGATTGAACCGGCTTTTAGAACCAATATACGGTCCAATCCGTAGAGTTTTACCAAATACCCAGCCTTTAGATTTATCGCCGCTAGTAGCGTTTATTATCTTAATTTCTTTACGCGATTATATTCTTCCTGAATTATTTGGACTCAGGTAGGCTAACGTAAAGAATTAATTAAAGTAATTATCGATATTTAGGTAAAAATTGGTAAACTATATTCTTGGTTTGTTTATAATCTTGTTTGAAGTTAAATTTGAATTATTTGTTATAAGATGAAAGATAAAAGGAATTAATTAAATGCTTGTTGTTGTTTCTCCGGCTAAGAAATTAGACATGAGCCCTAAAGTCGAGAAAATAAAAACATCAAAACCACTATTTTCTGATAATACTGACAGGTTAGTCAAAGCTGCAAGTCAGCTATCGGAGGAAAACTTACAGTCCCTAATGAAAATTAGCCCTGCCTTGGCACGCCTGAACAAGGAACGATTTAACAATTTTGGAAATCAAGATCGAAAGCCTGCAGCGTTTGCTTTTGCAGGCGATACCTATACCGGTTTTGATGCTAAATCATTAGATGAAGATACTTTAAGATGGGCTCAGGACCATATGAGGATTTTATCCGGTCTTTATGGGCTTTTAAGGCCTCTGGATGAAATTGAACCTTATCGCCTGGAAATGGGTAGCCGATTGAAAGTTGAAAATACTTCTGATTTGTATGCCTATTGGGGAAGTCGATTATCTAATGAAATAAACCTTCAAGCAAAAAGTACTAAGTCTACATTACTTTTAAATTGTGCAAGCCAAGAATACTTTAAAGCAATAGATAACAAGTCATTGGAATTAGAAGTTATCACGCCTCAATTTTTTGAGCTGACCTCAAAAGGCCCTAAGCAAATAAGCTTTTATGCAAAAAAAGCGAGAGGTGCAATGGCTAGGTATGTGGTGGAAAATAGAATTGCTAAAATAGAAGATTTAATTCAGTTTAATCTTGCTGGCTATAGTTATAATCCGAAAGAGTCATCTCGATTTTCGCCGGTCTTCTTTAGAAAAAACGATTAGTTTTTCTTATGCGTGACAAGTATTTTAAAGATGCTTATAAGGCGGTCGATTAGTTTGTAAAAAGGTATAACAATGGACTTGCAGGTTTTTGGACATCAGTCTCCTGACACTGACTCAACTGGGTCGTCAATAATATGGTCATGGTATTTAAAAGAGAAAAAAGGATTGTCTGCGGTCCCTAAATTGTTGGGTGAGCCAAATACAGAAGCTTTGTTTGTTTTAGATCACTGGGGTTTCGAGAAACCAACTATAATTAACAATATTAATAAAGGCGAAAGCGTAATTATTGTAGATACTAACAACCCTGCCGAACTGCCAGAAAATATTAATGATGCAGATATCCAGGGTATAATTGACCACCATAAATTAGTTGGTGGATTAGAAACGTCTGGCCCTATTGATGTAACGATCAGGCCTGTAGCTTGTACGGCGACGATAATGTTTGATTTGATGGGTGACGATGTATCAGACATGCCAGACCCCATTAAAGGCTTGGCTTTATCCTGTATAATATCGGATACTTTAGAATTCCGAAGCCCAACTACTACCAGCAGAGATCGTGAAGTTGCTGAGTGGCTGGCTAAAGATTTAAAAATTGATGTATCAGATTACGCGTCCAAATTATTTCGGGCAAAATCAGATGTATCAGATTTCTCAGATGCAGAGTTGCTTAGAATGGATTCAAAAAAATATCCAATAGCTGATTTGATGTTTCGTGTATCGGTTTTGGAAACAACAGAGCCAGATATGATATTTAGAAGAAAGAGCAGTTTAATTGAGGCAATGGAAACCGTATGTGCGGAAGACTCTGTCGACCATGTGTTATTTTTTGTTGTTGATATACTTAAAGAAGAATCTACCCTATTTGTACCTAATAAAAATGTTAAAAAAGTGGCTGAAAAATCTTTTGGTGTGAGTGTGTCGGATGATTCGGTGCTGCTGCCTGGTGTGGTAAGCCGTAAAAAGCAGATAATACCGAATTTAAAGCTCTAGAACTTTTTAGGACAGTTCTTTGACAGTAGTGATAAAATCATTAGATGATGTGTCTGATAGCTACGATGCTTTGTTCGTCGATTTATGGGGGTGCGTACATAATGGCGTTAAAGCATATTCGAACGCCAATGAAGCCTTAAAAAAATATAGAGCCAACGGTGGTAAAGTCGTTTTGGTAACAAACTCTCCCCGACCGCGGCCTGGTGTTGAGAAGCAGTTAATAAAGTTTGGAGTTGATCCTGAGGCTTGGGATCTAATAGCTACATCTGGTGACAGTGCCAGAATGGCAATGTTTCAGGGTGTTGTTGGAAATAAAATTTATTTTATTGGAACGCCGTATGAAGAAAATTTTTTTGAGCCACTTAACGTCGTAAAAAACCCGGTTAATATTGACCGCGTGCCAATCAGTGAAGCAGAGGGAATTGTTTGTACTGGACCGTTTAACAGTCTAGAAAATCTGGATGTTTATTCTTCAGACTTTGAGTTTGCCAAAAAGAGGGGCTTAAAGCTTCTTTGTGCAAATCCAGATATAATTGTTGATAGAGGTAACATTAGAGAGTGGTGTGCTGGCGCTTTAGCTAAGATGTATACTGATTTGGGTGGCGAGAGCCTATATTTTGGAAAACCATTTCAACCTATTTATGACTTAGCTAGACGGCGACTTTCTTCTAGTGGAGTTCAAGTAAATGATGACCGTATTCTGGCTATTGGTGATGGAATAACAACAGATATTTTAGGTGCTGAAAAAGAAGGTATCGATAGTTTATTTATTACTGGAGGTTTAGCTGCATTAGAAACCGGGACTAAAGAGCAACCAGATCAAGGGCTACTAGAGCATTATTTAAAGGAGCAAAAACTTAACCCGGCCTTTTCTATTGGGTACTTAAAGTAGTATTGAACAAATCCTAAAAAACCGCAGTTGCAAAGTAATTATATTTCATTTATAGGCATTTGAATTAAATAAAATTACTTATTGGTGAAATCCTGATGCTTGATAACAATCCGCGAGGAACAATATGTATAGAAGATATCGAAATGGGTATGGCTCGGTATATTCGAAAGGTAATAACTGATAGAGATATTGAACAATTCGCGGAAATCTCAACAGATCATAACCCGGTTCATTTGGACGATGAATACGCAAGGGATACAATTTTTGAAGGAAGAATAGCTCACGGTATGTTAACTGCAGGATTGGTTTCCGCAGTTATAGGAGAGCAGCTTCCTGGTCATGGCACTATATATATGAGCCAGAACTTAAAGTTTTTAGCTCCTGTAAGGCCTGGTGATTTGGTTCATGCCGAAGTTAAAGTTGTAGATATGGTGATTGATAAGCGCCGAGTTAAGTTGGATTGTCGTTGCGAAGTAAATGGGAAAAACGTACTGGTTGGGGAGGCAATGGTCCTAGCTCCAAGTAGAAAGTTTGACTGAATTCGAACGATTAAATAAATTCAAACTTGTTTTATAATGATTTGCGAGATACGTGAAAATCATGAAAATTATTCGTGATTATCAGTTTGTTAAATCAAGTGATAAAGGGGCTAGCGTCGCTGTTGGAAATTTTGATGGCGTTCACATAGGGCACCAGCATGTTATAGAAATAGCGCGACTATGGGGCATTAAAAATAAATCCCCATTGGGCATTTTGACCTTTGAACCTCATCCAAGATCATACTTTTTTCCAGAGGGCCCAAATTTTCGTTTAATGAGCTCTGATGCAAAAGCAACACGTTTAAATAAATTGAATGTTGAAAAGCTATATGAGCTGAATTTTAATAAAACATTGTCGTCTCTAACACCATTTGAATTTGCTGACCAGGTCATAAGTAAAGGTTTGGGTTTGCGCCATCTTGTTGTTGGGGTAGATTTTTGCTTCGGTAAAGGTCGGTCAGGGACAGTTAAAGATTTAATTTCTTTGGGCAGCTCTATGGGTTTTGAGGTAACAATAGCTGACCTAATGGAAACTGAAACAGGTCAAGTGTCTAGCACCTCAATAAGAAAAGCTTTAGCTGAAGGGCGGCCAAAGGATGCTGCAAAACAGTTAGGACATTGGCATAGGATAGAAGGTGTCGTGATAGGGGGTGAGCAACGGGGCCGGAAACTTGGATATCCTACAGCTAATATGTCTTTGGATGGCCTTCATTTACCAAATTTAGGGGTATATGCAGTCTTAGTAGATGTGTTGAATGGAGAGCATGTTGGTTCTTATAATGGCGTTGCAAGTCTAGGTGTACGACCAATGTTTGGCGAAAATACTCCTAATTTGGAGACATTTATCTTTGACTTTAGCGGAGATCTATACGGCGCTACGCTTTCAGTTGCATTAGTAGAGTTTGTGCGGCCTGAAATAAAATTTGACTCGCTAGAAAAGCTTATAGTCCAAATGGATCAGGATAGCCTAAAAGCAAAAGGATTACTGAAAAGCTTGAAATGAAAAACCGTTCACAAAAAGAAGGGATTCAGCAGGAATTCTGGAAAAATAAACAAATGTCTGAGATGTCTAAAGTGGAATGGGAAGCCCTTTGCGATGGGTGTGGAAAGTGTTGCCTTAATAAACTGGAAAACGATCAAACTGGTGAGGTTCACTATACAACGATAGCATGTAGGTTACTTGATAATGAAAGTTGCAAATGCAGCCAGTACACAATTCGTCATCAATTTGTGCCTGAATGTATAGTGCTGACTCCAAAAAATATCAGTGAAAATGCATATTGGTTGCCTAAAACTTGCGCTTATTATCTAGTCTGGAAAGGAAAAGAGCTATATGATTGGCATCCACTCATTTCTGGAACGTCAAATTCTGTTCATGATGCAAATGTTTCAGTGCAAAATAAAACTATTGCAGAATTTGAAGTAAACGAGGATGAATGGGAAGATCATTTATGGGACGAAGAGGTTTAGATGATTTTTTCATCTGATAACTATAGCCCAGTTCCTCAGCAGGTGCTGGATGCTTTAGCTGAAGCAAACAAAGGTTATCAGCCTAGCTATGGCGAAGATAGTCAAATGACCAAAGTTCGGCATTTGATCCAAAAGGTATTTGAGGCTCCTGAAGCAGCAGTTTATTTAGTTGCAACTGGGACAGCAGCTAATTCACTTGCGCTTTCGACCTTGTGCGAGCCTTGGCAAACGATTTTTTGTAGTCCTGTTTCACATATACACGAGGATGAATGTAATGCACCTGAGTTTTTTTCTGGAGCGAAACTAACTCTTGTTGGCAATAGTGATAAAATAAACCCAAAAGAGTTAAAGAAATCAATACAAGCCGAAGAGTCCAGGGGCGTTCATGGTCCACAAAGAGGCCCGATATCGATCACCCAAATTACTGAAAAAGGACAAGTTTATACATTAAATGAAATTAAGGAACTTACCCAAATTGCTAAGGAATTTAAGTTGCCAGTTCATATGGATGGTGCGCGGTTTGCAAATGCACTAGTTTCACTTGAATGTACCGCTGCAGAAATGACTTGGAAAGCTGGAGTTGATGTTGTGAGCTTTGGCGGTACAAAAAATGGCTTGATGGGCGTAGAGGCTGTCATATTTTTTGATCCCCAAAAAGCTTGGGAGTTTGAATTAAGAAGAAAAAGAGCGGCCCATTTATTTTCTAAGCATCGTTATCTTTCTGCTCAAATGTTGGCTTATTTGCAAAATGATTTGTGGATAGAACTAGCAGGAAAAGCAAATAAAGCTGCTTCGCGACTAATAGCGGGATTAAGGAAAATTGAAAAAGTTGAGTTTTTAGTTGAACCAAAGGCAAATTTAATTTTTGTCAAAATGCCAGCGTATATGCACAGAAATGCATTTGCGAAGGGTTTAGAGTATTATACTTGGTCTGAGATAGATGGAGTAAGTGATGATACACCAGTAGTGGCCCGTTTTATAGTAGACTGGAGTCGCTCATTAAGAGACATAGACAAATTTTTAGAGATTATGAGAAACGCAGCTTAAAAAGAAATTTAAATTTAAAAATCTAAATTAGCTACAGTTAAGGCGTTGCTTTGAATAAACTCTCTCCTAGGTTCTACAACATCACCCATTAACTTTGTAAACAAATCGTCAGCCTCCGCTGCATCGGTTATCTTGACTTGTAGTAGTGTCCTAGCATCAGGATCAAGGGTTGTTTCCCAAAGTTGATCAGGGTTCATTTCACCAAGGCCTTTGTAGCGTTGAAGTGTGAGTCCTTTTTCTCCTTCCTTTAGAATCGAGCTTAATAATTCTAACGGGCCATAGATGGTTTGACTTTTATCTTTCCGAATAAGGGCAGCGGGACTTTCATAGACTTCTTTTAGACTTTCAGTAAATGTACCAGTTCTCCTTGCTTCTCCTGATCTTAACATGGGTCCATCTAAAGTTCGTAGCTCTTCTACACCCCTTAATAATCTTGCTAAGCGAATACCTTGGTCCTGTGTAATCCTTCCAGACCAACCCCGCTCATATTCTAAAGCAATAAGGTTCAATCTTGTAGCAATACTATCGGCAGTACCTTGTAAATCTTTATCTACTGCCCCTGGAACAAAAGCGCCGGCGATAGCTGCCTGTTCTAATATATGCCGCGGATATTGCGTTGGGAAGGCTTCTAATACTCTATCAAGTTGACGTGCCTCCCCCACTATCCTTGCTAGGTCTTGACCTGCAATATCAGCATTTGACCCAACTTTAAGCACTGCCCCTTCAATTCCCTGTTGAACAAGATAATCATCAAGAGCTAATTGATCCTTAAGGTACACCTCAGATTTACCTTTGCTAACTTTGTACAATGGAGGCTGAGCAATATACAGGTAGCCACCTTCAACTAACTCTGGCATTTGCCTGTAAAAAAATGTCAACAAAAGCGTTCTAATATGGGCGCCGTCTACATCTGCATCCGTCATGATAACAATTTTATGATACCGTAATTTACTAATATCAAATTCATCTCTTCCAATCCCGGTACCAAGTGCCATAACCAAGTTTCCAATCTCTTGGCTGTTGAGCATCCGATCAAATCGAGCTCTCTCTACATTTAAAATTTTTCCTCTGAGGGGTAAAATGGCCTGTGTTCTACGATCGCGCCCGGTCTGGGCTGAGCCTCCAGCAGAATCTCCCTCAACTAGAAAAACTTCAGTTTTCGAGGGATCTTTTTCCGCGCAGTCTTTTAGCTTTCCTGCAAGGTAATTTACATCTAAAGCTGTTTTTCTACGCGTGAGCTCTCGTGCTTTTCTTGCAGCTTCACGGGCGAGAGCTGCTTCAATAATTTTGCCAACTACAAGTTTTGCTTCGTTTGGGTTTTCTTCAAACCATTCACCTAATTTTTCATTCATTAAGCTTTCTACTGCTGGTCTTACCTCAGAGCTTACTAACTTATCTTTAGTTTGGCTTGAAAACTTTGGGTCTGGAACTTTTACAGACAACACGCATGTTAGGCCTTCTCTCGCGTCGTCACCAGTAAAGTTCACCTTGTCTTTTTTTGCGATACCGCTTTCTTGCGCATAACTATTGATTGTTCTAGTTAGTGCCCCACGAAAACCCGCAATGTGGGCCCCCCCATCTCTTTGAGGAATATTATTTGTAAAAGGGAGGACATTCTCGTGGTAACTATCATTCCACCACATTGCTACTTCGATGCCAATTTCATCCTTTTCACCCGAAATAAATATAGGCTCTGGGATCAAAGAGGTTTTTGATCGATCTAGATACTTTACAAATTCCTTTACGCCACCTTCATAGACGAATTCTGAACGTAGGACTTTAGTGGGCCTTTGGTCCTCAAGAATAATTTTTACACCAGAGTTAAGGAAGGCTAATTCGCGAAGGCGCTTTTCAAGAACTTCAAAAGAATAGTCAAGGTTAGAAAAAGTCTTAGTAGAGGCTAAAAACTTAACCTCAGTACCACGCTCTTCAGCAACATCTTTTATTTTTTTTAAATGCTCAATTGTTTCTCCATTTGCAAACTTAGCAAAATACTCGCTTCCGTCGCGCCAAATTCGCAGTTCGAGCCAAACTGATAGTGCATTAACAACTGATACCCCAACACCATGTAGTCCACCGGATACTTTGTAGGAATTGCTATCAAATTTTCCGCCTGCGTGGAGTTGGGTCATAATAACCTCAGCTGCAGAAACTCCCTCTTCTTCGTGAATGTCTACTGGTATTCCTCGTCCATTATCTCGAACAGAAATACTACTATCAGCATGAATTTTTACATGAACATAATCCGCATGCTTGGCTAAAGCCTCATCTATACCGTTATCTACGACCTCATAAACCATGTGATGCAGTCCGCTTCCATCGTCGGTATCGCCGATGTACATGCCTGGTCGTTTTCTTACTGCTTCTAAACCCTTTAGAACCTTGATAGAATCAGCGCTATATTCTTCCTGCTCTTGCTCGAATTCGGACATTAACTGGATCCTTTAATTTTCAAATATTATACGATTTATGGTAGCAAATGTCACGCATTTCACTAGATTTAGTACCTGTAATAGGCCAAAAATACGTAATGTTTGGATTTATCTTGTTGTTTTAGGTTATTTATTAGAGATAGAGAGTTCGGAAATACCATCAATAGTTAAAACTTCGATAAACTGTGCTTTATTTTTAAGTTCTGAAAACAATTCAGGCCCTGTTCCTGTCATCCAAGCTTGAACTCCAAGTCCGCATATTTCATCGTACAAAGCAGCCTGCCTATCTTTGTCGAGATGTGCAGAAACCTCATCAAGCAAGACAATTGGAGAAATATCATTAATTTTTGCAAGGGATTTAGCATTTGCTAATATAATTGATATCAAAATGGCTTTCTGTTCTCCTGTTGAGCAATCTTTAGCTAAAGTTAATTTGTCCTCATAAATAGCTTGAAGATCTGACTTATGAGGACCAACGCTTGTTCTACCCAGCATCATATCACTTGTACGTGAAACTTTCAGAACTTGTATAGCCTCTTCTTCGTCGGTGATTATTTGGTCTGGATCGATCAAAAGCAACTCAGCCTTAGGAAATTTTCCCGTCAGATTATTTTGTGCTTCGCTCAAATATTTTATGGCCTCTAATCTTGCTTTTTGTATCGAAACTGCACTTTTGGCCATCTCAATTTCAAGAGCATTATACCAGTGGTCGTTATATATTTTCTCTTTTAAAAGTCGGTTTCTTTCTCTCATTGCTTTTTCATATGAAAGACTAATTTCTGCATGTTCTGGAAAATAACTTAAAGTGAGCCTATCTAAAAATTGCCTTCGTCCACTTGAACCCTCTATCCATATCCTATCCATTGAGGGCACAAGCCATACAATTCGTAAGATTTGGCTTAGTTTAAAAATAGAAGCCTTTTTCCCATCTAAAAAAAGACGGCGTGACTCACCGTTCTCTGAGCTAATTACTACCTCATATTCTGATATTCTATTTTTTACTTTACCTTCAATTTTCCAGCCTATCGCTTCAGGATTGCGGGTAATATCTTCAGCAGCCGCACGCCTTAGTCCTCGACCTGGTGAAAATAACGAAACAGCTTCTAAAATATTAGTTTTACCTGTGCCATTTTTCCCAAAAATAACAATAGGTCTTCCATCAAGTGAAAGCTTGGAAATTTTATGGGACCGGAAATGCGAAAGGGTCAGGTTTGATATATATTCCACGACCTTTTCGAACCTTTTATTTCAATAATTAAAAATTTTTAATTTAAACACGCATTGGCATAACAACATAGACAGCGCTGGTGTCATTTCCTTCTCGCATTAAAGTAGGGTCACCTGAGGAGTTGAACAAAAAGATGGCATTTTCTCGATCAACTTGGCTAGCAATCTCCAAGAGATATTTAGCATTAAAACCTATCTCTAAAGGCTCATCACCATATGCAACGGCTAGCTCTTCTTCTGCTGCTCCACTATCAGGGGCATTTACTGATAATATCAGTCTATCTTCATCCATTGATAACTTTACAGCTCGTGATCGCTCTGAAGAAACAGTTGCAACTCTATCTACTGCTTTAGCAAAGTCACTTGCATCAACCTCAAGTCGCCTTATATTTTCATTAGGGATAACTCTAGTATAATCTGGGAAAGTTCCATCTATGACTTTTGATGTTAATGTTATTTCTGGAGTGGCAAATCTAATTTTTGTTTCTGATACAGAAACAGCAATTTTAAGTTCATCGTCATCAAGTAACTTGCGCAATTCCCCAACAGTTTTTCTAGGCACTATCACGCCAGGCATATCTAAAGCGCCTTCTGGCAAATCTGAGTCGATTCTTGCAAGTCTGTGACCGTCGGTAGCTACACATCGAAGTACCTCACCACCATCGGAGGATGCTATGTGCATGTATACACCATTCAAGTAATATCTTGTTTCTTCAGTAGAAATAGCAAATTTTGATTTATCAAATAACCGCCTTAATATAGAGGCCTTTGCAGAAAAATTTGATGAATATTCTGAGCTAGCCATTATTGGAAAATCTTCCTTGGGCAATGTAGCCAGAGAAAAGTTTGATCGGCCAGCCTCAACGGTCAAACGACCTTTATCGGTGTCACCCGTTAGAGTTACGAGAGCTCCGTCTGGTAATTTTCGAACAATCTCATGCAAAGTTATGGCTGAAACCGTTGTTGAGCCTGGCTGTTCAATTTGAGCTGGAGCTCTATCAACAACTTCAATATCTAGATCGGTAGCGCGAAATTTGGCAGCATCGCCGTCTGCTTCAATTAATACATTCGACAAAATAGGTATTGTATTTCTTCGCTCAACAACTGATTGAGCTTGTGAAATTGCCTTCAATAAATAGCTTCGTTCTACGCTCAACTTCATTATTTTGCTCCTCTTACTGAAACGAAGGATAATGTACTAAAACATCCAGTCAACGCAAGTTTTCGTTAGAGATAAATTTTATGTAATTAAGATATCTAAATTTTTCTTAAAATAAATGTATTTATTTTATTATGATTTATGCTTCTAGAGCTCTTCTAAGCATCTCTAAATCCTCAGCAATTTGTCCATCTTGTGCTCTCAGCTCTTCTATTCGTCTTACGCCGTGCATTACGGTCGTATGATCTCTACCACCAAATCTACGACCAATTTCTGGTAGGCTACGACTGGTTAGTTGCTTGCTTAGAAACATCGCTATCTGTCTAGGCCGCGCATAAGTTCGAAGACGTTTAGGGCCTATCATATCCGATAGCCTGATATTATAATGCTCTGATACTTTGCGTTGGATCTCTTCAACCGTTATCTTTCTTTCAGATGCCCGAAGTATGTCGGCGAGACAGTCCTGGGCCACCTCAAGAGTAATATGCCGCCCTATAAGTGAAGCAAAAGCAAATAATCTTGTTAAAGCACCCTCTAAGACCCGTACATTGGTTGAAATTCGGAGAGCAAGGAATTCTAAAACGTTATCATCTATACTCAACTCTGGGTATTGCTGTTTTTGACGCTCAACCTTTGATTGTAGTATGCCCAAGCGCAACTCGTAGTCAGTTGGGTGCAAATCAACCACTAAACCCGACTGTAGTCTGCTTTTAATTCTATCTTCTAAATCTTTGATTTCACCGGGTGCACGATCGCCTGAGATAATTATTTGTTTGTTTTGATCGACCAGCGCATTGAAAGTATGAAAAAACTCTTCTTGGGTACTTCCTTTACCAGATATAAATTGAACATCGTCAACCATTAAAATATCTACGGACCGAAACAGCTGTTTGAAATCCATCATTTTTCGCTCTCTCAGAGCTTGAACAAATCTATACATGAATTGTTCTGCCGATAAATACAGTACGTTTATATCTGGCCGACGGTTACTAAGCTCCCATGCTATAGCGTGCATGAGATGGGTTTTTCCTAAGCCAACTCCTCCATAAAGAAAGAGGGGATTAAAACTCACATCACCACCTTCAGCGACTCGTCGAGCTGCTGCATGAGCTAATTCATTTGGTTTGCCAACAACAAAAGCGTCAAATGTAAATCTCTTATCCAACTTTGCACCAGCTAATTCAGTATCTTTTTGAACATTAACGTGAGAAGGCGCAGAAGGTTGGGGATCTCCAAAGTTTTTCGATTTTGTATCTACTTCAAATCTTATGCGATTAATTTTTTTATTTTCGGATGAAATTTGCTCTATTATTAATTCGCCCCAATTTTGTGATACGTAATTACCTAAAAAATTTGTCGGTACAGTAAACACAGCCATGTCTTCATCGACGTAGCTGAAGTTAATGGGTGATAACCAGTTATTAAAGTTGTTTTCACCGATTGATTTTTTGAGGGAAATTTTTAACTTGGTCCATATTTTGTCATCCATTTTTAAGTCCTAAATTCATAAAAACCATCAGTTCAATTTATTGACCTGAAATTTCCCTGGCCCACATCTTCTGAGAAACGTGTTGTAGGCCAAAAATATTTTTGACCAATTCATTAAAGACAAAATATCACGCTATTATTTCAAGCGTAGAAAATATTGTCCCCCCAGACGCAGTGAATCGCTAATGTACGGTAACAACTTGATACAAGAAGTTTCAACACAACTTATTACTTGACTCGTAAAAAAATTAAAAAGAATCTCTTTTAAAATAAAAAACGCCCCTAATCAGGGGCGTATATAAGGTTTGAGACTGGACTAAGCTATCTTTTTTACTCTTGCTGAGAGCCTAGACATTTTTCGGGAAGCAGTGTTTTTGTGAAATATCCCTTTAGAAACACCCCTCATTAGTTCAGGCTGAGCTGCTGTAAGGGCAGAACTGGCGGCACTTTTATCACCATTTGAGATTGCTTCTTCAACTTTTCGTAAAAATGTTCGAATACGCGACCGTCGTGATTTATTCACAGCGGCACGCCTTTCGTTTTGACGAGCTCTCTTTTTTGATTGAGCCGTATTTGCCATCTCTATCGACCTTTGCGATTATTTTTTATTAGACACCGCTCTTTAAATCCGACTCGCATTGCTGTCAACAGATAAACTAGCTGCAAATAAATCTGTTATTCTATTTATCTCTAAATTGAGCTTCTCGTTTTTCAAGAAACGCAGCCATACCTTCTTTTTGGTCCTCAGTAGCAAACAATGAATGAAAGCCACGTCGTTCAAAAAGTAACCCCTCATCAAGAGATGTCTCATATGAGCGGTTCACCATTTCTTTAACCATAGCAACAGCAACCATCGATTTTTCAGCAACCTTAGTTGCGGCTGTTATTGCCTCATCTCTTAATTTTTTTGCTGGCACAACTCTACTAACCAAGCCGCAGCGCTCAGCTTCATCTGACTCCATAAAGCGACCTGTTAGGTTCATATCCATAGATTTAGATTTGCCAATAAACCTTGTTAGTCTTTGTGTTCCTCCAAGACCTGCTGAAACCCCAAGGTTTATCTCAGGCTGCCCAAACTTTGCGGTATCGGAACAAATGATAAAATCGCACATCATAGCCAATTCGCATCCTCCGCCAAGAGCATAACCGGAAACAGCGGCTATTATTGGCTTCCTAATCGCAAGGATTCTATTAGATGCCTCAGTAAACATATCCCCCATAAAAGCATCAACAAAATTTTTATTTGCCATCACGGAAATGTCGGCACCTGCAGCGAAAGCTTTTTCTGACCCAGCCAAAACTATACAACGAACTTTTTCATTCTTTTGAGCATCTTCTAATGCGCCCGCTAGTTCGTCTAAAAGGGCGTCGTTTAACGCATTCAATGCGTCAGGTCTATTTAGAGTAACAACACAAATGTGGTCTTCGACTTCAACAATTATTGTTTCGTAGGCCATTCAGTGCCCCGTAATAATTTTAAACATCTCGGCAGCTTAATCGCGAAATTCTTGGGGTTCAAGTTATCTTTGACAGCGTGGACAATAGAAAGAAGACCTTCCGGACTGAAAAATTCTTTTTATTTTGCGGTCGCAATCTCTTGTTTTACAACATTCGTTATCTCGCCCGTAAACATAAAAATCGAATTGAAAATAACCTGGATTACCTTGTATATCGGTAAAATCTTTTAATGATGAACCTCCTGCCTCAATAGCTGAAATTAAAATCGTGCGAATGTTTAGTACTAGCTCATCGCATTTATTTTTGGATATCTTAGAGGCTTTTTTCTTAGGCGAAATACCGCTCATAAATAGAGCCTCACAGACGTATATATTTCCCAAACCTGCAACTATAGACTGATCTAATAGAACATTTTTGATAGGCGATTCTTTTTTTGAAAGTTTAATTTTGAGGTAATCAGAATTAAAATTATTTCCGAGTGGTTCTGGACCCAATTTCTGAAGAAATTTATGATTGTTTAAATCATCGGTCTTGGTTAAATCCATAGCCCCAAACCGTCTTGGATCATTATATGTAATTACTGTTCCATCATCCAACGCAAAGATAACGTGATCATGATTAGAGGCTTGTGCAGATTCATAAAAATAATTACCAATTTTTGAATTAGAAACTAGAATTTTTCCAGACATTCCCAAATGGATTAATAGTGTTTCACCTGTACTTAACTCGACTAAAATATATTTTGAACGTCTTTTTAAATTGAGTACTTTGGCCTCTTTTATGCGGCTTGCGAAATTTTCAGGGAATGGCCAACGTAAATCTGCCCTATTGAGTTTAATTTTTTTAATTGTAGCACCCTCTAAAAAGGGTAAAATACCCCGCATTATTGTTTCCACTTCAGGCAGTTCTGGCATTGTTGGCTCCGCGCGTCATTTCTATTTTGTGATAATTTTTCTGTTTGTAGAATAGCATGCATTGTAACTCAGTGGTGTCATACTATAAGTGTATTACTCGGTTTAGAAAGGTATACATGTCAAAATCTCTTAATAAAAAAACTCATTTTGGCTTTGAAACCATTAACGAGAAAGAAAAAGCCGGACGTGTCCAAGGAGTTTTTAATTCTGTATCATCAAAATATGATGTGATGAACGACGTGATGTCACTTGGGGTTCATCGTATCTGGAAGGATATGATGATGGATTGGCTTGCGCCTCGAGTTGATCAAAAACTTTTAGATGTAGCGGGTGGAACAGGTGATATAGCTTTCAAATTTCTAGAGCGCTCAGGTTTTGGGCATGCGACTGTTTTAGATTTGACTTCCTCAATGCTAACTGAGGGCCGAAGTCGGGCTGAAGCAAAACAGATGGCCAACCAGATTAAATGGGTGGTTGGAGATGCTATGAATTTGCCATTTGAAGACAATGTATTTGATGTGTACACGATCAGCTTTGGTATCCGTAATGTTACACGACCGCAAGAAGCCCTAAAAGAAGCATATAGGGTATTGAAGCCAGGCGGGCGAATTATGGTTCTAGAATTCTCTCAAATTCCAGTACCATTGGGCCAATGGTTTTATGACCGTTATTCGTTTAATTTAATACCAAAGATGGGAGAGATAATTGTTAATGATCGCTCCAGCTACCAGTACTTAGTTGAATCTATAAGAAAATTTCCTGACCAGGATACCTTTTTAGGGATGATAGAGAGTGCTGGTTTTGAAAATGTGAAGTATCGTAACCTAACACTAGGGATTGCCTGCCTACACTCAGGTTGGAAGATCTGAGCTATGCGGGGCCCACATAATATTTTCAGGCTAATTCGAACTGGGGCTACTTTAGAAAGAACTGGAGCCATGTCCATAGTTCTGGAAGCCTTAAGTGCACCAAGGCCGCTTCGGATAGTAGCGCGTTTGTTATGTTGGCCAATAAAATGGCTTGGCTTGCGAGGCGATGAGTCTATGCCTTCTGTGACTAGAGCTTTGTCTGCATTAGGTCCCGCTTACATAAAATTTGGTCAGATATTATCAACGCGACCCGACCTAGTTGGTGAGGAGTTGGCGAACCAGTTGCGCGTTCTTCAAGACCGATTGCCTCCATTTTCAATAGAAGAGGCAAAAAAAACATTTTTCAACGAAACAGGTTTATCAGCTGATGAAATTTTTGATGAATTCAGTGAGGCTATTGCGGCAGCTTCTATAGCTCAAGTCCATAAGGTCCAAGTTCGTGAAACGCAAGAAAAGTTGGCTGTTAAGGTGCTTAGGCCGGGAATCGAAAAGGCATTTCGTAAAGATGTAGACGCTTTTTACTTAATTGCAGGACTGGTAGATTTTTTTGCCCCTTTTGCAAGGCGTTTGCGTCCAGTTGAAGTTATTGAGCATTTTGAGGGGATAGTTTTAAGTGAACTAGACCTGCGGCTTGAAAGCTCCTCTGCGTCAAAGTTTAAAGATACTACTAAGGCTGACAATGGTTTTAATGTTCCTTCAGTAAATTGGAAATTATCTGGTAAAAGGGTAATGACAATGTCTTGGGTTGAGGGCATTGCCCTTGGTGATGTTAAGTCTCTTGAAAATTCTGGCCATGATAAGCTTGCCCTCGGAGAACGTGTCTTGCAGCTTTTTTTAAACCATGCTCTTCGAGATGGGTATTTTCACGCTGATATGCATCAAGGAAACCTAAAAGTAAGTTCAGATGGAGAAATAATTGCCTATGATTTTGGTATAATGGGCTACATCGATGAATACACCAGACGCGTCTATGCAGAAATTTTATACGGTTTCATTAAGAGGGATTACAAAAGAGTAGCAGAGGTACATTTTGAAGCTGGTTACGTTCCAATGGATAGAGACGTGGAGGATTTTGCTAATGCATTGCGCGCTGTAGGCGAGCCAATTTTTGGAATGGATGCAGCTAATATTTCTATGGGAAAATTGCTTACTTACCTTTTTGAGGTTACTGAAAGATTTGGAATGGAAACGCGAACTGAATTAATTTTATTGCAGCGGACAATGGTTGTAGTTGAAGGTGTTGCTCGTTCTTTAAATCCTACTATCAATATTTGGAAAACAGCTCAACCAATTGTTGAAAATTACATACGGCAAAGTATTGGTCCAAAAGCTATTTTTAAAGATATAGCAGATACGGTGAGAGTTGTAGCCCGTTTTGGGCCAAGGCTTCCAAACCTAGTTGAAAATATCTTACTTGACCACTCCGAAAAACAGGAAAAAAAAGCAAGAGGCTTCGCTAAGCTTCCCTATGTTTCCATAGCAATAGTTTCGGCATTTTTAGGTGCGTTAGCAGCGAATTTGCTGTCTAATCTTTAATAGCTATATTCTTCATATACTTTAGTTAAGTCTTTGTTCCAAGATCCATGATATTTTTCAAGCAACTCGTCTGCAGAGCTTTTTCTTTTTTCTATGTTTTCTTTTAGAGATTCTAAAAAAAGAGACTCGTCCGAATACAGCCCATTAGAACTAGCCTGGGCTCTTTTTTTCAACCCACTTTCTGAAACTCGAACTGCCTCTTTGGCGAGATCAATTAGACTTATGCTTCCAACAGATCCTTTTAATCCGTCTTCAGCGGCGACTATCCTTAAATTTTCTCGGTCATTTTCGTCCCAGTTTTTTACTATATCCCATGCTGCGTCTAGTGAGCCTTGATCATAGCATATACCCACCCAGAAAGCTGGTAATGCACATAGGCGATGCCACTGGCCTGCATCTGCACCCCTCATTTCTATAAACTTTTTCAGCCGGGCTTCTGGAAAGATTGTTGTCAAATGATCTGCCCAATCACTAAGTGTTGGCAACTCACCTGGCAAAGCTGGAAGCTCTCCTTTCATAAAATCCCTAAATGATTGACCAAGTGCGTTGATATAATTTCCGTCTCGATAAACGAAGTACATTGGGACATCTAAAGCATACTCCACCCATGCTTCGAATCCAAAGCCTTCATTAAAAACAAATGGCAATAAACCCGTTCTTTGTGGATCTAAACTTCTCCAAATTCTACTTCTCCAACTCTTATGACCTGTTAGGTTTCCCTCAAAAAAAGGTGAGTTGGAAAAAAGCGCTGTTGCTATAGGCTGTAGCGCCAAAGCAACACGCATTTTTTGCACCATATCGGTCTCAGAAGAAAAATCTAAATTTACTTGGACAGTGCATGTTCGGAACATCATGGACTTGCCCATAGTACCAACTTTATCCATATACTCGCTCATTAACTTGTATCGTCCTTTAGGCATCATCGGCATTTCAATATGCTTCCAATGTGGAGCAGCGCCTAAACCTATGAACCCAATATTTAGCTTATCAGCAATAGATTTTACTTCTAATAAATGTTCATTAACTTCGTTACATGTCTGGAATACTGTTTGGAGTTGAGCGCCCGAAAGCTCCAGCGCTCCTCCTGGCTCTAATGAAACATTAGCTCCATTTTTAGAAAGACCTATTATGTTGTCATTTTCTTTTACTGGTTTCCAACCATATTCCTTTTCTAATCCTTTTAAGATCGCAAGGACTGATCGATTTCCGCTGTATGGAATAGGTGCTAGGGTCTCTTTACAGTAACCAAACTTTTCGTGCTCTGTTCCGATGCGCCAATCTGATTTTGGCTTACAGCCAGAAGCTAAATATTCAATAAGCTGATTATATTTTTCTATTCGACCACCACCTGATTGTGGGATAGACATCAAGATCTCCAAGTTTTCACCTTAGAGAGCCTTGCTCTATTTTTTATTTAAGGTCAATGCATCTGTTTGTACCATCGGGAAAATTTCTAATTCTATTTTAAATATCATTTTCGGCCCAATCACCAAAATGTGATTGCCAAAGCGTTAAAGCTGAAATAGCGGCTGTATCCGCCCGCAAAATCCGTGGTCCCAGACTTATAGAGAAAGTCTTTGGATGCTTCATAAAACCGTTTTTTTCTTTCTTTGAAAAACCACCTTCAGGGCCTATAAATATTGCCCAGGCCCCCTCTGGAAGCTCAGATAATTTTCCTGTTGGTTTCAAATTATCCTCACTACAAAAAAAAATGTTCCGGTTGTCTGGCCATTTTTCTAATGTGTCATTTAATTTACAAATTTTGTGCACTTTGGGAACATAGGTTCCACCACACTGTTCCGCCGCTTCTATCGCATGAGCTTGCAAACGATCCTGGTTAATTCTTTCAGAATTAGTAAATTCGCTGCTTGTTGGAAATATCTCGGCCACTCCAAGTTCGGTAGCTTTTTCGACAATGAAATCGGTGCGGGATTTTTTAATTGGTGAAAAAAATAACCAAACATCAGGAGGAACCAAAGAGGATCTTATTTTGTTCAAGCATTTCAATTTCACAATTCGTTTGTTTCCATTAATTATTTCTGCAAGCCATTCACCATCACAGTTGTTAAAAATTAGGATTCGGTTACCGACCGTTTGTCGCATTACAGCAAATAAGTAATTTGCTTGATTACGCTCTAAAGAAATGATTTGAGCTTCGGAAAGTTGATTTCTTACGTATAGTCGTATTTTTGCATCCATAGAGGCACCATATGTCGCAAAACTCAACAAAGCCAGATAAACCCGGTCAAATTGCTGACGCTATTAAGGGTAACTGGGTCGATAATTTATCTCCAATTAAACTGAGACCATATTTACGGTTATCGCGGGCGGATCGTCCAATTGGAACTTGGTTACTATTGATACCATGTTGGTGGGGGTTATTAATCGGCATTCTGGAAGATGAAAAACTGTTTATTAGTGATTTTTGGCTTTTGTTTTCATGTTCTCTAGGTGCCGTTTTAATGCGTGGTGCTGGATGTACTTGGAATGATATTTCAGACAGAAAAATTGATGGTGCAGTTGAAAGAACAAGATCAAGACCAATTCCTTCCGGACAAGTTACTTTAACTCAAGCAATTATCTGGATGATCATACAAATTGGTTTAGCGGGTATTATTTTGCTAACCTATAATATTAACTCAATAGTATTAGGTTTGAGTTCATTATTTTTGGTGACAATTTATCCGTTTGCAAAAAGATTCACTTGGTGGCCTCAGGTGTTTCTAGGGCTCGCATTCAATTGGGGAATACTTTTGTTGTTCGTGGCTCATACTGGCAGCTTAAACTGGCCAATTATTGTTTTGTATCTGGCTGGAATTTTTTGGACTTTATTTTATGATACAATTTACGCCTTCCAGGACAGCCAAGATGATTTGCTTATAGGTGTAAAATCAACAGCTATTTTATTCGGAGAAAGTGCAAAGAAGTGGCTATTTAGTTTTATAATATTTTGCTGTGTTTTTATGGCGATTTCCGTATTTATTGTTACTCAGGAAAGAACAGTTTTATCAAAAACCATATCCTTTATTGGAGTGTTGAGTTTTTCCTCTCATTTGTTTTTTCAATGGCAGAATTTTGATGCCAAAGATTCCCAAGTTTTGTTGAGTCTCTTTCGTTCAAATCGAAATGCAGGGTTTATTTTTGCAATGTTTCTTTGTTTGGCTATTTGGGTTTGATTGCACAAACGATTACTTCAGCGTATTAAATAAGCGGATAAAATTATTTCGTGAGATGTAATGCGCGTACCAAAGATATTTTGGAATTATTTTACCTTTTTCTCTGCGGCTGTAATTTCAGTACTAGTGGCGACTGGGGCTGTAAACTTCATTGAAAAAACTTCTGGCGATCAAATTAAAAAAGAACTTCTAACTGGTGGAGCTGACTGGGCAGATGTGGAAACAATAGGTTTGCAAGTTTTTTTAATTGGAAATGCCCCAGACGAAGCTAGCAGATTTGACGCTTTAATTCTTGCAGGTAATGTGGTTGATGCAGAGCGTTTAATTGACCAAATGAACATTATTGATAATTCGAATATTGAACCTCAAACTTTGAAATTAGAAATTTTAAAAAATCGAAAAGATGTTTCTGTCTATGGAATTGTACCCGAGAACTTTAACAAAGTTGCCTTCATAAACTCGCTGCAAAGGCAAAGCGGATCGTACGGGGAGGTAAGAGAGTTTATTGACTATTCGAGTAGTAAGGCAGATCAAAATTGGGCGAAGTCAATTCGTTTTGGCTTGTCGGTTTTAGAGACGGTAAGTTTGGCTCGGCTGGAGATAACATCTAGTATCATTCAGGGAGAAGTTGTTGCTGAAAATTCAGAGCAGAAAGATTTTTTAATAAATCAGTGGAGGAAAGATATTCCTAAAGATTTGAGGCAGAAAATACATATAAAATTTCCACGGCCACTTATTACACCATTTTCCTTCAGGGCTACAAAAGGCGAAGGCTTCTTCCGTTTAGATGCCTGCAGCGCCAAAAATAAAGAAGCAGCATCTAAAATTTTAGATGAGGTAACCAAGCTGTCTGGCAAAAGCGGTTTAAAATGTGAAATAGGGCTTGGGCAGCCCTCTGATAGTTGGTTTGACGTTGTTTTGAGTTCACTCAATGCATTATCAAAAGTAGATGAAGGATCAGTGACCATTATAAACGATGAAATTTCATTTGTTGTCCAGGAAATGGATTTGGAACAAGAATTTCAAACTGTATTAAAAACATTAGAAACTTCTTTGCCAGACGATTACTTGCTGAGTGCTAAACTTATATCAAATACTTATGAAGAAGGAGACCTGGGTGGCACGATTGTTCTTACCCTAAGCCCAGAGGGTTTATTTCAAATGAACGGAAAGGTTCGTTTTAAGACTACAAGAACTACACTTACTAGTTTGGCTGAAGCTAAATTTGGAAAAGATTTTGTTAACAACAAACTTAAAATTGACACTTCTATACCTCAAGACTGGAGCGAATTAATAATGTTTGGTATCCAGTCGATGTCGTTGCTTAAAAATGGATTTATTGCAATCAATAATTCCGAAGTTTCCGTTTCTGGTGAAGCAAATCAGCCAAATATTGCTGTTAAGATTGCTCAGATCTTTTACGGAAACCTAACACCAAGCCAGCCTTTGAAAACCAAGATTAGTTATGTTGAGCCTCCAAAATTTATAGAGCTAAAAGGCCCAACTGATGAAGAATGTTTAGAAGGGGTTGATGACCTTCTTGTTGAAAGAAAGATAACTTTTGAACCTAGTTCAGATCGCATAAATTTAGATGGTCAACAATTGTTGGATGAAATAGCGGATGTTCTTCGTGATTGTGATGAGTTGTCATTAGAAATTGCAGGCCATACAGATAGCCAAGGTCGAGAGGCTATGAACCTTCAATTATCGCAGTCCCGAGCTACTGCGGTTTTGATGGAGCTACAGAGAAGGAAAGTTCTGACGACTAATTATATTGCCAAAGGATATGGTGAGTTAAATCCTATTGCTGACAATAATACCGAGGAAGGCCGTGAAACTAATAGACGTATTGAATTTAAATTGTCACCAAATAAAGAAGTGGAAAGAGATAAGAGTGGGTAAATGAATAGAGAAGAATTTATAATTAGTGCTGCAATTGTTTTGTTCCTTACTTTTTTATTGGGCTGGCTTTCACGTTGGCTGCTGCAGCGGCTTAATATGGTATCTGAAAAGGATTTAAACGACTTAAACAAGATTTCCGCAGCCTTACTTGAAGCTGAGGAAGGTAACGAAAAAGCGAGAAATAGAGAGTTAGAACTTGATAAAAAAATCTCGCAATTAGAGGCTGAATTGGGGGCAGCTATGGATGGTTTGCGTGCTGCACGCCTTGAAACGGATGAGTTGAAAACTTCTCTAAAAGCGAAAAAAAGCTAACTTTCAAATTTTAGATTCAAAATCACTACCAACGGTTCAAAGCAGCCGCATCTGCACTTTTTGTTTCCACCCACTTTTCCTCTCCGTTTAATATTTCTTTTTTCCAAAAAGGAGCCCTGCTCTTTAGATAGTCCATTAGGTATTCGGCTGCCTCGAAGGCTTCTTTGCGGTGCTGGGCTGCTGTTGCAATCATCATAATTGGTTCGCCTGGTTCAAGTTTCCCATAACGATGTATTACAAGCGCGTCACATATTTTCCAGCGTTTGAAAGTTTCTTCGACGATCAATTTTATTTGGGCTTCAGTCATACCTGGATAGTGCTCGATTAACATATAATCTAGAGTTTTTGATTTTTGCCCTCGTACAATTCCTGTAAAGGTTACCAAAGCTCCGATATTGTCCAACTTTGCACTGAAATTTTCTATTTCTTTAGAAAAATCAAAAAATTCATTTTGTACCGAAATATGCAAGTGGGTTAGCCTCCTGTCATAGGTGGAAAAAAAGCTATTTCCGTGGCTTCAATTATAGACGCATCAAAATTTGCTAATTCTTGGTTAATAGCAACTCGAAAAGAGCCTAAATCAGAAAACACTTCGGAATAACGAACATCCTTTTTCTTAAGCTCTTCAATAAGCTCAATAACAGTTGCTGCTCTTGTTTCAATGCTCTCACTTGATTTTCCAATTCTTTCTCTTATCCAAGAAAAATAAATTACTTCTATCATTTTTAACCTTTTAAATATGGCCAAGACTTTTTGAGATATTCGAAGCCTGATATTAATGTCAGTGCTGCAGCAAGCCAAAGGAACACAAGACCAAAATTACTAGAATAAACCATAGCATCAGATAAAAAACCCAGATTTTTTGCACTAGTGGTGTTTTTAGCTAACAGAGTGATGTGGTAATGTTCGAATACGCCATGTGAGAACAAAATAGCTATAGCTACCATTTGAGCAGAAGTTTTTAGCTTGGCAATTTTTGTTACCTTGAGAAGCTTTGTCTTGTCGCCCAAGTATTCTCGTAGTCCTGAAATAAATACTTCTCTGAACATTATAACTGTGGCTGGCAATACTAGCCAGGGTGACATGCTTGAATATCCGACGATGACCATCAGAGCTATTATAACCATTGCTTTGTCTGCTATCGGGTCAAGCATTGAGCCAAGTTTAGTTTCCTGAGCCCAAGCTCTTGCAAGAAATCCGTCAAACCAGTCCGTTATAGCTGCCCCAATAAATAGCAAAAGTGCAAACCAATCTGCATATGGCCTATTAAAGTATAAAAACATTACTGCCACAGCTGGCGCTGCGATTAATCTTAGAGCTGTTAATATGTTGGGTGTTGTCCACATTTTGAATTCTTATAATCAAGTGATTTTATAATTTATTTATTGGTTCATATTAACCCGCTGGTTACTTACTTTTCAGGATTTCCAATATCTTCATAACAGCAAATTCGTAACCTCTTACCCCAAGGCCTGCTATTACTCCATCGGCTCTCAGGGAAACATAAGAGTGATGACGAAATTCTTCCCGCTTATGTATGTTAGAAACGTGAACTTCTATAACTGGTCCCTCAAACGCCATCAGTGCATCCATGATTGCTATAGATGAATGTGAGTAGGCGGCTGGATTTATTACAATCCCGGCGGCAACATTTCTTGCCTCATGTATCCAATCTATTAAATCTGCTTCGCTATTTGATTGGCGTAGATCAATTTTAAAATCTTTTTCATTAGCTATTGCACTACATGATTTTTCCACATCATTTAAGGTTTTGGAGCCATAAAGCTCTGGTTGCCTTTTTCCTAATAAATTCATATTGGGGCCATTGAGGACATATATTGTGTTGGTCATTTGGTTATCCTTTTTAGTCCTTTGATATTCAGGTTAGTTTCATAGTGGTGCAAGATTACATAATAGCCCATATTATTAAAAAAGTTCCGAGCAATATTCTGTATAAAACATAAGGAGTAAAATTAATAGTCGTTAATAATCGCATCATTAAACTTAGAGCACCGAAAGCCGCCAGTGCGGAGATAGTTATTGCTAAAACTATCTCAAGCCAGTTTATTGAAATGTTTTCAAAACCTAAAGAATAAAATTCTAGAGTAGCAGCTGCAATTATTATAGGTATCGACATAAGCATCGATATTTTTATCGCGCTTGACCTATCATAGTTTAAAAAGCGAGCACCTGTAATTGTTATTCCGGATCTTGACGTACCGGGAATTAACGCGAGCATCTGCCAAAATCCTAGTATAAGGGCGTGTCTAATCGTCCAATCAGATATCTTCACATTGACTTGCTCCTTCTTGTCGGAGAACCACAATAAAATACCAAAACCCACCATAGCTATGCCAATTATAAGGGTACTTTCTCTAATATAATCGTAAAGGCCTGTGTATTTTAACGTAGCGCCCAAAACCATTGCGGGAATCGTTGCTACAACTAAGTAGACTGCTAAATTTCTATTGGGATCATTTAAATTTCCGGAAAATAACTTAATAGCGCTCGCTGTAATGGTTCTTACATCGGTCCAGAAAAATGTTGTTACGGCAATCAGGCTTCCAAGGTGAACAGAAATATCAATTAAAAGTCCTTGGTCTTTATTTCCACTAAATGTTGGAAATAAAATAAGATGAGCACTCGAAGATACTGGCAAAAATTCTGTAATACCTTGAATCAACGATAAAAAAATGACGTTGAGCAATTCCATCTTAAAAAACCCGTTCTGAATAATCTGATCTATACACTAAAAAATAAAGGATAGCATTTTTAAATTATATCCGGAACGGACCTAAATTAAACTATTTTTATACCTATAATTGAGAAAGGATGATTTTTTTTATTTAATAGGTCATTAATACTGCCTTTTCTTTTAAAATAAACTAGTATATGAGAGCGGTTTAAGGAAAATGGAGACCAACAGTGGCAAAGCAACCAATGTTGAAATTTGTAAATTTTGAAAGGCAGATGCCTGAAAAGCGTATTGCTAGTACACGCAATAAAGATTTTTTAGAAATCTACTCAGAATTTGCTGGCTCTAAAGCAGAGGAACAGGCAAGTCGCTGCAGTCAATGCGGTGTACCGTACTGTCAATCCCACTGTCCACTTCATAATAATATTCCCGACTGGCTTAAACTTACAGCAGAGGGGCGACTGCAGGAAGCTTATGAAGCAAGCCAGGCAACAAACACCTTTCCAGAAATATGTGGAAGAATTTGTCCTCAAGATCGCCTGTGTGAGGGCAATTGCGTTATTGAGCAATCGGGTCATGAGACTGTAACAATAGGAGCTATCGAAAAATATATAACAGATACCGCTTGGGAAGAAGGTTGGGTGAAAGTCAATACACCTAGTAACAGTGTTGATAAAAGCGTCGGGATAATAGGTGCTGGCCCTGGCGGTTTGGCTGCAGCAGATAGGCTTAGGCAGGAAGGTTTAGATGTAACTATCTATGACCGCTACGATAGAGCAGGTGGACTTCTAACTTATGGAATACCAGGATTTAAATTGGAAAAAGACGTTGTGATGCGGCGGAATGAACAACTTGAAAACAGTGGTATAAAATTCGTTTTAAATACAAATGTTGGAGTAGATATTACATTTGATGAAATTAGGGAAAAACATGATTTTGTTATATTGGCAACAGGTGTTTACAAAGCACGTGGGCTGGATATTCCAAATGGTGACCTAAACGGTAAAGTAGCCGCGTTGGACTATTTGACTGCTTCTAATAGATTAAGTTTTGGCGATAGGGTTAAAGAATTTGAAACTGGTACATTTAATGCCGGTGGAAAAAAAGTTGTAGTAATTGGTGGTGGTGATACTGCCATGGATTGTGTTCGTACTGCGGTAAGACAGGGAGCTACTTCAGTAAAGTGTTTGTATAGGCGAGATAGGGCAAATATGCCTGGTTCACAAAGAGAAGTTCAGAACGCTGAGGAAGAAAGTGTAATATTTGAATGGCTCACCTCACCTAAAGGTTTGTCAACTAATTTAAGAAATCCCGATCTATTAAATTTGAAAGCTCAAGAAGGTGACCTGAAGGGCATCATTGTTCAGAAAATGCGACTTGGAGACCCAGATGCAACTGGGCGCCGAACTCCAGAAGAAATCATTGGCTCTGAGTATTTGGAAGAAGCAGATTTAGTAATTGAGGCACTAGGTTTTGAGCCAGAAGATCTTCCTACACTTTGGGATCAGCCTGATCTTCCTGTTTCTCGTTGGGGTACTATAAAAGTTGAGTACGAGACAGGAAAAACAAATTTAGAAAACGTGTATGCTGTCGGCGATATCGTTAGAGGTGCGTCTTTAGTTGTTTGGGCAATTAAAGATGGGCGAGAAACAGCAAATGCGATTTTGAGTGAAATAGAGGCGACAAAAGTAATTGCCGCCGAATAAAGCTAGTATTTTTGAATAAAAAAGAGAAACACTGGAACACTTAATCATGAAATCAGAAAAAAGTAATTTTGAAAGCTTTGAAAAAATTCCATACGGTGAAAAATGGGTTAAAGCAGAAAATGAAAAACGAAACTGGATGTCAAAAAATAGTCTGTATCGAGAAGATATGGAGCATGCGTCTTGTGGTGTGGGTTTGGTCGTTTCATTAGACGGAAAGCCTAATAGAAAAGTAGTTGAAAACGGTATAGATGCATTAAAAGCTATTTGGCATAGAGGAGCGGTCGATGCAGATGGTAAAACTGGGGATGGGGCAGGCATTCACATCCAAATCCCAGTACCATTTTTTTACGATCAAATTAGGCGTACCGGACATGAACCACGACTTGATGAATTAATTGCTGTTGGTCAGGTTTTTTTACCTAGAACCGATTTTGGAGCACAGGAAACTTGCAGGACAATCGTCGAGTCCGAAGTACTTCGTATGGGTTATTATATCTATGGGTGGCGGCACGTTCCTGTTGAAGTCGGATGTCTTGGTGAAAAAGCTAATGCTACAAGACCCGAGATTGAACAAATTCTTATTTCAAACTCAAAGGGTGTCGATGAAGTAACCTTTGAGCGAGAACTGTACGTTATTCGACGTAGGATAGAAAAATCGGTAGCTGAAGCAGGTATTACGGATTTATACCTAGCGTCTATATCGTGCAGGTCTATTATATATAAAGGAATGATGTTAGCGGAACAAGTCGCAGTATTTTATCCTGATTTGATGGATGAAAGGTTTGAAAGTGCATTCGCTATCTATCATCAGCGTTATTCTACAAATACTTTTCCTCAATGGTGGTTGGCTCAACCTTTCAGAATGCTTGCCCATAACGGTGAAATAAATACGTTAAAGGGGAATACAAACTGGATGAAAAGTCATGAAATTCGCATGGCTTCGAATGCCTTTGGGCCATTAGCTGATGATATAAAGCCCATCATTCCTGGCGGTGCTTCCGATTCTGCAGCGCTGGATGCTGTTTTTGAAGTTCTTGTACGTGCTGGTCGTAATGCGCCAATGGCTAAGACAATGTTAGTGCCTGAAAGTTGGTCAAATCAAGCAAAAGAGCTGCCAAAAAAATGGCGTGATATGTATTCCTATTGTAATTCTATTATGGAACCTTGGGACGGCCCAGCCGCTTTAGCAATGACTGATGGTCGTTGGGTTTGTGCTGGACTAGACCGAAACGGTCTACGACCAATGCGTTATGTTGTGACTGGTGATGGTCTTTTAATTGCTGGTTCTGAGGTTGGTATGGTGCCGACTGATGAGTCAACAATTAGAGAAAAAGGAGCTCTTGGTCCTGGGCAACTTTTGGCGGTTGACATGGAAGAGGGCCGCCTATTTCATGATAAAGAAATAAAAAACAAATTAGCAGAAAGTCAGCCCTTCGGAGATTGGGTAAGCAAGATAACTGATCTTGATAAAGTGCTGTCAAAAGTTACTGAAAAGGCTGTCTTTTCAGGAAATCAGCTTAGAAAGAGACAAATAGCAGCAGGCTATTCAATTGAAGAAATTGAACAAATTTTAGCGCCAATGGTCGAAGATGCTAAAGAAACGTTAGCGTCAATGGGGGATGATACACCAAGTGCGGTTCTATCAAAAAAGTACAGGCCACTCAGTCACTACTTCCGGCAAAATTTTTCACAAGTTACTAACCCACCAATTGACAGTTTGCGCGAATATCGCGTGATGTCACTGAAGACACGATTTGGTAATTTAAAGAATGTTTTGGATGAGAGCAGCACTCAAACAGAAATATTGGTTTTAGATAGTCCTTTTGTTGGGAATTCACAATGGCAAGCACTAAAGAAGCAATTTAATGCTGATTTAGTCGAAATAGACTGCACATTTGACGTAAACTCAGAGCAAGGGGTATTACAGGTTGAGCTGGAGCGCATACGATCCGAGGCAGAAGATGCTGTTAGATCGGGTGCAGGTCATTTAGTGTTGTCAGATCAGCTTTCTACTGAAACAAAAGTTGCTGTACCTATGATACTGGCAACCTCCGCAGTTCATAGTCATTTGACTAGAAAGGGCTTGCGAACATTTTGTTCATTGAATGTTAGATCTGCTGAATGCATTGACCCGCACTATTTTGCCGTTTTAATCGGCGCGGGTGCAACTGTTGTAAATGCATATTTGGCGGAAGACACAATCGCGGATCGAATTGAGCGTGGATTATTGAGAGGTCCTTTAACGGAAGCTACCCGACGTTATAAAGAGGCTATTGACCAGGGATTACTCAAAATAATGGCGAAAATGGGTATTTCTGTTGTTTCATCATATAGAGGAGGCTTGAATTTTGAGGCTGTCGGCCTGTCTCGTGCAATGTGTGCTGAATACTTCCCTGGGCTAATGAGTAGGATATCAGGTATTGGTGTCCATGGAATCCAGCAAAAAGCAATTGAAATTCATAAGCTTGGTTGGTTTGGACAAGATGTTTTACCGATTGGTGGATTTTATAAATCAAGAAAAACGGGTGAAACACATGCCTGGGAAGCACAAACCATGCATATGATGCAAACAGCATGCAACAGAGCAAGCTATGATTTGTGGAGGCAGTATTCAAATCGAATGCAATCTAACCCGCCTATTCATTTGCGAGATCTCTTAGCTATAAAGCCGTTAGGTGAGCCGATACCATTGGAGGATGTTGAAAGTATAACATCCATTCGCAAGCGGTTCGTGACACCTGGTATGTCTTTGGGAGCACTTAGCCCTGAAGCTCATAAAACGCTTAATGTTGCGATGAATAGAATTGGGGCAAAATCGGATAGTGGTGAGGGTGGTGAAGATCCTGCACACTTCCATCCAGAGCCAAATGGTGACAACCCATCGGCAAAAATTAAACAAGTTGCTTCTGGTCGTTTTGGCGTTACTGCGGAATATCTCAATCAGTGTGAGGAATTGGAAATAAAAGTGGCCCAAGGCGCCAAACCAGGTGAAGGTGGCCAACTTCCAGGAATGAAGGTAACAGATTTGATAGCTCGATTAAGGCACTCGACTAAAGGAGTGACTTTGATCTCGCCACCACCGCATCATGATATTTATTCCATAGAAGATCTTGCGCAGCTGATTTATGATCTGAAGCAAATAAACCCAAGATGCAAAGTTACGGTAAAACTGGTTGCTGCTTCTGGTGTTGGAACGATAGCCGCTGGTGTAGCTAAGGCTGAAGCTGACGTTATTTTAATTTCAGGTCATAATGGAGGGACTGGTGCCTCCCCTGCGACATCAATAAAATTTGCCGGTTTACCTTGGGAAATGGGACTCACGGAAGCCCATCAGGTATTAGCTATGAATAACCTACGAGAAAGGATCACACTTAGAACTGATGGTGGCTTGCGGACGGGGCGTGATATAGTAATGGCTGCCATGATGGGTGCCGAAGAATTTGGTATAGGTACGGCGGCCTTAATAGCTATGGGATGTATTATGGTTCGTCAATGCCAGTCAAATACTTGCCCAGTAGGAGTTTGTACTCAAGATGAAAGTTTGCGCGAAAAATTTACTGGTAATGCTAACAAAGTCGTTAACCTTATTACTTTCTATGCTCAGGAAGTTAGAGAAATTTTAGCAGAAATAGGTGCGCGCAGTGTAGATGAAATTATTGGTCGTGCTGATTTGCTTGGCCAAGTAAGTAGAGGTTCCGACCATCTTGATGATCTTGACTTGAACCCTTTACTAATAACCGTAGATGGGGCTGATAGCATTTCATATGATAGGTCTCGGGCAAGAAATGAAGTTTCCGAAACATTAGATAAAGAAATTGTACGTGATGCAGAGAGATTTTTGAAAGATGGTGAAAAAATGCAACTTTCTTATGCAATTCAAAATACGCATAGAACGGTTGGAACTCGGACATCAAGTGAAATCGTACAAAGATTTGGAATGCGAAATTCGCTGCAAGAAGATCATTTGGTTGTTAAGCTGACAGGGTCCGCCGGTCAAGCATTAGGAGCTTTTGCCGCTCCAGGTTTGAAGTTAGAAATTTCAGGCGATGCAAATGACTACGTAGGAAAGGGCTTATCTGGTGGTACAATAGTCATTAGACCGCCAATGATAAGTCCATTAACAGCGGCGGACAATACTATCATCGGCAATACCGTTTTGTACGGAGCAACGGATGGATTTTTATTTGCTTCCGGACGTGCAGGAGAGCGTTTTGCAGTAAGAAACTCGGGCGCAAAGGTTGTTGTAGAGGGTTGTGGGTCGAATGGGTGTGAATATATGACGGGAGGAGTGGCGGTTATTCTTGGAAGTATTGGTGCTAATTTTGGTGCGGGTATGACAGGTGGAATGGCTTATATTTATGACCCAGAAAACCAAGCAGAAGAAGTTATGAACATGGAGTCGATTGTCACGGCAAGAGTTCAAGTTGATTACTGGAAAAAAGAGTTGAGAAGTTTGGTGGAAAAACACGCTGTTGAGACAGAAAGTCGAAGAGCTCAGGAAATTTTACGCAACTGGGATATTGAGGTAAATAACTTTATCCAGATTTGTCCAAAAGAAATGCTTAATAAAATTTCCCATCCAATTTCTTTTGATAAGGGAGCAATTCCGGCTGAATAACATTAAAAACAAGAGTTTATGCTGGAATTGTTTTGCCAAACAAATGATTTTTAATCCAAAGGTTTGCTATAGATAGAAAGCACTGTCTGTGAATATAGAACCCATTAGGCAAATTTTTTAATGCGTCAAAAAATCAAAAAAATTTTGATGAAAGGTTTGATACTGTTTTTCATACTAGTATTTGCCGTCGTTCTACTTTTTAGATTTATCCCTATTCCTACCACGCCTTACATGATTTCAGAGACTTCAAATCATGGGTCGATATCTTATTCTTGGGTCAATTTAAAAGATATATCAGCAAGTGCACCCTTAAGTGTTGTGGCTGCGGAGGATGTGAATTTTTGCAATCATTGGGGTTTTGATTTGGCAGCAATTCGGTCAGCTATTGAGCAAGGATCCAAAAGAGGGGCATCCACATTAAGTCAGCAAGTGGTAAAAAACTTATTTCTCTGGCACCAAAGAAGTTGGATCCGAAAAATCTTTGAAGCTGTTTTGACCCCAGTCTTAGAGATTTCTTGGCCAAAAAAGCGAATTCTTGAGGTTTATTTGAATATTGCTGAATTTGATGAGGGTATTTTTGGAATTGAAGAGGCCAGTCAGAAGCTCTTTGGAATGTCTTCCAGTAAATTGAGCTTACAGCAAGCGGCGTTGCTAGCAGCTGTTTTACCCAATCCCAAACAGCGCTCAGTAATAGATCCCAGCAAATTTATTCAGAAACGCGCGCTATCAATTGCTGATGGAGCTGCTACGATATTGAAAGATGACCGTTCAGATTGTTTTACCGATTGAAAATCGTTTAAAATCGGTGCATGTGTCTTTGGAAATAATATTTAATTGTTGAAATGCTTAGACTCTATCATCTTCCTCTTTCACCATTTTGTAGAAAAGTTCGGCTTGTATTGGCGGAAAAGAAAGTTGAAGTGGAACTCATTGAGGAGAGGTACTGGGAGAAGTCTCCTGAGTTTTTGAAAAAAAGTCCAAGTGGTAAAATACCTATTTTACAATTGGATGGAATGCTTCTTACCGAAAGTACTCCTATCTGTGAGTTTTTAGAAGATTTGTACCCGCAGCCTAATTTAATGCCAGATAGCGCTGAGGATCGCTACGAAGTGAGAAGATTGGTAAATTGGTTTGATGATAAGTTCCATTATGAAGTAACATCCAAACTCTTATACGAGAGAATAAATAAGAAAATTATGAAACAGGGCGCTCCTGATAGTAAAAATGTGATGAATGGAAAACGTAAAATTAAATATCATTTAGACTACATGACCTATTTATTAGAGCGTCGTAGGTGGCTGGCTGGAAATTCCATGACTTTAGCAGATTTCACCGCTGCTGCTCATTTCTCAACATTGGATTATACAAAAGATGTTGATTGGGTTGAGTCAAACACAGTAAAAGACTGGTATGCAAAAATAAAATCGCGCCCGGCTTTTCGTGGCATTTTAGCAGATCAAATCTCTGGGTTTCCACCTTCTGATCATTATAATGATTTAGATTTCTAAAATTTTTCTAATTTCTACTTTCTTTTTGCCTAGAAACCATATTTGGTGAGATATATTTTTAATCTTTTGAAGCGTTTAGATGACGAATGATGGCATTAAAAATAAGCTAAGGAAACGAGCCCAATTTGAGGGCTTTAGCCTTATGAGGATATGCCGACCTTGGAGTTTGAAAGAGCATTCACAGAGGCTTCGAGAGTTTTTGAATAAAAATAGGCATGGTGAAATGTCATGGATGAATCAAAAGGTAGAGTGGAGATCTGACCCAAGCAGTCTGTGGCCAAATGCCCAGTCGTGTGTGATGCTAGGAGAAAGCTATTCTCCAAAGCATGACCCGCTAGAAATTTTAAAAAAACCTGAAAAAGGCGCGATTTCTGTCTATGCGCAAAATAAAGATTATCATGATGTAGTAAAAAAGCGATTAAAACGCTTAGCCCGATGGCTGGTGAAAGAGTTTGAATGTGAAGTGAAGGTCTTTGTTGATACAGCTCCTGTTCCTGAAAAAGCTTTAGGTCAGGCAGCAGGATTGGGTTGGCAGGGTAAGCATACAAACTTGGTCAGTAGAGAACTAGGAAGTTGGTTCTTTATTGGATCGATATTCACTACGCTTAATATTGAAGAAGATAGCATGGAAATAAGCAATTGCGGGACATGCACTTCCTGCCTAGACGTCTGTCCAACAAAAGCATTTCCGGAACCATACAAGCTTGATGCACGCCTTTGCATTTCGTATCTCACTATAGAAAGTAGTAGCCCTGTTCCTGAGCATTTAAGACCAAAAATTGGAAACCGTATATATGGCTGTGATGATTGTCTTGCTGTGTGCCCTTGGAATAAGTTTGCAAAAGAGGCTGCCGATAACAAATACCATGCACGCGACGATTTATTAGAACCAGAGTTAGATGAGCTCGTAATTTTAGATGACTGTTCTTTCCGAAAAAAATTTTCAGGGAGTCCGATAAAGAGGATAGGCCGTGATAGGTTCATTAGAAACGTATTATATGCTATCGGTAACTCGCATGACAAAAAATATCTGGATAAAATTGAGCACCTCGTAAAAGATCCTAACCCTGTTGTTGCAGATGCTGCGCAATGGGCAAAAAGGGAACTAAACGGATAAAACCTGCCGCAAATGAACAGATCTTTCCCCAATAATAAATTAAGTGATTTTAAAAGAGCTTAAGGAATAAAAATGTCATTTATTTTAGGCGTTGACACTGGTGGTACTTATACTGACGCGGTTATTCTAGAAGATGAGGAACGTGTTATTGCTTTTTCTAAAGCCCTTACCACTCACAGCGATTTATCGTTAGGGATTGGATCAGCAATACAAAAAGCGGTAAAACAGAGAAATACAGCACCAGAAAAAATTTCTCTAGTTTCTCTGTCAACTACTTTAGCAACTAATGCTTTAGTTGAGGGACAAGGAGATAGAGTTGCATTAGTCATGATTGGTTTTCAGGATAGCGATCTTGAGAAACACTCAATTTTTGATGCACTGAAAGGGGATCCTTTTTTAGTTATTGAGGGCGGTCATAATTATGCAGGCTTTGAAAAAAGCCCGCTTGCAAAAAACAAATTGTCGAGGTGGGTATCCGAAATTAAAGGCGTTTCCGCTTATGCAGTTTGTTCACAATTTGCAGTAAGGAACCCAGAGCATGAATTAGAAGCTGCAGAAAT
Source organism: Paracoccaceae bacterium (assembly GCA_902534325.1). Taxonomy (GTDB): domain Bacteria; phylum Pseudomonadota; class Alphaproteobacteria; order Rhodobacterales; family Rhodobacteraceae; genus Salinivivens. The sequence goes on along the minus strand of CACAPQ010000011.1, from coordinate 23,647 downwards.
TATTCGCAAATTGACAGATAAACCTGTGAGCTTATCTCATCAAATTTCGGCTAAACTAAATGGTCCAAAAAGGGCTCTGACAGCAGTTTTAAATGCGCGATTAATCGCTCTAATTGATTTGCTAATTGTAAAAGCTGAACATGTCATAAAGAGCCTTGGAATCTTAGCACCACTGATGGTTGTAAGAGGGGACGGCGCTTTAATCAACGCAGCACAAGCGCGCGAAAAACCAATTGAAACCATTTTGAGTGGGCCCGCTGCTTCAATTGTAGGGGCACGATGGTTAACAGGCGAAACAGAAGCAATTATCTCGGATATCGGAGGCACAACAACTGACATAGCTGTCTTGATGGGAGGAAAGCCTGCTATTGACCCAAGAGGGGCAAGTGTTGGCCCTTATAGAACCATGGTAGAAGCAGTAGCCATGTATACGTTTGGATTAGGTGGTGACAGTGAGGTAAAATTAAGGGTGGAGGGTTTAGGCGGGGATATTTCTCTGGGCCCTAAAAGAGTAATACCAGTTGCTTTGGCGGCATCAATTGAACCAGACATGGTTCATCAAACCTTGGATAAACAACTTAAAAATGAAACGCCGAATGATTTTGATGCGCGATTTATTAGAAGAACTAGGGCCTCAACAGAACCAGTATTATCTGAGCGCGATGATAAAGTTTACAGGAGAATTGGTGAACAATTCTATCCCATGAGCGAGGTGGTTAAATCTCGCCTAGATTTGCAGTCTGTTATTAAATTAGTTTCTGTGGGTGTTGCTCAAATTTCAGCTGTGACACCTTCCGACGCCAGTCACGTACTTGGCAAATCAAACGCTTGGGATAAAGAAGCAGCGGTTAAGGCTATCGATCTTTTTGCCCGACGCCGTAATGGATCAGGAGAGCTTTTGGCTGGCTCAACTGCACATATGGCTGAAAGGATAGTTTGTCAGCTTACAGACCAGACAAGTAGCTCAATATTGGAAATGGCCTTTTCGGAAGAAAAGGTTGATTTTGGCGATAAGCCAGATGTCTTAGCTAGACACCCTCTGACCCAGTTTGGCCTTGCGGGGTATAGTGATTTAATAAAAGTTAATGTTGGGATTAGTAAAAAAATTATAGGCCTAGGAGCTTCGGCACCAACCTATTATCCCGCTGTTGGTGATGAATTAAATTGTGAGGTTATTTTACCTGAATATGCCGGCGTAGCAAATGCTATCGGTGCTGTTGTTGGAAAGATTGTTATGAGGGAATCAGGGGTTATTTCTTCTCCTTCTGAGGGGAAATATCTTGTTCATCTCGATGGAAAGCCTGTCAATTTTACTAGTGAGGCGGAAGCCTTGAAGGTATTAGAAGAAAAATTGACTGAGAAGAGTATTCAGAAAGCAAAAGAAGCTGGTGCAGAAAATGTCACTGTGAATATTGATAGAGAGATAAAAACGGCCAATATAGAGAACCGTAAAGTTTTCGTAGAGGCAAATGTTTTAGTGGAAGCATCTGGGCGTCCAAGAATCTCCATAAGTTAATTTTCGTCATAGCCGGCCATGTGCTTTTGTCCGCGTTTTCGAGATAATTGGATTTGTCTTTGCCTTTCCCTAAACCGGCCTTTGTCGGCTTCAGTAGTCTTGCTTTTGCACTTGTGACACGAAACACCATGTTCATATTCGGAACGTTTTTTATCTTCGGGCAGTATAGGTTGCCTGCAGGCATAACATAATTTGTGGGGGCCCTCTTTTAGTTCATGCCCAACGGATACTCGTGCATCAAATACAAAGCAGTCGCCCTCCCATTCACTTTGGTCTTTGGACGTTTCTTCTAAATATTTTAATATTCCACCTTTTAAATGAGCAACATTTTTAACACCTTGGCCAATAAGGTAGTTCGTTGATTTCTCGCAGCGAATTCCTCCAGTACAAAACATCGCTATACGTTTGTTTTGGAATTTTGCTTTATTTTTTTCCCACCAAGCAGGGAACTCTCTAAACGAACTAGTATGAGGGTTTATAGCACCTTTAAATGTACCTATATCAACCTCATACTCATTACGTGTATCGATCACAACAACATCGGGATCATGTAGCACTGAATTCCAGTCAGATGGATTGACATAATGTCCAACCCTGGCTTTGGGGTCAATATTTGGCTGACCCATCGTAACTATTTCTTTTTTTAATTTTACTTTCATTCTAGGAAACGGTGGAAGTTTTGAAACACTTTTCTTGTATTCTAAATCGGCACAGCCTGGCATCTTTTTTATATAGATAAGTATTTTCTCTATGTTTTCGTATGTTCCGGCAATCGTACCGTTTATTCCTTCTGAAGCAATTAATAGAGATCCACTTATGCCTAAATCTTCGCACTTTTTTTGCAGAGGATCACGCAATTCTAAATGATTTTTAAAGCGCGTAAAATGGTAAAGGGCAGCTATTGTAAACATTAATAGGTTTTAGGATAGATTTATGAAAAAATGCAAGATGAACAATACTAATTGATAAAATCTGCAGATGAGTTGAATAAAGAAGAATGCCTAAACCAGATTGAATTTTACCTTAATTTTTAGAAGTTAGTTGGGTGCCAGGCTGCTAACTGCTTGCATTGTTAATTGCAAAATTTAATGCTTTCGCTTGTCCGAAAACACCGGTGGCTTTTAACGCCCCAATAACGGTATCTGAGATCGGATTATCTACATACAATAAAGCGATCGCTTGGCCCCCTGCTTGGGATCTCCCAAGAGTAAAGTTTGCAATATTAACATCGTTATCACCAAGTGTTTTCCCTAGAACCCCAATAATACCGGGAACATCTTCATTTGTTGTGTACAGCATATGTGGGCCAACTTCAGAATCGATGTTGATGCCTTTAATTTGAATAAAACGAGGTTTTCCGTCGCTAAAGACAGTGCCAGCCACTGAGCGTTCTCTTTTTTCTGTAACGACCGTCACTTTAATGTAGCCCTCGAAGGCTCCAGCTTTATCTTGATTTGTAGTACTGATTTTAATCCCACGCTCTTTTGCGATTATTGGTGCGGAGACCATGTTTACGTCTGGGTTGGCTTTTGTCATAATTCCAGAAATCACACTGCTGTTCAGCGCCGATAAATTCATTTTAGAAACAAGGCCGTCATATAATATATTGATAGCGTTGACAGGCTCATCAGTCATCTGGCCAGCGAAACTTCCCAAATATTGTGATAATTTAACCCAGGGGCCCATAACCTTTGCTTCTTCTGCACTCATAGAGGGCATGTTGAGGGCATTTTCTACAGCACCCTCAAGAAGATAATTAGACATTTGTTCGGCAACTTGAAGAGCTACATTTTCCTGGGCCTCAATTGTTGCTGCTCCTAAGTGGGGAGTGCAAACGACATTAGGTAAATTAAAAAGAGGATTGCTGTTTGCAGGTTCTTCTTCAAAAACGTCTAAAGCGGCCCCAGCCACGTGGCCGCTTTTTAAAAGGTCTGCTAAGGCACTTTCGTCTACTAGTCCCCCCCTAGCACAATTAATAATCCGAACACCTTTTTTAGTCTTTTTTAAATTCTCGCGGCTTAAAATATTTTTTGTCATATCTGTAAGAGGAACATGTAGAGTTATAAAGTCTGCTTTTGGCAGTAAATCTTCTAGCTCTTCTATTTTTTCAACACCCATTTCAAGCGCCTTTTCATTGGACAAAAAAGGATCATATGCCAATACTTTCATTTTTAAATTGCGGGCGCGCTCGCAAACAATTCCTCCGATGTTACCTGCTCCAATTACGCCCAAGGTTTTTCCTGTTAGTTCGACACCCATAAATTTTGATTTTTCCCATTTGCCCGCATGAGTTGATGCACTTGCTTGCGGAATCTGCCTGGCAACAGCGAACATCATAGCTATCGCGTGTTCAGCAGTAGTTATCATGTTTCCAAATGGTGTATTCATAACGACTACACCCTGTTTGGAAGCCGCTTCTTTATCAATGTTATCGGTTCCTATGCCAGCCCGGCCTATTACTTTCAGTTTATGGGCATTTTTTAAAATAGTTGGAGTTACCTTGGTTGCAGACCGGATTGCCAAACCGTCGTAGTTTCCTATTGCTTTAGCCAAAGCTTCTTTGTCTTTTCCCAAGTCTGGCATAAAATCCACTTCGATACCGCGATCGATAAATATTTGAACTGCTGTTTCGCTTAACTTGTCTGATACTAATACTTTAGGTGCCATTTAATGGATTTTCCTTACTAAATTATGAAATTAAATTCGTGAATACTCATGATTTTGGGGGTTAACAGCTAGCCTGAATTTCTTCATGAAAAGCCCAATCTATCCAGGGCAACATTTTTTCTATATCAGAAGTTTCCACTGTACTTCCGCACCAAATTCTAAGACCTGGTGGAGCATCTCTGTAGGCTCCAACATCAAAAGCCACTTTCTCATTTTCTAGCCGCTTGGCTATTTTATTTGCAAAGGAATGTCCGTCAGTAATCCGGTTGTCTTTGAACTTCAGACAGACGGAAGTCGTAGATCGTGTGGAAGGATTAACGGCTAGATTTTCTATCCAATCCCGACCGTCACAAAAATCCCAAATTGCTTTGGAATTTCTTTTTGCTCTATTGATGAGCTCATTTTTTCCACCAACTCTTTTTGCCCATTCAAGTGAAAGTAGATAGTCCTCTACGGCGAGCATTGATGGTGTATTAATTGTTGCACCTTCAAAAATACTTTCAATAAGCTTTCCATTTTTTGTAAGTCGAAATATCTTTGGAACGGGCCAGGAAGGAGTATAGTTCTCCAATCTTTGCGCCGCTCTTGGAGAAAGGATAAGCATTCCATGTGCTGCTTCTCCACCTAGGACTTTTTGCCAACTAAAGGTTGTCACGTCCAATTTTTTCCAAGGTAAATCCATAGCAAAAGCAGCTGAGGTTGCATCACAAATTGTGAGACCTAATCTTTCATTTGGTATTGCGTTTCCATCTTTGAGGCAGACACCTGAGGTGGTGCCATTCCAGGTAAATACAATATCAGTATCATAATCCAGGTTTTCCATATTTACGATGTCACCATAGTCGGCATTAAAGATTTTAGCATCTAGCTTAAGTTGTTTAACGGCATCGTTGACCCACCCATCCCCAAAACTTTCCCAGGCTACCATGGTTACAGCTCTGGCTCCTAGCATAGACCACATTGCCATCTCGACAGCACCTGTATCTGAAGCAGGTACTATAGCAATTCTGTAATCACTCGGAATTTCGAGAACTTTTCTTGTTTCTTCGATTGCTAATTTCAATCTTGCTTTACCAACCGCAGCACGATGGGATCTTCCAAGTGGAGCATCAGCAAGCTTAGTTAATTCAAAAGAGGGATTTTTGGCACAGGGGCCTGAAGAAAAATGCGCGTTGTCCGGCCGCGTAACCGGTCTTTTAATATCCATGTCTGTTACCCTTCCAGATATTCGCCTCTCGTTGGGGAGAGGTGTCCCAACTATTGAGTTAATTGATATTCTTGCCTTTAACAACAATAAAAATCTAGTTATAGGCACAGAGATGAAAGGGCTTCGGTCCTTGGCTCTATGAAAGTTTAATCATGTATGCAGTTACACTAATTGCACCTCCAAATTCTGGCCTATTGAAATCAAAACTCGTTAAAAATCTGTGTGAGGCCTGGGAAGGTAAAGACTATGTTTATCTTGCAAGTGACGAAGCTGCTGAATTTATCATACCCAAAATTCCTACTGACCGTTGGTCTATATGGTTAAAATTTCAAGAACTAAAAATTGATTTGGTGATTCAGGAAGACAAAATGCGTAAAAAATCTATTATGCTTGCAGATATGGATAGCACTATAATCCAGCAGGAATGCATAGATGAGCTTGCCAGTGAAATTGGAATTGGAGAACGGGTGAAATTTATTACAGCCGAAGCGATGAACGGTAAATTAGACTTTGAAGAGGCCTTAACTGAGAGAGTCGCATTGTTGAAGGGCTTGTCCACGCAGATTATTGATAAGGTTCTCAAAGAACGAATAACTTACATGCCTGGTGCATCAACTCTTTTATCAACAATGAAGTCAAATGGTTGTTACAGCGCCCTTGTTTCAGGGGGGTTTACTATGTTTACAGAGAAAGTTTCTGCCTACTTAGGCTTTGATGAAAATCACGCGAATGTTTTGCTAACAAGCGAAAATAAGTTAACTGGAAAAGTGAAAAAACCAATACTGGGCAAAAAGGCTAAAGTCGAGCAATTAGACCGTATAGCGAGTAAGTTAAATCTATCTGCCAGACAGGTGATCGCGGTTGGTGATGGAGCCAACGATTTAGATATGTTGAGTAAAGCTGGTACAGGTGTCGCTCTTCACGCCAAACCATCTGTTGCAGAGCAATGCGATATCCGTATTAATTTCGGTGACTTAACATCGCTGTTATTTATTCAAGGCTATTCAAAAGAGAATTTTGTATTTTAATCTTCCATTGGCCCGCCAGCTTCAGCCCAACCACTTATTCCACCAAGGTTAACGACATTTTCAAAACCCATATCTTTCATTGTTTTTGCTGAAAGAGCGGCTTGACCTCCTACGGCACAAATAATTCCAATTTGGGCATCTTTTTTCAGCGCGCTGTTATGCATGGGGTGGGTATCATCTGCGAAGAACTCTATTAGACCTCGAGGAATTCTTAGAGCGCCTAAAACAGTGCCTGTTGCCGGGAATTCCGAAGAGTCTCTTACATCTACAACTACCAAATTACCAGATTTATGCTGCTCTATCCCTTCAGCTGGTGATATTTTTTCGACAACAGAATTTGCTTCTTTTAGATAGTCTTTAGCTGTTTTCATATCTCTTCCTTTCAAGAAAATATTACTCGTTTTGGGGTATAATAGGCCTTAGAGTTAAATACAATTTTTATCAAATTTAAATATACTATCTTTTATGGATTGAAATTAATAAAATTTACCCCAAATTTTAGGATAATTAGTGGAGAGTTTACAATGAACTATCATAAGAATTCAGAGGCGGTCGCACTTTTGAATCCAGAAGAATATTGGGTAACTCAGGAAAACGGTACTGAAAGACCTGGGACTGGGAAACTTTTGAATAATAAAGAGCCTGGCATTTATGTCGACATTGTTTCTGGTGAGCCACTTTTTATATCGGACGATAAGTATGAAAGCGGCTGTGGTTGGCCCAGTTTTACAAAACCTGTTGAAGCATCTTATGTCAGGGAGATTTCCGATACTTCTCATGGGATGATCAGAACCGAAGTACGTTCCACTCATGGGGACAGCCACTTAGGCCATGTTTTTCCAGATGGGCCTAAAGATAGAGGTGGGCTGCGCTACTGTATAAATTCGGCAAGTCTTCGATTTATACACTTAAATGATATGGAGGCTGAAGGCTATGGCAAGTTTGTGGAGCTAATAGGAGAATAAAATGGAAATAGCAATTTTAGCTGGTGGTTGTTTTTGGGGTATGGAAGATTTGATGAGGAAGATCACTGGTGTAAAGAAAACTCGTGTTGGTTACACGGGTGGACACTTAAAAAACCCAACTTACAAAGATGTCTGCACAGAAACTACTGGCCATGCCGAGGCAATTGAAATTCTTTTTGATCCATCGAGAGTAGCATATCGCGGCTTGCTAGAATGTTTTTTTCAAATTCATGACCCCACAACCATTGATAGGCAAGGAAACGATATTGGGGATAGCTATAGGTCACATATTTTTACTACGTCGTCAGAGCAACGTGAAGAAGCTTTTAGAATGATTTCCGATATCGAAAGTTCAAAAAAATGGCCAGGTAAAATTGTTACGAAAGTGACTCCTGCGGAAGAGTTTTGGGAAGCTGAGTCTTATCACCAAGATTACTTAGTTAAAAATCCAAATGGCTATACTTGTCATTTCCCAAGAGCTGATTGGACTGTTTGAAAGCCCGCGTATAGCGTCTTTTGTTGATTAAATCCGTTTGGAATGATTACTGAGTAAATTTGTCATTAAATTTTATAGTTTGAAGTAGATGCTTCTTGCTCACCGGAAAAGTAATTAAACAATTATCTAACTATAGTTTTGTTGAACCTCTACTATCGCATCTTCTAGAATATCAAACATATCATCTATCTCGCTTTGCGTAATGATAAGTGGTGGAGAAAATACACACATGTTAATTATTGGCCGAACCAGCAGCCCGCGTTTCTCGCAAGCTTCATCCATCATTTGACCAAATTCGGTATCTATCTTAAGTCGAGCCTCTTCCGATGAGTTTTTAGAGCCTAAACCTTCCAAGCACCCAAGAAGTCCTACTCCTCGAGCATCTCCTATTATATCATATTTTTTGCCTAAATCTCTTAGTCTGTTTTGAAAATGGGGTGATATCGTCCGCACATGTTCTAAAATTCTGTCTTTTGTCATTATTTCTATATTAGTAAGAGCGGCCTTGGCTGCAACTGGGTGACATGAATATGTATAGCCATTTGTAAAGGGTTGAGAGCCATCTTTATTTTTTATGCTATCAATAAGGCTTTCAGAGATTATAGCTGCGCCCATAGGAAGGTAGCCTGACGTTAATCCTTTTGCGCAAGTGATAATATCTGGTTGAATACCAAAAATTTCTTTTGATGCAAACCAATGACCTAAGCGGCCAAAACCTGTGACTGTTTCATCAGAAATGTAAACAATATCGTGTTTTTTACATAACTCAAGCGAGCGTTGGTGGTAACCTGGAGGTGGGACGATTACTCCTCCTGAAGCCAGGATAGGTTCGGCGATGAAGCATCCAATTTGATCAGGCCCAATGGATAAAATTGTTTCTTCCATCTCTGATATTTTCGCATTACACCATTCCTCCACCGATGTACCAGTTGGACGCATATATGGATTAATGTTGGGTAGCATAATTGCAAGATCGTGATGAGTATCCATGTATCGCCGATCATGCTCTCGGCCGGTTCCTGATACTGTTGCTGCCAGATAAGACGAGCCGTGGTAACCTTTTTCCCTGCATAATATTTTCTTTTTATCAGGTTGGCCTATAACGTTATTTCGATATTGAACAAATCTTAAAGCTGTATCGACAGCGTCAGAACCCCCATTTGAAAAAAAGACACGGTTCAGGTCACCAGGCGTTTTTTCAGTTATAACTTTGGCTAACATTGCAGCGGGTTCATTAGTAGTAAACCATGGACTTGAATATGTCATATTCATAATCTGTTCAGAAATAGCATCTGCCATTTCTTTTCGCCCATATCCTATATTAACGCACCACATGCCACCTGGACCGTCAATTAACTTATTTCCGTGCGCGTCATAAAGATATATACCATCGGCTCTTGAGACCTGCGTCATGTCAAAGCCATCTTCTGAGAATTCACTCCACGGATGGATCAGATGTTTCTGATCCCAGTATTTTACTTGTTCTGGGGTAATGGTGTCATTTTTACCATCAAAATTTTGTGAAGTCATCTAACACTTCTTTATTGTTTTATGAATTTTAACAATTACAGTCAGTACAAGCTCTGTCAATGCTACTTAAAAGAAGTTTCTTTACAAAAACTAAATTAAAAGCTTATGAGGCAACCCTATGAATTTATTATCAAATAAGTTTCCAACTAAAGAACTTCAAATGCGTGATGCTGCTCACCATATGCACCCGTTCACGGCACAGGCAGAATTGGGCGAAAAAGGCGCGCGTGTAATAACGCGTGCTAATGGTGTTTTTGTATACGACTCAGAAGGAGAAGAAATACTGGATGCCATGGCTGGTTTATGGTGTGTGAATATAGGCTATGGGCGGCACGAACTTGCGGAAGTAGCTGCGCGTCAGATGAAAGAGCTGTCGTATTACAATACATTTTTTCAAACGACACATGTACCAGCGATAGAGCTAGCTGAGAAATTGGCTGAGTTGGCTCCATTTGATTTAAATCACGTATTTTTTGCAAGTTCTGGTTCTGAGGCCAATGATACAAATATCCGGTTAGTTCGGCATTACTGGGCTTTAAAAGGTAAGCCAAATAAATCAGTTATCATTAGTCGAAAAAATGCTTATCACGGCTCAAGTGTCGGCTCTGGATCATTGGGAGGTATGTCAGCAATGCATGATCAGGGTGGCCTGCCAATACCTGACATACATCATATCGACCAACCTGATTGGTGGTCGGAAGGTGGTGAATTGTCACCAGAAGATTTTGGTTTGGCTTGCGCCCGAGAGCTGGAAGAAAAAATTAAATCTTTGGGTGTAGATCGTGTAGCTGCTTTTATAGCCGAACCCGTTCAGGGCGCTGGAGGTGTTATTGTGGCTCCGGATTCTTATTGGCCGGAAGTTCAGCGCATTTGCGATCAATATGGAATACTTTTGATTGCAGATGAAGTAATCTGTGGGTTTGGGCGAACGGGTAATTGGTTTGGAAGTCAAACCTTAAACTTAAAACCTGATATTATGACAATAGCGAAGGGTTTAAGCAGCGGGTATCAACCCATTGGCGGTTCAATAGTTTCTGATGAAATTGAAAGTGTCATTGCCAGGGATGAATTTAATCATGGCTACACTTATTCAAGCCATCCTGTGGCAGCAGCTGTAGCGCTTGAAAATTTACGTATTATTGAGGACGAAAATATCATTGGGCATGTAAAAAATGATGTTGCACCATATTTGAAAAAAGAGTGGGAGGGCTTATGCACGCACCCACTTGTTGGGGAAGCAAAAATAGTAGGTATGATGGGTTCTATAGCATTAACCCCAAATAAAGAAAAGCGTTCCCCATTTAAATCAGATGCCGGTAAAGTTGGATATATTTGCAGAGAAAGATGCTTCGCAAACAATCTTATAATGCGGCACGTTGGCGACCGAATGATTATTTCACCTCCACTAATAATCAAAAAATCGGAAATTGATTTACTGATCAAGCGAGCGAAAAAAGCTTTAGATGAGACAATTGAAAAATTAATGAACGAAGGCCTAATTTCTTAATGAAGCAATCAGCACTTGTAACACATGAAGAATGTCTACAACATGTCACGCCACCAGGGCATCCAGAACAAGTAGCCAGGTTGGAATATATTTTAGAAGCATTAAAAGACATTAACTTATCGCGGGTTAGTGCACCTATGGCAGCAGAAGATGACATTCTTAGAATTCATCCTCGTGAGTATATTAATTACTTGCAAGATGAAGTACCTGAAACTGGTTTCAAATCTATAGATGGCGATACCCATATTTCTTCTGGCTCTCTGACTGCTGCCTACCGGGCTGCTGGGGGCGTTTTACGTGCTGTAGATTTAGTTTTATCTGGCGAAGCCAAAAATGCGTTCGTTGCTGTCAGGCCTCCGGGTCACCATGCTGAAACGCAAACGGCTATGGGTTTTTGTCTGTTTGGAAACATTGCTCTTGGAGTAAAGCATGCACTTGATTTTCATGGTTTAAAAAGAGTTGCAGTTATTGATTTTGATGTCCATCATGGGAATGGAACTCAGGAGATACTTTGGGATGAAAGCCGTTGTTTAACTTTTACTTCTCAGCAAATACCCCTTTGGCCAGGAACTGGAACCGAGGAAGAGCAAGGCAATTACAACAATATTGTTAATATACCGTTACCCCCAAGGAGTAATGGTTCACTTATGCGTCAAAAATATGAAGCACTAGTTTTTCCAGTATTACAAAAATTTGAGCCTGAGCTGATATTAATATCGGCGGGTTTTGACGCGCATGAAGCAGATCCTCTAGCAGAATTAAATTGGTCAACGGCAGATTTCTCTTGGTTGACGGAAAGGCTCTGTAAAATTGCAGAAGAATGCTGCGAGGGACGGCTGGTATCTGCACTAGAGGGCGGTTATGATTTAAAAGCTTTGGCAGATTCCGTCAAAGCCCATGTTACGAAATTATGTGAGGCCTGATATGAATGACACACCTATCTCCGAAATGACTTTTGAACAGGCAATGAGTGAGCTTGAAAGAATTGTAACACAGCTAGAAAGAGGGGACGTTCCTCTTGAAGATAGTATATCTCTCTATGAAAAAGGTGCAGAATTAAAAAAACGATGTGAGACTAAGTTAAAAGAGGCTGAGCAAAAGGTTGCAGCTATAACTTTAGATGAAGATGGATCAGTGACGGGAACGAAGCCGCTAGAAGGACTTTGATGTTTAGAGATCGTCTAGGTTTTTCTGCAGAAATTGTAGAAAAAACAATATTAAATTATCTGAAAGACTTTGGCGAAATTGAAATAGTTGATGCGATGCGATACTCGCTTCAAGGCGGTAAAAAACTTAGAGCATTTTTTGTGCTAGAAAGTTCTTCTCTATTTGAAATAGATCCAAGTTTAGCTAAATGGCCCGCATCGGGCATCGAGGCTATGCATACATACTCGTTAGTCCACGATGATTTGCCAGATATGGATAACGATGATTTGCGGCGTGGACGTCCAACCGTTCATAAAAAATGGGATGTAGCGACAGCAATTTTAGTTGGAGACGCCTTACAAGCTCTATCTTTTGAGCTGACACTAAACAGTGTAGTACCTAATTCGAATAAGCTTGCCTACAATTTAGCCAAAGCAGCAGGTGCGAAAGGTATGGTAATGGGGCAAGCTTTAGATATTTCTGCTGAACAATCTACTGCTGCATTAAGTTTAGATGATATTGTAAAGTTGCAACAAGGTAAAACGGGTGCGCTTATTCTATGGGCCATAACTGCAGGCGCGCATATGGCTGGTGAAGACGTGAGACCGTTAGAAAATTATGCAAAAGCTGTAGGTTTAGCTTTTCAAATAGCTGATGACTTGTTGGATGCGACTGGAAACCAAATCAAAGCAGGCAAAAAACTGATGAAAGATGCATCAGCCAACAAAGCGACTTTTGTATCATTATTAGGTGTTGATGGTGCTCAGAAAAAGGCTCGAGATTTAATTGATGAAGCGTGTGATTCAGTCGCAATTTACGGACAGCGATCACAGGTCTTGAAACAAGCAGCCGAATTCGTTATTTCGCGAGATTATTAGTTTGAAAGAGAAACATGTCTAATAATTCTTCCACACCACTTCTTGATAAGATTAGCTCGCCTTACGATTTAAAGTTATTTTCCGATGAACAACTTTTTCAAGTCGCTAGTGAGTTGAGGCAAGAAACCATTTCTGCTGTGTCAGAAACTGGGGGGCATTTAGGTGCCGGTCTTGGGGTTGTTGAGCTGACGGTAGCATTGCATGCTGTGTTCGATGCGCCAAAAGATAAGATAATATGGGATGTTTCACATCAAAGTTACCCTCATAAAATTTTGACAGGAAGACGAAACCGCATTCGAACGCTTCGACAAAAAGATGGATTGAGCGGTTTTACAAAAAGATCTGAAAGTGAATATGATCCTTTTGGAGCTGCACATTCTTCAACTTCAATTTCTGCTGCTTTGGGTTTTGCAACCGCGAGAGATTTGGGCGGTTCATGTGATACCGGTTTGGGTGAAACGATTGCAGTGATTGGTGATGGATCTATGAGTGCAGGAATGGCCTATGAGGCTATGAATAATGCTGGTCATTTGAAAAAACGACTAATAGTAATTTTGAATGATAATGAAATGTCCATTGCACCCCCAGTTGGGGCTTTGTCTTCATACTTGTCTCAGCTTTATGCAGAAGAACCGTTCCAAGATTTTCGACAAATAGCAAAAGGAGCTATAGGTTTTCTACCTGAACCCTTTAAAGAAGGGGCTAAGAGAGCAAAACGGTTGTTGAAGTCAATGGCTGTAGGAAATACTATTTTCGAAGCTTTGGGATTTTCATATCTTGGGCCAATCGATGGTCATGATTTAAATCAGTTATTACCTATTTTTAGGACTATCCAAAAAAGATTAGATGGCCCTATTTTATTACACGTCGTTACCAAAAAAGGAAAAGGCTATATGCCTGCTGAAACGGCTAGGGATAAAGGCCATGCTACTGGAAAATTTGATGTGCTGACTGGAAAGCAGAAAGCTAACAAGTCAAATGCACCCAGCTATACTAAGGTATTTGCCGATAGTTTGTTAAACCATGCGGCACAAGATACCAAAGTATGCGCTGTGACAGCGGCAATGCCAGATGGCACGGGACTGAACCTATTTGCAGATAGATATCCAAGTAGATGTTTTGATGTTGGGATAGCTGAACAACATGCTGTTACATTTTCCGCAGCTTTGGCTGCCGGTGGAATGAAGCCGTTCTGTGCAATATACTCAACTTTTCTGCAAAGAGGTTATGATCAAATCGTTCATGATGTTGCTTTGCAAAACCTACCAGTGAGGTTTGCAATAGATCGTGCAGGATTAGTTGGTGCGGATGGCCCAACACATGCTGGTAGTTTTGATATAGCCTTCATGGCTAATCTGCCAAATATGGTTGTTATGGCAGCAGCTGATGAGGCTGAGTTAGTCCATATGGTTGCCACTGCAGTAGATTACAGCGATGGACCAATCGCTTTTCGTTATCCTCGTGGAAATGGTGTGGGATGTGACCTACCATTGACCGGAAAGCCGATTAAAATTGGCAAAGGTAGGATCGTTACCAAGGGAAATAGGGTAGCTTTGCTTTCTTTTGGAACGAGGCTCTCTGAAGTTTTAAAAGCGTCAGAGATTTTAAAGTTAAAGGGAATCGAGCCAACAATAGTTGATGCTAGGTTTGCAAAACCTTTAGACGAGCAACTGATTATCAGTTTAGTAGAAAATCACGAAGCGATTCTTACTATTGAAGAAGGTTCTGTAGGTGGTTTTGGGAGTCATGTTCAGCAGTTATTGTTAGAAAATGGTGTTTTTGATAAAGGTTTTAAATTTAGATCCATGGTTTTACCTGATTTTTTCATCGATCAGTCGAGCCCAGACGACATGTATAAACAAGCAGGTCTAAATGCTAATAATATAGAAGATTTAGTACTTTCATTGCTTGGACTTGAAGCTTTTAAGCGGGCAAATTTGTGAGAATTTCAATAACCTTGGTCTAAAAGATTTTCTAAGCCCACTTTGTAATCTGGGTACATTAAATCAATGCCAAGTTCAGACTTAATCAATTTATTAGATACACGTTTATTTTCAGCGTAAAAACTCATAGCCATTTCCGAAAGATCAGCGTCTTCAAAGTTAACTGTTGGTGGTTGCTTAACACTTAAAAGCTTAGCTGCATATGAAAGTACGTCTTGTGGAGGCGCTGGATTATCATCGCAGAGATTATAGATCGAATATGCTTTAGGTTGTGAAATTGAAGCTAGAAGTGTTTGTATAATATCATGAATATGCATCCTGCTGAAGACCTGTCCTGGCTTGATGATCTTTACAGCTTTGCCCTGCAAAACTTTCTGGAATGGACCTCGATTTGGTCCATAAATACCTCCCAGTCTAAATATGTGAGTAGGCAAAAAATTATAACTGAGCCATTTTTTCTCAGCGTTTACTCTTGCAATTCCCCGGTTTGTGGAGGGTTTGAGTGGTGAGCTTTCGTTAACCCATTCACCTTTGGTGTCGCCATAAACACCGATTGTCGATAAATAACCTGCCCATTTAATTTGACTGGAATTTTCTTTGAGATCTTCTCCATACATTTGAATAACAGGATCACTTCCGTTTGCGGGTGACACAGAACTAAGTACCGATGCCGTTTCTCTGATTACGGATCTTAATTCATCGCTTCCCCATAAGATTGGAATAGCTCCTGACTTTTCAATATCTGAAAAATTATCTTTGGATCGTGATGTTCCAAATACTCTCCAACCTTTATCATTAAGATATGGCGTTAGAGCCTGGGCGGTATATCCATGACCAAAAGATAAAAACGTTAGGTCCATTCTTATTTCTTTCTCAATTAATAATGGTGACACATTGAATGCTTTATTAATACAATATAAAATTAAAAGAACAGGTATAATTTAATCTGCAAGTCGATCATGGCTATAATAGATTTAACAATCACGTCTGTAACTGATTATTATGCTACGAAATAGGTTAACAAACTAAATTAACAAAGGGACCAAAGATGCGAGATATTGTCATTCTAGATGGAGCCAGGACGCCCATTGGAACATTTGGAGGGTCTTTGGCTAATACTACGCCGATAGATTTAGCTTCTTCTGTAACAAAAGTTGCTATGAAGCGTTCAGGTGTGGAGGGACAACAGATTGGGCATGTTGCGTTTGGGCATGTCATAAATACAGAGCCTCGAGATATGTATCTCAGCCGCGTGGCTGCCATGCATGCAGGGATATCTGAAGAAACCCCTGCAATGAATGTCAATCGTTTATGTGGTTCAGGAGTTCAAGCTATTGTTTCTGTCATACAGTCTATTGCACTGGGCGATGCCGATTTTGGAGTTGCTGGTGGCTCTGAGAATATGAGCCGTTCCCCTTATTCGGTGCAAGGTCAGAGATGGGGAGCAAAAATGGGTGATGTTAAGACACTAGACATGATGCTTGGGGCATTGAATTGTCCTTTTGGTACTGGGCATATGGGTGTAACAGCGGAAAATGTTGCGCGCGAACAAAATGTTTCTCGTCATGAACAGGATGAGTTTGCTTTAGAAAGTCAAAAAAGAACTGCATTGGCCGCATCAAATAATTTGTTTGATAGCCAAATCAATCCAATAGAAATAAAAGTAAAAAGGGACTTGGTCCCATTCGAAAAGGATGAGCACCCCAAAGCTACAACTTTGGACGATTTAGCTTCCTTGCGCCCAGTTTTTGAGAAGGACGGTACAGTAACAGCTGGAAATGCATCTGGAATAAATGATGGTGCTGCTGCAATCGTTTTGGCATCTGCAGAATCTGTGGAAAAATATGGTTTAACACCCAAGGCTAGGGTTTTAGGTTATGGACATGCTGGCGTTAGACCCGAGATTATGGGTGTTGGACCAATTCCCGCAGTGCAAAACTTATTGAAAAAAACTGGTCTCGTTGTATCGGATTTTGATGTTATTGAAAGTAATGAAGCTTTTGCGGCACAAGCAATTGCGGTTAATAGAGGGCTCGATTTAGATCCTACAATTGTGAACCCGAACGGTGGAGCTATCGCATTAGGTCACCCTGTTGGTGCTACAGGAGCAATAATAACACTTAAGGCTTTATATCAGCTCGAAAATATAAATGGAAAACGGGCTTTGATTACGATGTGTATTGGAGGTGGTCAAGGAATTGCTCTAGCTATTGAAAGGATTTGAATTCACAAATTTATTTTCAACCCTTCATTTGGTCCCAAAATGACTTAACTGACGAAAAAAAATTGTTCGTCTCCGGGTTGTTATCTTCTGAAAGATCTTCAAACTCTTTTAAAAGATCCTTTTGGCGTGACGTTAAATTTACAGGAGTTTCCACTGCGAGTTCAATAAACATATCGCCGTATTGAGTTGATTTAATTGCGGGCATGCCTTTTGATCGCAATCTCATTTGTCTTCCAGATTGGCTACCGGAGGGTACTTTAACTCTACTTCTTCCGCCGTCTAAAGTAGGTACCTCTATATCTCCTCCAAGTGCTGCACGTGCCATAGAAACTGGTACCCGGCAAAATAAGTTATGACCATCGCGTTCGAAAATTTTATGTTGTGAAACGTCGATAAAAATGTAGAGGTCTCCTTGAGTTCCTCCACGTGCTCCGACTTCGCCTTCTCCCGAAAGCCTTATTCTAGTTCCTGTTTCTACGCCTGCAGGAATATTTACAGATAATGCTCGATCTTTTTTAGTTCGGCCTTGCCCACCGCAAGATCTGCATGGATTTTTTATTACCTGCCCCAAACCAGAGCAAGACGGACAAGAACGCTCAACAGTGAAAAATCCTTGAGAAGCCCGCACTTTTCCCATACCGGAACAGGTAGGACAAGTAGTAGGTTCTGTACCACTTTCTGCTCCTGACCCATTGCATGATGTGCATTGAATCGTCGAGGGAACATTTATAGTTTTTTGTAAGCCTGAATATGCTTCTTCAAGTGTTACTCTTAAGTTATATCTGAGGTCAGAACCTCGCGTTGAACTACTTCGGCTGCTTCTGCCTCCCATCATGTCCCCAAAGAGGTCATCAAAAACATCAGAAAAGGCGCTAGAAAAGTCTCCGCCGCCGAAGCCACCTCCGCCTCCCATGCCGCCGTCAAAAGCAGCATGGCCATATCTATCGTATGCCGCTTTTTTCTCGCCATCTTTTAAAATATCGTATGCTTCGTTGGCCTCCTTGAACTGAGCTTCGGCATTTGGATTGTCTGAATTACGATCTGGATGGAGCTGTTTCGCTTTAGTTCGAAACGCTTTTTTAATTTCTTCGGACGATGCACCCTTACTTATGCCTAACACTTCATAGTAATCGCGTTTTGACATAGTGGGTGTCCTTCTTATAAAACATCGACCGACCTGATTTTTTCAGGCGGTTTAATTCGCTCAAAAACTGATTATTTTTTTTCGTCGCCAAGATCTTCGAAATCAGCATCAAGAATATCGTCATCGGCATTTGCCGCTGCGTTATCACTGGCATCGAAAGGAGCAGCGTCCTCTTCGTTTTCTTGGTTTGCTTTATAGATAGCTTCACCTAATTTCATAGCTGCATCAGTAACGTTCTGAATCCCAGATTTTATTTTACCGGCATTTTCAGTTTCAAGGTCATCTTTAAGAGCAGAAATTGCTAATTCAATTGCCTCTATTGTTGTCGGATCTACCTTATCCGAGTGATCTTCCATAGATTTTTCAGTTGAGTGTATCAAGCTTTCTGCCTGGTTCTTAGCCTCTATTAGTTCACGACGCTCTTTATCTGATTCTGCATTTTCTTCTGCATCTTTTACCATTTGATCAATATCTTCATCAGATAGGCCACCTGAAGCTTGAATCGTAATTTTTTGCTCTTTACCAGTTCCTTTATCTTTTGCAGAAACTGAAACAATTCCGTTTGCATCTATATCAAAGGTAACTTCTATTTGAGGCATACCACGCGGCGCTGGAGGAATCTCTTCTAAGTTAAACTGACCAAGTATTTTATTATCAGCGGCGAGTTCGCGCTCACCTTGGAATACGCGAATTGTAACCGCATTTTGATTATCTTCAGCAGTTGAAAAAACTTGCGATTTTTTCGTTGGTATAGTTGTATTTCTCTCGATTAGTCTAGTGAAAACCCCTCCAAGGGTTTCGATTCCTAGCGATAAGGGGGTCACATCAAGTAATACTACGTCCTTAACATCACCTTGAAGAACACCAGCTTGAATAGCAGCGCCCATTGCAACTACTTCGTCTGGGTTTACGCCTTTGTGTGGTTCCTTACCAAAGAATTTAGTAACTTCATCAACTACCTTTGGCATCCTTGTCATTCCACCGACTAAAACGATCTCGTCAATATCATCGGTGGAAAGGCCTGCATCCTTAAGAGCCGCTTGGCAAGGCTTAATAGAGGCTTTTATCAAGTCACTAACAAGTGACTCCAGTTTTGCGCGAGTTAATTTCATTACCATATGCAGAGGTTGGCCTGTTTTACCATCCATAGAAATAAAAGGCTGATTTATCTCTGTTTGGTTTGCTGAAGATAATTCTATCTTTGCTTTTTCAGCAGCTTCTTTCAAACGTTGTAGAGCCATTTTGTCTACTGTTAAATCAACGCTATTTTCCTTTTTAAATTCGTCAGCCAGATAATTAACGATCCGCATGTCAAAATCTTCACCACCTAAAAAGGTATCACCATTAGTAGATTTGACCTCAAACAAACCATCATCTATTTCTAAGATGGTCACGTCAAACGTTCCACCTCCCAAGTCATACACAGCAATAGTTTTAGTTTCTTTTTTATCTAAACCATATGCCAATGCTGCAGCTGTGGGTTCATTAATAATTCTAAGAACATCTAATCCAGCAATTTTTCCAGCATCTTTGGTTGCTTGTCTTTGCGCATCATTGAAATAGGCGGGTACGGTTATTACCGCCTCAGTCACATCTTCACCTAGGTAGCCCTCGGCAGTTTCTTTCATTTTTTGTAAGGTAAAAGCAGATATTTGCGAAGGGCTGTATTTTTCATCTTTCGCTTCGACCCAGGCATCGCCATTTCCACCATCTATAACGGAGAATGGGAGATTTTTTTTATCTTTTGCTAAGTCAGGGTCATCTAATCTTCGTCCAATCAAGCGCTTAGCGCCAAATACTGTATTGCTAGGGTTAGTTACAGCTTGCCTTTTGGCAGGTTGACCAACGAGGCGCTCATCATCGGTGAAACCAACAATCGAAGGAGTGGTTCTAGCGCCCTCTGCATTTTCAATGACTCTCGGTTGGGATCCGTCCATTATAGCTACGCAGCTATTTGTGGTGCCTAAATCGATACCAATAACCTTACCCATCTTTTTGTTCCTTTTGCTTACATGCTCATAAATAATATAGTAAGATCCCAACTATCATCTAAAGCGATAAAATTTGGGGTTCAAACCACAGACTCTGACAGGCGGTATATAGGGAGGCTTAAGGCGACCTGCAAGCTTACATAAGAAAATTTTTTATAAAATGTCATAAAAACGGCCTAAGTTTAATAAATTAGAGATTTTATTACCCATTTATAAGAGAAAATAATTATGACCAATAAAACTATCAAAAAAAGATTAGAGTGATCGGCTTTATTAGATGAATTATAATAAAATTTGTGAAATTTTTAGGTCTTTAGCGCTCGCAAGTGGTGAAGTAATTATGGATGTATATAACAGTAGTAAGCTCGAAGTATTACTGAAATCTGATGATAGTCCAGTCACTTTAGCTGATAAAAAAGCAGATGAAGTTATATCAAATGGCCTAAAAAAGAATTTTCCAGAAATACCAGTCATCACTGAAGAAAACGTCAAATCCCACGACTTGAATGCCTCAGTATTTTTCATAGTAGATCCTCTAGATGGGACTAAAGAATTTATTAAACGCAGAAGAGATTTTACTGTAAATATAGCTTTAGTGGCCCATGGAGAGCCAATAAGAGGTATTGTTTACGCGCCAGCACGTCAAAGATTATTTTATACAGATGAAATTGGTGAAGCAGTAGAGGAAATGGCTGATTTTAGTGTTTCCAAGATGGGCTTAATAAAAAAGATTAAAACTGCATTTTCTGATAATACAGCCTTAAAAGTCGTGGCGTCTAAGTCTCACCGAGATAAAAAAACTGATGAATATATATCCAAATATAATTATAAAGAGCTAGTTAGCGCGGGATCTTCTCTTAAGTTCTGTTTAATTGCCGCGGGTGAAGCAGATCTTTATCCACGTTTTGGGCCCACTATGGAATGGGATACCGCAGCAGGGCACGCGGTTTTATCAGCGGCTGGCGGTATTGTGTTGCAAATGGAAAATAAGCAACCCTTGAAGTATGGGAAACCAAATTATAAAAATCCATTTTTTATAGCATCTTCAGAAAATGTAATACTAATCTAAAATTTAATTAGAAATTTAAATTTTTTGCCTGCTGCATATTTTGATTTTAAGCAGCCTGAACGTTGGTTGGCTCAGTTAGAATCGTGTAAAGTGTCGTTGCATCTGGGTTAGAACGTAACTTAGCGATAATAGACTGTTCGCGAAGTGTTCTTGAAACTAAGGCTAAAGCTTTCAAATGTTCCACGCCTGCCGCCTTAGGAGCAAAGAGACTAAAAACTATGTCAACAGGTTGCTTGTCGATAGCATCAAATTCAACCGGGTTTTCCAGCAGCACAAAAGCTCCCACTACATGATCCAAATTTTCCAATCTAGCATGCGGTAGCGCAATTCCCCCTCCAACACCAGTAGGTCCAAGTGATTCTCTTTCAATCAAAGCCTCTACGGTGTTCGAATAATCAGCACTATAACATGCTTCAGCAATTCCAGCTAAGTCATGCAGCAATCTCTTTTTACTCGAAACAGACGAAAAAATACGAACCGCCTCTGGTTTTAACAGATTTGAAAATTCCATTTAAATTTGCTTTTCTAAGCACCCTTTAAAGCGTTTATTTCAACTTGGCTCGACCCAGCCCATATTCCCATCTTCACGCCGAAATAATATATTTACGCCTTCTTTTTTTTCATTTTTAAACAAAAGAAAGGGGAGCTTAGATTTTTCTAATTCTTCAGCGGCCTTTTTGACAGAAAAAATTGGAAATTCCTTATCCGTTTCTGCAACTATTATGGCTTCTGAAGAGACACGCGAATCTTTAAGAACCTCTTTCTTAACGTCCGTATACGATGGCAGATCAATAAATTCAACCGATTGATTTCGATCTTTGTTATGCCCTTTTAATTTTCTCTTATAGCGCCGTAGTTGTTTTTCCAATTTTTCAGCACAGGCTTCAAAAGCAGCATAAATTTCTGACTTGGAAGCTTTTGCTTGGGCAGTTAATCCGGTTGATAAGTGTATAATTGCGTCGCAAACAAATTCGTGACCGCTTTTAGAAAAAATTATTTGTGCATCTGTAGGGCGTTCTGCGTATTTTCTAATTGCGCCATTTAGCTCAGCTTTAACATGTGTTTGAAGAGCGTCGCCAACATCAATATGAATTCCCGAAATTTGGTATCGCATAGAAGTATCCTTACATCAGCCTTTAAAGGCGATTTTACATTATACCACAAATTAAGGCAAAAACTTCACAGCTTCGGTGGCTGGTGTTTAAATTTTTTTACACTAGCAAAAACCTCTGCTGTCCTATTTGCCCTATAATTCAATAGAAAAACTTTGCAGCCATTATGTCAATAAAAATGAGTGATTTAATTACTTTTACCTATTGGATGTTAAAATCTTTACCTAGGTAAACTCTACGAACATTGTCATTATTTACAACATCTTGGGGTAATCCGGAAACAATAACTCGACCATCGTGTAAAATATAGGCTCTATCGACAATCTTGAGTGTATCTCTAACGTTATGATCAGTTATAAGCACTCCAATATTTCGACTTTTCAATTCTCCAACAAGACTGCGAACATCATTTATTGAAATTGGGTCAACGCCAGCAAAAGGCTCATCTAATAATATATATTTTGGATCGGTAGCCAGGGCTCGAGCAATTTCAACTCGACGGCGCTCCCCTCCCGACAAAGCTAACGCGGGAGTTCTTCTTAAATGTTCTATATGAAAATCTGTTAATAATTTTTCTAATTTTAATTGCCGTTCTGATTTTATGGGGGTTGAAATATCAAGTATTGATTTTATGTTTTCTTCAACATTCAGACCTCTAAAGATCGAAATTTCCTGTGGCAAATAAGCCAAACCCATCCTAGCCCTGCGATACATAGGCATAGTTGTAACGTCCAATCCATCTATCTTGATTTGGCCGCCATCCGGTGAAGTGAGGCCCGCTATAGAATAAAATGTGGTTGTTTTACCAGATCCATTTGGCCCTAATAGAGCGACTACTTCTCCTCTTCTTAGCTCTAAGGATACGTCGTGAATAACTACCCTCTTTTTAAAGCTTTTCCTTAGTCCAGTAACTTGCAACCCTGTGGCAGTTTCTAATACTTTTAAAGACGACACTTAATCAGTACTCTGTGATATTATTGTTTTAACGCTACCCAACAGTTGGGTGAAGCCTGTTTTTGTGTTTATCAAGATTTGGTCAGCCATGATATTACTGGCGCCTTGAATTAACTGAGCGTTTCCTGTGAAAGAGATAGAATTTTCTGTTAATGAATAAATAGCACTATCCGCCCTTGCAATGTCCTGGTTACTTTTTAATTCAACGTTGCGTTCTGCAAAAATTTTTTCCAGCCTATTATCACTTTGAGAGTATATAGCTTTGACGTA
>CACAPQ010000010.1 GCA_902534325.1 Paracoccaceae bacterium | reverse complement strand
AAAAATTATTTGTGAGTGAACAAGTTATTTTGGAAAAAACAGAAAATAGTAATTTCTCTCGAAGGTTTATTCTTGGAGCTTTTGCAGCTTCAGCAATAACTGCTGCGCCTACTTTTACGAAAGCTGCCGGCTTTTTAAGAGGCGCAGGAGATATTCGAAGTTTAAACATGATTTCAAGGAGAACGGGGGAAAGATTTAGAGGCGTATACTGCATCGATAATAAATATATTCCTGAGGTTTTAGAAGAGATAAACTTCGTAATGCGAGATTGGCGGCGTAATGAAATCAAAACTATTGATAGACGAACAATAGATATCATTGCAGCAAGTCATAACCTTCTCAATACCAATGAACCATACACTCTTCTGTCAGGTTACAGAAGTGCCAAAACAAATGCGATGCTCAGACGACGATCAAGATCAGTAGCTAGACACTCACTTCATATGACCGGACAAGCTGCCGATGTTCGTCTATCATCTCGGAGCGTAAAGCAAATTTATAAAGCCGCAGCAAAATGCAGTGGAGGTGGCGTAGGTCGATACTATCGATCGGGTTTTGTCCATATTGATTGTGGCCCCCTTCGAACTTGGCGCGGATAATAAAAGCTAATTCGTTATATTTGACTGAGCAGTCTCTGAATTTATATTAAAGAGAAGGAAATAGCGAATAGGAAAAAAGATGTTAACTGCCGACGCCCAATGCGTGATCCCCACAGATGATTTACAGGCAGATATTCCTTTTTTTACAAAGACTTTACAGATGCGTATGGATACTATTTATCCTGCTGACGATCCAAAAGTAGCCGTTTTTTCTGGACACGGTATATCAATTTGCATCGATAAAGATGCTCCAGGAAGCCCCGCGAATATTAATTTACTAGTAGAAAAGCCAAAGGATTATGCATCTGGCAAAACAGAGCTCACCGCGCCAAATGGAACTCAATTCAAAATTTTGCAAAAGAACCCGCCACTCATTTTACCAAAAACTCAACATGAATTCGTTGTTCGTCGTTTAGTAGATAAGGCCCCTTGGATTATTGGGCGCGCCGGAATGCATTACAGAGATTTGATACCTAATCGCTTAGGCGGATCTATAATCGCAAGCCACATAAGGATTCCCGATGGCGGACCCGTTCCCGATACTGTCCACTACCACACCGTTGGTTTCCAGCTCATTTTTTGCTATAAAGGATGGGTTGACTTAGTTTATGAAGACCAAGGTGAGCCACTCAGGCTATTTGCCGGGAATTGTGTTATTCAACCACCTGAAATTCGACATAAGGTTCTGTATGCAAGCGATAACATTGAAGTTATAGAAATCGGAGTACCTGCAGAGCATGTAACTACAATCGACCATGATATGGAATTACCGACAAAAGTCTTGAATCCAGAGAGAGAGTTCAAAGGGCAAAAATTTGTTCATAACAGGGCTGATGGGTCTGCTTGGTCAGACTTCCGTATTCCTGGTTTTAAATGCCGCGACACAACTATTGCTGCTAACACCAAAAATATTGCTGGGGTTCAGGTAGTTAGACCCAATGGAGCTGCAATTAAGTCGAGCAAACATAATTGCGACATACTCTTTAATTTTGTTATGGAAGGTGGGATGACGCTGACGGCTAGTGGACAACCTCCAAATGAATTGACCTCTGGAGATGCGTTTGTAATTCCTCCCGATCTATCAACCGAATATTCCGATGTAAGCTCAGATTTGGAGTTATTAGAGGTCTCTTTGCCAGGTGAGTTCACAACTTATTACGACACGTAAGATGGCTTTGTTTGCCATTGATA
This sequence comes from Paracoccaceae bacterium, assembly GCA_902534325.1. GTDB lineage: Bacteria > Pseudomonadota > Alphaproteobacteria > Rhodobacterales > Rhodobacteraceae > Salinivivens. The sequence continues at coordinate 62,473 of CACAPQ010000010.1, read as the reverse complement.
AGATTATGTAAATAGCTTATCGAACCTGTCCATGCCCGTTTTGGTTTAATAACATGTTTCATGAAAAAAATTATTATTTCTTCGGCGTTCTGGCGGCGCTTGCCACAGTCACGATATGGGCAGCTTTTCTTATTGGCACTAGATTTGCCGTTAGTGGTAACCTTACGGTAGATGAAGTTCTCTTACTAAGGCTAGTTCCGGCATTCTTAATTATGCTCCCATTAATGCTGAAATTGGGTATAATTTTACGTGGTCAGTCCATTTTCAGTCTACTTATGATCGCCTTGGGTGCCACTGCTGTTTTTCCTTATCTCATATCAACTGGTGTTTATTATGCACCTGCATCAGATGCAGGTGCTCTAGCGCCTGGAATGTTACCTTTTTGGACGGCTCTGTTTGCTTTTATTATCGCTGGAGAAAAGCCGACTAAAATTAGGTTTTTTGGGTTAATCATCATATTGTTGGGCGCTTTTTTGGTCGGCTCCTATAGTATTTTTTCGTCAAGCGGTCAAAATACCTGGAAAGGCCATTTTCTATTTCTGGCTGGATCGGGAATGTGGTCAATTTATTCTGTTTATTTCCGTCAAAGTGGCATAGATCCTTTGACAGGTTTAGTATTTGGGCTTTTCTGGGGCACTGCTTTGGTAATACCATTGTTAGTGCTTTTTGGAAATGTTTCCTTTGAAAAAGCCTCAGCTTTTGATATCGTCTCAATGATTTTGCTTCAGGGTTTACTCATCGCTATTCTGGCGATGCTCTTGTACAATTTTTCTATTCAACAACTAGGACCTGCTCAAACTGCAGCATTTGGTGCTTTGACACCCATATTGACTTTGATTGGAGGCTTTATTTTCTTGGATGAAACAATAACGATTTTAAAAACTGTAGGAATTTTTATCGTAGCTTTTGGAGTTGTTCTTGCATCTGGAATTATGGAAAAAGCATTATCTGCTGCGACAAAGTAATTAACTGACTTTTTCGGTAGATATTATGACCGTCAAAGTGCTGTCGTCCACGAGCCCACATCAAAAAAGGCCAGAGGTGATCATAAAATTATTTAAAATGCTTTAAGATTGCTTTTAAACAAACTTTTCTGATACAAGAACATTCTGGGGGATGAGGCTTGTTTATTCGAGTTGTTTTATTGTTTATTTTTGTTTTTAGCACGAGTTGCTCGCCTAATATTCCATTTTTGCCTCAGCAAGCTAAACCAAAAAGAGAACTCAAAGAAGAAATCGTAAACTCAACCGACAAAACAAGTTCTATAGAGTCTAAAGAAAAAAAATTAGAAATAGATCCTAGACTTGCCAAAATCTTAAAATCCCCTTCCCTAATTGCAAATAAACAAAATATAGAAGCTGCCAAGAAAACCGTGCTCGTCGTTAAAAGTCAAACTGAACCAGTTATAACTGCAATATCAAATATTGGCCCAAAACTCGATAATGATGACTTAGAACTAGATGCAACTGGTGGCTTATCTATGACTAAGCTGATTAGTGATGGAGGAGTAGTAAACGCAATGGCCAGTTCAGCCGAGTTGAATGTGAAAGCAGCAGAATTAATCTACGCTGAAAATATAAATAAAGAACTAATAGAAATTATCAAAGCTGAACAAGCGATTGTAAACTTTTCTAAAATAGAGGCCATTTATAAGGAACAATTGGCGGTATATAGTGAAAACCTTCCACTTATACAAACAGCGGCAAAGGCCAATATAATTTCAAAAACAGATGTTTTAAAATTAGAACAACTGAAATTAAAGAGCGAAGAAAGTTATTTAACTGCAAAAACAGCCGCAGAAGCTGCGCAACTAATAAGAAAAAAATATAATTTAACTGATGACGATAATTTTTTCAAAATTGATTTGGGAAAATGGGAGATTATAGAGGAAAAACTAATAGAGAATAATTTCTTGAATATTCAATTAATTGAAACGCAAATAAGCATTACTAAGAAGGATATTGAGGCTCTTGAAGCTCAATATCTAGCAAACGTTGCGTTTGCCGGTACAGCAACTGCTAATGTCACGGATATCGATAGTTCACTAGGATTTGTAGGGCTAAATATTTCATTACCCGTCAAAGACGGAGGCAAGAAAGATTTCCAAATTCAAGAGAAAAAAATTCAAGTAGAAGCATTAAAACAGCAAAAAGCTGATGTTTCCCTGTTGAAACAGACCTCTCACAAAGCCCTACAAAATTTTCAAAAAATTTATAAGCTCCGCTCCAAACTTCTCTTAAATCAAATAGAAAACTCTAAAATTATCTCCGAAGATATCGAACTAAAGTTAAGGGCTGGAGCTGCTTCAGTTATCGATTTAGCAACCGAAAAAATGAATTTTTATGACCTGCGCAGTCAGGGTGTAGCCCTAGAATATCAAAATATAAATGAAATTATCAAATTCTATCAAGGCCTTGGATATCAGTGTGATTTGACAGAGCTATGTGATCAAATTAATCTTGTGACTATTTCAAAATAATAAGGTTATGGGAAATATTTCCAATGGGTGCTGAGCAAAACAATACACGGCTGGAAAAACAGAAAAATACCCAAAATCTGAATGAAAAAAGTAATGTCCTTAAGTCAATTTTTACCTTTCATAACAGACATATATCTTCTGGCTCTATTAAAGAAGTAATTAATTCAAAGCCGGATATAAAAAGTTTTGAAACATTCAAAGAAATCATTGACGAATTAGAGTTTGAGCTTGTTGAATTACAAACTTCTGACAAATCGAATATTGAAAAACTAGATAACGCTATATGTTTTTTCGAGGAGGGCAGCTTTGCTTTGATTTCCACCAGGCAAGATGGCACTATTAGCATATCCTTTAAAGGCAAGCGCAAAGTGGAAGTTTCAATCGATGATTTGGTTAAAACAAAAAAAATAAAAATATTTTCTGTCTTCCCTAAATTTGAATCTAGTAAAAATGTAAATAACCGTATTAAATTGCTCAATCCCCTTGCAAATCTCGGTGGCATAAATTTCTTTTGGGTTGCCCTTGCCTCTTTCACATCGAATGTTTTGGGGCTCGCCACTTCAATTTTCATTATGGTTGTTTACGATCGAGTTCTCCCAAATCAAGCTGATCAATCTCTTTATGCTCTGGCACTAGGTGTCGGGATCGCCATAGTTTTTGACCAGCTATTCAAATCAGCGCGAGGTGCAATTTTAGAAAATAGTGCCGTCAATAAAGATAAGAAATCTAATGACCAAATTTTTGAACAATTCGTGGAAACTAAAACAGATTTAACAAAACGCTCTATTGGATCGTTAACTACGATTTCAAGAGATTATGAAACATACAAAGAATTCGTTTCTTCAGCAGGCCTCATTTTGCTTATTGATCTGCCATTTATTTTAGTATTTGTTTTAGTAATCTACTATATCGGTGATCTGTTGTTTTTAGTCCCTTTGATTTCCGTCCCTGCGGTAATTATTGGTATTTTAATAATGCAGCCTTTTTTGTTCCGCACCTCCAAGCGTGTTTCCAAAGTAAATCAAAGTAAACAAGGTCTTCTGATTGAAATCTTATCAGGATTGGACGCTCTTAGAGTAAATGGAGCATATTCCTTCATTAAAAAGAAATTTAGTGCACAGGCAGACGATTATTCAAAAGTTACCAATAACGCTAAACGTTTCAATCAAATCACAACCAACTATGTCAGCATTATCCAACAGCTCGCTCAAATCGCTATTATAGTTTATGGTTTCCATTTGTTTGTAGAACAAAGAATATCAATGGGGGCTATTATCGCTACGATGATCTTATCGGGCAAAACGCTTGGCCCTTTAGCTAAAATGGCCCAGACACTCGGCCGAGCAAATAGTGCCTACGTTGCGCGAAATAATTTAGTCGAATTTTTTTCTCAACAACGGCGAGAGCGTTTCTCTAAAGTTGGCCTAGAAAATGTCAGAAAAAATTTAGCGGTAGACGTACAAAATGCCTCCGTAAAACTGTCGGCAGACAGTAAACCAATTTTTACAAACCTTTCGTTTGATGTAAAGAAAGGTGAGAAAATCGCTGTTATTGGTAGATCGGGTGCCGGGAAAACAACACTCCTAAGAACCGTTTGTGGGCTTCTAGAGCCCGAGACCGGATCCGTTCAGATCAATGGCGACCAGGCCAGCTCAATTCCGAGAGATGAATTATTCAGGCACGTGGGGGTCGTTCTTCAAGAAAGTTGGTTGTTTTCTGGCACTCTGAGAGACAACTTAACGCTCGGCTATGAAGATTTTAATGATGAACAAGTTAGCGAAGCGCTGAACGAAGCAGGAGCTCATTTTCTAGGAGAAAATAAAGGGGAAATGCTTGAGTTTCCGATCTTGGATAGAGGATCAAATCTATCCGGTGGTCAAAAGCAAGCTATCTGCATCGCTAGAGTACTTTTACAAAAACCGTCTATCTTATTACTTGATGAGGCGACAAGTGCCATGGACTCTCAAATGGAGGCAACCTTTATAGAAAGTTTGCAGCAAAATAATAACAATCAAACTCTATTAGTAGTTACCCATAAACCCCATGTCATGAATATTTGTGACAGAGTGATGCTCGTTGATAACGGAAAAATAGCATGGGATGGGAAATTAGATGATTATAAGGCCCTTGTAGCGGAACAGCAGGCGAAATTAGCAGGAAATAATTAGTAAAAAATGTCTAAGTTCATAAACCAGTTAATGATTGCATTGTTGTTAGGCTTAATCGCTGCTGGGTATTTTTGGGCCAAATCAACTCAGCTTGATCTAATAACGAGGGGTGAAGGCCGGCTTATTGCGGAAGGTCAAAATAAGATTGTTCAATCACCCGAGGGCGGTGTAATTACAGAAATATTTGTTAGTGAAGGCGACGTCGTAACGAACAATCAGCTGCTTGCTGTGATCAATTCTACAGCAGCCGAAGGGTCTTTGGAAGAAATCCGGACCAAAAGAAATAGTTTATTGGCAAAACTAGTTAGATTAGATGCAGAACTGAAAAACGCTGATAAATATCAATTAGAAAAAGGTCTATCAGGCTTTTCGGAAAATGTCCGCGAATCCCAGCTTGCCTTGTTTTTGGCAAATCGTTCTAATTTAAGGTCCCTTCTTTTTTCTATTGAAAGTGAGCGTGATCAATTAGAAAAAAGTCTTTCGACTATTAAAGAACAGCTTTCAGGTGCGAGAGAACTTCTAATTCTCGTTACCGAGGAAAATAAAGAATTATCGCCACTAATTGCAGCGGGTGCATTGGGAGCATCAGAAAAGTTTCGTTTAAAAAGAGAAAACGCACAATTAACTTCAGAAATTCAAGTTTTAGAGGCAAAGGTTTTAGAAACGGAGGCTGGTTATCTGAAACTTGAAGCAGAATTAAAAGCTCTTCAATCTGGATATGAAAGAGAAATTTTTGAGGAAAGAGCAGCCTATATTAACGAACTTTCAGAAATTAATACTCGTATTCCATTATTAGAGCAAAAGCTTAAACAAACTGAAATTAGATCTCCATCTGACGGAATAATAAATAGCTTGCCTGTTTCTGACAAAGAAACGGTAATCAAAACCGGAGAAATTGTCGCAGAAATAGTTCCGTCGACTGATGATCTAATAGTGGAGGCTTATATTGACCCTAAAGATATTGCAAAAATTGAAGTAGGCCAGCAAGCACGCCTTAGTTTGACGGCATACGACGCAGCGAAATACGGATACCTAACAGGTGTATTGCTTAAAGTTTCAGCCGACGCAGTATACAGGGAAGAAAAGCAGTCATATATGTTTGCCATTGAAGTTGGAATAATAGACGACTTGATCGATAGTAAGGGCACGATCGTGCCACTTAACCCTGGGATGATCGCACAAGTCGATATTATCAGGGGTCAACAAACTGTTTTGGAGTACTTTTGGCAACCTATTGCAAAACTCAAAGATGATGCATTTAGACAATAGATAAGTTTCTAATTTTTACTCAGTTTTCGGTTAAATTGAAAAATTTACATAAAAAGCTAAATATCCTTAAGGAGCCAGTTAAAGCAAATGAATAAAAAAAATTTAACACTTAAGGGTAAATTTACACCATTTTTTTTCACTATGTTGTTTGTGATATTATGTGCAATAAGCATCTTCCTGATCCACCCAGTCCTTTACTTTTTAAAATATTTTGCAGCCTTTGGCTTGCTGATTGGCATATTGCTTATAGCGTATATACTCAGAACTGATGAACTTTAATAAATCGTCGTAAGATATTGTATTTATAATATTTTTTATCCAAATAAATCATTAGCAAGATTAAGTGCATCCACCAAAACATCAACTTCTGATTTAGTATTGTAGAAAGCAAAAGACGCCCTGCAGGAAGCTGTAATTCCCATGTGATCCATAAGTGGGCCAGCACAATGCTGGCCTGCTCTTACCGCCACCCCTTTTTTGTCCAAGATTGTGGATATATCATGTGCGTGGCCCGCATTCTCCATTGTGAAAGAAAAAATGGCGCCTTTATCTTTTGGCTGACCTTGAAGTTTGAGCCAGTTCAAACTGGTCAGTTTTTTAAATGCGTAGTCTTTCAATTCAGACTCATATTCTGCAATATTATTTAAACCAATATTCATCATATAATTTAAAGCTACGCCGAAACCTATCGTTTGCACGATCCCAGGAGTTCCAGCCTCAAACTTCATTGGAGCATTATTATATATGATTTTTTCCTTATGAACTTCTTTAATCATATCACCGCCGCCTAGAAATGGGCGCATTTCGGCCATTCTTTCAGCCTTAACATAAATCGCACCTGAACCAGTCGGTCCACATAACTTATGCCCCGTAATTGGATAAAAATCGCAACCAATTGACTGAACGTCTACTGGCATGTGAACTGCGCCTTGGGAACCGTCAATAAGGGTCGCTACTCCTAACGATTTAGCCTCATGACATATGGTTTTCACATCTACTATTGTACCCAGCACATTTGACATATGGGTAATTGCCACTAGTTTAGTTTTCTTATCAATCGCATCAATAACCGATTGAGGGTCTAGGTTTCCCTCATCATCAATATTAACCCATTTTAATTCTATACCCAGTCTTTCGCGTAAAAAATGCCACGGTACAATATTGGCGTGATGTTCCATAACACTCAAAACAATGTTATCGCCACGTTTCAAATGCTCCATAGCCCAACCATAGGCAACCATATTAATCCCTTCGGTTGTGCCCGAGTTTAGTATTATTTCGTTTTCATCAGAGGCATTCAAAAATCTAGCTACCACCCCTCGAACACTTTCATACTTTTCTGTAGCAACATTAGAAAGGTAGTGTAAGCCTCTATGAACATTTGCATATTCGTGTTTGTAGGCGCGTGCCACAGAATCAATGACTACCTCCGGTTTCTGAGATGAGGCTCCGTTATCCAGATAAACCAAAGGTTTCCCGTTAACTTCTCGTGCCAGAATTGGAAAGTCTTTTCTTATTTGCAAAACATCAAACATTAAATAATCCCACAACCAACGACAAAACCATGCTCACACTTATAAATGCAGCAATTAAGCCAGAAAATGTGACAAAAAAAGCCTTAAACAAATTTTCAAATTTTAAAGCAACGTCAATAAAAGAAATAAAAATCCAGATGTAGATAAAGAAAACACCTAACTGAAACAATGCTGCAAGTTGAATTGATAGAAAAGCAATTAAGGTAGCCATAACCTGAAAACCAACTTGAACCGCCTGCCCCCAAGCCAATAAAACTAAAATATTATCTATATTATCGTTTCCCCCTAGAATTTTACCAAAAAATCCTATGACGAAAGCTGACCAAATCGTGCCAAAAATCATAACAAAAGCAAGAACCAGTGGGTGATGCATAAGCAATGGAAGGATTATAGAGTTTGCGGAACTATTTAGGTCTAGAAAGAATAAAATAACGGTAATACAAATTGTAAAAATAACGCACATAATAGATGTACGACGTGATATTCCTAGTGCAATTATCTGCCGAGCTACCTCTCTAGGAGTTGTAATTGTTTCTATAAAAAGAGATTTTAAGGACAAATTCATTTAGACCGAACCCTGAATCCCGAATAAACAAATGCAAGAAAAACTGAAAGCCATAATCCGGCCACTGTATAATATTGATAATTCTTACCAAAAAACCCTTCAACTAAACCTACAAGTAATAAGATTGGGGTTGCGGCGAAATATGACCAAAAAATTATCAATCGTAACTCCACTCCTAAAATGTTACTTTTGAAAGTTTTTGCAAAAATAAAAATGATCGCTGAGACTAAATAAAAGATCAAAGGAAGTAAAAATAAATTAGATAGTAAGATTGCTCCCATCAACTCATCAACCGGTTGTTGGTTGATGAAAGCATGCCTTGATTGGGCAGGCCATTGAGCAACAAAACTGATTACACATCCACCCACCAAATATGCTAAGTTCTCTTTCTCAGAGGCGCCAGCTGCAAACAACTTGGAGTAGGTTTGAGTTGGCTTATAGTAGGTTTTCGAGATATTGATAACGACTGACATTAGTTTTTGCGCCGTGATAACCAAGCACTTATTTTGTACACAATAATTTTAGCTACATTTTCGTTTTCAATTTCCTCAACAGCTTCAGCTAAAAAAGCCAAAGTAAGCATGTCGGTAGCATCTTTCCTCGAAATTCCTCGACTACAAAGATAAAATAATGCCTGCTCGTCTATAGCTCCTGAAGTAGACCCATGTGAGCAAACCACATCATCCGCATAGATTTCAAGCTCTGGTTTAGCTAAAAACTGACTATCATCATCAAGCAAAAGTGACTGGCTAATTTGATACCCATCCGTTTTTTGAGCCCCTTCTTTTACCAAAATCTTGCCTTGGAAAACTCCTGTAGCACCATTTCGCAAAACTTTTTTAAATACCTGTCTGCTCTCACAGGCAACAGCGTCATGGGTGATAAATACAGTATCGTCGTGATGAAATTTATTTCCGTCGCCGACCGAAGCTCCAGCCACATGAGCAGTACAGTCATTACCCGATAGGGTCAAAACACACTCATTTCGGGTCAAAACACCGTTGGCGGTAAGCGTGAAAGATTTAAATTTAGCGTTTTCTTGAATATCTGAAAAAATATGAGTTGCCGCCCAACGATTATGATCCCTTCCCTGGGTTCTGACATGTTCCAAACTTGCACCTTGCTCGAGAAAAACCTCCATTACCGTATTGAGTTTTGTGGCAAACGATCCACTTTCCAAAAGCGTCAAAGAACAACCCTTATCCACTTTAATTAAGTGATGGAGCACAGCTTCACATGGAGTATTGTGCACTCCAAGAATAAGAACTGGTTTACGTATTTTTCCTTTTACATGAAGCAACACACCGTCAGAAGCGGTGGCAGTATTTAAAGCTGCAAGGGGCCGACTAACAGGGTTTTGCCCTTGTTTTTCAAGGTCACCATAATAATTTTGGGCCCAATGTAAATCACCGGCATCTGAAAGTTTGCTGATACTAATATTTTCTGATGAAAAATCATCTGATAACTCTGGGCTAAAAATACCATCGCAGAAAACAATCTTCAGTACCTCTATTTCGGAAAATACATTGGCATGTTCTAAACATTCCACTGCCGACATATTTAAATTCTCTGTCAATAATTCAGTTGGATTTGTATACTTCCAATATTCATCTCTTTGGCTGGGCAAACCAATATTTGCCAGTCTACTCAAGGCGCTTTCCCTAGCTTTCTGGCTCCATCCTGTATTTGCATTTGATAATTGAGACTTTACATTGGCAATAAGATCAAAGTTCTGCTGTTTAAGCGCCATTAAGCGACCTCCGATAGGATGTCACTATAACCATTGTTTTCAACCTCAAGAGCCAACTCAGGCCCACCAGTTTTTACAATTCTTCCCTCTGCCATTATATGCACTACGTCAGGTTTTATATGATCAAGTAACCTTTGATAGTGCGTTATAACAAGAAAACCTCTTCCCACACTGCGCAGAGAATTAACTCCCTCCGCAACCAATTTCATAGCATCTACATCTAAACCAGAGTCTGTCTCATCTAAAATGCACATCTTTGGTTCTAACATAGCCATTTGAAGAATTTCGTTGCGTTTTTTTTCACCTCCTGAAAACCCAACATTTACCGGACGCTTTAACATCTCAGCATCAATTTTAAGAGACTTGGCACGCTCCCTTATGAGTTTCAAGAAATCAGTTGCACTAATCTCTTGCTCCCCTCTCGCCTTACGCTGCGCGTTAACAGCCGTTCTCAAAAAAGTCATGTTTCCCACACCTGGAATTTCCACAGGGTACTGGAAAGCTAAAAATAAACCTGCTGCTGCTCTTTCTTCCGGTTCCATTTCCAGAATATCGTTGTCATTCAGTGTGACGGTTCCATCTACAACTTCGTAGCCTTCTTTTCCAGATAGTACGTACGACAGAGTAGATTTTCCCGATCCATTTGGTCCCATTATGGCGTGTACTTTGCCTGCCTCCACAGTTAAATCTACACCCTTTAGGATTTCTTTATTTTCGTCTTCTAGGTTTACTCGTAAATCTTTTATTTTTAACATCTATCGTCCTTAATTAAGCCCAAAACACTCAAAAATAATTGGGTTCAAAAGCTTAAAATTTAGTTTTCTTGTTGTTAACCAACACTTCCTTCTAAACTAATTGCAACAAGCTGTTGAGCTTCCATAGCAAACTCCATAGGTAGCGCCTGAAGTACGTCTTTACAGAATCCGTTTACAACAAGAGCTACAGCTTCTTCCTCATCCATACCCCTTTGTCTGCAATAAAATAGCTGATCATCGTCTACTTTTGACGTCGTTGCCTCATGCTCAACACGAGAACTATTATTCTTCACTTCAATATAAGGTACCGTGTGTGCACCGCATTTATCGCCAATTAGCAAACTGTCACACTGCGTATAATTTCTACTGCTTTTCGCCTTTGGGTGCATTGAAACTAGCCCTCGATAAGTATTTTGAGCAAACCCAGCGCTTATTCCCTTGGAAACAATCCGTGACTTTGAATTTTTACCCAAGTGTACCATCTTTGTGCCAGTATCCGCTTGCTGATGATTATTTGTAATGGCAATCGAATAAAATTCACCCTGACTATCATCGCCTCTTAAAATACAGGAAGGATATTTCCAAGTGACCGCTGAACCCGTCTCAACTTGAGTCCACATAACCTTAGATCTATTTCCTCGACAGTCAGCTCTTTTGGTTACGAAGTTATATATTCCTCCATTTCCATCTTCATCACCGGGAAACCAATTTTGAACAGTAGAATATTTAACTTCAGCATCCTCTTCCACAATTATCTCAACAACGGCCGCGTGTAGCTGAGCTGTATCTCTTTTGGGGGCAGTACAACCCTCAAGATAGGACACGTAACTGCCTTTGTCTGCTATGATAAGAGTACGTTCAAATTGCCCTGTATTCTCCGCATTGATACGGAAATATGTCGAAAGTTCCATTGGGCATCGTACACCTGGCGGAATATAAACGAATGATCCATCGGAAAATACAGCAGAATTCAATGTCGCATAATAGTTGTCCGTAACTGGAACAACGCTACCAAGATATTTCTTAACTAATCCAGGGTACTCTTTTATCGCTTCTGATATTGAGCAAAAAATAACGCCTGCATTTTTCAGCTCTTTTTGAAATGTTGTACCAACTGAAACGCTATCGAACACAGCGTCGACCGCAACTTTACGCTCGCCTTGTTCAATATCCTCACTTGTTTCCACACCTGCCAGCAACATTTGCTCTTTCAAGGGTATTCCTAATTTATCGTACGTCGCGAGTAACTTTGGGTCTACTTCATCGAGAGATTTTGGTTTATTTGCCATAGATTTTGGTCGCGCATAATAATATTGGTCCTGGAAATCTATTTCTGGATATTGGACCATTGACCACTTGGGTTCTTTAATTTTTTTCCATCGATTAAAAGCTTTGATCCGCCAATCAGTCATCCAGTCGGGTTCTTCGTTTTTATCGCTTATCAGCTTAACGATATCTGAATTGAGGCCTTTTGGAGCGTACTCCATCTCAATATCAGTTTCCCAGCCGTACTTATACGCGCCACCAACCTCACGAACTGCGTCAACAGTTTCCCGATCAACACCCTCTTTTATTTCTACATTTTCAAAACTCGCCACTTCAGGCCCTCATTTAAATATTTTTTCTTTTGAAGTTATGTTCAAATTTCTTAACCCAAGTATCTACAAACCGTAAAACTTCATCCTTTGTGGTCTCTAAACCCAAAGAAACTCTCAATGCACAAGAGGCCTGGTTTTCTGAATAACCTATTTCTTGAAGAACATCACTGGGTTTCACTTTTCCGCTAGAACAAGCAGACCCAGCAGATACCGCAATCCCCTCGAGATCCATTTGCATGACTTGGGTTTCTCCTTTCCATCCAGGCGTTATTAAACAAGTAGTATTAGGCAGTCTTTTAGAATCCTTTCCTACTAAGATAGGAACATCTGAGAATTCTTCAATCATATTTTCTAGAATCATTCTAAATTCTGAAATCTTTTCCCATTCACCATTAACTAAGTCTTTTTGAGTCGCTTCAGCGGCAGCCCCAAAACCAACAATACCTAATACATTTTCCGTTCCTGATCGTCGACCCATCTCTTGTCCACCGCCTTTGATAATAGCATCCAAATCTATTCCCCTTTTCAAAATCAAAGCCCCAATACCTTTTGGACCACCGATCTTATGGGCAGAAATCATTGCACAATCACAACCATACCAATTAAAAGCCAAAGGCACTTTTCCAAAAGCTTGCGTCATATCAGCAAGCCATATTCCCTTAACACTTTCTTGTATTATTCCAGTTTCAGAATTAGCAACTTGAAGTGCGGAATATTCAGGCTTATCGATATCAACCATTCCGTGACGGTCGGTCGAAAGTTTGGCACTGCACCAACTGCTAACAGCTTCGTGTTCTATTCTTGAACACATTATATTTCGTCCTGCGAGAGCCAATGCTGCGGACTCTGTTGCTCCAGATGTAAATATGATATCTGCTCCAACCGCACCAATTGCCTCTGCAATTTTCAATCTAGCATTTTCGATTAAATTCTTCGCAGCTCGACCCTCTAAGTGAACAGATGAGGGATTGCCGACAACATTCATAGCTTCAATCATTGCGTGCTTAGCTTCACTTCTCAGCGGTACTGTAGAATTGTAATCTAAATAAGCTCTCATTCCGTATCAGAAACTAAAGAAAAAATAGTGGGTACTGCAGGACAAGGAGCAAGATCATTTTCAATAACGTCCGATAATCTGGTTTGATGCAAATAAACAAAAACGTGAGCACTCAAACCTTCCCAAAGCCTATTTGTCATTGATTGAGCTTTCGATCCAGATAAACCGCCCGAAGCCCCGGCCCCTTGGCTCATTGCGTCAACGCTTTCTTCTACAGCGGTCAAAATATCAACAACTCGAATTTGATGCGGAGCTTTTGCCAACCTATATCCACCACCGGGTCCTCTAACCGAAAAAACTAATTCTGCCCTCCGCAGTTTAACAAACAACTGTTCTAGATATGCCATTGATATATTTTGTCTTTTTGAAATTTCTCCCAAAGTGACCAAATTTTCTTTTGCTGATAAAGCTATATCAGCCATTGCGACCATCGCGTATCTACCTTTTGTACTAAGCTTCATAGAAAACCTATTTAGTATTTATTGACCTTTTCAGCTGCACCGCTTAAGTGCATCACATATCTGATTTTTAAATTTAGAATTCTTCTAAATTTGCTTTTAATGTAAGTCAACGTATCTATATTGAGTTTTAGGAGGTAATGAAGATGCCAGAAGTTATCTTTCCTGGTCCAGAAGGCCGATTAGAAGGTCGCTATCATCCACAAAAAGACCGTGATGCTCCTATCGCTATAATATTGCATCCCCATCCTCAGTTTGGTGGTACTATGAATAATAAAGTCGTCTACAACCTTCACTACGCTTTTTTTAACATGGGGTTCACTGTTCTACGATTTAATTTCAGAGGCGTGGGTAGATCCCAAGGAGAATATGATCAAGGTGTCGGGGAACTATCTGACGCCGCTAGTGCTCTCGATTATTTACAATCTATGAACAATAATTCCAAGCACTGTTGGGTAGCTGGTTTTTCTTTCGGTGCATGGATTGGAATGCAACTTTTGATGAGAAGACCGGAAATTACTGGTTTTATATCTGCTTCACCGCCTGCTAACATGTATGACTTTTCTTTTTTGGCACCCTGCCCATCATCTGGTTTGATAATCAATGGAACAAAAGACCGTATTGCTCCCCCCGAGGATACCGAAATATTGGTTGAAAAACTTCATGAACAAAAAGGAATAACTATAACTCATACACAGCTTGCTGGAGCTGGACACTTTTATGAAGAACCATTCATGGACCCCATGATTGAACATGTAACGTCTTATGTTAAAAGGCGGCTAACTGAAAGCACTCGATAATCGGATAACCAAAAAGTGATATTTTAATTTTTAGCAGGAGCATTTTTTTCATAAGAGGCGGCGATTTCAGCCAAGTCCCTGGCTATAGAATATGCGCCTTTAAATTTATCTGAATTTTTTTTCCAGTCACGTTTAATAATAAGTTTATTATCTTTAACCTTTGCCAGTCCGTTTTGTTTTTTTATAAATTCAACTAGACCCTCGGGAGAAATAAACTTATCATTATGAAATTGCAAAGTAGCTCCTTTTGGGCCGCCATCGAACTTACCAATACCTGCTTTTTTACAAACAGATTTTATTCTTACAACCAGTAAAAGAGTATTTACTTCAGGTGGCAACTTCCCAAACCTATCTATTAATTCAGCCGCAAAACCCTCAAACTCAACTTTTTTACTTAAATTAGAAAGACGTCTATACAAGCCTAGACGGACATCTAAATCCGCAACATAAGTTTCAGGGATTAAAACTGAAACTCCCAAATTTATTTGAGGAGACCACTGCTTGTCCATTGAAGTTAGAATATCAATTTGACCTCCTCGAATTTTCGAAATCGTCTCCTCTAACATAGATTGATAAAGTTCATATCCTACATCGCGAATTTGGCCAGACTGTTCTTCTCCAAGTAAGTTACCAGCACCCCTTATGTCCAAATCCTGGCTAGCCAATGAAAAACCTGCGCCAAGAGCGTCAAGAGACGCCAATACTTTAAGCCTTTTTTCAGATGCAGGTGTCATGTTAGCCCTTACCTTAGTGGTCATGTAAGCATAGGCTCGTAATTTCGAACGACCGACTCTACCTCTTATTTGATATAGCTGCGCTAATCCAAACATTTCAGCGCGGTGAACTACTATGGTGTTTGCCGATGGAATATCCAAACCGCTTTCGACAATAGTAGTGGCAAGAAGTACGTCATACTTACCATCATAAAAAGAGTTCATTCGATTATCTAATTCACCAGAAGGCAATTGGCCGTGAGCAATGATGTAAGAAACCTCTGGCACATGATCGCGAAGAAATAGCTCAATTTCTTCAAGATCAGCAACCCTAGGTACGACGTAGAAAGATTGCCCCCCTCTGAAACGTTCACGCAACAATGCTTCTCTAACCGTGATGGTATCAAACTCACTTATAAATGTTCGAATTGCCAGTCTATCTACAGGTGGTGTGGCGATAATGGATAAGTCACGCACACCGGCAAGGGATAACTGCAAGGTTCTAGGTATTGGAGTTGCGGTAAGCGTTAAAACGTGGATATCACTTCTTAATTGTTTTAGTCGCTCTTTATGTTGCACACCAAAGTGTTGCTCTTCGTCTATGATAAGAAGGCCAAGATTTTTGAAATTGATACTCTGAGCCAAAAGTGCATGTGTACCAATCACAATATCCACGCCACCGCTTTGTATCTGATTTCTTGTTTTTGCCGCTTCTTTTTTTGAAACAAAACGAGATAACTGTCTTATCTCAACTGGCAAGCCACGGAACCGGTCCAAAAAACTCTTGGTATGCTGTCGAACTAAAAGAGTTGTTGGGGCGATAACAGCCACTTGAAAGCCTGCAATTGAGGCTAAAAACGCTGCTCTCATAGCTATTTCTGTTTTTCCAAAACCTACATCTCCACAGACAAGCCGATCCATTGGACGTCCCGAAGTTAAATCACCGATAACATCAGTGATAGCATGCATCTGATCATCCGTTTCCTGATAAGGAAATTTGGCTGAAAAAGCATCCCAAACACCGGGTGGCGGTTCAAATATAGGTGCAGTTCTTAATTCCCGCTCTGCAGCTACCCTAATTAATCTTTCCGCAATATCCTTAATTCGCTGTTTAAGTTTGGCCTTTTTTGCCTGCCAAGCTGCACCACCCAACTTATCCAGAAACCCAAATTCTTGACCATATTTCGAAAGTAACTCAATGTTTTCAACCGGAAGATAAAGCCTGGCATTTTCAGCATATTCTAAAACAAGGCATTCATGCAGAGCATCGGCCGCACTAATAACCTCCAGATTATGATACTTCCCTATTCCATGATCCACATGAACAACAAGGTCTCCAGAGTTAAGCGACGTTGCCTCAGTTAAAAAATTCTCGGCTCTTCTGCGTTTGGATGATGGTCGAATTAATCGTTCACCTAAAACGTCTTGCTCCGAAATGATCGTAAATTTATCAGTCTTAAATCCCTGTTCTAAACTCCATACCACTAAAAATAACCCTGTCTTATCAACTTGGCTTATATTTTGGATAAGATATGCTTCATCTAACCCTTCATCTTCTAGCAATCCCCTTAACCGCTCTCTAGCACCATCGGTATAACTCGCTATAATAACAGGCTTACTCTCCATTTCTGATTTAATATAAGAAGATAGAGCGTTAAAAATATTGATATTATCCGCTTGCCTTTCAATGGAAAAGTTTTTCCCAATTGTACTTCCTGCGTCTTGTACATTTGGACCTGGAGTTTGTGAAAATGGACTAAATTGTAAAACAGCGCGTGAACTTAAAGCAAACTTCCAATCACTTTCATTTAAGTAAAGTAGGTCTGGCTCTATTGGTTTGTAAACAGAATCTAATTTACTTTTTTGATCTAAGTTTTCTTTTCGTGACTGAAATTGATCTATAATCACCTCCCAACGCGAGGTGCGAGCGGCATCTATATTATTGTCAAGAGTAACAGTTGCTCTCGGTAAATAATCAAAAATAGTTTCTAATTTTTCATGAAAAAATGGAAGCCAATGTTCTACACCTTGATATTTATTTCCAGCACTAACAGACTCATATAGTAAATCTTTCGAGTGCGACGCGCCAAATTCTTTTCGGTAATTTTGCCTAAATCTAGAAATTGAGGCTTCGTCAAAAATTACCTCAGAAACAGGAACAAGTCTTATATTTGGCATTTTTGAGACTGTTCTTTGAGAAATGGGGTCAAACTGGCGAACACCATCTAAAACGTCACCAAATAAATCAAGTCTGACAGCTCCAATCTCCCCGGGTGCAAATATATCTATAATTCCACCTCTCACAGCATAATCTCCAGGCTCAGAAACGGTGGAAGTTTTTGAAAACCCCATTTTACTGAGAAAGTAATATAACTGATTTATATCTATATTTTTTCCAACTTCGGCTTTAAATGTCGCAGATGAAAGAATGGATCTATTTGGAATTCTTTGGGTCACCGCGTTGATGGTAGTTAAAATGATATATTTTGAAGATGAATTCAGAGCTAAATCAGTTAAAAGAGATAACCGACGCGAAGATATCTCCGAATTTGGAGAAATACGGTCGTATGGCAAACAATCCCAACTAGGAAATATTTTTATTGGAATATCTGGAGCAAAGAAGGTCAAAGCATCTTTAACTGCTGCCATTCGCTTATCGTCTCGAGCAATATGGAGTAAATAAGAGCTAGATTTTTCAAATTCTTTTACAATTAATGCCGCATCGTACCCCTCAGGAGCACTACCCATTTTTAATAAATTGTCGATCATTTTATAGCTAACAAGTGAAAAAATTGCTCAAGTTAAAAAAAGATAGTTTTTAGGTTAAAATAAGAACCCCATGTAATGCTACTCAGAAGCGATACCGATGCGATTACAACAGCAACACGTCTAAATAGCTTAACTTTAATAAAGACATCTTCAAACGATACCTCATCTAGGGATCCAATAGACTGGCGGAGACAGAGACGCAAGATAATGCAAATGATAAACGGCCAAAAAAGCAAAAAAGCGGCTTGAAGAAACTCCACAGAATAGAAAAAAGCTAAGACTGTCCAATTAACGATAAAGAACGAAAAAAAACAAACTGGCAAAAGGATTAAACTATTATTTTTGTATTTACCTATATAGTCCGACTTTAAATAAAAAGATCTGAGTATTTCTCTCTGGCGCGATGCACCGCTATTTGATGCAGAAATCCATTTGTAGTGGCTATGTACAGAAAACTTATCTATTGAAATTAACCAAGCTATAATTAGTAAGGTCCAGAACCATATGCTTGAATAAGCATCTATTGACAAAAAAACATTCATTAATCACTAAATTAAATCTATCAAACAATAATTTAGTCTAGGCTAGCTAAACTACAAGAACACACTTACACAAATACTTGAGGTCATGTCGAATTCATGTAAAGCTGTTTAAAAAGATTGTTTTTACTATGAATTTTATCGATCAAAAATTTCCATCGTTGCGGTTTAGGCGTACTAGAAAAAACGAAAAAATACGCAATTTGGTAAGTGAAACAAGCGTTGGTGCAAATGATTTCATATGGCCCGTTTTTATCTGTGACGGCAATAATATTGAACAAGATGTGCCTTCAATGCCTGGAGTGAAAAGAAGAAGTATTGACCGCCTTGTAAACGCCGCATCTGAGGCTTTTGATTTGGGAATACCAGCTATCTGTCTTTTCCCATACACAGAACAGTCATTAAAAACAGAAGATTGCGCCGAGGCATGGAACCCAGATAATTTATCAAATAAAGCGACCAGAGCCATTAAAAATGAAATTCCAGAGCTTGTTGTCATGTCAGATGTGGCCTTAGATCCATATAATGTTAATGGACACGATGGTTTCGTCGAAAATGGAAAAATTGTGAATGATAAAACAATAGAGGCTTTGGTCAAACAAGCCCTCTCACAAGCGGAAGCGGGCGTTGATGTGATAGGGCCATCTGACATGATGGATGGCCGCATTGGGGCAATTAGGTCAGCTTTGGAGAAAAATGGACACTCTGAAGTGAGTATAATGTCATATGCGGCAAAGTATTCTAGCAGTTTTTACGGGCCTTTTCGAGATGCTGTCGGGGCATCTGGCGCTTTTACCGGTGATAAAAAAACATATCAAATGGATATCGCAAATTCTAATGAAGCGCTTCGATTGGTAGCGAGAGACCTTAAAGAAGGCGCGGACATGGTAATGATAAAACCTGGGATGCCCTATCTTGATATCTGTAGAAGGGTAAAGGATACATTTGGCGCTCCCACTTTTGCATATCAAGTTAGTGGCGAATATTCGATGTTATCTGCAGCTTTTGAAAAAGGGTGGCTTGATCGAAATAAAATCATCATCGAAACCTTAATGGCATTCAAGCGTTCTGGATGTGACGGAATATTAACTTACTTTGCCCCCGAAGCAGCAAAATTATTAAAATAGACAAAACCAAGTGATCTCCAATGAAAATTATTTTTAAATTCCTTTTAATAGCCCTTTTGTTCACAATTTACTTAGCATCATGTAGTATCCCACAAATATCTAACCCTTTGAATACTCCCAAAGCGGCTGCTCAAATTGATGCAAGGGTTTTTAAAACAATAGAGCAGATGCATGTAGAGTATCCGTACAGCAGGCAATTAGCAGCAAAAGCTTCTGGATTATTGGTAATGCCGCTTGTAACAGAAGCCGGATTTGGCGTTGGAGGAGGCTATGGTCGTGGCGCACTTGTGGTAAATGGCTCAGTTAAGAACTATTACTCATCAATTTCTGCGAATACAGGAATCCAATTAGGCGCCCAGCAATATGCACACGTACTGTTTTTCATGACAGATGCAGCACTAACTCAATTTGAATACTCAATGGGTTTTTCAGCGGGTGGAGATTTGGAATACATTACGCCAAGCATTAGCGAGTCATTGAAAGTCGAAACACTAACAACCCTATCCCCTGTCATTGCCTTAGTATTTGGCCAATCAGGGTTAAAAGTAGGGGCTACATTAGAGGGTAGCAAATATACAAAGCTAAGGTTCTAGTACCGTTAAAACCGAAAATTTGCTGCCTTTTTTACAAAGATTGAATTTTAAGAATTATCTAAAGTCTTTCATTGCGCACAACATACATGCTCTGCTATAATATAATTAACAAAATATAGTATTTTCAGATAGGTGCGTAACCTTGAGCGACTCAGAAGATAAATCAGAAGAAGGTGGATCAAGCGTTGTTGAGCGCAAGCCATACGACGGTCCATCGATCTCGATAACAAAAGAGCTAAAAACTTCCTACTTAGATTACGCAATGAGCGTTATTGTAAGTAGGGCGATACCAGATTTAAGGGACGGATTAAAGCCCGTGCATCGTCGAATTTTGTATGCAATGCACGAGACAGGCAACACCCATGAAAAATCATATCGAAAATCTGCAAGGCCTGTAGGCGATGTTATGGGTAAATATCACCCGCACGGCGACAGCGCAATTTATGATGCTTTGGTCAGAATGGCTCAGCCGTTTTCCATGTCTTTGCCTTTGCTAGATGGGCAAGGAAATTTTGGGTCTATGGATGGAGATAATCCTGCGGCCATGAGGTATACAGAAGTGCGAATGGATAAACCTGCAGCCTTCCTATTAAGCGACATAGATAAGGACACCGTTGACTTTCAAGACAATTATGATGGAAAGGATCGAGAACCTTCAGTCCTCCCGGCCCGCTTTCCGAATATGTTGGTTAATGGAGCGGGTGGAATTGCTGTTGGGATGGCAACAAATATTCCTCCGCACAATCTTGGTGAGGTTGTTGATGCTACACTAGCTCTAATACAAACTCCTGATTTGAGCTCGGAAGATTTAATACAGTATGTGCCTGGTCCAGATTTCCCAACTGGCGGGATGATGTTGGGTCGATCAGGCGCTCGCAAAGCCTATATTGAGGGTCGAGGTAGCGTTATAATTCGGGCTAAAACTAAAATTGAAGAGATTAGAAAAGATCGATATGCCATTATAATTGAAGAAATCCCATATCAAGTTAACAAATCTTCTATGATAGAAAAAATTGCTGAGCAGGCGCGCGATAAAAAAGTAGAAGGAATTTCACATGTACAAGATGAGAGTGACAGGAATGGCGTAAGGGTTGTTGTCGAATTAAAAAGAGATGCAACTGCTGAGGTTGTTTTGAATCAACTCTATCGATTTACTCCCATGCAAACCTCTTTCGGCTGTAACATGTTAGCTTTAAATGGGGGCAGACCAGAGCAATTAACACTGCGTTCATTTTTAACGAACTTTATCGACTTCAGAGAAATTGTTGTCGCTCGAAGAACAGCTTTCGAATTGCGGAAAGCCCGCGAACGCTCACATATTCTTTGTGGTCTCGCTGTAGCAGTTACCAATGTTGATGAAGTGGTTGCAACTATACGTTCATCTTCTGATGCCGCCGAAGCTCGTGAAAAACTTATGCAGCGACGTTGGCCGGCTGGATCAATTGCTGAGTACATAAAACTCATTGATGACCCAACCCATACAATAAATAAAGATGACACCTATAATCTTTCTGAAACTCAAGCGAGAGCAATTTTAGAATTAAGGTTACAACGCCTAACACAAATTGGCGTAAAAGAAGTCACAGAAGAGTTAAAAACGCTGTCAGTAAAAATCAAAGAATACTTAGGGATTTTAGGTTCTCGTGAGCAAATCATGGAAATCATTAGGAATGAATTGAAAGAAGTAAAAGAACAGTTCGCAGTTCCTCGGAGAACGGAGATCGTAGATTGGTCTGGCGATATGGAGGACGAAGACCTAATTGAACGCGAAGACATGGTCGTAACTGTAACTTCCGGAGGATATATTAAACGCACACCACTCATCGATTTTCGAGCACAACGTCGCGGTGGCAAAGGCCTAGCAGGCATGCAAACGAAGGACGAAGATGTCGTGACGACACTATTCGTTTCAAACACTCACACTCAGTTACTATTTTTTACAACAGACGGTATGGCTTATAAACTCAAGACATGGAGACTACCCTTGGGTGGCAGGACCGCCAAAGGGAAAGCCATAGTAAACATTTTACCAATTCCCGTCGGTGTTTCGATAGCTGCAATAATGCCAGTCGATGTTGAGGAGAAAGAATGGGATAATTTGCAAATTGTCTTTGCCACTTCTGCTGGAGATATACGTAGAAACGCTCTTTCCGATTTTACCAATGTTCGATCTAATGGAAAAATTGCTATGGATTTGAAAAAAGGTACTGAACTAGTAAATGCTCGTATAGCTGGAGAAGAGGAGGATGTAATGCTTTTTACGGATTCTGGAAGAGCAATTCGCTTTTCAACCACTGCTGTAAGAGTATTCAAAGGCCGAAAATCAACTGGTGTTCGAGGAATCAAACTTTTAGGCCAAGATAAAGTCGTCTCCATGTCGGTGATTAGACATTTTATTGCAACACCAGATGAAAGATCGGCTTATTTAAAGATGCGTCGCGCTGTATCTGGATTAATTGATGAGGAAATAAATTCAGACGAAGATGATGTAAATGAAAATGCAACCATCTCACCTGAACGTTACGCAGAAATGTCAGCTTCTGAAAACTTAATACTCACGATCACTTCTGGTGGGGCAGGTAAACTTTCATCGAGTCACGACTATCCCGTGAGAGGCCGAGGGGGGATGGGTGTCGCAGCAATGGATAAAACGATGCGGGGCGGAGCTATTGTCGCAAGTTTTCCCGTAGAGCTTGAGGATCAAATAATGTTGGCAACTTCAAACGGTCAATCAATTCGAGTTCCCGTAGAGGGTATCTCTTTTAGATCTAGAAGCGCTGGTGGTGTCAAAGTATTTGATACTAAAGAAAATGAGGAAGTTGTATCAGTAGCTTGGATCGCAGATCAGGGTGATGATGCAGAAGAAGGTCACCTCGACTAATAATCTTTAATCAACCAAAATTGACTACTTTGATAAGGCGTTGTCTGGCGGATATTTAGTGATAAACCTCGCCCGTAAAACAGAAACCCAAAGTAATATTGCGCCAAACTGGTGAACGATGGCAATCTCCCATGGAGCAGCATACATTAGCGTAACTATTCCCAAAACCATTTGGAAAAAAGCAATTGCAAAAATTAGATTAAAGGCAAACTTTAAACTTTCATTCCCCGATTTTCTGACACTTGACCAACTATAAACGCAAAAAATAAATAGAACATAACCACTAACTCGATGAACAAATTGCACTAAGCCAGGATCCTCAAAAAAGTTCCTCCACCAAGGGTTCAAATAAAACAAATCTGGTGGAAAAAATTGACCTGCCATCAAAGGCCAATCAGTATATGATCTGCCGGCATCAATTCCAGCTACCAGAGCTCCAAATAGAATTTGTAAAAACGTTAAATGTAATAAACCCGTCGATAGTATTATAAATTTTGGTTCTGCATTTCTACGCGCTTGCAGTAAGAAAGTTTCGCTTCTACCTAACCGAAGAACAAACCACGTTATGTATCCAAGAATAATGAATGCGAGCCCTAAATGTGTCGCAAGTCGATAACTAGCTACATCTAACACAGTACCGGTCAACCCGCTTGAAACCATCCACCAACCAACTGTTCCCTGAACACCTATTAAAACACCTATAAGTAACAATCTTAGCCGCCAAGGTTTCTGGATTTTTCCAAATGATAATAAGGAAATAAACCCAAAAAACCAAACTAAGCCAATAACACGGCCAAGCTGCCGATGGCCCCACTCCCACCAGTAAATAAATTTAAATTCACTTAAGCTCATGCCATCGTTTTGTAATTTATACTCTGGGATTTGTTTATATTTGTTAAACTCAGCCGCCCAACTTTCTGCCGAAAATGGCGGTAATGCACCAGTGATAGGTTTCCACTCAGTTATTGATAGTCCACTGTCTGTTAGGCGTGTTAAACCACCTACTAATATAATTAAAACAATAAGAAAAAATAGGGCTTTTAACCATAACTGAATTGTATTTTTTATTTTCTCATTGGAGTTTTTCTCAATTATTCCAACACTATTGCTTGCAATTGGTTTTTCGCTATCCGAAACCTCTTGAAAAATAGCTCTTTTTTTACTCATAATTATTTACCACAACGCTTCCCGCAGTACTTACTTGCAACGAACCCTCTATAATTTACAACTAGTAAAAGTATTTATGATCTCAACTTTTTTTATTTGTTCTAAGCAATTGTCTTAGCATACCATAGAAAATTTGCACATCCGAGTTAGTTAAAGGCATTCGAGACCACATATTTCTAAAATTAGCTTTCATACTTTCTGCTTTATCTTCCGGATAAAAAAATCCAGAGTTTTCTAATGTATGTTCAAAATACTGAGAAAGCTTTTCCACCTTCATTAAAGGAACCATATCTGATCCCTCTGAGGTTGATTTGTCACTGCTTGGGTTGGTAGATTTAAGCATCCACTCATAAGCTATTAAAAGAATGCATTGAGCCAAGTTCAGCGATGGGAACTGTTCATTTACTGGAACAGACACAATTGCGTTAGCTTTAATGATGTCTGAGTTCTCAAAGCCTGATCTTTCAGGGCCAAAGGCAAACCCTACATTTTGCCCCTTGGATATTTTACTAAAAGCAAGTTTGGTCGCCTCCTTGGGAGAGTATACTGGTTTTATTAAATCCCTTCGTCTGGCTGTAGTAGCAAAAACGAAATTTTGGTCAGCTATGGCATCAGTAAAAGTCGGAAAAATCAATGCGTCGTCTAATAATCGACCTGCGCCACTTGCCATGGCCACCGCTTTTTGATTGGGCCAACCATCCCTTGGTGAAACGATCCGCATACGCTCTAAACCAAAATTCCACATTCCACGAGCTGACGCGCCTATATTTTCTCCCATTTGCGGATTTACCAAAATAAAACATGGTTGTTTCTTCTCTAATGGCACCTTTAATTCCTTCAAATCGATCAATAAATTTTTTCCAGACCCAAAGATAAAAATTTGTTTGTTGATATTGGTTAATTTTGTTTTTGGGTTTACTGATTAGTTAATCACTAAATTGACTTTTGGAAATGATAAAATCAGAGCAGCCTAAACTTTATATTATTAGTCCAGCTGAATTCGAAATCGAAAGATTTTCCGAAGATTTAAAACCTATACTGGATTCAATTGAGATCTCTTGTTTTAGATTGGCACTCTCTATTCAAGAAGAAAATACTATTGCAAAAACTGCTGATGTTATAAGAAATATTTGTCATTCTAGAGATGTTGCGATTGTTATCGAAGATCATTTTTTATTTGTGCAAAAACATGGACTAGATGGGGTACACTTGTCAGACGGAGCAAGAAATGTTCGAAAAGCACGTGAAAATTTGGGAAAAGAGGCAATTGTTGGTGCTTTCTGCGGGAACTCAAAACATACCGGTATAACGGCTGGAGAAGCTGGGGCTGACTATATAAGTTTTGGACCACTGAGTAATACAACCCTTAAAGATGGTACTATTGCCAACCCTGATTTGTTTATGTGGTGGAGCACAATGATAGAAATCCCGGTAATATCAGAAGGAGGCCTCAATAAAAAAGTTGTAAATGATCTAGAAAACGCAACAGATTTTTTGGCTTTTGGAAACGAGATATGGAAAGCGAATAATCCTTTAAATGAACTTAATCACTTGCTTGGTTTTTCAGATTAGAGACTGCAAAAATATGTGTAGATCTAACTATTTTCTCTGCCGCTGCCGCAAGCTCTTTTCTTTTGGCAAAATTAGAAACCAATAAAGGTTCATGGTATCGAACCTCTATGCTACCTTGCCTCCTTGAAGCGATTGTTTTTAATAGATGTACCGCAAATGACATATCACCCCACCAACCATAGAACCTAGGATCTTCGTTTTTAGGAGCAAAGTAAGTTACGGTTACTGGTTGGATGTAACACGGTAAATTCGATCCTGAATCAAAAAAAGCCTGAAATAACGCCGATTTAAAAGGTAACACTCTCATACCGTCAGTAGATGTGCCCTCAGGAAAAAATAAAAGCCTATGGCCCATTTTTATTCTTTGCCCAATTAGTTTTTTCTGGGCAACAGCCTCTTTTGACTCTCGACGAATAAATAAAGTTCCCGTTGCTTTGGCTAGCAATCCTATACCGGGCCATTTGGATACTTCTGATTTTGAAACGAAATAGAGGCTCTGACCAGAATTTAGGGCAAATATATCTAGCCAGGAAGTATGATTAGCAACGAAGGCACCAGGTTGTAAAAGAGGAGCACCAAAACGCGTAACTGGGATGGACAACAGCCAAAGGGAAATCTTGCTAACCAAAACTGTTATGTACGGGGTCACTGGTCGCCTATCGCCAAATAATGGCTTTTCAGAAAGCCTAAGTACAAATTTTAAAATTAGGCCAAACAATATAATAAATATGATTGCGCTACCGCGACTAAATACCCGCATCCATCCAAAAATTGAAATTTTTTTACTGACTGGCTCACCATCTTCACTTATCCAGGTTGTAGTCAATCAAGGTCTCCTTTGGCAAAAAAACTTTTCCTTTTTGGGTCTACCAATGAGGCATCCATAATCAAGCATACATCTGTGGTATTGAATTTATGATCCACATAGGCATCCAAACCAACTTTCCCTCCCAGCTTTATATAGCTTTTAATCAAAGCAGGCATTTTTAAAACAGCCGATTTTCGATCAATTACATCTGGTTCTAAAATATTCATTTTCTGATTGAACGGCTTCTTTGCAACTGGCCTTAATTTTTCATCAGCCAAATACTGATGATGCAATAAACTTAATGGTTCAGCTAGTTCCGATACATCTGTCCCATGAAAGCTAGCCACGCCAAATAGAATTTCTACTTTCCGCTCTAATGCATAGTTTGCCACTGCCTGCCATAAATAAGCTAAAGCAGTCCCCCCCCGATAATCATATTCCAAACATGACCTGCCCAACTCGAGTAACTTTTTACCAGATCGACGCAGCACTGACAGATCATACTCTTCATCACTATAAAATTCTCCAAGTTCAAAAGCTTTTTCACAAGTCATAACCCTGTAAACGCCTATAATTGGATTATTTTTTCGAGCATCATCAAACAGAAGGATATGATCAAAATAAGGATCAAAACGATCTCGTTCCAAGCCCAAATCATGATCAACCATATCTCCACCACCACCCAACTCATGAACAAAAACACGATAGCGCAATTTTTGTGCAGCTATAAACTCGGATGGGCTATCAGCAATTTTTGTTCTAAATTTTGGAGTATGTTGAAGCATCGATTTCTGTTAATAATTTTAAAATTATAGTGTAATGATAAGTATGGTTAAGATTATAGATTAATTCGAAACAATTTCTAAACTAATGCGTGTCCCATCGATTACAACTTTACCATTTTCTTCAAAGTTCACTGTTACTTTTCCTTTGATCGATGATTGAACCTGCCCAACACCCCAATCTCTTTCAGTTGGGTGACGCACATACATCCCAGGTTCTAAAAATGGGTTTAAATCATCCAAACTTGTCTCCTTTACTTGAACTAGTTAATCAAAAAATTAAAAAGACAATCACTTTCTGATCGTTCCCTGCCCTTCGACGAGATACTTAAATGAAGTTAACTGAACAGTTCCAACGGGCCCTCTTGCATGCAACTTTCCAGTTGCAATGCCTATTTCTGCTCCCATACCAAACTCTCCACCATCAGCAAATTGTGTTGAAGCGTTATGCATTAAAATAGCGCTGTCTAGCTGAGTAAAAAATTCATCTCGAACCTCTAAATTTTCTGTGATTATACAATCTGTATGACCCGAACTGTAGTTTTGAATATGATTTATTGCTTCGTCCAGATTAGCCACGGCTCTAACTGCTATTTTGCTATCTAAAAATTCATTACCCCAATCATCTTTATTAGCTGCGACTGTTCCGGGTATTTTAGCTACCTCTTTGTCAGCTCTTACCTCTACTCCAGAATCAAGAAGCATTTTAACGATCTCAGAACCCAAGCCGTTTAGTATATCTTTGTTGATTAATAAGCACTCTGCAGCACCACAGATTCCAGTGCGCCTCGTTTTTGAGTTCAAAATCACATCAAATGCTTTTCTTGGATCCGCAGTTTTATCAAGATATATGTGAACAATTCCCTCTAGATGCGCAAACACCGGAACTCTTGCCTCCGATTGCACCAGCCCAACCAGACTTTTACCGCCTCTAGGCACAATAACATCAATATATTCAGTCAATTTTAGAAGACTCGCAACCGCAGCCCTGTCTTTCGTTGGGATAAGCTGAATAGAGTTCTTAGGTAAATTTGCCTTTGACAAGCCTTCTTGCAGACAATTATGTATGGCAATGGAACTGTTATAGCTTTCAGAACCCCCTCGCAAAATTACTGCATTTCCTGCTTTTAAACAAAGGGCACCCGCGTCAGCGGTTACGTTTGGACGACTTTCATATATTACGCCAATTACCCCTAAGGGCGTACGAACTCTTTTAATTTCAAGACCATTTGGGCGTCTCCATGCCTGCATAATTTCACCAATAGGATCGTCTTGATTGGCAATCGCTTGCAGACCATCAATCATTGAACCTATTCGCTCTTCATTTAAAAGCAATCGATCCATCAAAGCATTTGACAAGCCTTTGGACTCTCCAAAATCTAGGTCTTTTTTATTTTGTTCTAATATATTTGCAGTGTTTTCCCTGATTGAGTCAGCACCAAAAATTAACGCATCTTTTTTTTGCAGACTAGATGCAACAGCTAGCCTTCGAGATGCTTCTCGAGCTTTTTTACCTATATCAACAACTAGAGAATGTATGTCTGACATTACCAACCTTAAATTGCTAAATCATCTCGGTGAACCACCGCAGCCCTACCAGCATAACCAAGAATGGTTTCTATTTCATTACTATTTTGGCCAATAATTAATTTTGCTTCTACTGCAGGATATGCACATATACCTTTCGCCAATTCACGTCCATTGGTTGAATAAATACTCACAATATCTCCTCTTGAAAAATTACCCTCAATACTGGTTACACCAATAGGAAGCAGGCTCTTTCCATCTATTAAAGCAGTCATAGCGCCCTGATCAATGATCAATTTACCAACAGACTTCTGGGATGAGATCCATCTTTTTCTGGCGGTTTGTGGATCTATACTCGGCTTAAACCAAGTGCAATTTGCTCCGCTCTCAAGCTCGGTTATCGGGCTGGGAACGTCTCCTTTGGTAATTACCATAGCGCAACCAGCCTGCGTAGCTGTTCGAGCCGCCATAAGTTTTGTTATCATTCCACCCTTAGAAATACCCGAAACGCCTTCACCTGCCATTTCCTCGATTTCCGGGGTTATTTCTTTAATAATATCTAATCTTTTTGCATCTGGATTTGTTAAAGGATTACTCGAATACAAACCATCAACATCGGATAATAAGATCAAGTTATCAGCACTAACCGTCGCCGCGATCTGGGCAGCCAACCTATCGTTGTCTCCATAACGTATTTCATCGGTAGCAACAGTATCGTTCTCGTTAACTATCGGCACAACACCAAAAGTTAGTAGCCTTTCCATAGTAGCCCGCGTGTTTAGATATCTTCTGCGATTAGCACTATCCTCTAAGGTAACTAATATTTGTGCAGTCTTAACAGAGAATGGCGCTAGTACTTCCTCATATGCACGGGCCAGCCTAATCTGACCAACTGCAGCCGAGGCCTGACTATTCTCTAAAGAAAGTTCAGCATC
This sequence comes from Paracoccaceae bacterium, assembly GCA_902534325.1. Classification (GTDB taxonomy): domain Bacteria; phylum Pseudomonadota; class Alphaproteobacteria; order Rhodobacterales; family Rhodobacteraceae; genus Salinivivens. Next base: position 32,626 of record CACAPQ010000010.1, on the reverse strand, counting down.
TTGTAATCCAAGAGTTCCCCGTCCAAGAGCAATAGAGCCAGAAGACACTAACACAATATCGATACCCCTAGATTTAAGTGAAAACACATCCGAAGCCAAGGACTCAAGCCAAGTTAAGTTCAAATCTCCAGAGTTTTTATCTACCAATAGAGTTGAGCCCACTTTTATTACAATACGTTTCGCTTTAGTTAAGGATGCCATTCTAACGACCCTAGCTCTTCCTCGACATCTGGGACTTTTCCCTTATCGACTTCAATACGAATTGCTCTAAGCAGATTTTCAATTCCTTCTCCGCTTACAGCGGAAATCATAAATACTGGTTCGTCAATAATTTTTTCCAGTTGTTCTTTATATAACTTTCTTTCACCTTCACCGAAGGCATCTATTTTATTCAATACTGTTATACGAGGTTTATCTGACAGCGCACTTCCATATTGATTAACTTCTTTCATTATAATTCTGTAATTATTAATAAAATTATCATTTGTAATATCTATAATATGTACTAGTACAGAACAACGCTCCACATGCCCAAGGAAAAGATCACCCAACCCATGTCCTAAATGCGCTCCCTCAATCAGACCTGGTATATCGGCAACGACAAATTCACTGGAGTCGATGCCTACCACTCCTAAATTCGGATAGAGTGTTGTGAAAGGATAATCTGCTATTTTGGGGCGTGCATTAGATGTTGCAGAAAGAAACGTGGATTTCCCAGCATTTGGCATACCAAGCAATCCAACATCAGCAATTAATTTTAATCGCAACCAAATTGTTCTCTCAACACCCTCTTGACCTGGGTTGGCTTTCCTTGGGGCTTGATTAGTCGATGATTTAAAATGTAGATTTCCAAAGCCACCGTTACCTCCTTCAGCCAATAAAGCACGACTTCCCACTTCGGTTAAATCAGCTAACAAAGTTTCTTGATCTTCATCTAGAATTTCTGTTCCGACTGGCACCTTCAAAACTTTATCATTTCCATGGGGTCCAGAACGTTGCTTTCCCATACCGCTCTTTCCATTGTCAGCAAAGAAGTGTTGTTGATAGCGAAAGTCAATGAGTGTATTCAAGCCTCCCACAGCTTCTACCCAAACAGAACCACCATGTCCCCCGTTACCTCCATCAGGTCCTCCAAATTCTATATTTTTCTCACGCCGAAAACTAACCGAACCCGCCCCTCCAGAGCCTGAACGGATGTATACTTTGACTAGATCCAAAAACTTCATAGAGCGACTTTCATATCTTTTCCCCGCGATAAACCTTTTATTGCAATGTCTCAAGGTTTTCGTTTAAACCGCTCAACGAAATTATTGTGGCTCAAACAAAATTTTAAATTATGAGCTCGAAATCGCAAGGCTAACAAATATTACTGTAAGCCCTGCAAAAAATAGCATTAGATACCGCTCGTATACTGACCCACTCACCAATATTGCTATTCTTTCACCAAAGAGGGTCCAAATGGGATGGCAAACAACCTGAACACCAAATAAACAAAAAGCGACAGTTGCGGTAGAATAAAGAACGGGACTTATTGGATCTACAAAATTAGTAAAACCTGTTGTTATTAAAGCCCAAGCTTTTGGATTCAGGGGATGTACTATGAGACCAGAAAGAAAACCAGGGGCCGGCCTATCAGACGTTTTTGCTGATATACGCATATTGGCTATACGCCAAGCTAACCATAAAATATACCCAGCAGAAATATACTTAAAAAAAATAAAAATATAAGGATGGTCTTTATTTATGAGCATCAAGCCGAAACCAATCGGCCAAATTATTATTTGTTTTCCGACAATTACGCCAAATACAAAAGGGAGTGCATTACGAAAACCATACTTTGCACCAGTAGATAGCATAATCATATTTGCTGGCCCTGGAGTAGCAATTTGACTGAAGGCAAATAGTAAAAAATGAAATAAAGAGAGTACCATTAAATTTTTCACAATCTAAATAAAAAGGCTCGGCAAGCATGCCGAGCCTCTATAAAATTAATATTTTAATAGCTTATTCAGCGGCTTTGCTAGAAGGTAAAACTGAAATAAATGTGCGGTTTTTCAATCCTTTATGAAACTTCACATTGCCCTCAACTGTTGCAAAGATAGTGTGATCTTTGCCCATCCCAACGCCCTCTCCTGGCCACATTTTAGTACCTCGCTGACGAACGATGATGTTACCTGGGATAGCAGACTGGCCTCCGAAGATTTTTACACCAAGTCTTCTACCTGCCGAGTCACGTCCATTTCGTGATGACCCTCCAGCCTTTTTATGTGCCATACCTAGTTCTCCTTATCCCTTAAGCTTTTCTTTAGCTTGATCGATCCAGCCTTCTTTTTCAACGCGGCCTTTCGATGAAATTTTCTCATTAATCGCTTCTACGTCTTTTGCAGACCAAGCGGCTATTTGCTCAAAACTTTTGACGCCAGCAGCGTGCAGTTTTTTCTCAAGCGCGGGACCAACACCCGATAACTGTTTCAAATCATCAGAAACTGAAGCCGTTACCTTTTTTTCTTTTGCCGGCACCGACTTTTTAGCTTTTGCTTCTTTCTCAGGCTTAACTTCCTTGGCTGGTTTAGCCTCTTTTTTAACTGGTTCCTTGGGAGATTTTTGTGCCTTTGTCTTCAAATCAGCTGACTGTTTTGGTTTCACACTTTCAACAAATTTAAATTCGACCGACCCCGAACCAACGGCTTCCTGCACTTTCGATTTATCTGCACCAGTAGCCAAAATGTCTGTAACCTGAACTAACGTTAAGTATTGACGATGCCCACGAGTTCGCTTTGAACTGTGTTTTCGTCTACGCTTTACAAACTTTATAGTTTTTTCACCTTTAATCTGGTCAATCACATCCGCTTGTACGGCTGCTCCAGCAACCAAGGGAGAGCCTACAACAGTTTTATCTCCACCAAGCATCAATATTTGATTAAATTGCACCTTGTCACCGGCGTTTGCGGCTAGCCTCTCAACACGCAAAATATCGCCTGTCTTAACTTTATACTGCTTTCCGCCTGTTTTTACGACAGCAAACATATCTATATTCCTAAATAATCGCGTTCTTTGGCCACAAATGTGTTTCGGTTGAACCGCCGGGAACAGCGCGCCTGATGGCGTTGTTAAATTAATGTTATCCGCGGCTTATGTTTATTTTTTTTTTACTTGTCAATGGAACATTTACAATTAATCCCTCAATCTCGAAGATAAAAATCATTGATAAACTAATTGAAATGTATCTTTATTTCTTGGAATTTATCGAAAATAAGGAAGATATTTTTCAGTTTTTCAAATTGAAAGTTTAAAAAATGACTAAAAAAATTTTGGCATTTGGGGATAGTAATACATTTGGCACGCCTCCGATGCTTTTAAGAGACGGAAATAGTGTTCGATACGGAGAAAATATCCGTTGGCCAATGATAATGCAAAATTATTTAAATCCAGACTGGAAAGTTATAGAGGAAGGCCTTCCAGGAAGAACTACCTCCCTGCCCGATCCAGAAATGGGCGATCATATGAATGGGCAACTTGGTTTAAAAATCGCATTAGATAGCCATGGACCAATTGATTTACTGGTAATCATGCTTGGAACAAACGATAGCAAAATTCAGTTCGGATTAGAGGCAACACAAATCGCGTCGGGATTAGCTAGTCTTTTAAATATCGCCAATACGCCTGATATGCAGCGCAAACATAACAATTTTGAAATCCTAATTATTACTCCTCCACAAGTTAAGGAGCAAAACACTTTAGAAAAAATTTTTTTCAATGCAAAAGAAAAAACAGCTGCACTAGATCATTTTTATAGTCAAATTGCTGAAAAGTACGAAGCTAACAAAATTAATGCTGGTGATTTTATAGAAACTAGTGAAACCGATGGCGTTCATTTTGAACCAGAAGCACATAAAATATTGGGCAAAACGGTAGCAGACTATATCTTGGCAAACTTATCATAATAAAAATTTCTGAATTATGTCAAAACAAGATGTCGCATTCAGACAAGCTTTTACTTATTGATTGAAGTCCCATTTTTGTATGAGAAAAAACATGCAGAATCAAATATCTAAAGTACAACTGGTTAAAGTAACTATCGGAGCAACAAGGGGACGCGCAGCTCGCGGGCGACCTTAAATTTACTAATATTTAAAGCGCTACTTTAACTTGAATAACGGTAAATCAATATGTCTAATTCTATTTCCCGCCGCTCCGGAGGTCGAACAGCACGAAGAACAGCACGATCTGCTCCCCTAGCAGAACATCTTCGTCCAGTTAAAGCTGGTATGCTCGGTGGATCTTACTCCCCCTTATCTCCTGAGGGTGAAAAAAAAATACATAACGCGGCATTGGATGCTCTGGAGTTTATTGGTTTAGCGGATGCTCCACAATCTGGTATCGATAATATGGTCAAAGCCGGAGCTATTTTGGGTGATGATGGGCGTTTAAGATACCCCCGTTCGCTTGTAGAAGATGCACTTGCTTCTGCAAATAGAAATGTAATTTTGTGTGGCCGAGATCAAAAACATGATCTGGATTTATCAGGAAATCGCGTTCATTTTGGTACAGCTGGTGCCGCAGTTCATATCGTCGATGTCCTCAATAATGAGTATCGTGATAGTAAAGTTAAAGACCTTTTTGACGCTGCTTGTATTGTTAACGAATTAGATAATATTCATTTTCTTCAGCGCCCAATGGTTTGTAGAGATATAGTTGATAATAGGGAAATGGATTACAACACTGTTTATGCGTGTTGTGCTGGTACAACAAAACATGTCGGCACCTCATTTACTGAACCATCCTTTGTTCCCGATGCCATAAAAATGCTACATACCATAGCCGGGGGTGAGGCAGCTTGGCGCGAACGGCCATTTGTTTCCAACTCAAATTGTTTTGTTGTACCTCCAATGAAATTTGCGACCGAAAGTTGCCAGGTAATGGAAGCTTGCATAAAAGCTGGTATGCCAATTTTACTATTGAGTGCTGGTCAAGCCGGCGCGACAGCACCCGCACCAATTGCCGGAGCAATTGTCCAAGCCGTCGCAGAATGTCTTGCCGGTTTAGTTTATGTCTATTCTATAAGGCCTGGCCATCCTTGTATTTTTGGCACATGGCCTTTTGTTTCAGATTTGAGAACTGGCGCCATGTCAGGCGGCAGTGGCGAACAAGCACTTTTGACAGCTGGATGCGCTCAAATGCATAGATTTTATGATTTACCTGGTGGCGCGGCAGCGGGAATTGCCGATGCAAAAATGCCAGATATGCAAGCCGGCTGGGAACAAGCTATGTCGAACGTAATGGCTGGGCTCACCGGCCTCAACATGGTTTATGAAGCAGCCGGAATGCATGCTTCACTTTTAGGGTTTTGCCTCGAGTCTTTGATCATTGGAGACGATCTCTTGGGGCAAGCGATGCGCTGCGTTAGAGGTATTGAAGTTACTGAAGACAGCGTTAGCCTGGATGTTATTAAAAGTACGTGCTTAGAGGGGCCAGGGCATTTTTTAGGTTCAGAGCAAACATTAAGCCTGATGCAAACTGAGTATATTTATCCATCTTTGGGAGACAGAACGTCGCCCAAAGAGTGGGTTGAACTTGGTAAACCTAATTTAATTCAAAAGGCAATTGAGAAAAAAGAAAATATCTTAAACAATGCAGCGAAAAAAATTGATCCCATAATCGATAAAAAACTTAGATCTGAATTTAATATTCATTTGGCGTGAGCACAACACCGCCAATCAAAACTGCTAAATTAATCAATAGTTATTTTTAATTTTATTTACTGGTATTCTCCGTAGAAACCCTATAGGCCGCGCCGTGAATTATAGAGGTATTCCAATATGGATATTCGTAATATTGCCATTATTGCACACGTAGATCACGGAAAAACTACCTTAGTAGACGAGCTACTTAAACAATCAGGTGCATTTCGGGCAAACCAAAATGTGTCCGAGCGCGTAATGGACAGCAATGACTTAGAACGAGAGCGTGGTATTACGATCTTAGCAAAAGCAACTTCCGTAGAGTGGAAAGAAACGCGAATAAATATTGTAGATACTCCTGGTCACGCCGACTTCGGTGGAGAAGTTGAGCGCATCCTTAGTATGGTTGATGGAGTTGTTCTGTTAGTTGATGCAGCAGAAGGCCCAATGCCGCAAACAAAATTTGTAACATCTAAAGCTTTAAATTTAGGACTGCGTCCAATAGTTGTTTTGAATAAAGTTGATAAATCTGACGCTGAGCCTGATAGAGCTTTAGATGAATGCTTTGATTTGTTTGCTTCATTAGATGCCAATGAAGATCAGTTAGACTTTCCCCATATGTATGCCTCAGGTCGGGCGGGCTGGGCCGATCATGAATTGACGGGCCCTAGAAAAGACCTGAGCGCCCTATTTGACTTAGTAATAAATCATGTAACTGCCCCCGGACAATTAAGTAAAAAAAATGAAGATTTTAGAATGCTTTCAACAACGCTTGGCCATGATCCTTTTGTTGGCCGAATTTTGACAGGTAGAATAGAAAGTGGGCAAATAAAGATAGGTTCCACTATTCAAGCACTTAGTCGTATAGGACAAAAAATTGAACAGTTCAGAGTAACAAAAATATTAGCTTTCAGAGGTTTATCAATGAAAGACATTGAAGAAGCTACTGCAGGCGATATTGTGTCGCTGGCTGGAATGAATAAAGCTACTGTTTCAGATACTTTGTGTGCGCTAGCTGTGGAAGAACCGATTGAAGCTCTTCCTATCGACCCACCGACTATCAGTGTTACCTTTGGAATAAACGATAGTCCCCTGGCTGGACGTGAAGGAAGTAAAGTACAGAACAGAGTTATTAGAGAAAGACTGCTCAAAGAGGCGGAAAGCAATGTCGCAATAAAAGTCTCCGAAACTCTAGGCGGTGATGCATTTGAAGTCGCTGGACGTGGGGAGTTACAAATGGGAGTACTGATTGAAAATATGCGGCGTGAGGGTTTTGAACTATCAGTTTCTCGACCACGAGTGCTGACTCAAAAAGACGAAACGGGAAAAACCCTAGAGCCTATTGAAGAAGTCACTATTGATGTTGACGACGAGTATTCTGGAGCGGTTATTGAAAAAATAACAGGAGCTCGAAAAGGGTCTCTTGTTGAAATGCGTCCATCAGGGTCCAACAAAACAAGAATAATAGCTCATGTTCCATCGAGAGGTTTGATTGGTTATCACGGTGAGTTTTTGACTGATACCAGAGGTACAGGGATATTAAATCGTGTTTTTCACAGTTGGGCAGAACATAAAGGTGCAATTCCAGGTCGAAGAGCTGGAGTTCTAATATCTATTGAAAATGGTGAATCAGTTGCCTACGCTCTTTGGAATTTAGAAGAAAGAGGTCGGATGTTTTTAGGCCCACAAACCAAAGTTTATGAGGGAATGATCATCGGCGAGCATAGCAGAGAAAATGATCTTGAAGTTAACCCACTCAAAGGTAAAAAATTGACGAATGTCCGGGCCTCTGGATCAGATGAAGCAGTTCGCCTTACCCCTCACATAAAATTTAGTCTAGAGGAAGCCATTGCATATATTGATAATGATGAGTTGGTTGAAGTAACGCCTGACAGTATTCGCTTGCGAAAAAGGTTTTTAGATCCACATGAAAGAAAACGAAGAGCCAAAGAAGTAAACGTAACTTAGTAGCAATTTACCTATTAGATTTTAAAAAAAAGCGCCTACTTTCAAAGGCGCTCTCTTTGGTTGTAAAATTTCGGAATGAAGTATTAACGCTTAGAAAACTGAAAAGAGCGTCTGGCTTTTCTCTTACCATATTTCTTACGCTCAACAACTCGACTGTCACGTGTGAGAAACCCTGCAGACTTCAACGCTCCGCGTAGGGAGGGTTCATACAGTTGTAGCGCCTTTGAAATTCCATGTTTTACTGCTCCAGCCTGGCCCGAAAGACCACCACCTTTCACTGTTGCATTCACGTCGAACTGGTCTTCTACCCCCGCTACTTGAAAAGGCTGGCGTAAAATCATTTGCAAAACAGGGCGTGCAAAATACGAGTTCATCTCTTTTCCGTTTACCACTACTTTACCGGAACCTGGTTTTATCCAAACTCTGGCAATTGCGTCTTTTCTCTTACCGGTTGCATAAGAGCGGCCAAAGTCATCGCGCTTTGGTTCTCGAACTATTGTGGTTTCAACGATTGCTTCAGCAGAGGTCGCAACTGTTTCTAAGTCTCCCAAACTTTTGATATCTTCTGCCATTTTATGCAACCCTTGTGTTTTTAGAATTCATTGATTTCACGTCTAATATCTCTGGAGCTTGTGCTTCGTGAGGATGGTCAGAGCCAGCATAGACCCTCAAATTAGTCATTATCCTTCGGCTTAAACGATTACTTGGCAGCATCCGCTTCACTGCTAACGTTAAAACCCTTTCTGGGTGTTCACCATCTAATATGTCCTCTTTAGTTCGTGATTTGATTCCACCAGGATACCCAGTATGCCAATAGTAATTTTCTTGACGCTTGTTGCCGGTTAGTTGAACTTTACCTGCATTAATAACAATTACGTTATCACCACAATCCATGTGAGGGGTGAAAGATGGCTTATGCTTTCCTCTTAATCGATTTGCTATTATCGAAGCTAATCTACCTAAAACTAATCCCTCGGCGTCGATAAGTATCCACTTTTTTTCGATATCCGCAGGAGTCGCAGAAAATGTTTTCATAAAAAATTTCCTCTTTATTACTTTTGTGTCACGTGAACAAAAAGTTTGAAGGTTGATACTGAGCCAACTACCTATAGTCAATGGAGAAAAGAAATAATTTTTATATTTAAATCAATAGTTTAAAAATGGGGTAATATAATACCTCACAAATGAAATAACAATTATTTTGTTTATGCATCTAATTCGCTATCCCAATATAGAAAATCCATCCAACTGTCGTGAAGGTAGTTAGGTGGAAATTTGCGTCCTAAATTTTGCAATTCAGGAGCAGTTGGTTGCCTCGGCTTTCGCCTAAGGTGCAACCCTGCCCGCCCCAAAGACTTAGAGCCTTTTCGAAGATTACATGGGCTACACGCGGCTACCACATTATCCCATCTTGTTGTGCCGCCCGAAGAACGAGGAATAACATGATCAAATGTTAACTCTCCCCGATTTCCACAGTACTGGCATCTGAATTCATCACGTAAGAATAAGTTAAACCTTGTAAATGCAACGCTTTTTTGGGGCCTCACATAATCTTTCAAAACGACAACAGAGGGTATTTTTATTTTTATCGTAGGGCTGTGAACAAATTTATCATACTGAGCAACAATATCAACACGCTCCATGTAAGCTGCTTTAACTGCATCCTGCCAACACCAAAGTGACAAAGGATAGTATGATAAAGGTCTGTAATCAGCGTTTAAAACTAAAGCCGGATGATGCTTTAAGGTGCTCGGATCTTTCGATAACTCACCGTCTATAAACTCACCCATACTTAATGACCCCCAATCATTTTTATTGTAAGATTTATTATCTTTCATATATACTATATATCGTATTTAAATTGTATCAAGCCTCTCCATGTAGCTATTCTTAAAGATGATGTTGTGGTCTCAATCACAAAAATCCAAGCTTATCTCGAATAAAAGCCAAAGCAACTGATAAACCATCGGGAGCAATGCCATGACCTGTATCTTTCATTACGTGAGCAAATACATCTTTGAAACCAGCTTTTTGTAATCCTTCAACAGCCAATGGTAGAGATTGGACAGGCACTACATCATCTTGATCCCCGTGCACTAATAAAATAGGCGGCTTACAATTTACTTCGTCCACTAGGGCCTCAGGTTCTAAAAGCCTACCTGAAAAGGCGACCAATCCAGCAATCTCATCTTCGCGGCGAGGAACTATGTGCAGAGCGAGCATAGTGCCCTGGGAAAAACCAAATAATACAACTTGTTCCGGTAATAAATCTTCGTCAACCATCAACGCATCAAGAAAAGCATTTAGATCGTTTGCTGAAGCTACCATACCTCGCATACTTTCCTCCTCTGAAGATCCATCAATCCAGGGGATGGGAAACCATTGAAAACCAAGGGGCGAACCTGCACAGCTTTCCGGAGCATCTGGGGCAATAAATAAAGTATCAGGTAAATGCTCAGAAAGTGGATCTGCAAGCCCTAAAAGGTCAGCACCATTGGCTCCATATCCGTGAAGAAAAATAACTGCTGATCGAGTCGACCCAGAGAGCGCATCTTTTCGTTCAGACTTAAGTATTCGGGTCACCGTATTCCCTCCCGCTTTTTTTGTTGATTATAGTACGACCAGAGTAATCGAGCGGCAACGGCTTGCCAAGGCGACCAATCTTTGGCCATAGATCTTAATTCCTTCTCACTTGGGCGTTCTTGAAGATTAAATAGTGCACGTGTTGCTTCTTGTAGAGCTAAATCTCCAGGAGCGAAAACATCTGCTCGACCTAAGCTAAACATAGCATAAATTTCGGCAGTCCAGTTCCCTATACCGGATACTTGCGTGAGTTCACTTACAACTTGCGAAGTCGGCATATTCCTTAGAGATCTATAATTGATATTTGCATTTGCTAATGATCTCACATATTTTATTTTCTGCTTGCTCAATCCAACATCTCGCAGTTCATGGTCTGATACTGTTCTAATCTTTTGAATTTTACTCAAACCAGCTAGTTGTATTTTGTTCCAAATTGCATCTGCCGCAGCTACACTGAGTTGCTGCGATACAATGGTTGACAAAAGGCGATCGAAACCCTCGGAAGTCCTTCTAAGCGGAACTTCCTCAATAGTTTTTATTACTTGTTTAAATTTGGGTTCCAGTTTACTTAACGCCGCCAAACCCTCTGAAATACATTCTTGAGATATTATTATGCGCTCTTCCATTCGAACCTCGATCTAAAAATTATCTTAAAACTTTTGCAATTTTGAATTTAAAATAATTACTTAGTTAATAAATCAGTTTCTTATGTTTAATAAGTCCTTGAATATCAAGTCTTAAACGCGTACCGCCGGTTCATGTCTTTTAAAGGTGATAATCAATTAGCTAAACGAAACGTGGCCGTTTTGATATTTGCGCAAGCCATACTAGGCTCTCAAATGCCAATGATTTTTACTGTCGGTGGATTAGCTGGTCAGTCCTTAGCCTCAAACGCGTGCTTTGCAACACTTCCAATTTCAATGATTGTTTTGGGTTCCATGATTACAGCCTCTCCTCTGTCAAACTTAATGCAAAAATTTGGAAGAAAGTTTGGTTTTTTTATTGGAGCAATAGGGGGATTTACCGGAGGTATCATCGGAGCCGTCGGTCTGGCAACTGGCTCTTTTTCTATTTTTCTGCTTGGGAGCCTTTTAACAGGTATTTACATGTCTGCGCAGGGTTTTTACCGATTTGCCGCAGCCGATACCGCAACTAAAAATTTTAGACCCAAGGCTATATCATACGTTATGGCTGGCGGATTAGCTTCTGCAATAATTGGTCCGCAAATTGTTAAAATCTCAGCAGAGGCTATGGTAATTCCATTTCTTGGGACATACATCGCAATCGTTATTTTAAACTTTATGGGCTCATTTTTATTTTTGTTTTTAAAAATACCAAAGCTTGAGAAAAAAAATATAGATTATCTAGATAAGCGATCTCATAAGGAACTCATAACCACTCCCCGCATCGCTGTAGCTATGATTTGCGCCATGGTTTCTTATGCAATGATGAACTTAGTTATGACTTCCACTCCTTTAGCAGTAGTTGGATGTGGATATTCTGCTAGTGATGCAGCTAATGTTGTTTCAGCGCATGTTATTGCAATGTTTTTACCTTCATTTTTTACAGGACATCTAATTACCCGATACGGCGAAGAATTGATTGTGTGTATTGGATTGTTTTTTCTTGCTTTTGCAGGAATTGTTGCATTATCGGGAGTTCAGATAGAAAACTTTTTTATAGCGCTTATTTTTATCGGATTAGGTTGGAATTTTGGTTTCATTGGTGCAACTACTATGTTGACAAACAGCCATTCAGAAGCTGAACGTGGCAGGATCCAGGGTATGAATGACCTATTCGTTTTTGGTGGTGTAACCGTAGCTTCATTCTCATCAGGAGGACTTATGAACTGTACTGGAGGGGATCATTTGACAGGTTGGACCGCTGTAAATCTAGCTATATTTCCGATGCTTTTGATCGCAGGAGCAGCACTGGTTTGGCTTATGAAAAATAAAAACCCTAATTACAGCAATTCATAATTGATATTGAACTGAATATTTCAAAATCTTAAATATGCATTCCAAAACCGGAAAAATCTCAGTGGATCGTATGGCTTTGCGGAGGTTTTTATATAGTCTGGATTGCTTAAAAACCGTTTTAGATAAAAATTTGTATCCCACACAAATCTGCGGATAGCATTCTTTGGCTTTGATAGTTTTCCAACTTCAAATAAGCCTTCGTCTAATTGAGTTTTCCCCCATAGCAAAAAAAATTGAATGATTTCGTCTTCTGGTTTAGGAAACGGGGTTCTGCCCCTTTCAGTAAATTCATTACTTGCTTTACAATATTGAACGACACCAATCGCATTTCCCAAAAGTCTACCAATTTTTTGTGGTCCACCAAGAAGTTCGGCAGCCACTGCCCAAATATTGCCTGAAGTGCAGTCAATATAATGAAATAGTTCTTTCTGGTTCAGATGTGGATTAGAATTTATATCCCAAGACCGGGCTGTTATATTTTCCTTAATTAATTTTGTTTGTGACTGGTCCAAGATATTTTCTAAGGGTGACGTGACAAAGTGTCTGCGGACAGCTTTGTCTGACTCAATTTCTTCAATTGCCTCGAGCCACCATCTCAGCCTAATTTCAGAAATTAAACTTTCTCTACTCATCCAAGGAGCTCTAGAAATTTCTATATTTGCTGCCATTAAAACAAATAAATCAGATCGCAGCTTTGGATCTAGGGTCATTATGACTCTGTAGCGCTCATAATCACCCTGTTTCACTAAGTTAGCGCACTGAAGTATGTCATCCGATAATTCCAAAACCCATTCCAATATAGAAATTCGCTAATGCTTGGTAACAAATTTTCTTTGCGTATTTGTATCTCTAACTATTTTCCAGTTGATCGCATCCAAAAGCGCTTCGAAACTAGCATCAACTATATTGGGTGAAACACCAACTGTTGACCAGCGCACTCCATTCTTATCTTCACTATCAATAACGACACGCGTTACAGCCTCTGTGCCTCCTTGGGTTATCCGAACCTTAAAATCAACCAACTTTATGTCATCAATTAATTTTTGGTAACTTCCAAGATCTTTAGTCAGAGCTTTCGACAAAGCATTAACAGGACCTCTATCCGAACCAACTTCATCCATACTTTCACTTGCAGAAAGTTTTTTTTCGTCATCCACCTTAACGACAACAACTGCCTCCGACAAACTTACTAATTTATTGTACTTGTTTTTTCGTCTTTCTACAGTCACTCGGTATCTTTTAACTTCGAAAAAAGTTGGTAACTCGTCTAGCTCACGACGGGCTAAAAGTTCAAAGCTCGCCTGTGCAGTATCAAATGAATAACCAATAGCCTCTCGCTCTTTCACAATTTCAAGAATTCGGCCAATAGCAGGATCATTTTTTTTAATACTGAGACCTGCTTCAGTTAGTCGGCGAACTAAGTTAGACTGACCCGCTTGGTTGGATACAGGAATTATTCTGCTATTTCCAGTTAAAGAAGGTTCTATATGTTCATATGTAGTGGGATCTTTGATAATAGCAGAAGCATGTAGACCCGCTTTGTGTGCAAAAGCAGAAGCGCCAACATAAGGAGCTTGCTTTAAAGGGATTCGATTTATTATATCATCTAACTGGCGGGAAACTCGAGTAAGGCTCGACAATGAACTCATTGATATTCCTGTCTCAAATTTATCTTTATAAGGCGGCTTTAGCAATAAGGTTGGGATGATAGAGGTTAGGTTTGCGTTTCCACACCTTTCCCCTAAACCATTTAATGTGCCTTGTATTTGACGTGCGCCAGCGTCAATCGCTGCTAATGTATTCGCTACAGCATTTTCAGTATCGTTATGCGCATGAATACCCAAACAATCACCGGCGATCCCATAGTTTATAATATCCTCAACTATTTTTCTTATTTCGTTTGGAAGAGAGCCACCATTCGTGTCACATAAAACAACCCATTTCGCTCCAGCATCCAAAGCTAACTTTAAAGTTTGGAGCGCATAACTAGGATTATCCTTAAACCCATCAAAAAAATGCTCTGCATCAAAAATAACCTCTCTTTTGTTATCAACCATATGGCTAATTGAACTAGAGATATTGGTTAAATTTTCATCAAGGGAGATGCCCAAAGCTTTTTCAACATGAAAATCATGGGATTTACCCACTAGGCAAACAGCAGATGTTCCTGAATTAAGTACAGCGGAAAGGATTTCATCATTTGCCGCTGATCGGCCAGATCTCTTGGTCATTCCAAAGGCCGTAAAAATTGCGTCCGTTTTCTCTTTCCGTTCAAACAATTCGCTATCAACAGGATTAGCGCCTGGCCAACCGCCCTCTATATAGTCAACACCCAACCCGTCTAGTGAACGGGTAATGGCTATTTTTTCATCTATGGAAAACTGAACGCCTTGAGTTTGTTGTCCGTCACGCAGAGTGGTATCATAAATATATAATCGTTCTTTCTGCATTTGAGACCTAATTTAAACCATAAAAATTTATTATTTTGTTCACTTCTTGAAGATCAAAACTCGCGTTTGGTACTAGAGTAACATTAAATTTTCCAATTTGAACATCTACTCCAGCGCTTGTAAGTCTAGACCTCAACTCATCAATATTTTCAAAATTTTTACTGTCAATGGCCCGTTTCCTTATTTCTGTAAAGAGTTCCTCTAAAGAACTCATATCGACATCTGTGCACCATTCACTCAATTCCTCCGTTAAAATACCCAAAAAATTAGCACCAGCTTTGAGCTTCCCTATCTCTCCATTACTGGCATAATTGTGAAGTAACGAAATAACACCAGCAGTATTCAAGTCGTCAGATAAAATCTTAATAGCTTCTTCTGGCATTGGGACGGTTTCAAGATTATGTTTCAATAATTCTCGCCATTTTCTCAGTATGTTTTTGGCTTCTAAGGCTTTTGAGTTATTCCAATCCATTGGCTTGCTATAGTGGGTTGAGAGAAATACAAATCTGATCACTTCACCGGGATATCCCTGATCAAGTAAATCGCGAACTGTAAAAAAGTTGCCAAGGGATTTAGACATTTTCTTTCCATCAACTTGAAGCATTTCGTTGTGTAACCAATAACGCGCAAATTCACTTTCAGGGTATGCGCAACAACTTTGAGCTATCTCATTTTCATGATGTGGAAACTGTAAATCGTTACCACCTCCATGAATATCAAAAGTTGCACCAAGCAAATCATGGGCCATAGCCGAACACTCTATATGCCAACCTGGGCGCCCCCTACCCCAAGGACTTTCCCAACTTGGCAAATTTTTTTCGGAAGGCTTCCATAACACAAAATCCATGGGGTTTCTTTTATAAGCAGCAACCTCAACTCGAGCACCAGCAATCATATCCTCTATACTTCGTCCAGACAGTCTTCCATAATTTTTGTAATTTGAAACAGAAAATAGCACATGGCCTTCATCTGAGTATGCAAAACCTCCCTTTATTAGGCGCTCAATATAATTAATCATTTGAGGAATATAGTCTGTTGCTCTCGGCATTAAGTTGGGCTCTAAGTTTCCCAAAGCTACCATATCATCTAAATACCATTGAATGGTTTCAGAGGTTATATCATTTATTGGCCGACCGCTCTCTAAAGACTTATTGTTTATTTTGTCATCAATATCAGTGAAATTTCTGACGTAGGTTATGTTATCAATTCCGTAAGTTTCTATCAAAAGCCGGTATAAAACATCAAACATTATTACATTACGAGCGTTTCCAAGATGAGCACGATCATATACAGTCGGGCCGCATAGGTAGAGCCTGACATTATTTTCATCTAACGGAACAAAAGTCTGCTTTTTTCTTTTAAGCGTATTATGCAGTCTGATTTTTATCATTCATTTGAGGTTATTGAAATATGACGTGAACGCAATAGCAAGAACAATCACCTTTGGAAATGACAAATCACTTTGGTGTAAAAAAAAATAGCCCCAGAAAAATTAATAAATTTATGTAAATTATTCATTTCTGATTTGACATCACATGAAATAATCGACCGTAATGCCCAAAATTTCTTTTTCGGAATAAGAGTATGAAATCTTCCAATCGTATCGAAAATATAACAAGTGGTGGTTCTGATGGATGGGAAATTTTTTATAAAGCCAGAAAAATGATGGCCTCCGGTACTGATGTAATAGAGCTCAGTATTGGCGAGCATGACATCGGCACCGACCCAGCCATACTCGAATCAATGCATAAAGCTGCCATGAATGGGTACACTGGATATGCCCCAGTCCCTGGCATTGAGAAATTAAGAGCCTTAATCGCATATCGAGTTGAAAAGAAAACTGGAATTAAAACAACTCTAGATAATGTAATCGTAACACCAGGAGGACAATCCGCTCTGTTCGCTGCTCATATAGCAGTATTGGATGAGGGTGATACAGCTGCTTATATAGATCCGTACTATGCGACATACCCGACGACACTTAGATCCGTTGGAGCTCGCGAAAGAAGAATAATAACAAGTGCAGAAAATTATTTTCAACCTACTTTTGATCAATTAGATAGCGCAACTCAAAAAACAAAATCATTATTGATAAACTCACCTAACAACCCAACGGGCATGGTGTATAATAAAGCTACTATTAAAAATATCTGTGACGTAGCAAAGAAAAACAATCTTTGGGTTATTTCCGATGAAGTTTACGATACACAAATCTGGGCCGGCAAACATATTTCACCGCGTGAGATTAATAATATGGTGGAAAGAACTCTAGTAATTGGATCTCTTTCCAAAAGCCATGCGATGACCGGCTCTCGTTTAGGATGGCTAATAGGTCCAGAGATAATAATATCCAAGGCAATAGATTTAGCGACAAATATGACTTACGGTGTTCCTGGCTTCGTCCAGCAAGCTGGTATTTTTGCCTTACAACAAGGTAAGGAATTTGAAGAAAAAATATCTGGACCGTTCAATCGCAGAAGCAAACTTGCACTAGATATTTTAAAAGACTTTCCCAATTTGGGTCACATTCCACCCCAAGGCGCCATGTATTTAATGCTTAATATTCGCGCCACAGGAATGAGCGGCCTAAGTTTCGCTAGCAAGCTTTTAAGCGTTAAAAAAATCGCTGTGATGCCGGGGGAAAGCTTTGGAGAAGCTGCATCAGGGCATGTCAGAATTTCTTTAACTTTAGAAGATAATAAATTTGCAGAAACATTTCGAAGCGTTTGTAAATTTGCAAGTGATCTTTCTTTGGAAAAAAATAAAAAAAATCGGGCTCAAGACTAATTAACCCCGATCATAAATTTAAAATATTTAGGTTTATACTACATCGTAGTAACTAGAACTACCCAACTAATTCTATTCCAGAAAAGAAATAGGCGATTTCGATAGCAGCAGTTTCAGGCGCATCAGAACCATGCACAGAGTTTTCGCCCATACTTTCCGCAAAATCTGCCCTAACAGTGCCTGGGGCCGCATCTGCGGGGTTCGTTGCTCCCATAACTTCTCTATTCTTAGAAATGGCGCTTTCGCCCTCAAGTACCTGCACTATGACGGGTTCAGATGACATAAAATCACACAATTCGTCATAAAATGGACGTTCAGAATGGACTTCATAAAATTTTCCGGCCTGCTCCTTTGTCATATGAATACGCTTCTGGGCAACAACCCTAAGACCTGCCTCTTCAAACTTTGCATTTATTTTTCCTGTAAGATTTCGGCGTGTTGCATCAGGTTTAATAATACTGAATGTTCGTTCCAAACCCATCTAAAATTCCTCTTTATCAACAAGTTTTTATCAATCTTAATTCTTTATTCGGAGCCTCTAGCACGGGTAAACTAAATTTAAAAGACGCATTATCTTGGATACATAAAATAACAGTTTTTAAAGCGTTTTTCTTTTAAAAAGATTTTTTCACTGTTACTGAGTCACAATGATTAAAATAGAAAAGATTTCATTCAGCATAGGCGGTCGAAAACTCTTAGACACGGGAAATATCACTATACCATCCGGTCATAAAATAGGTGTTGTTGGTAGAAATGGCACTGGAAAGACAACTTTATTTGGATTGATAAAAGGAGACCTGGAATTAGAAAGCGGACAAATTATTTTACCAAAAAATGCTAAAATTGACGATGTCAAACAAGAAGTTTCTGAAAATGATTTATCTGTACTAGAAACAATTTTGGCGGCAGATGAGGAACGCAAAACACTTATAAAACAAAGTAAAACCGAAAAAGACCCAGATCGAATTGCTGAAATACAGATCAGACTTGAAGACATAGGAGCTTGGTCTGCTGAAGCGAGAGCCTCGACAATTTTAAAAGGGCTTGGTTTTACCGAAGAGGATAATCATCTTCCGTGCAGGTCGTTTTCTGGTGGTTGGCGAATGAGAATGTCTTTGGCAGCCGTATTATTTAATCAACCGGATTTACTTTTGTTAGATGAGCCAACTAACTATCTTGATTTGGAGGGCACGATTTGGCTTGAAAACTACTTAGTCACATATCCACATACGGTTCTTGTTATTAGTCATGATAGAAACCTTTTGAATAATTGCGTAAATTCTATTCTTCACCTCGAAGATAAGAATTTGACATATTATTCGGGAAATTATGAAAAATTTGCCGAAACCAGAATGGCTCAACTTGAAAGCAAACTTTCAGAAATAAAAAAACAAGACAAAACTCGACAACACTTACAATCTTTTGTGGATAGATTTCGTTATAAAGCTAAAAAAGCTAAGCAAGCTCAGTCAAGATTAAAAGCTCTCGGCAAGTTAAAGACAATATCTTTACCAAAAGAAAGAGCTTTAAAGAAAATCCTATTTCCAGCTCCGGAAGAGTTAGCTTCACCCTTGATGTCAATTGAGGACGGCTCAACTGGCTACAACAATAAAGCTGTCCTTACCAAACTCAACTTACGCGTAGACCACGATGACAAGATAGCATTACTTGGAAAAAATGGTGAGGGGAAATCAACATTATCAAAGTTATTGGCTAATCGAATTCCTCTATTGAGTGGTTCTCTTATTAACTCATCACAATTACGGATAGGATATTTTTCCCAACACCAAACAGATGAATTAAGGAGAGATGAAACACCCTTCGAACATTTATCACGAGCTAGACCAAGTAAAAATGTATCAGAAAGAAAAAAAATCCTGGGTGGTTTTGGAATTGGCTCTGATCAATCAGAATTAAAGGTCTCAGCGATGTCGGGCGGGCAAAAGGCTCGTTTGTTACTTTTGTTGGCGACGTTAGACAACCCACATCTATTAATTTTAGACGAACCAACAAATCATCTTGATATAGAAAGCCGAGAGGCACTTATTGAAGCTCTGACAAAATTTTCCGGAGCTGTTATATTAGTGAGCCATGATTTCCACTTATTATCGTTAGTTTCTGATAAATTATGGTTAGTGAATAACGGCACTGTATGTCCATATGAGGAAGATCTAGAAAGTTACCGCTCTGATATTTTAATAAAAAAACCCAGAAAAAATTCAAAAATTCCCAAAAACTTAGGTGAAAAGAAAGAATTTCAAAAGAAAGTTCTTGCTTACAAATCTGAAGTCAAAAAATGTGAAGATAGATTAGAGAAACTCCAAAATATGAAGAAAAAGGTAGCTGATATCCTATCAAATCAAGATCTTTACTCAGATGAAAAATTTAAAGAATTAGAAAAATGGAATAAAAAACTTTCGGAAATTAATGAAGCAACTAAACGAGCAGAAGATCTTTGGATCCAAGCTCAAGAAAGAATGGAAAGCGCAACTCAAAAGTGAACATAGACGATACCGGAAACTTAATTTACCTCGTTATTTTATGCGCAATTCTAATATTTTCCTTCTTTAGTTGGAAAAACTCACTGAAGAAATTTATTAAGTTTGGACTAATTTGGTTTATAATTTTCACATTTTTCATCGTTGTGGCTTTAGTTTGGGAAAACTATCGTAGCGAAAAATCTAGCCTAAATAGTTTTGATAAAGATCTGGAAAGGCTTACTTTAAAAACAGCCTCAGATGGTCATTTTTATGTAACGCTTAGTATTAACAACAAGCCAATAAATTTTCTTATTGATACTGGGGCAACAGCAATGATTTTATCAAAAAAAGACGCTGAAAAACTTGGATTTAACGTAGACAAACTTAATTTTTCGCAATTAGCTCAGACCGCAAATGGAGAAATGCTAATATCTCCAGTTGTATTCGATAAAGTTAGCTTAGGATTTAAAAACTTTTCAAATGTAAAAGCTTTTATTAGTCAGACAGATATGGAAAAATCATTGTTGGGCATGAGTTTCCTAGGCAGACTTAAAAAACTAGAACTAGATAAGAATATAATGATAATAGATATTTGACGTTTAGTTACTAATCTTTTTTGATCCATCTTCCATTATTTTCTGCCCAATAAATTGTCTTCAAACCAGCATCTGAAAGACTTTTCCAAGTTTCTCTTGCATTCGTTAACTCAATCTCATTTTTTGAGTCAAAAAGCAAACATACTCTTTTAAATTTCTCCACTTCAATTTCTTGTAATTCAGCCTGATCAACAACTATAAGACAATCCCTAACCTCAGATAAAGGCGATTTACTTAAAACTATCGGATAATCATGCAATTTATCATTATCCTCCGAACAATGAGGCAAAAAACTTTCGTCTGGGCCTTTCCAAATTGCATCGCTAATGGGTTCTTCGTCAGCTTCCATCCCAATTCTTAGCTCTACCGACCAGTCAGCAGACAAAGCACGTTCTAGTATTTTGGGAAGAGCAACCTCGAGCCGTGTTTGGGTTAAATGATAAAAATATACTTCACTCATTTATTATTTTCAAACTTCTTACTTATTAAACGATTCAAACTCATTACGCCCCAACCAGTTGCACCTGCAGGTGCAAAGGCGCTTTCGGATTTAGTATGAGCCGCTCCAGCAATATCAATATGTATCCAAGGCATATCTTTCTTAATAAATCTTTGTATGAATTGCGCGGCAGTTATTGCACCAGCATCCCTACCACCAACATTTTTAATATCGGCCAAGCGGGATTTGAGTTTTTTATCATAACTAGCACCAAGTGGCATACGCCATGCACCTTCGTTTTCTTGATTGGCAACTTTTAAGAAAGAATTGCAAAAATCATCATCATTAGAAAAAACCCCAGCATTTTCGTATCCCAATGCAACAATAATTGCGCCAGTCAGTGTTGCTAGGTCGATGATACCGGCAGGTTTAAATCTTTCTTGTGTATACCAAAGAAGATCACTGAGGACTAATCGCCCCTCTGCGTCTGTATTAATTACTTCAATTGTGTCACCTTTCATAGATTTGACAATATCGCCTGGCCTTTGTGCGGTGCTTGATGGCATATTTTCGACCAAACCGACCAAGCCAATAACATTAGCTTTAGCTTTTCGCTTAGCCAAAGACAGCATTGTTCCAGCAACAACTCCGGCACCACCCATATCCATTGTCATATCTTCCATACCACCTGCTGGTTTGAGTGAAATACCTCCAGTGTCAAAAACCACACCCTTACCTACAAGAGCTAAGGGTTTAGTATCCTGTGACAAACCTTTCCAAGACATTACAACAACTTTGCTTGGGTTGGCTGAACCTTGACCAACTCCAAGAAGTGCATTCATTCCTAACTCTGCTAATTTTTTTTCTTCTAAAATTTCAACGTCAATACCTAAAGTGGACAACTCTTTTAATCTATTGGAAAATTCAACTGTATTTAAAATATTTGCGGGTTCATTCACTAAGTTCCTTGTAAAAAAAACGCCATCAACTATAGCCTTAATTTCTGACAAGGGTTTTTCAAAATCTTTTGGACGCTTCAACATCATTGTTACTGATCCCAGGCCTTTGTCTTCAGCAGTCTTGTAATTTGAAAATTCATATCGGCGCAAAAGATAACCTTTTATCAGTTCTTCCGAAAACTTTTGCGTATTAGCACTAACTAAAATTTTGCTATTGTTTGATTTCTTAGCTAAATTTACACCGGCTTTTCTGGCGTCATTAGGTTGCCCTGACTTTGTCCATTTGACCAAATCTAAATATTTTGCTTGAAGACCTCCAGGAAAAGAAAGAGTTAAAACTTCACCACAAGATTTTTTTTCGAATTCCTTAGAGCTGATCGCTTTCAAAATTGCGCCTTTGGTTAATTTGTTAAGGTGAATACAAATGCGATTTAATTTTTTTGCATCCCCTATAAAGATCGATATCCGATCATATTCTTCTTCAAGCAGTTCTAGATTATACTCTTTTAGTTTTACATCAACAGATGTTTTCATTTTTTCTCCAATCAAATCTTTAGATGCAGATAGTCTTAAATCGGATAATATTCTAGTGTTTTAAAATAAAGAATTTATCATGTTTTAATTAATGAGTTTTCAGAATTGATTTAATAATATAGATCCATGGAAACTGTTTTTAAATGGTATCTTATTCATGCAGAAGATAGACCAATATATTTTTAGGCAATTACTTATAATTTTTGCTTTTTTCTTATTTATCCTAACACTAATTTTCTGGATAAACAGGGCAATTCGTCTTTTCGATCAACTGATATCCGACGGTCATTCATCCTCAATACTTCTTGAATTTGCCTTATTGAGCCTTCCCTCCGCCACCATAATCGTTTTTCCATTAGCCAGCTTTGCTGCTGTAATTTTTGTGACAAACAGATTGAAAAACGATTCAGAATTAACTATTTTGCAATCATCAGGATTGAGCCCTTGGAGAATGGGCAAACCCTATTTTCTCTTTGGCTTTTTCTGCATGTTAATCCTCAGTTTTTTCACAATTTTTATAGTTCCTAATACCACTAAAATACTTCACGAAAGACAGTTAGAATTAGACACCTCAGTATCAGCTCAACTTTTAAAGGAAGGTAAATTTATTCACCCATTCAAAGGAGTTACTTTTTATATTAAAGAGATTAAAAGTGATGGCACTCTGTCTAATGTTTTTCTACACGACAGGAGAAACATAGACGAATTTATCACATATACAGCAACACGCGCCTTTTTGGCAAAAAATGAAAACAAAACTGCACTATATATGGAAAATGGTTTGATACAAACAAGCAACTACTCAAGTAAAGAACTATCTACCACTGAATTCAAAAGTATCACTATTGATTTGTCGAATGCTTTGAAGAAAAGCTCGAACGATAAAGTTTACCTATCGCATATCTCAACTTGGTTATTATTAAGCAATATCCAAAAAGTAGAAAATACGACCAAATACTCCAAAGGCTTGATAGGATCAGAATTACATACTAGGATGCATAAACCAATTTTTTGCTTTGTAGCGGCAATTTTGGGCTTTTCTGCCTTACTAATAGGAAATGCAAATAGGTTTGGCTTTAGCAAACAGATCACTATGGCCTTGTTTGTAATTGTTCTCATGAAAGTTATCGAAAGTTACACAATCAAACTCTCTGTAAATAACTTCCAACTTTGGCCTCTAATTTATCTACCAAGTACAATTGGAATTTTTTCATCAATCTTTTTTTTAAATATTTCTGCATCAAAATATCAAAAAAAATTAAGGCATTGAAATGACTCTTCATACCTACTTTGCTTTTAAATATTTCAAAATACTGATTACTACATTTGCTTTGATGTCAATACTTACAATAGTAATTGACCTAATCGAACATTCTAGAAAGTTCTCAAGCGTTACTGATCTACTTACTATCATTCATCTAACTTTATTAAATTGTCCAAAAAGCATTTATGAAATTATCGATCTTATAATATTAATCTCATCTATTACATTTTTCATATCAATGAGCAAAACTAGTGAACTTGTTATAGTTCGTGGCGCCGGTCGCTCAGTCTATGGAGCTATATTTGCCCCGGTAGTAGTAAGCCTTATTTTTGGTTTTTTATTGTTAGCGGTTATCAATCCAATGCTTGCTACAACAAACAAACTATATTTCAGTTTAAAAGAAACATATATAAAAGGTGAAAAAGCGGCATTTTCAATTGGTTCAGAAGGGCTTTGGTTACGACAAGGCAATAATTTAGAGCAGTCAGTTATAAGAGCTAGTAAAGTTAACTCTGAAGGATCAGTTTTATACGATGTAACAATTATTTCGTTTGCCAAAAATGGATCTGCGACTCGTAGACTTCAAGCTCAAAATGCAGTAATTCTAGATAATAGCTGGCACCTGACTGACGTTAAATTTTGGCCTCTTAATAGAGGTTTAAGCTCCGAAAAAAATGCCCGGATATTCAAAAATCTAGTAATATCATCAAACCTAACAAAGGAAGAAATAAGAGAACGAATAGGTGATCCATCTGGTGTTTCCATATGGAACCTTCCGTCACATATAGCACAATTGAAAGAAGCAGGTTTCTCGGTTCGCAGATATGAAGTGAGATATCACTCTGAACTATCCCATCCACTGTTTTTAACTGCTATGATGTTAGTAGGCTGTGCATTTACAATGAAAAATTTTATTGGAAATAGAAAAAGTTTTGCAATTCTGTCTGCCTTAACATTAGGTTTTGGATTATATTACATTAGAAATTTTGCACAGCTTCTAGCTGAAAGCGGGCAATTAAACTTAGTTTCGGCGACTTGGATCCCAGCAATTTCTAGCGTATTAATAGCTTTGGGTTTAATTTTGCACATGGAAGACGGATAAAATGAGATTTCGAGCTTTATTATCGTTAATTCTGTTAAGCTGTTTAGCAACTAACAATTTGAATGCCAGTGATAAATTTTCTGCCGTTATTCAAGTGGATGAAATGATAATTACTCAGTACGAAATAGATCAAAGAGCTAGGTTTTTTAAATTATTAAACTTTCCAGGAAACCATGAAAATGAAGCTAAAAAATCACTTATTGATGATCGCCTCAAAATGCGTGCCGCTGAACAATTAGGCATAAAAATACAAGGTGAAAGGCTAGAGTTCGAAATGCAAACTTTTGCTAATCGTGCCAACTTAACGATAGATGAGTTTGCTACACGTCTAAAAAAACAGGGTGTTGATCGCAGAACGTGGGAAATGTACATGCAAATACCAATTTTGTGGTTCAAAGCAGTAAATAAAAAGTTTGCATCTGAAATTTCCCAGAATGTAAGCAAAGATGGCACAAGTAGTGAACTTTTAACAGGATCCGAACTTCAAGTTTTGTTGACGGAAATAATAATTCCAGTTCAATCAGGTTTTGAGGAAGAAGCATTGCAGGCTGCTGAAAAGTTAAGAAAAATTAATTCTTTAGAAAAGTTTTCAGAGGCAGCCTATAAATATTCTGCTGCTCCTACGAGGAGCACAGGAGGAAAAGTTAAATGGCAAAATTTATCTGATTTACCCTTTATAGTAAAACCCTTAGTGGCAGGCCTTGCAATTGGTGAGGTTACCGAGCCCTTACCTCTTCCAGGCGGAATAGCTATTTTTCAACTGCGGAATCTAAGGGAGAGTAAATTTAAAGAAAAAAAAATCAAATTTATTGATTATTTAGAGTTTACGTTTGCAAAAGACCCTAAGATCAAAAAGGCGCTTATAAGAGATATTCTAGTATGCGACGACCTTTACAGCTTTTCAAAAAAGATTAAAAACTCGCAACTAAAAAGAAATAATTTAAAAGCCGCAAATATTTCAAAATCCTTGAAAAAGACTTTAGGCTCTTTAGATACGAACGAATTCATTTTGGAAAATACAGAAAATGGGACAACGAAATTGGTGATGGTTTGTGGAAGAAAAGAGACAGAAACATTATCTTCCCAAGACATCAGTCAAATTAACCAAATTATTGCTAATAAAAGATTGTATAGCTTAGCGGATTCTTACATTGATAATTTACGCCAAGAAGCGGTGATTTTTTTTAAATGAACAATAATTTCAAGCCTATTATTGTCACTTGTGGCGATCCCGCTGGTGTTGGGCCTGAAGTGGTGGTTTCTGCTTGGGAAGCCCTAAGAGACGAAATTCCACTTTGTATTCTTATTGACCCCAATTTTCTTCCTAAAGATATTAAAATCAAAATTCTTGATCAGCCACCGCTTACTTCTAACATTGAAAGAAATTCACTAACAGTTATTCGACACAACTTTGTAGAACACCGAGTCCCGGGTAGACCTAACCCAAAACATGCTGAAGCAACGATTAAAGTAGTGGAACGCGGAGTTCAATTTGTAAAGAATGGACAATGTTCCGCTATTTGCACAATGCCGATAAGTAAATCAATTCTCAAAAATGGCGCAAATTTTCCTTTTCCAGGACACACAGAATATTTAGCCCATCTAGACGGAAAAAATACCTATGGAATGATGCTAGTTAATAAATATTTAAGAGTAGTACCTGCGACCATTCATATTCCTATCAAAGATATAACCAAGTATTTGAACGCAGAATTAGTTGAGAAAACAATCAAAACTACACATCAAGAACTTACTAATAGATTTTCAATTTCAAATCCAAGTATTTGGATTTCAGGATTGAACCCTCATGCTGGAGAGAACGGATTAATTGGAGATGAGGAGCAAAAATTTATAATACCAACTATAAAAAAACTTCGATCAGAAGGATATAATTTGATGGGACCAATCTCAGCTGATACGATGTTTTACCAGAAAAAAAGACGTAATTTCGATGCTGCGATTTGCATGTATCACGATCAAGCACTAATACCTATAAAGACACTAGATTTTCATACTAGTGTTAATTTAACAATAGGGCTGAGTTTTATAAGGACCTCACCTGATCATGGAACGGCATTCGATATAGCTGGTAAAAATTTAGCCAATCCAACTTCGACTATAGAGGCTATAAAATTAGCTTGGCATTTGGCAAAGAAGGAACAAAATAATCAATAAACTTCAGCCTATAAGACAGGTCATTGAAAAATACGAGCTTAACGCAAAAAAATCTTTAAGCCAAAATTTTATTTTCGACTTAAATCTTACATCAAAAATAGCAAGGTTTGCCGGAGATCTAACAAAATTTGAAATCTTGGAAATAGGTCCTGGTCCAGGCGGCTTAACGAGAGGACTCCTCTCAGAGGGTGCTCACAGAATTGTAGCAATTGAAAAAGACAAGAGATGCATTTCAGCTTTGAAAGAAATTCAAACCCATTACCCTGGTCGATTAAAAATAATAGAAGGAGATGCGAGCGATATACAGCAAGAAAAGTATTTTACGAAGCCAGTAAAAGTTGTTGCCAATCTTCCTTATAATATCGGAACAAAACTTTTGATTGAATGGTTGACTGCCAAAGACTGGCCACCTTTTTGGCATAGTTTAACACTTATGTTTCAAAAAGAAGTTGCAGAACGAATAGCAGCAAAACCAGGCGACAAGTCATATGGCAGGCTATCGGTACTTTCAAACTGGCGTTGTAACACCTCGATAAAGATGAAATTAAACCCCGAAGTTTTTTATCCCTCCCCGAAAGTGAGTAGCGCAATCGTTCAAATAGAAGCATTAAAATCACCAAATTATGATGCAAATTTAAGTAATCTTGAAAAGGTTGTAGCTACAGCTTTTAATCAGCGCAGGAAGATGTTGAGATCATCACTTAAAAGCTTAACACCTAATGTAGAAAAAATACTTAAAGATCTAAAAATAGATCCAGCGGCAAGAGCCGAAAACTTAACAATCGAAGAATTTTGTCTATTATCCAATCATTTAAGGGTAATTTAACTACTCAGCAGCCGCTTTTGAGGTATTTTCAGATGATTTGTTATCATCATCATTATTAACAGCATCGGACTGAATTTTATTGTTTCTTTTTCCTCTATTAGCTTGTAAAGACCCGTCATCAGAGCCTGAGCTAACTTTGTCTGACTGACTTCTTTCTTGCATTGGTTCAAAATGTTCCTTAACGCCGCTTGTGATTGAAGCAGCGTTACTGTCTTTTTCCAAATCAGAACCGCTTCCGGAGGATATATCGGACCCATTTTCTACTCTATTTCTTTCCCTATCAGCGTGTCGGCCCCTATTCTCTTTTTCTTGTTGCTCACGTTTTGCCTCCTGCTCTTTTTGAGCCTGAGCGAGTAGTCTTAGATAATGTTCAGCGTGTTGCTGAAAGTTCTCCGTGGCGACGCGATCATTTGAAAGCTGTGCGTCTCTTGCCAACTGGTTATACTTATCAATGATCTGCTGGGGTGTCCCGCGCACCTTACCTTCTGGTCCAGAGCTATCAAAAACTCTGTTTAAGACGTTACCGACAGAACGGTTGTTATTTCTATTCTGCTTACTCCGAGAGCGCGATTTGGGAGATCTCATTAAATTATCGAGCCTTATTTCAATCTATATTATTCATCGCGATCTGTTAATCTTATAACTATTTGCGATGTTGGCTTGTTTTTATTTGCGCCGCAGTCGAAGCTGTTAGCGCTTTACGGAACTGTTGTAACCTAATCTTGTATGAATAAACAAGGCTAAAAAGAAAAAAATCTATAAAAAGTTATTGATCAAGCAAGTTTTGCTGCTACTAAACGATCTTTTCCTGACAAGTCTTTTACTATTTTTGTATCGATGAAACCAACTGCATTCATCAAATTTTTAACTTGATTACTTTGAGACGCCCCTATTTCTAGGACGACAAGGCCATCTGGGTTTAAAAATTTTGTTAAGTGGGGAATTATCCTTTTATAAGCCTCCATTCCATCACTTCCAGCAAATAAAGCAATTTCAGGATCATATTTCATAACTTCGGCAGATATTTCATCTTGTTCTATCAAACCAATATAAGGAGGATTAGAGATTATCAGATCATATGCCCCTTTTACAGCTTCAAACCAGTCAGACGTTAAAAAATGGATTTTATTTTCAACGTTGAACTTCTCCGCATTAATTTTAGCCAGCGAGAGCGCATTCTCCGAAATATCGGTCGCTGTTACATGAACTTCTTTCCATTCGCAAGCTAGAGTGACTGCCATTGCACCAGAACCTGTACCAAGCTCTAAAACCGATTTAACCGGTTTTTTTATAACAAAGTCTATTAGTGTCTCTGTATCGCCCCTTGGATCCAATACATCTTCATTAATAGAGAACAACCGACCCCAAAACTCTCTTCTGCCTAAAATTTTTGAAATAGGCTCTCTATCTATTCTGCGAAGTATTAATTTTTCAAGTTCAGTGATTATTTGCTCCGATACTTGCTCATCGATCTTAAGTGACAAGTCAGAAACTTGGATTTTAAGAGCATAGGCGGTCAGTATCCTAGCATCCCTTGCCGCACCTTCAATTCCTGATTCAGACAACTTAATTGCAGTATCAGCTAAAACTTCTTTTATTTTCACCCGTCAATCTCAGCTAATTTTTCAGCTTGATCATATTCAATCAGTGCAGAAACCATTTCACCTAAATCTCCCTGGATAACCTGATCTAGCTTATACAAAGTTAGGTTAATTCGATGATCAGTAACACGACCTTGCGGAAAGTTATAAGTTCTAATTCTTTCCGATCTATCTCCTGAGCCTACCTGTGATTTTCGATCAGCCGACCTTTCATTATCGACCCTCTGTCGCTCCAAATCATAAAGACGCGTCTTTAAAACCTGCATAGCAATTTCTCGATTTCTATGCTGAGATTTCTCAGAGCTTGTTACAACAATTCCCGAAGGTATATGAGTTATCCTAACCGCAGAGTCAGTGGTATTTACATGCTGCCCGCCTGCTCCAGAACTTCGCATCGTATCAATCCTAAGATCATTTTGTTCAATTTTTATATCGACATCTTCAGCTTCAGGAAGAACTGCAACAGTTGCGGCGGAAGTATGCACTCTACCTCCACTTTCAGTTTCAGGAACGCGTTGAACTCGATGAACACCACTTTCATATTTGAGTTTGGCAAAAACTCCATCTCCTTTTACATTAACAACAACCTCTTTTATTCCTCCTAATTCCGATAACTGTTCTTCAATGACTTCGAATGTCCAACCACTTGTCTCAGAAAATCTTTGATACATTCTTAAAAGATCAGCAGCAAATAAAGCCGCCTCGTCTCCACCAGTACCTGGTCGAATTTCGATCATTGCAGATCTTTCATCTGCAGCATCTTTCGGCAGTAGCGCCAACTGCAGCAGTTTTTCAACTTCGGGCATACGCGCTTTTAAAAGAGGCAATTCTTCCTCCGCAAGTTGCCGCATATCAGGATCAGCCATCATATCTTCAGCTTCCCTTAAATCTGCAAGCAGCGATTTATATTCTTCGATCTTTTCAACTACTGGTTTTAGCTGTGAGTATTCTTTCGAAAGTTTGGCAATTTCTTCACCAGATATTCCCGCACTCATTTGCGCCTCAAGAAACTCATATCTCTGATAAATTTGTTCTAATTTTTGTAAAGGAACCATGGCGAGGTGATAAGATTTTTAAGAAGCTTGGGTCAAGCCCTCTTATTTTTTGAATTAGAGCCCCAAATGCATAAAAGCTCCGTAGCAGCATGAGCGCCAGCAATAGCTGTAGCACCAGAAGCGTCATAACTAGGCGAAACCTCAACAACATCTCCGCCTATCATATTAATCCCTGCGATATCCCTAAGAAGAATTGCAGCCTGACCGGAAGATAACCCGCCCCAAACTGGTGTCCCAGTACCAGGAGCAAAAGCCGGGTCAAGACAATCAATATCGAATGTTAGGTATGTGGGTTGATTTCCCAAAATTGATTTTATTTTTTTTGCAACCTCAAATGGGCCGTTTTCATGTACTTCCCTTGCATCAATAATATTTACCCCCAAGGTATCTTGATTTGTTGTACGAATACCGACTTGAACCGATGTTTTAGGGTCGATTATTCCACTTTTTACTGCCTTATAAAACATCGTTCCATGATCAATTCGGTCTTCATCATCATCCGGCCAAGTATCTGAATGCGCATCAAATTGTAGTAAAGATAAAGGTGACCCTAGCTCATTAAAATAAGCTTTTAAGATTGGGTATGTTATAAAATGATCACCCCCTAAAACTATTGTTGAAACATTATTTGACAGAATTTTAGATATATGCTGCTCCAATAAGGAAGGAAACTCTTGCACTTTAGCATAATCAAAAGCTAAGTCACCGTAGTCAATAATGTTTAACTCTTGCATAGGATCAAAGTCCCAGCCATATGGCGGATCAAATGTCTGTAAAGTTGATGCTTCCCTTATAGCTCTAGGACCAAATCTAGCGCCCGGACGATTTGTCACTGCCTGATCAAATGGCACCCCAGTTATCGCTATATCAACATCTTTTAAGTCTTTGGTATAGCGTCGCCGCAAAAATGAAGTCGAACCACCGAAAGCATTTTCGTATGATAAACCCTTTAAATCTTTTCTTGTAAAAGCGAGATCTATCTCATTTTTTGCGTTACTTAATACCATTTTTATCTCTGATTTTTTTACAAAATTTAATTTATTAATCTTAAAATACTCTACTCTAAAGGAAGGGCTTTCTCAATTAACCGGGCAAAAAAAGATGCTCCGATAGGTGCAGCAGCATCATTGAAGTCATAATTTGTATTATGTAAACCGGCACCTTCCCCTATTCCTAAAAATAGGTACGCACCTGGTCTTTTCTCTAACATGTAGCTGAAATCTTCCGCGCCCATTTCCTTACTTACCGAAGTTAATACCCGATCAGGCCCACAGACATCGTTAGCAACCTCAATTGCGAAATTCGTCGCTTCTTCATGATTTATGGTGGGTGGGTATCCTTTCTCATAATTAAGTTTCGCCTCAACTTCGAAACTCATGGCGAGCCCTGAAATAATTTTTTCCATACGTTTTATGACCATTTCCTGAACAGACGAATCGAATGTCCGTACTGTTCCATTCAAATAGGCTGTTTCTGGTATCACGTTATCCGTAGTCCCACTATGCACTTGCGTTATGGAAATAACTAAATCATCGCTAGGAATATTATTTCGACTAACGATAGTATGAAAAGACTGTGCAATAGACAAGGCTGCAACTATTGGATCCTTTACTTCATGTGGATAAGCAGCGTGACCACCTTTCCCTTTGATTTCAACACTGAAGCTATCCGCACCTGCCATTATCGGGCCAAAACGAGTGTACATTACACCTACATCATGGCCAGGGATATTGTGGAGTGCGTAAACTTCATCTATCTGAAATTGCTCTATAAAGCCCTCTTCAACCATAGCCTTCGCCCCACCAGTTGCTTCCTCATCAGGCTGAAAAATAAACGCGACTCTCCCACCAAAATTTCTAGTTTCGGAGAGATAACGTGCCGCGCCAAGTAACATGGCTGTGTGTCCATCATGTCCACAAGCATGCATCACGCCCTCATTTTTTGAAGAATAAGTCAATCCTGTATTTTCTTTTATAGGCAGAGCATCCATATCAGCTCTTAAACCAATAGTCCGACCAGGAGCCTTACCCTCTATAATTGCCACAAGTCCACTGGATGCGTATCCCGTATGAATTTCCGTAATACCAAATTCTTTTAAACGTTCACTTACATATTCAGCAGTTTTATAGCATTCTCGGCCAAGCTCT
>CACAPQ010000009.1 GCA_902534325.1 Paracoccaceae bacterium | reverse complement strand
TGCCGTTGCACTAATGTTTTTAGGCTTGGAATTTGGACTGATTATAGGAGTATTCGCTGGATTGTTAACTTTTATACCATATTTGGGAGCTATCTTAGGTGGTATAATGGCAATAGGTTTATCCACCGTTCAGTTCTGGGGAGATTGGAATACTATCTTATTAGTTATTGGAATTTTTGTCTTAGGCCAACTAATTGAGGGCAATTTTTTAACTCCGAAACTTGTGGGTAATTCTGTTGGCCTACATCCCGTTTCACTTCTGCTTGCTCTATCTATTTTTGGATCGATATTCGGATTAGTCGGTATGATGATAGCCGTTCCCATAGCAGCTTCAATAGGTGTATTGGTCAGGTTTTTAATAAACCAATACCTAAACAGTCCAGTCTACGTCGGCAAAAGCAAAAAATAGGATAGCATTTGATGGCGGAACAAATTGGCTTTAGCCTACCAGTTCAATCGTCTGAGGGAATTGACGAATTTTATATATCTGAGTGCAATAAAATGGCAGTTAACCTTTTGGAGGATTGGAAAAATTGGCCAAATTTGAAACATGTTCTATCAGGACCACCAGCATCAGGTAAAACCCATCTAGGCCGAATCTGGGCCAAGCAAGCAAATGCATCTTACACTGATGCTAGAAGCCTCAAAATTAAAAATATTGATAAAATTGCAACTACTGCATTAG
This sequence comes from Paracoccaceae bacterium, assembly GCA_902534325.1. GTDB lineage: Bacteria > Pseudomonadota > Alphaproteobacteria > Rhodobacterales > Rhodobacteraceae > Salinivivens. The sequence goes on along the minus strand of CACAPQ010000009.1, from coordinate 64,390 downwards.
TCATAGACAATATATCAGAATTGAATTCTCAAAAAGATCTAGAAGGATCGCTTTTCCATTTGCACAATATTTTACAAGAGAGGGAATTGCCCTTCCTTCTGATAGGAACGGGTTCTCCTCAATTCTGGAAAATTTCTCTTTCTGACTTAAGATCGAGAATAGAAGGTACTAGAAACGCCCAGATTGGCGAATTAGATGATAAGCTGTTTCCATTAATTATGGCAAAGCTTTTTGCCGACAGACAAATGTATCCAAGTCCAGACGTTTTTGAGTATCTCAGCAGAAGAATAGATAGGTCTTTTTTATCAATTTATTCAATTGTTGAAAAAATTGACCGTGTTTCGATTGAAAAAAAGCGCCCTATAACCAGATCCTTGGTCGCAAAAATTTTCAAAAGTTGAAAATAAATCCTTTCAATTACGCATAAATATGCCTTTTAGTAAGACTCTCATATGTATAGATTTTCAGGACGAGCTTTATGGTAGAAATCTTGCAAGATTTTGAACCTTTTTTTGGTTATAGTAAAACAAATATTCCTGAAACTGGGGCCTTTCACTACCTTAGAAAACTAGGCGTTATAGACATTGGGTCTAATTCAGTGCGAATGGTAATATTTGATGGAGCGGCCAGATCACCAGCTTATTTTTTTAATGAAAAGATTTTATGCGGCTTGGGTTCAGGGTTAGCTCACTCCGGAAGACTTCACTCAGAAGGCAGATTAAGGGCAATTTCTGCAATTGAACGGTTTGTAAATATGGCCCACGCCATGGAAGTCCCCCAATTAACCTTAATTGCAACAGCAGCAGTAAGATCAGCCTCGGATGGCTTATTATTCTGTGATGAAATTAAAAGAAAAACAGGAAAAGAGATAAATATTATTGATGGCATTGAGGAGGCACGCCTCTCGGCACAAGGAGTGATGCTAGGTTGGCCCGGGGCTTACGGACTAGTTTGCGATCTAGGCGGGTCATCTATGGAATTAGCAGAGATCAATGAAGGCATTGTAGGAAAATGCTTAACTTCAGAATTAGGGCCGTTAATTCTAAAAGAACTTAAGGGCGGCAGAAAAAATCGCAAACAACACATTAAAGAAACTATGGCTAAACTTGCAGCAGAAATGGGGCCACAGCATAATAGGCTTTTTTTAGTTGGCGGTTCTTGGAGAGCCTTTGCTAAAATAGATATGTTGCGCAGGAATTATCCTCTGCATGTTATGCATGAATACCGAATTTCCCTCAGTTCAGTTAAAAAAACAATCAAGTTTATTGAAACTAGTGAACTTGAAGAAATTCGTAAAAAATGCAGAATTACGGAGGCAAGAATTGCACTAGTACCAATGGCCTGCGAAATCCTCTCACGTCTCGTTGGCTCTTTTAAGCCGAAGGATATAGCTATTTCCAGCTATGGCATCCGCGAAGGTTTATTATACGAAAATATGCCACAAGAGTTGCGAGACAGAGATCCTCTAATTGAAGCTTGTTATTTCTCAGAGGCAAAAGACGCCCGTGTGCCAGGTTCTGGAAACCATCTTTACAAATTCGTACTACCATTATTTTCAAGACCAAGCAAAGAATTAAAGCGCCTAATCCACGCCGCTTGTCTTTTACATGACGTGAGTTGGAGAGCAAATCCTGATTATAGAGCCGAGGTATGTTTTGATAATGCAACCAGGTCAAATTTAGGAGGCCTAAAGCACTCAGAAAGAATTTTTCTTGGTATAGCTCTCATGTACCGCTATCGAAGCAGACCTACTGGATCTCAATTTGAAAATCTTATCTGGCTCTTGAAACCAAATTTTATTCAACAAGCCGAAGTTCTTGGAAAAGCTATGCGATTAGGAGCGATGCTATGGGTAAATGGTAGCAAACAGCCAGCCCATTTGGATTGGAGACCAATATCCAAAAAATTAACTCTAAAACTTAATTCAATTGGGGAGAATTTATTTGGGGAAGTTGCGGAAGCGCGTTACCTTTCTTTAGCAAACGCTCTTGAAGCAAAAGATTTCAAAATAAAAACTGAATAGAAAAATAAAATTCAATCGAAGCCAAAGAATTTACTTAAACAAAGTCTTTTTTAATAGTTTCATAAGCTTTGTTGATCTGAATAATCCTTTTTTCAGCAAGGTTTATAGCTTCTTCCGGCAATCCTCGTGCTATCATTCGATCAGGGTGATACGTACGCACCAGATCCCTCCAAGCACCTCTTATTGTCTCGAAATCATCATTTAATTTCACGCCTAAGACTGTGTAAGGATCCGGTTCCACGTTCGGCACACATCGGGCTCGAATAGCTTCGAACTGAGCATCCTTGAGGCCAAAAATAGAACCGACTGTTGATAGAAATTTATCTTCATTTGGATGATAATCATTATCGGCGGTAGCAATGTGAAATAGACCCTCTAATAGATCAATTAATGTTTGATGCCCTTGACCAAACATTGATGAAATTCTCTTTGCATAAAGCTCATAGCCAGTAACATCCTGCCTGGCCAAGTTAAAAACCCGCGCAGCATTGCTTTCCTCTCCGGCAGGAATCCTAAATACTTGTCTAAATGCCTTCACTTCTCCCGGTGTCACATAACCGTCAGCCTTTGCCATTTTTGCCCCCAATGCGATTACAGCTATTGTAAATGCTATTGAACGTTCTGGCGGAGCTTTAAGCTTATCAAACACATCTGATAAGCTTTCACCTTTTGCTAAGGCCTCAATCGCTTTAATTATACGGGTCCAAATCGACATACTTATATTCTTAAATTTAATACACTAATTACAAAATTTTACGCATTAAAACTAAATCTACGAAAGTACCAAATTTATAACCTACTTTCGGTAACCGGGCGACAATTTTAAAGTCCAAGCCTTCATGAAACTTGATCGCAGGAACATTTAAAGCACTCACTCCTGCCCACATTGAATTTATATCTCGTTTCTTAGCGTGACCACATAAGATGCCCATTAAGTTTTTTCCAACCCCCATAGATTTATATTTTTCCGATACAATAATTGTATGCTCCATGGAATATCTATACCCCACTCCCCTTCTCAATTGATCATAACTCGCAAATCCTATTATTTTATCATCTTGACTTGCTACCCAAAATTCGTGTCCATTATCGCGTCGATCTTTGATTAGGTCGCAAACTTCTTCTTGAGTCTTTTCAGAGGCATTAAATGTGACAAACGTTTTTTTTATATAAGGATTCCAGATTTCTATGATTTCAGTACTATCTGAAAATTTTGCAGGTCTAACCTTCATTCCAGAACCACTATTCCTTTAGGTGTCGATATATGAGCTTCAAATGATAAACGCTGTGAAAAATTTACTTCTACTCTATGATCAGAAAGTATTTTTTTCAGTATATGGGCCAAGTCCCCAGCAAAAGGCGTATTAATTGCAAAACGCTCCAATCGACAACTATGATCATCCATACTTAAAATAGGATGCTGGGTAGGGCCCCAGTTTATTAAAGCGGGAGCAGCTCCATCCATAGGCATTTTACCCTTGTTTGGTACTGTGAAATCCCATGCTAGTTCATCCCTAGAGAGTTTTTTAATTTCACCAGGATTATCCCAAATGTTCGGTAACAGAGCCAAAATGTCATCGGTTTTAGCTATCCAGGTAATGATGCGCGGCTTGCCAGAAAAGTTATCAAGATCAAACCACCTTGGCTGCTGAAAAGATGTGGCACGGGGATTGATAGCAATCACTTCTAAGTAAACATCACTTAATCGAAATAACCGATTGTGCGTACCAAACATCTTATGCTCACCACCCGTCGATAATGGATATTCTAGAATCTTTTCCAGATTTTGAACCGTGTGATCTAAATCCCCTGTTGCTATCGCAAAATGATCAAATTTAATTTCTGTTTGTATTTTCTTTAAACCTTTGTTTGCGGCACTGTAGGTGTCATTGCTTTTCTTTTTATAACTGCTTCTCTCCAAGACATAAATGTAATTGAGCAAAGAATTAAACCTCCTCCTCCAGTCACATAAAGGTCAATTTCCTCACCAAAAATAATGGATCCAACAAGAACAGCCCAAACTAGTTGGAGAAAAGTGGCAGGTTGTGTTACCGAAATCGGTGCTGCGGCGAATGCCAGTGTCATTGTATAATGGCCAGCTGTCGCGAAAAAAGCCACGGCGAAAAGTAAAATTAATTCTATCCAAGTCGGTGTCACCCAATTTAAAAATGCCAAAGGTGCTAGTCCGATCGTTACATAAATTGAAAGCATAACCACAACGACTGATGCAGTCGTTTTGCCGCTAGTATGTTTGGCTATCAAGTATGAAAAAGCAAAAAATATTGCCGTAAAAATCATTGCTAGATGGCCAATGCTTACTTCTCGAAAGCCAGGCCTCAATATTAGAAATGCACCAACAATAGCGAGTAGAATAGCTAAAATTCTCCGCAGAGCTAAAGGTTCACCTAAGAAAATTGCAGCACCAAGCGTCACATAAATTGGCGACATATAATTCATAGCGGTTACATCTGCTAATGGAATTCTTGACATAGCAAAAAACCAAAGCACCACCCCAACGGTATGAACAACACCCCTAGCAGCAAATAAAATAGACAATTTTCGGTTTGGTAAGTTCTGGGAAAAGTCTTTTAGCATTGGTAAAAGCAATACTAGACCAAGAGCATATCGTAAGAAAGCGGCCTCAGCAGCCGGAATTCGCGTTCCCATAAATTTTACTAGAGCGGTTACTCCAAGAAAGCATATCCCCGTTAAGATCATCCAGAATACACCAGTAAGGTTTTGAGATTTTTGTTTTGTTAGTTTTTCGTTCATAAAATTTAACTGCTATAAACAAGAGAATAAGCAATACTCCACATAACTATTCCAATAATTCCATCTAGTATTTTCCATGAAAATGGGTGCTCAAAAAAGTTTGACAATAATCTGGCTCCAAAGCCAAGCGAATAAAAAAATATGAAACTCGCGGTAATTGCGCCGGCTGCAAAATAAGTATTTTGACTATACTGTGTGGAAGCAATACCCAAAAGTATAACAGTATCTAGGTAAACATGAGGATTTAGCCAAGTTAATAGCAAACATATTATAACTGCCTCTCTAAAAGACCCCACTTCACCTTTAGCCAATAGAAATCGCCCGCCTCTAAAAGAATGTAACAGAGATCGAAACCCATAGATAAAAAGAAATGCTGCACCACCATATTTCATAAAAGCCAAAAAAACTGGGGCTTTGCTAACAAGTATTCCTAGACCGGAAACACCCGCGGCTATCAATAAAGCATCCGAAAGAGCACAGACAGAACATAAAATAAAAACGTGCTGCCGCAACAAACCAGCCCTTAGAATAAAAGCATTTTGGGCACCGATCGCTACAATTAAAGAAAGTCCTAAACCAAACCCCGCTAGAAAAGTATTCATTGCGATATCTGAGACATTACCTCATCGTTGATTTCAAAATTCGTTGTAACGCATTGAACGTCGTCATCATCTTCAAGAGCGTCAACCAACTTCATGAGTTTTTGCATACCCTCTAAGTCTAGCTCTGTTGTGGTATTAGGCTTCCAGACTAATTTTGTCGATTGGCTCTCTCCTAATTCACTTTCTAAAACCGCTGCAACATCACTTAAATTTGTATCAATACACCAGATGATATGCCCATCTTCTGAGCTTTCAACATCCTCGGCTCCAGACTCGATGGCAGCCATCATCACAGTATCTTCGTCTCCAATCTCCGCAGGAAATATTATTTCACCTTTACGCTCAAACATAAAACCGACAGATCCTGTCTCTCCAAGGTTGCCTCCATTCTTTGAAAAAATTGACCGTACATTAGATGCTGTGCGATTTTTATTATCTGTCATTGCTTCGACTATAACAGCTATACCATTTGGTCCATAACCTTCGTATCTTATTTCCTCGTAATCGTCGCCGTCTCCAGCAGTTGATTTTTTAATAGCTCTTTCAATTACATCTTTTGGAACTGAATTTTGTTTAGCCTCTTTGACAGCTAGCCTCAGACGGGGGTTTTTTTCTGGATCAGGATCACCCATTTTAGCAGCAACTGTAATCTCTTTTGACAATTTTGAAAAAAGCTTGGAGCGAGCAGCATCTTGCCTGCCTTTTCTATGCTGGATATTTGCCCATTTTGAATGACCTGCCATGGAACCTCCCAAACGAATAACTTGTCTTTATTAATATTTCATTCGCTTGTGAGCAAGACAGATAAACTCAAAATAATCAATAACTGCCTCTCTAAAATCCATGCTAATGAGATCTGGGTTTGACTAAGGCCATGCCTAAAATCATGCATATTAAAGACATCCAGATGAACTTTGAGTGAACTTCATCTAATATGACCATAGACCATAATACACCTGCCAGTGTTACAAAATAGCTGACTTGAGCCGAAAATACCACGCCTACTTTGGTTACCAACCAAACGTAAGTTGCGTACACGATGCCGTGAATTATGGATAAAAAAACTACTGCGTAGTGAGCTGAAGTCCATGGAACAAAGGGATTTACAAATTGGTTGGACAAGATTGCTAGTGAAAATGTAACAAAACACCCTATTATTGAAGCCCCTAACAAAATCTCAATAGGAGAGTTATTGCCAGTACCAAACTTAGCAAGGAAATTACCTTCCAGACCATAAAAAATTGGCGCTATAAGCGCTATCGGAATGACCCAAATAACACTAGGGTCTGGCAGTGCTGCTTCAGGAGCTATCAATAAATTAACTCCCAGAAAACCAAAAACAATTCCTAGTACGCGTGAAAATTCAAACTTATCTATTCCCAAAAACAGAGCAATAGGGAACGCAAACATCGGTACTGTAGCAATTAAAATTGAAAGGACTCCTCCCGGTAGATAAGATGCCGCAATTAAGGAGGCTGAATTAGGAAATATTGTTCCAATAAAGGCGATCACACAGAATATTTGCAGGGAACTTCTTGCAAGAGACAGCTTATTTTTTAAGAAAATTTGTCTTACACCAAATAAAACCATGACAATGAAAAACTGCCAAAAGATTATTCCCAAATGACCCAAACCAGTTTTTACAGCAATTACAGTCAAAGGGATAGTTAAACCCCAGCCACAGCCTAGTAGGATCAACACCATGTAGGGCCAGATTGAAGTCATTCAAACTAAGTTGAACGAAGACAGCCGCCCAAACGCAGCATTTCGATGGAGTTAGCTAGCCCCGATTTATCGTCTGTTTCTATTATTGCGCCACAGACAGTTCCCTCACCATCAGCTGGCGTAAAACGCTCTTTTGACATGCCTGTTACAAAACGCCTTAGGGGTTCCGACTTGTCCATGCCTATGACACTATTAAAACTTCCGCACATTCCAGCATCCGATTGATAAGCAGTCCCATTCGGTAAGATCATGGCATCAGATGTTGGAACATGAGTGTGTGTTCCAATAACCGCGGAAACCCGACCATCGCAAAAATGACCAAACGCCATTTTTTCAGAAGTCGCCTCACAATGAATATCTATCAAAGATGCTTGTACCCTACCTCCCAATATATTTTTGCTTAAAATTCCATCTATTTCAGAAAATGGATCATCGAACGGTCGCTTCATAAAAACTTGGCCTAAAATTTGTGAAACCAATATTTTTCTACCTCTTTTGTCGGCATATATGTTTGAACCCTTGCCAGGCGCTGATTTTGAGAAATTTAAAGGCCTTAAAATTCTATGCTCTGTCTCGATAAATTGTAGCATGTCTTTTTGATCAAAAGCATGATCGCCTAGCGTAATGCAATCTGCTCCAATCTCTAAAATTTCTTTGGCATGTTTCACGCTTAAACCCATGCCACTTGTCGCATTTTCAGCATTAACAACTGAAAAATCTATCTTATTTGTTTTAATAATCGTAGGAAGGTTGTTAATAACAGCGGACCGGCCCGAACGACCGACTATGTCTCCAAGAAACAATATTCTCATCGCTTTCACCTATAGAAGAAATAAAAAAGTTCAAGAGTTTATTTAGAATGATTAAATTCGATAATCTCTCTTTCAGTTATGATAATATCCAACTTTTGATCTGTGTGATCCAATGGCAAATTTTCAAACTCCTGTTCCGAGTAAGCAAATCCAATTGCTAAAGTGGCGTGTTTTGATCGCAAATCCTCCAAGGTCCTATCATAAAAACCTCCTCCATATCCCAATCTCTCACCATTTCGATCAAAACCAACCATTGGAATTATTAAAACTTCAGGAACAAAGTAACATGAATTCACTGGTATTTGGACATCAAAGAGACCTTTTTTAAGATCACAACCCGGTTCCCATCTTGCAAACTTAAGTGGCTTTGAATTTCCCTGGACAACCGGTACTCCGACTAAGCTATGTGCGGATGCCTCTTCCATCGCGGACAAAGGATCGATTTCCGTTTTGATAGGCAAGTAACCTGCAATTGGAACACCTCGATAACCAGCCAAGAAAGAAGAAAGCAAAGATGCTGAGTTTCCAATGTCAGCGGAAAATGCCTTCTGCCTATTAATAAAGGCTTCTTTACGAACTTTCTTTTTCAATTCTTGTATCATTAAATTAAAATCCATTGGGCAAGAGCCTAAAAAGTCAGAATAACAAATGCCTCTATTAACCAGCCAAGTGGCTAGTTATTTGATATCTTAAGCTAGAATAAAAACAATCATGAATTTAACTGCTCTAGGGCTTTCTTGTGTAACTTTTCGTTCGATGCAGCAATAATACGACCTCCGTTACTGGCTGGCTTCCCATCCCAGTTGGTAACAAGGCCGCCAGCTGCCTCTATAACGCAAGCTGGCGCTTGAATATCATAGATACTCAAACCCGCTTCAATTACCAGGTCAGCTGTTCCCATTGCCAAAAGGGCATACCCATAGCAATCAAGACCATACCTAGTGAGTTTGGCGTTTTCAGAAACCCTTTCGAAAGCTTTCCTATCTTTTTCAGTTCCAATTTCAGGGAAAGTCGAAAGTAGAATTGCATTCTCAATTTCCTCTACATTACTAGTTTTCAATTTTATACTTTCATCACACTTTTTATATTCAGCCAGACCAAGCCCTCCAAAAAACCTTTCACCAATATAAGGTTGATCAATAATTCCAAATATTGGGCCTGCTCCTATCTTCTCCAAAGAAATAAGCACGCCCCAAGTAGGAGCACCTGCAATAAATGCTCGAGTTCCATCTATCGGGTCCAGTACCCATCGATACAAACTTTTACCGTTTAATTCACCAAACTCTTCACCAAAAACGCCATCAGTTGGACGTCTCTTCTTTAATTCACTAATCATCACTTTTTCGGCATCTTTATCTGCATCAGTAACGGGATCAAAACTATGCAAACTCTTGTTCTCAGCGACTAATGAGTTTGATCTAAAGCTAGGAAGTATAACTTCTCTTGCAGCATCTGCCATAGCATTAGCAGTATCTATTATACTTTTAATCTCTGCGGCAGTAAAACTCTGACTATCAGACATAGAGCACCTTTTTATTGTGTGCTAGTTAGCAAGAAACGAATGCTATAACAAATATTAGTTTATTTATCTTTATAAAATTTTTTATAAAAATTATTAAAATCAATAAGCTTTTTTTTTCAGAACTAAAAAGCTATATCATCCATGCAAGATAAATTTTCAATGCAAGATTTGAGGATGAAATATTGAAAGCATTTCAAGTTACCGATTTTGAAAAAGATCCCACTATTGAACATATTCAAACACCAAATCCACAACCAGACCAGATTAGATTAAAAATAATGTCATGTGGATTAAACTTTGCGGACATACTTTTGAAAAATGGAACATATCAAGAGACTCCTCAGCTTCCTTTTGTTCTTGGTATGGAAGTATCTGGAGTAGTAGACGCTTTAGGTTCAAATGTTACTAATTTTTCAATTGGTGATAGAGTTGCTGTTTTCGGCGGGCAAGGCGGCTTGGCTGAATATGGCTGCTTCGATTTATCAAGATGTGTTCAACTTCCTCAAAAAATGAATTTTGATGATGCTGCTGCTTTTCAAATAGCCTATGGGACAAGTCATTTAGCACTTGGATACAAGGCACAGACCAAGCCCGGTGATACATTACTTGTTCTCGGAGCCTCAGGGGGAGTTGGACTAACGGCAGTTCAACTAGGAAAGTTAATGGGAGCGCGCGTTATAGGTGTGGCGCGTGGTGCCGAAAAAATGGGAATTATTAAGAAAGAGGGAGCCGATTTCGTTTTAGATTCAGACGATCCTGATTTAGTTTCCCGTTTAAAAGATCTTGGTGGTATCGATATTGTTTACGATGCAGTCGGAGGAGATCAATTCAAATCAGCTTTCAAATCGTGTAATCCAGAAGCCCGAATAATTTTAATTGGTTTTGCTAGTGGTAATTTACCACAGCTAAAAGCTAATCATCTATTGGTTAAAAATGTTTCTATTCATGGTTTTTATTGGGGAGGCTTTTTACAATTTAAGCCAGATGTTGTCACAGAAAGTTTAAAGCAACTTTTCGAATGGTATGAATCAGGTCAGATAAAACCGCACATTAGCCATAAATTTACTTTAGATCAGGCTCAAGATGCACTTGATTTGTTGAAAAATCGAAAATCGACAGGAAAAGTTGTAGTTAAAATTAACGAAAGTTAAAAATTTAATCGATTTTATTAATTTTCATCCAATAATGGGTTGAAAATTTGAAAGAGTTTACCAATATTGTAAGTAATAGAAGTAATCCTTGTTTCTGGAGGTATTAATGGCAGATTTTGAAACAATTCGCTCGGTGTCAGGCGCTCGAGCCAGTCAAATTGACGAGGGCCTAAGGGCTCATATGAATAAAGTCTACGGTACTATGTCCGTAGGAATGATTATTACGGCTTTAGCTGCTTGGGCTATTTCAGGCTTAGCAACAACATCGGATCCAGCTCTTGCAGTAGGTCAGATGCAAAACGGAACAATGCTGACAGGGTTGGGAGCTACAATTTATACTTCGCCTTTACGTTGGGTGATTATGTTTGCACCTCTTCTAATGATTTTCGGTTTTGGCGCAGTTATGAGGAGATCAACAGCGCAAGCAGCACAACTATTTTTCTACGTGTTTGCTACTCTGATCGGCGTATCATTGAGCTCAATTTTTATTTTTTATACCACAATTTCAATCACTCAGACGTTCTTGGTCACAGCAATCGCTTTTGCAGGGTTATCACTCTGGGGTTATACAACAAAGAAAGATATTTCCGGTTGGGGTTCCTTTCTCATTATGGGAGTTATCGGGCTTATCGTAGCAATGATTATAAATATATTCATTGGCTCTGGCATGATGATGATGATCATTTCAATGCTAGGAGTGCTTATATTTGCTGGCCTGACAGCATATGATACGCAAAATATCAAAAATATGTACGTGGCTCACGCTCACCATGGAGATACCGATTGGTTGGATAAGTCAGCAATTCACGGCGCACTAAGTTTATATCTAGACTTTTTAAACATGTTCCAATTTTTACTGATGTTCATGGGTAACTCAGAGTAAATAAAAACGCCATTAAGAAATTTAATGGCGTAAATCTGAACATCGGGGGCCGCTTACAAGCGGCCTTTTTTATTTAGTTGATTACTTAATCTTTCCCTCTTTATACTCAACATGTTTACGAGCAACAGGGTCATATTTACGAACAACCATCTTATCAGTCATCGTGCGAGCATTTTTTTTCGTCACATAAAAGTGGCCGGTTCCAGCGCTTGAATTAAGGCGGATCTTAATGGTTGTAGGCTTAGCCATAATTTCACTCCTGCATAAGGTCATTTAATCGACCAAATAACTTGTATAAGAGTTGCCTTTTAAACAAGCCACGTGCCAAGTCAACACTTAGACATTGAAAATTTATACTTTAATCAACAAAATAAAAATAAAGTGCGGATGGCCTATAAGCCGGATTCTGTCCAAAGGTAAAAACCTTATGGATGATCATTCATCTAAAGTCTGTATTACTACAAACCCTATAGCTGCCTACCCGAACCTAACTCCAAAGCAAAGTAGAAGGCCTTTTCAAGCTTTCTTACAGGTTCCTATTCGGCATTGCTCCCGGTGGGGCTTGCCATGCAGGTCTTGTTACCAAAACCTCGGTGGGCTCTTACTCCACCCTTTCACCCTTACCCGAAAAAACGGGCGGTTTACTTTCTGTTGCGCTTTCCGTCGGGTTACCCCGCCCGGGCATTACCCGGCACCGCTGCTTTGAGGAGTCCGGACTTTCCTCGAGTATACTCGCGACCATCCAGCCATCCGCAGGATATGGGATTATTGTGAATTTGATGAATCGTCAATATCAAAGGCATCTGCAAATTTTTTCATTAACGCACAATCATATCCATCAAATTCTCCTGTGAAACTTGGCCGGCAACGATTCCTAAAAGTTTTTAAAATATGCTCAAATTTAGTATTGGGGTTAAACCCAGCACGCTTAGCTTGAGTTAAAAATATTTGTTTGTCGCACTCCATTGGTGCACTCACTTCCGGAAATAACGCTACTCCACCGATCGAAAGTTTTTTCCAGTCAAACCATTTGCCAGGGTCAAGCTTTCGAGAAGGCGCAATGTCGGAATGACCTAAAATATTCTTGGGACAAAGTTTATATGATTCAATAAGATGCTTTAAAAGCCTTATTAAACTTTTCATCTGAGCCTCAGGATATTTCTCATTACCAGAGTTCACCAGTTCTACTCCAAGTGACCTGGAGTTCAGATCGTGGTAACCTCGCCAATATGATTTTCCTGCATGCCAAGCACGTTTGCGGTCATCTACAAGCTGATAGCAAATACCGCTCGGGTCTATAACATAATGACAAGAAACCTCGTGAACTGGATCGCACAGTCTTTTCAGGGATTTTTCTGTACTCATTGCGGTATAATGCAAGATAATGAATTCAATCTCAGTATTTTTCCTGCGCAAACCATAGTTTGGAGAAGGATGCTTTATTAGTTCCATGAAAATATTAATTATTATCTTTTAACACACTTCTGAAAGGCCCTGGGTCCCAATAACAGGCAAAACCATCTCCATCCGGATCCAAACCATTTGGATCAAATTTCGGCCCGCCTTTTACTAGAAAGGCTTCCTGAGCAGCACTTTGGGAGGCGTATTTTGCGCAATTCCAATCAAAACGTGTTTCACTAGCAAATGGTCGCGAATATAATTGTACTCCCATAGGATTTGTAGTTTTTATTGCATATTCTACAATGCTAGGAGCTCTTGATCCTGGTCGCCTGGGAAGAGATGTGGGCTCAATCAAAACATACAGTGCACGGTTATTTTCTATACGTTCAGCATCACTCTCTATCGATTGACGCTCAGAAACAGCTTCAAAATCGTTTTCATCAGACAATCTTGTCGTATCTAATTCTACAATTTCCTGTTTTTTCTCAACTGTTGTTACTATTTCCTCATCAAGAACATTGCCCAAAATCTCAGCTAATACAGGGTCTGTATTCTCTAAACTATTTTGATCAGACACTGTTTTTTGATTTTGTGCAGATGATGATTTTCTAAAATTTTGTAGATTGTCTCTCAAATTTGTAGCACCTTGGGCAATTCTCTGAGTATCGATATTTCGAACATTTTCCCTCAAATTTTGAGCACCTTGAGTGATTCTCTGTGTATCGATATTTCGAACATTTTCCCTCAAATTTGTAGCGCCTTGGGTAATTCTCTGTGTATCGATATTTCGAACATTTTCCCTCAAATTTTGAGCACCTTGAGTGATTTGCTGCGTATTTATTGTCGGTTCACAGCCACCAAAAATCATTAAGGTTACCAAAAAGGGGTAAAAAAAATTCACTTTCAACATCAAACTACCACCATTTTGATGGTTTAGAGGAGAAACCCGCAGCCTGTTCCAAAGAGTAAGCAATATTAAGCATATCACCCTCCTCCCAAGGCCTACCTATTATCTGTAGACCCAATGGTAATCCAGATTTATCAACTCCCGCAGGAATCGAAACACCAGGAAGACCGGCTAAATTTACTGTCACTGTAAATACATCATTTAAGTACATTTGCACAGGATCTGCATCTGACATTTCTCCTAAGCCAAAAGCAGCAGATGGCGTAGTTGGCGTCAAAATAGCATCGACACCATCTGCAAATATTTCGTCAAAATCCCTTTTAATTAATGCTCTAACTCTACGGGCTCTATTGTAGTACGCATCATAGAAACCAGCAGACAAAACGTAAGTTCCAATCATCACCCGCCTTTTTACCTCAGGGCCAAAGCCTTCCGCACGCGTCTTTTCGTACATTTCGTTTATGCCATCTCCTGATGATAAGGCTGCTCTTCGGCCATATCGAACCCCGTCGTATCGGGCTAAATTTGAAGAAGCCTCCGCTGGAGCAATTACGTAATATGCAGGCAAAGCGTATTTTGTATGGGGTAATGATATATTCTCAATCTTAGCACCTGCCTGGCGCAACATTTCAGTGCCATCTGACCATAGTTTTTCTATTTCACTAGGCATCCCATCTAATCGATACTCTTTAGGAATACCTATTCTTTTACCTTTAATGTCACCAGTCAACATGGCTTCAAAGTTTGGGACTTCTATATTCGCTGAAGTGCTATCTTTTGGATCATTTCCTGCCATAGCCTCTAGCATAATTGCACCATCACGAACTGTTTTAGTCATCGGACCTGCCTGATCTAATGAACTAGCAAATGCGATTACCCCCCAGCGTGAGCAACGTCCATATGTCGGTTTTACTCCAACTATGCCAGTAAATGCCGCCGGCTGCCTAATTGATCCTCCGGTATCGGTACCGGTAGCAGCCAAACATAAATCAGCAGCAACAGCTGTAGCTGATCCTCCCGATGACCCGCCTGGGGTTAATCCACGTTCATCAATTTTCCAAGGATTGATTGCATTTCCATATATGGAGGTTTCATTAGAGCTACCCATTGCAAACTCATCCATGTTAAGTTTGCCCAACATAACTGTCCCATTATCAAGAAGGTTCTGGCTAACAGTACTTTCATATTCAGGTTTGAAATTTTCTAATATGCGGCTGGCTGCCTGGCTTTCAATACCCTTTGTACAAAAAAGATCTTTTATCCCCAAAGGGATACCGCAGAGGTCAGGAGCGTTTTCTTTTTTGAGCCGCTCATCAGCAAGCTTTGCCTGCTCTATGGCGAGTTCTGGGGTTTTATGGACAAAAGCACCTAAAGCATCCGCTGCGTCTATTGCAGATAGACAACTATTTGTTAATTCAAGAGAAGATATTTCCCTCGATTTCAACTTATCTCGTGCTTCAGAAATCGTAAGACTGTTTAAGTTTGCCATCACTCCACAACCTTTGGCACAGCGTAAAAACCCTCTCTGGAGAGAGGCGCATTTTTTAGTACAGAACTTTGTTTATCGCCATCAGTAATATTATCGCTACGACGTATTAACTTCTGTGGAGTAACTGATGTCATGGGTTCAATGCCTTCAACGTCAACTTCATTCAGCTGCTCAATGAATCCTAAGATATCATTAAATTCTTTAGCCAGAGCTGTTAGATCTTGGCTTTCAACTTCGATGCGGGCGAGTTTCGCAACCTTAGCTGCTGTATTCTCATCAATCGACATACTGAAACTCCATTTTTGTTATCCCGTTTAACGCCCTAGAGAGTAACCTGCAAGCATATGTCTTCTTAAAATTTCTATCATCCACGATAGCATTATAGCATTCAAAATATGCCAAACAAAATGAGTTCCTACTGACAATATTGAACAAAGTGGTTCATCAACAGTCCTTGAAATAATAGATAAACATAGAATAGCCGCACCAATAAATAATCCACGAGATAAATTTGGTTCAGATTTACGCAATAAACCTGAGTAGATAAATATCAAAATCGCAACCGGAATATATTGCACAGATGAACCAAAAAACTGAATATTTGATAAAATACTCACCAAAAGTAATTGATATGGAAAAAACAATATGACACCAATTAAACTAACCATTTTTGACCAAACCAAGAACCTACGATTTGCCACAAAGATATAGGTCAATATGAAAATAAGGATTGCCGTGACATCTAAAAGAGCTGCCCAAGTTTGTGCATAAGTATGAAACAGAAAAGAACCGCATCCAATTGAGAACAGAAGAAAGGATAATATCTTGCCCTCAACCAAATTCTTACATCTTAACCACATAATAATAGCAGCCAAAATGAAAGCAATATTAGTAACCGCATTTATTGGTTCGGCCCATATACCAATGTCCAGCCGCTCACAGTAAATATCAATTGGTTTGGATAGATCCATCTACACTAAAAAATTTACTATTGAAAAATTAACAAGTTCACACCCATTCTACGAATTCATCTAAGTCGGCTCTTTGGGTTCTAAAACTATTTGCTGGGTTATCTTTATCCGCAAAACCGAATGAGATGGCACATAATACATCACGATCTTCTTCAATATTTAAAACTTCACGGACAATCGGTGCACGCCCAGCAATTGCAGCTTGTGGTATTGATGAAACTCCAATTGCCGCAGCTGCTAAAGTAAAAGCAGTAATAAAAGCTCCACAGTCTAAAACTCCATAAGCTCCAAGGTCTTTTGGAGTTGTTATTATAGCAACGTGAGGCGCACCAAAAAATTCATAATTTTTCGCCATTTGCTGACTTGCACCTTCTCTATCACCCTTTTGAACGCCAACCGCATTATACAACTGCCATCCACAAGTAGATCGACGGGTTTTATAAACACCAGCATAACGCTTGGGAAAATCTATATCTGGCGTTTCAAAAGCTTGATCTGCTGAATAAACTAACTTTTCAGAAAGTAACTCTCGTGTCTCTTGCCGGAGCAAAATAACCTGCCAAGGTTGCGAGTTGCACCAAGATGGGACTTTTTGAGCAGTCTCAATTATTTGGTCTATAAATTTTTGCTCAACTGCTTTAGTCAAAAATCCACGGCAGGAAAAGCGACAGTTCATCAGTTTATCAAGATCTTTAAGCTCTGGTGACATAATTATTTTCTCTCAAGTCCAGTCAGAAATAATATCTTTTTTATCAACTATTATTTCAGATTTAAGGTTCTTTGGCCTTTTATCATCAAACCGCGGTGCAGCAGAAGCCATCAAATAGCCATTTTCTCGAACCCATATTTCTCTTGATTTAATATGAGGATCAGATTCAGCTTCTTCAGGATTTAAAATTGGTGCAACGCAGGCATCTAAATCAGAAAATAATTCTATCCAATAAGATTGTGGATTTTCTTGGAATATATCACTTAAAAATTCAGTTTGAGCCTTCCACTGACTACTATCGTACTGTGTTTGCATGAGAGGATTTTTATCAACCGACAAAACTTCTAAAAATTGATTATAAAATTTGGGTTCCAAGCATTGTACCGAAATATATTTCCCGTCAGAACATCTGTAACACCGGGATAAATGTGACCCATCTAAAAGGCTGAGCCCTCGTTTCATTTCAATTGAGCCTGTATCTTGCATTGACATCAAAAGGTTCATCATATGGGCTGAACCATCAACAATGGCTGCATCTACTATAGTGCCTTCTCCCGTATTTTGAGCGTTTAGTAGTCCAGATAATATTCCAATAATGAGATAAAGTGATCCACCTCCAATATCCCCCACCAAGGTTGGGATCGTTTGTGGTATATCTCCAGCTTGAGAAGCGTAATGCAGAGCACCATTTAGCCCAATATAGTTGAGATCGTGGCCAGCTTGTTTAGACCGTGGGCCTGTCTGACCCCAGCCTGTCATTCGTCCATAGATCAGTCTTTTATTTGCCTTTTTAAGATCTTTGGGACCAAGATTTAAGCGCTCCATTACACCAGGACGAAAGCCTTCAATAAGAGCATCACTTTCTCTGATTAATTCTAAAGCTATCGAATGGTCACCTGCATCTTTTAAATCGAGAAAGACGGCTTTTTTTCCCGCATTTAATACACTATTCTTTAGTGATTTTTCCCTTTGATTTAAATTTTTTATAACTAGTACATCTGCACCAAGCTCTGCTAACATACGTCCGGCAAAAGGGGCTGGTCCTAAACCTTCAAACTCAATAATTTTAGTTCCTAGAAGCAATATACTCTTCCACTCTACAAATTAGATTATCCTAGTCCTATTACGACTTTAGATACAAATCTACAGAGTTGTGATTATACTACAGATAAACCAATAATCAGCGCTGTATACAGTTTAATTTCCGCCAAGAAGTTGAGGAACGATCGTTACAATGGATGGTGCAAAATAGAGCATCGTTAATCCAATGATTTGTATCAGCACAAATGGAACCACGCCCCGGTAGATATGGCCCGTGGTAACCGATTTTGGAGAAACGCCTCTCAAGTAAAACAAAGCAAAGCCAAAGGGAGGAGTGAGAAAAGAGGTTTGAAGATTAATCGCAACCATAATTGTTACCCAAAGGGGGTCAAATGTTCCACCATAAATCACTGGACCAACAATCGGGATCACAATGTAAATAATCTCAAGAAAATCCAGCACAAACCCTAAAATAAATAGGACAAGCATAACGATCAAAAATACGGTTACTTCACTATCAAAAGATCGAAGAAATTGTTGAATATAATGTTCACCACCAAATGAGATCACAACTAAATTCAAAAGTTGCGATCCGATTAGGATGGCAAATACCATTGTCGTTACTTTACTTGTTTCTTGAACGACTGACGTCATTACGCCAGCGGCATACAAAACCCAACAAGCGTAAACCAATCCGACTATTGCTGTCAGATAAGCTCCATAGGCTACAAAAAATGCAACCCAGCTTTCAACAGAAACTTGTTCTGTATTGATACGCAAGTCGAAGTTAATACCAACAAGAAGCATTATAATTAAAGCGAATGTTGCGGTAATAACAAACTTTCCAGAGCGGTCGGTTTCTTTTAACTTACGATACGCTGCCAACATGATTGCTCCAGCTGCACCAAGAGCAGCCGCTGGGGTGGGGTTAGTAATACCGCCAAGTATAGACCCTAAAACAGCAACGATCAGAACAAGTGGAGGAAAAACAACTCTTAATAACTCATTGTCTGCTAGACGTAAAACTGCAGTTTTGGAAGAGTAGAGGATTAATATTACCGGTACGGCTAGAAGCGCCCAAGTCATCGACGCAGAGGCATCAGGTTTAATTAAAAGAATGTCAGATACTAATAAAAGTGCTGTTCCTAAACCGCCAATAAGTAAAAGTTTCTGGTCCAAATTAGGTGCCACGCCTTTAGCAAAAGAAAAGAAAATTCCAGATAGCACGAACAGTATCAGTATGCCGGTGCCTATAGGGGGAGCAGAGGCGATTTTCTCAGCAACTAAGGCCGCTATCTCCTCGTCAGAACGTTTCTCACTTTCTGCAACACCGCCTGACGCATCAATTGACACTTGCTGCGCAATCGCTTTATCCCAGGCCTCCTGTCCATGAAGCTCTATCATGGATTGCTGGCACTCCTCAGAAACGTTTGTCCGTAAGCTTGCCTCCTGGCCAATATCTGAATACGATTCAACATAAATCGATTGGCTCCCTGACACACCGCCCATATTCAATAAGATCGCTGCACCAATAACTCCCACGGGAACATACACAAACCATGTCAATGACTGTTGAGCTGTGCCCGTTTTAGTGTCCATAACCTCGCCAGCAACGGCAGGAGCTTTTGAAGGGTTTAATAAAGCATAACCAAAAGCATATATGGCGTATAAAAGGGCAAGCATAATTCCTGGAAGGAGCGCGGCCTGGAACAATGAACCAACAGAAACAACAGCTGGCTTACCGAGATACGTAAGTGCATCAGTGCAACCCATGCTCTGCGCCCTCGCTTCCTGAGCAGCGGAATATAAATCGCCAGTCAAAGTCCCCAATAAAACGATTACTATAGAAGGAGGTATAATTTGTCCCAAGGTGCCAGAAGCAGCAATTACTCCGGTGGACAGCTCAGGCGAATATCCGTTTCTAAGCATTGTGGGCAATGACAGTAAACCCATGGTAACTACAGTAGCTCCGACTATACCCGTCGATGCCGCTAAGAAAGCCCCAACAACGACAACAGAAACAGCCAGGCCACCAGGCAAAGGTCCAAAAACTCGCGCCATCGTAGTCAGTAAATCATTCGCTATCTTAGATCTCTCTAAAGTAATACCCATTAAAACGAACATCAAAACTGCAAGCAGAACTTCAATAGACTGACCAGCTAGGACACGTTCATTAATACGGTTTACGATGAACGAAATGTTCCTTTCCAGAGCAGTTTCCCACCCACCTTTAAAGAGTGGTTCAACAATTCTAGGCAAATCGGGATAACGAAAAGTTGAAATTTGGTCAGCTTTCACCCCTGACGCCAACAATTCCCTGTACATTTGGGATGTCGTATCAATGGCTTGATGGACGAGTATACCAGCACCATCCAACATTGCGATTATGCCAAAAGATACGACGCCAGCGCCACCAATGGCAAACGCAACCGGAAATCCTGACAGGATGCCCCCAAAAAGGCAAACGAATACGATTATTAAACCAATTTCTACGCCATCAAGACCAAACAACATAATTCTCGTTCCTAATTCTCAGTTTTCGCAGCTTCAGTTAAATCTGGAAGCTGATCGAGGTCTTTGTACTTGTTCTCGCTCGATTGCCCTTCACGAAGTTCCTGAAACGACCGCATGAAAAATGCCACCGCATGAATAAAGATCATTCCCGCAAATGCGACTAACAAGATCTTGAAGATAAAGTATCCTGTGAAACCGTTAGGAGAAAACCCAATCGTCTCAACATTCCACTTCAAAACCCTAGACTTAGCAAGCAGGCGATCCAAAGCGTCTGACGCAGACGGTTTTGGCACAATTAGATGCCGCCATAGAAAGTACCAACCATACATCCAAATAATAACTGCCATTGGCAACATAAACACTATCGAACCAAACATATCGACGATTTTTTTTGTTCGAAACTTAGCGCCTGCATAAAACAAATCCACGCGTACGTGCCCACCTTGGACAAATGTGTAAGTGGCACAGAGACTAACAACAAGCGCGTTGTATAGCTTCAATTCTTCAGCGTACCAACTTATATCATAACTCAAAGGGACTCCAAAACTCAGCACAATATCGGGTCTTGTAAAAATCCGCTGCATTACAACTATTAATACTTGCTGCAATACCATTAAAAGTCCGGCCCAGGCAAAAAACCGACCAACAGTGTTTGCAAAACCCTCAAGAACCCTAATTTGTCCCCACATTAGAGATGGCCTTAAAACACCAATAAAAAATAAAACTATTACTATTAATAGAACTGCGAAAAAAAACTCAACAGACCCGCCGTAATAGACAAATCTCATAATTGACTTCTTTTCGCTCCAATCGAGCCACAATCCAGGATTTGAAACTGCATAGCCAATGTTATAAGCGGCAAATATCAGGTTTTGAAAAAACCAAACGGCACCATCATATAAAGCTGAGGCAGTACTAGCCAAACTTACTGTTTGCTGATTTTCCATAGAAAAACTCTGGGTTGAAAATCCTGGGGTCTAAACGACCCCAGAAAAATACTTTTTTATGATCCGCCTAGAACGCGAACACGCTGTTGTACGTAATAACCGTCTGACTTACTGATCCATGCGGCAGAGTCTGCCAATGAAGCTTCGAAGCTAGCACGAGTTGTTCTGAACAACTCATCGTCCATATTTTCATCCATTATTTCTTTAGATGCAGCTCCAAACGCATCCCAGATTTCGTCAGAAAATTGTAAAGCCTTCACACCTTGTGACTGCATTCTTTGAAGTGCAGCGCCGTTTGCAGAAAATGTTTCAGACAGCTGATACAAAGTAGTAGCCATAGAAGCATATCGCAAAATAGCTTGATGAGGTTCGGACAGCGTATTCCACTTGTCCAAATTCATATTTGCGGAGAGAGCTGATCCTGGCTCATGAAAACCGGCTGTGTAGTATACTTTTGCAACTTCCCAAAAACCAGCTCGTTCGTCAGCTGCCGGACCAACCCATTCAAGTCCATCAAGAGCACCCGATGAAAGGGCTTGATATAGTTCACCACCTGGAATGTTTTGGACAGATGCACCAAGTTTACCTAGCACTTTACCGCCAAGGCCAGGCATACGATATTTCAGTCCGTTGAAGTCGTCTGGAGAAGTCATCTCCTTACGAAACCAACCACCAGATTGACCACCTGAGTTACCAGCGAGTAAACCCTTAAAATTGAAAATTTGACCAATTTCATCATGGATTTGCTCTCCACCACCGTGATAATACCAGTTGGTAACTTCTTGTGCTGTACCACCGAACGGTACCGCTGTGTAATAAGCCAAAGCAGGATGCTGACCAATAAAATAATAGTCCGCTGAGTGATACATATCTGCCTGACCAGAAGTAACAGCATCAAACACTTCCAAAGCACCAACCAATTCGCCTGGTGCTTTTCTATCAATAGTTAAAGTTCCATCTGACATTTGTGCAACCATGTCAGCAAAGTATCGTGCTGCATCATCAAGAACAGCAAAGCCTCGAGGCCATGATTGAACCATTGTTAATACAGTGCCGTGTCCACCTGACACAGCTGGTGTTGCGAGGGCAGCGCCGGTTCCCGCTAACGCAGCACCTCTTAGAAAATTACGACGTTCCATAAAATGTCTCCCAGTCGTTGAAAAATTTAATCGATTCTTATTGAATACAGGTGCGCTGTATTTAGACTAAAAAACGACAGCGGCAAGCGAAAAAGTAATAAAAATGCGTTTATTTTGAGGAAAAAGTAGTTTTATGTCTCTGGTACTAATTGAATTTCTTAATAAATTACTTATTTATTTTTTTAGTATATTCGGTCACAGACTTTAATGAGAACACGTACTAAATCGTGGGCGGTCATAAACAACTTACAAGTAAGCGTAGGAATTTAAAAAAAATGATCCAATACACATTAAAATGTGATAAAGAGCATACCTTCGATAGTTGGTTTCAATCAAGCTCTGCTTTTGAAAAACTGAGAGCTAGTAAAATGATCGCTTGTTCAATTTGTGGAAGTTCGAAGATCGAAAAAGCCATAATGGCGCCACGCGTAAATAAAAACGCGAAAATCAGTGTCAAGAAGAAGCATCCTGCAGAACAAGCAATTGCAGAAATTAAAAAACATGTTGAAGAAAACTCCCATTATGTTGGCAAAGATTTTGTGAAAGAAGCGAGAGCTATGCATTTAGGAGACTTGCCAGAGCGGCCCATATATGGTGAAGCGAAAACAGAAGAAGCCAAATCACTCATCGATGACGGTATTCCCGTAACCCCTTTACCATTCACTCCAAATAGAAAAACCAATTAGCCTCAGTTAGAAACTTTTATTTAATTTACATTTTTTTTCAGGAAGAGCCTTTCTTTTCTCTTTGCCATTGAGACTTGTGCTATCTTTCTTGGTGAAATACACCATGTTCGTATTCCACTTTTAGGGAATTGTTATGCCCGTGTTGGTAATGAAATTTGGAGGCACCTCTGTCGCGTCTCTCGATAAAATAAAGAGCGCTGCAAAAAGTGTTGCTTTAGAGGTATCTGCAGGCCATTCAGTTATTGTAATTGTTTCAGCTATGGCTGGAAGGACAAATGAACTTGTTGATTGGGTTAATGAAACATCTCCTCTTTATGATGCCCGCGAATATGACGCGATTGTTTCCTCTGGAGAAAATGTAACCGCTGGACTTATGGCCCTTACTTTGCAGGAGATGGATATTCCTGCCCGAAGTTGGCAAGGGTGGCAAGTGCCGGTTAGAACATCTTCGGCACACTCTTCAGCAAGGATTGAAGAAATACCTACTGAAAATATAATGAATGAATTCAACGAGGGAATGCGCGTTGCAGTAGTAGCCGGGTTTCAAGGCATGAGTGAAACCAATAGGGTCACAACTCTTGGACGCGGGGGGTCGGACACGACGGCTGTTGCCTTTGCAGCTGCTTTTGAGGCCGTTCGATGTGATATCTACACGGATGTAGATGGAATTTACACAACAGATCCCCGCATAACTGAAAAAGCCAGAAAATTAAATAAAATTTCATTTGAAGAGATGCTCGAACTGGCTTCTCTAGGAGCAAAAGTTTTGCAAACACGATCCGTTGAATTGGCAATGCGATTTAACGTAAAACTTAGAGTCCTTTCGAGTTTTGATAAGCCAGTAATTAATGCAGGAACACTCGTATGCAGTGAGGAGGAAATTATGGAATCAAATATTGTATCAGGTATTGCACATTCCAAAGATGAAGCAAAAATGACTTTAATTTCAGTAGCAGATCGGCCTGGAATTGCGGCCGCAATATTTGGTCCCCTCTCAGAAGCAGGCGTTAACGTTGACATGATTATTCAAAATATTGCCGAAGAAGGACGGACTGATATGACGTTTTCATGTCCCACCGACCAAGTGTTGAGAGCAGAGAAAGCGCTCAATAGCGCAAAAAATGAAGGTGATATTAATTTTTCGCAACTTGTTGCCGACACCAATGTGGCTAAAATCTCTGCAGTTGGCATTGGTATGCGAAGTCAATCGGGTGTAGCTGCAAAAATGTTCCGTACGTTATCTGATGAAGGAATCAATATAAAAGTCATTGCAACATCTGAAATAAAAATTTCTGTTTTGATCGATAGAAAGTATATGGAATTGGCTGTTCAGTCGTTACATGACGCATTTGACTTGGAAAAAATTACTTAATTAGTTTCACTACAACAATTAAGACGTCTATACTGCGACCTAATGACGATGCCAAATAAAATTGAAAGTGATAGCCGAAAGCTTCTGGGGCGCCTGCGAGATACAATGGCAGAAGAAGCAAAAGGACAAGATCGCCTAGACAAAATTACTAAGCTTATTGCATTAACCATAGGAACCGAAGTTTGCTCTATTTACTTGCTTCGCGATTCAGAAACTTTAGAATTGTGCGCAACTGAAGGCCTCAAAATTGACGCGGTTCACCAAACCAGAATGAGAATTGGTGAAGGTTTAGTTGGAAAAGTTGCAAAAAGAAATAAAGCAATAAACACTGCCGATGCTCCATCATATCCTGGCTTCCGCTACATGCCAGAAACAGGCGAGGAAAGGTTTTCCTCTTTTTTAGGTCTTCCAATCCAAAGACTAGGCGAACTTTTAGGCGTTTTGGTTGTCCAATCAAAAACAGCTCGAGAATTTAATATTGATGAAATTTACGCCCTAGAAGTCGTCGCAATGGTTTTGGCAGAAATGGCGGAACTGGGAGCATTTGTTAGTGAAGAAAGCGGATTAAAGGCTTTACATCAACAATCCATACTTATTCGAGGATCAGTAGCCCAGGAAGGAGCCACAAAAGGCAATGTTTGGCTGCATGAACCTCGGGTTGTTGTAACTAATCTTGTATCAGATGACCCAGAAGCAGAAATCGATCGCCTGGAAGAAGCCGTGCAACAGCTAAGAAACCATGTCGACGGAATGCTTGAGAAAAATAGACAGATGGACAAGGAGCAAGCAGAAATTCTTGAAGCTTACAAAATGTTTGCAAATTCTCGAGGTTGGATGAAACGGATGGCAACTGACATAAATTCTGGCTTGAGTGCAGAAGCAGCAGTCGACAAAGAGCAATCCTCTGCCAGGGCAAGGCTAGGACAGGCAACCGATCCCTATATGAGAGATAGGCTTCATGACTTGGATGATTTATCTAATCGTCTCCTTCGTATCTTAACAGGGCAAGGCAAGCAGACTGGCGCATCAATGCCGCAAAACCCAATATTGGTTGCAAGCAATATAGGACCCGCAGAATTACTGGATTATGGGCGATCTTTAAAAGGTATCGTACTCGAAGAAGGTTCCGTGGGCAGTCACGCAACCATAGTTGCAAGAGCTCTAGCTATTCCACTTGTTATCCATGCCCAAAATATTACTGCTGAAGCTTTGAATGGAGATGAAGTTTTAGTTGATGGAGAACAAGGTCTTGTGCATCTTCGACCAGATGAAAGCGTGAGTTCAGCTTTCAAAGACAAAATTGCCATGGAAGCAAAGGCACAAGAGAGATACTCGGCCATAAGACACTTGCCGGCAAATACCATAGATGGAAGTAAAGTTAATCTGCTTATGAATGCAGGATTAATGGCAGACTTACCCAGCTTAGATAGTTCGGGCGCCGAGGGCGTTGGGCTTTTTCGAACAGAATTGCAATTTCTTATTCTAAACCAAATGCCAAAAAGGTCCGAACTAAGCGCCATCTATAAACGGGTCATTGATGCAGCTGGAGGAAAAACAGTAGTTTTCAGGTCCTTGGACATTGGATCGGATAAAGTTTTATCCTACATGCCAAATGTTGAAGAACCAAACCCTGCGTTAGGTTGGCGAGCAATCAGGGTAGGTTTTGATAAACCCGGCGTCTTGCGTATGCAACTCCAGGCGCTTTTACGCGCCGCAGAGGGCCGACCGTTATCAATTATGTTTCCATTTATAGCTCAAACTAGCGAGTTTGATTTCGCAAAACTCGAGATGGCAAAAGTAAAAGAAAGGGAGTTAAAGTTAGGTCATAAAGTGCCAAAAAAGATAAACATTGGTGCAATGCTAGAAACCCCTTCACTAGCTTTTGAATCCGATAAATTCTTCCAGGAAGTTGATTTCTTATCTATTGGTGGCAATGATTTAAAACAATTTTTTTTCGCAGCTGATCGAGAAAATGAGTTGGTTCGGAAGCGCTACGACACCCTCAATCTATCCTTTATAGATTTCTTACAAACGATTGTGGACAAATGTAAAAAAAATAACACCAAGTTATCTTTTTGTGGAGAGGACGCGGGCAGACCAGTTGAGGCGCTTTGTCTCGCAGCAATAGGGATAAAAACATTGTCTATGAGACCAGCATCAATAGGGCCAGTGAAAAATATTTTACTCAAAAGTGACTTAGGTGAAGTTCGAAAAATAATAGACAAAGCGAAAGTTGAGGGTGAAACCACTTTGCGAAAAAAGATTACTGAGTACATAGCTAAAAGCTAAACAAGGTTCAAAAATAAAATTCAATTCTACTACTGGACCATGGTATACCACTACCCTATAAGAGCATTATGAATTTAGATATAGATTTTATGATACGAATTATTTTCCCGGCACTCTGACACGAGGAGCCGGGTCAAGGTGATCGAAATTGCGCACCGTCTTAAGTTCTAAAATTCAAAAATATTTAAGGAATAGCGGCAATGACTGCTGAACCAATCGACTACAAAAATACACTAAATTTACCTAAAACTGATTTTCCAATGAGAGCAGGTTTACCTAATCGGGAACCTAGTTGGTTGGAAAGATGGGAGAAAATTGGCATCTACAAAAAATTGAGACAAAAAACCTCTCGTAAGCCATTTATTTTGCACGATGGTCCACCCTACGCAAACGGCAACCTTCATATTGGTCACGCTCTAAATAAAATTTTGAAGGATATGGTGGTAAGAAGCCAACAAATGATGGGTAGTGACGCTAGATATATTCCAGGTTGGGATTGCCATGGATTACCAATTGAATGGAAAATTGAAGAAAAATATCGAAAGAAAGGAAAAAATAAAGATGACGTTCCGGTAGTAGATTTTCGTCAAGAATGCCGAAAATTTGCGGATGGCTGGATAGATATTCAGAGAGAAGAATTTAAACGGTTAGGTATTACTGGCAACTGGGAAAACCCGTATCTTACGATGGATTTCAAAGCCGAGCGAACTATCGCACAAGAGTTTATGAAATTTTTAATGAACGGCACCCTTTATCAAGGGTCTAAACCAGTTATGTGGTCACCTGTTGAAAAGACAGCTTTGGCCGAGGCTGAAGTTGAGTATCACGATAAAGAAAGTTTTACTATCTGGGTGAAATTCGAAGTAATTGATAAAGAAGATACAGAACTGAACGGCTCTCAAGTTGTAATATGGACAACTACGCCCTGGACCATTCCATCAAACAAAGCAGTCGTTTTTGGCCCTGATATAAAGTACGGCTTGTACGAAGTAATTTCGCGACCAGATGAATGTTGGGCAAATATTGGTGATCGGTACATATTAGCCGATAATTTAGCTGATGGAGTTATGGAAAAAGCAAGACTAGACGATACCATGTATCGCCGGATCAGCGATATTACATCAGAGAAATTATCAAAAATAAGCCTAAAACACCCATTATATTCAGCAAAAGACGCAAATGGTGAGTGGGATGATACTAGAGACTTCAGAGCTGCAGATTTTGTAACTGACACTGAAGGCACCGGATTTGTCCACTGCGCGCCATCGCACGGAATGGAGGAGTATGAACTCTATCGCGAATTGGGTATGTTGGATCGGGTCATAACATACAACGTAAAAGACGACGGAAGCTTCAGAGATGATCTTCCATTCTTTGGGGGAAAGTATATCCTTAGCCGAAAAGGCGGTGAGGGCGATGCGAACAAAGCAGTCATCGATAAGCTAATAGAAGTTAATGGATTATTGGCTCGTGGGAAAATCAAACATAGCTACCCGCATTCATGGCGCTCCAAAGCTCCGATAATATACAGAAATACACCTCAATGGTTCGCATCGATAGACCGCGCAGTCGGTGATAGTAAAGATGAATTTGGTAGAACGATAAGGGAGCGAGCACTAAATTCTATAGATAAATTGGTCTCATGGACCCCCCAGACAGGAAGAAACCGATTGTATTCAATGATTGAGACACGTCCAGATTGGGTTTTGTCGAGACAGCGAGCATGGGGTGTTCCCCTCACTTGCTTTACAAAAAAAGGAGCTTTGCCAACCGACAGTGATTTTCTTTTAAAAAATGCTGAGGTGAACGAACGGATTGCCAAAGCTTTTGAAAACGAAGGAGCTGATGCTTGGTATCTTGAAAATTCGAAAGAGCGTTTTTTAGAAGGGATCGTAGACCCAGCAGACTACGAGCAGGTATACGATATATTAGATGTTTGGTTCGATAGCGGCTCAACACACGCATTCGTTTTGAAGGAACGTGAAGATGGATCCGATGATGGACTGGCTGATTTGTATTTAGAGGGAACAGACCAACACCGAGGTTGGTTTCACTCGTCAATGCTACAGTCCTGCGGAACGAATGGAAGAGCACCATACCGAGGGGTCCTAACCCACGGCTTCACATTAGATGAAAAGGGCATGAAAATGTCCAAATCTCTTGGAAACACAATAGCTCCAGAACAAGTTGTGAAACAATATGGGGCAGATATTTTGCGACTGTGGGTTGCGCAGTCTGACTACACAGCAGATCTTCGTATTGGCCCAGAAATTTTAAAAGGGGTTTCGGATAGTTATCGACGGCTCCGTAATACAATGAGATTTATTTTGGGTTCACTTTCAGAACTAACCGAAAGTGAAAAAATTGAGCCCAAAGATATGCCAGAGCTCGAACAGTGGGTTTTACATCGGTTATCTGAACTCAACGAACGCGTACGTAAAGGCTATAGTGAATACGACTTTCAGGGTGTATTTCAATCTGTGTTCACCTTCGCGACAGTTGAACTCTCCTCGTTTTATTTCGATATACGAAAAGATGTTCTTTACTGCGATGGAGATACTCTGGAACGGCGTTCTGCCCGGTGCGTTCTCGATCATATATTCCTTAGATTAACAGCTTGGCTTGCTCCTGTATTAGTATTTACCATGGAGGAAGCTTGGCTGGAAAAATTTCCCGGTGAGGAAAGTTCTATTCATCTGACCGATATGCCCAGCACGCCAAAAACATGGCTAAATAAGGAATTAGCAGGAAAATGGGCCGTTATTCGGCAAGCAAGAAGAGCTGTCACCGCAGCATTGGAATTACAGCGAACTGACAAAGTCATAGGCTCTAGTCTCGAAGCTTCACCGGTTGTTTACTTAGAAGACCAAGAAACGTTTGATATATTGGACAGCATTCCATTTACTGACATATGTATAACTTCTTCAGTAAAACTGTCCCTAGAAAAAGCTCCCAAAACAGCTTTTTCAAGTGAAGAGGTCAAAGGAATTAAGGTCGATTTTCAAGTTGCTTCAGGAGTAAAGTGTCAACGCTGTTGGAAGATACTTCCAGAAGTGACCGATGCAAATCCAATTTGTGGTAGATGTAATGAAGCTTTGAAAGGTTGAGATAACCTGTGAAAGTGTAGCACATAAAAGTTTATGCCTTCAAACGCTTTGTAGCAAAAAAATTTCTTAAAAGTTTTGCTGCTTTTTCATCACCTATGCCCGAATATACTTCTGGAACATGGTGCGTTTGTTTATGATCGAAAACTCTTGCACCTTGCTGAATTCCACCTGATTTTGGGTCAGAGGCAGCAAAATAAATACGTCTTATTCTAGCATTTGCAATTAAACCAGCACACATCGCACAAGGCTCTAAAGTTACATATATATCGCAATTTACGAGCCGCTCTGTTTTTAAGGTATGGCAGGCTTTCCTTATGGCTAAAACTTCTGCATGCGCAGAGGGATCTAACCTTTCCCGTGTTTCGTTTCCCGCACGAGCAATGATTTTACCAGAAGCTTCTACAATAACAGCCCCAACTGGCACTTCTCCTCTTTTTAGAGCTTTGGCTGCTTCTTCAAGGGCATCATCCATATAAGTTCTAAACATAATATTTCTTCATATCTTCATCAGGGGTTTTCCGATCTGACTTTTTATCATAAGTCACAGATATGAATAATCAATCATCTAAAGGCAGTCGTATTGCTAAAGTCTTATCCAGAGCAGGTATAGCAAGCCGTCGAGAAGCTGAAAAAATAATATTGGCAGGTCGCGTCAAAGTTAATGGCGAAATACTTATTTCCCCAGCTTTTAATGTTGTTGATAGCGACATTATCCTTATTGATGATGATCCAATCGCTAAACCTGATGAAGAGCGATTATGGTGCTTTCATAAACCAGTAGGCGCTATAACAACAGCTAAAGATGATAAAAACCGCAAAACGATTTATGAATATTTCCCCTCGAACTTGCCGCGCGTAATGCCAGTCGGCCGTTTAGATCTTAATTCTGAAGGCTTATTGCTTTTGACAAATAGTGGTGAGTTAAAGAGAAAACTTGAACTGCCAAGCTCTGAACTTAGTCGGATATATAGGGTTCGCGTCAAAGGGCACCCAAAAGAAGCCAGTTTAGATTCACTGAGATCTGGTATCATTATTGAAAAAGATTTCTTTAGACCTATGAAAGTTTCAGTGGACCGCCAGCAGGGTGCTAATGCATGGCTAACAATCGAATTGAAGGAAGGCAAAAATCGCGAAATACGGCGCGCAATGAGTGAACTTAGCTTGCTGGTCAATCGACTGATAAGGATTGAGTATGGCCCATTTAAACTAGGAAGTTTAAAACGGGGCGAAGTAATTGAAATAAATAGTAAATCAATTAGACGGTCGCTAAAGACCGTGAATATCGATTTCACAAAGGCAAGTAATAAAAAAAGAAACCATAACAAATTCTCAAAAGTTTCTAGAAAAGTAAATTGAAAATTATTGCGAAAGCAAATGAAAGAAACGAGTTTTTTAAAGAGACTTTATCCTTAATCTTAAAGGAAATTATAAAATGCGAGCTGTCATTCAGAGGGTTAAAAGTGCAAGTGTTTCGATCTCAGATCAAATTGTGGGCGAATGTGAAATCGGCGCACTTATACTCGTTTGTGCGATGAAGAATGATACCATCAGCCAAGCAGAAAAACTTGCAAAAAAAATTACCAAAATCAGAATATATCAAGATGAAGACCACAAAATGAATCGTTCTTTAATGGATATAAATGGGGCAGCTTTGGTAATTAGCCAATTCACTTTGGCTGCTGATTTAAAGCGAGGTAATCGTCCTGGGTTTTCAGAGGCAGCGGAACCAGAAAAAGCCAAACATCTTTATAATCACTTCGCATCTTGTCTTAAGCAATATGGAATTTCTACTCAAACTGGAGAATTCGGAAGCGAGATGGCCGTGAAACTAATTAATGATGGGCCAGTAACTATATGCCTAGATACAGATCAATTTTAGAAATAAGCGCTCTCACCTAAGCCAGCAAATAATTAATTAGAATTTAGGTTAAAGAATTTGTATATTTTTTTAATTCAGCTCGAGCAACCTGCCGGCGATGCACAGCATCCGGACCGTCTGCAAATCTAAGGGTTCTGATATGTGTCCACATATTTGCTAAATCAAAGTCCTGGCTTATTCCCGCGGCACCATGCAATTGCATAGCTTCATCTACCACTTTTCCAGCCATTAATGGAGCAATAACTTTGATTTTTGAGATCCATGGCTGAGCGGCACGAACACCCGCTGTATCCATCATGTAAGCAGCTTTAAGGCACAACAATCTAGACATTTCTATTTCCATACGAGCGTTTGCAATAATATCGTAATTTCCTCCTAAATCTGTAAGCCTTTTCCCAAAAGCTTCACGAGACAAACCACGACGACACATCATTTCCAACGCTTTTTCAGCTTGCCCAATTGCTCGCATACAGTGATGTATTCGGCCAGGTCCAAGTCTACCCTGGGCAACCTCAAACCCCCTACCTTCACCGAGTACAATACTAGAAGATGGAATGCGAACATCTGTAAATTTTAAATGCATATGTCCATGAGGAGCATCATCGTTGCCAAAAACTTGCATTGGTCTCAAAACTTCAATACCGGGTGTTTTTGGATCAAGAACAAACATGGTATGGCGGTTGTGTTTGGATGCACTTGGATCAGTGCATGCCAATAGTATATATAATTCACATCGTGGATCTCCAGCTCCAGAAATCCACCATTTTTCACCGTTAAGCACCCAACTTTCATTATCTTTTACAGCACTAAATGCTAGCTGAGCAGCATCAGATGAAGCAGTATTTGGCTCCGTCATGACATAAGCTGAGCGAATTTTCCCCTCCAATAAGTCATAAAGCCATCTATTTTTATGTTCACTAGTCCCATAACGCTCGAGAACTTCCATGTTCCCAGTATCAGGAGCATTGCAATTAAAAACTTCAGCTGCGATGCTCACCTTTCCCATTTCTTCGGCTAAATAGGCATATTCTACAGTTGTTAAACCATATCCTTTCTCACTGTCAGTTAACCAAAAATTCCATAATCCACGTTCACGAGCTTTTATTTTCAGTTCATCCAATATTTTAAGCTGTCGATCGGTATGGCGAAATCTATTCCCACTAGGATGTTTACCTACCTCAGAGTGAAATTCGAGATCCAGAGGCTCTATTTCGTTATTTACCATTTCTCGAACGGCATCGATCAAGGGAGCTACTTTTTTTGTGATACCTAAATCCATTTTTTTGCCTCAGCTAAGTTAATTTATAGTTTGCAAACTTTTCTCTGAGCGTAAGCTTTGAAACTTTACCAGTAGCCGTTAATGGTAAGGCATCTAAAAACTCTATTGCATCTGGCAATTGCCATTGTGCAATATGCTCGAGAAGTAAATTATCAATTTCTTTCTTCGTAACACGATTGTTTCCGTTTGACACTATGACAAGAAGTGGTCTTTCCTCCCATTTTGGATGAGAAACAGCAATGACAGCACAATTTGCAACTTTCGGATGACCCATAACTATATTTTCGATATCAATCGAGCTAATCCATTCACCACCTGACTTTATCAAGTCTTTAGCTCTATCCTGAATATTGAGAAAACCATCTGATGTTATCGAGGCGATATCACCTGTTCCAAACCAATCCTCTTTATCGAAAGCTTCTTCCGTCGCCTGTTCATTGTTATAATAGCCAGAAATAATTGCATTTCCCCGAACATGTAATTCGCCTGAAGCTATACCATCATGAGGCAAAGAATTACCTTTTTCGTCTATAATTTTTAAATCAACTCCAAATACTCGTCGGCCTTGAAAACATTTTTTTGATATTTGTTCACCTGGAGAAAGCAGTTTATTCATAGGTTGAGGCAGAAAACCTTGTGTTCCAATTGGGCTCATTTCAGTCATGCCCCATGCATGACAAACCGTAATTCCTAGCTCCTCGAATTCTTCAATCATTGATTTAGGAGCTGCCGAACCACCAATGACAACATTCTGGAATTGGGAAGGAGCTCTTTCCTGCTTGCGAATTTCCTCAAGAAGTCCAAGCCATACCGTAGGCACCCCCCACGCAGAATTAACATGTTCATTATCGATTAACTTAAATAATGAGGCACCATCAAGGTTTGAACCTGGGAAAACCAATGACGTTCCTGTCAAAGGCGCACCATAAGGAAGGCCCCAAGCGTTAACATGAAACAATGGGACCACTGGCAAAACTTTCATACCATTACCAAGATATTGGCCCATATTTAATGAAAGCGTAAGTGCGTGAAGTACAGTAGACCGATGTGAGTAAAGCGCTCCCTTTGGGTATCCCGTAGTTCCTGAGGTATAACACAAACCCGCTGCCGAGTTTTCCGGCAAATCTGGCCATATGATATTTTGAGAACTCTTTGATATTAAAGTTTCATAGCACAAGTATTGATTGGAAAAGTTAGACATACTCTCAGCGTCTGCCATAACAACAACCACTAAATTTTTAGGTAGCTTAGGAGCGAGCTGCTCGATAATTGAAACAAAAGTGGTATCAACGAATAATACGCTATCACCAGCATGCTTTATTATATAAAGCATTTGTTCAGCGCTTAATCGGGGGTTAATTGTATGGCATACAGCACCAACGCCACTAATAGCATAGTATAATTCTAAATGACGATAGCCATTCCATGCCAAAGTCGCGACCCTATCACCTTTTTTTACACCTAAATCCAAAAGAGCATTAGCTAATTTGCAAACTCTGACTAGACATTCTCTGTAATTGTAACGATGTATGTCACCTTCGGTTCTTAATGATACAACCTCACTGACAGAATGATTTTCCGCGGCAAATTTCAAGATCTCTATTATTGAAAGATCGCGCTGCATCATCTGGCCAAGCATTATAATTTCCTCCAAAGGTTGCGTACTGTTTTATTGAAAAATTACTTGAGTAAGACCACAAAATAAAAATTTTATGTTATATTAATTTCGTAGTGTCCAGCGGAATTTTTGGCTTTGAAAGACGGTTCCTAGTTACCCAATTGAGTTGATGCTGCGCTCTTGTAATTGCAACATAAGTTAACCGCTTCCAAAGTGGTTGTCCCGACTCTACTCTCCCAGTTCGTGCCGCTATGGCTAAATCGCTCGAAATAACTTGCACTTGATCCCATTGAGATCCCTGGGATTTATGGATCGTAACAGCTGAACCATGTAAAAAAGTAGCACCCATGCGAGCTGCAAATGGTATAAATGGTTCTTCGACATCAGGCGTTTCAATTTTAACGATTGACGCCGCTGAAACCTGTGGATCGTCTGAGCCTATAATGTAAAGTTTGGAAAAGCCTGGTTTCCTTCCGGGTCCCAAATAAATGACATGAGCTCCTTTAACGAGGCCCCGCGCCTCTAAGTCTATTCTTTTTTTTCGATGTTTAAG
Organism: Paracoccaceae bacterium; assembly: GCA_902534325.1. Taxonomy (GTDB): domain Bacteria; phylum Pseudomonadota; class Alphaproteobacteria; order Rhodobacterales; family Rhodobacteraceae; genus Salinivivens. The sequence goes on along the minus strand of CACAPQ010000009.1, from coordinate 28,999 downwards.
TGGTAGTTCAATACCGTCACAAATTAATGGCTCCCCTGGCACTAACTCAGTTTCAGTTATTGAATGAGCCTCTCTAAAAGCATTTATTAGGCGAATTCTGGTCGAGTTACGCCAGACTAAAACCGGACTGAGTGCCATCAAATCAATATTTACTCTCTGACTATAAATAACTCTTTCGTCAGAAAAAGAGGCTTCCCTAACTAACTGATCGAAAGCTGGAAAATCAATAGCAGGGTCTTGTAATTTATTAGCTAATTCTAGAATTGGATTATCGTTTTGTTGGCGATGAATTTGCCGCAGAAAATATTTTCTTTTGTCAGGGATTTTATCAAAAACCATACTCCCTGATTGATTAATGGGAGCTAGTTGGGCTGGATCACCAAAAAGAATTAAATTTGAAAATATTTCCTTTAAATCTTCAAACTGTTGATTATCAAGCATTGATGCCTCATCAACGAAACCAACATCCAACGGCTCTTCTCTGCGTTTCCAACCTTGAATAAAGTCTGATCCCTTTAAACCAGCAGAAGCTAATGCTCCTGGAATAGATTTGTTTATTTTATAAAATTCGAAAATGCGATCCAAGGTCGATTTTTCAAAATTCTCATTGTCGGGTCGAGCAGAATTTCCAATCAACCACTCAGCAATTTTTTCGTATTCAGGATCGTATATTGGAGTGTATAAGATACGATGAAGAGTAGTCGCAGGAACACCCTTGCTTCTCAAAACGCTAGCCGCTTTATTTGTGGGTGCTAAAATAGATAAGGAACGCTCGGTTCTAAGTTTTTTACTTTCATAATCGCCCGTAATAATATTAATACCCGATAACTTCAAAGCCTCAAAAAGTTTTGAAATTAACAATGTTTTTCCTGTTCCAGCTCTTCCAATGATACTCAGAAGAGAAGATTGGCGATCAAATTTTGCTGATAACTTTTCTTGATCTAAATCTATGCCGGAGAGTCTTAGAGTTGATACGACTTCATTATAGGCTTTGGTTTGGTCGTCAGAAAAATAAACTACGTCGCTTGCCATAAACAATTGTTTATACTTTTGCCCTGAATTAGGCCACTCATATTCTTATTTGCTGGGCAGAATATCGGTCTACAACATTAAAGGTTCATAACATTAATATGAGACCCTTTGTAGCAAAAAAACCTAACCTTAACGTCGTTATTAAAATGATTTGTAATTTAAATTTATTAATCGATTAAAGCTTCTGATAAGGTACTCAGCCCTTTTCGTGGAGATTGAACCAAAACTGCCATATTTCCTGGCTTGTGTTCGTTTCTGCGCATTTTCATGTGGGCCTCAGGTACCTCATCCCAAAAGAAAACTTCCGACATGCATGGATCTAGTCTTTGTTCAATCATAAGATGGTTAGCTGCAGAAGCCTGTTTTAGATGCGCAAAGTGGCTACCCTGGATCCTTTTTTGGTTCATCCATACGTAACGAGCATCCATAGTAAGATTATACCCAGTTGTTCCCGCGCAAATCACTACCATTCCACCTGTCTTACATACAAAAGTTGAAACAGGAAAAGTTGTCTCCCCAGGGTGTTCAAATACCATATCAACATTCACACCCTTTCCAGTGATCTCCCAAATTGCTTTGCCAAACTTTCTGGCTTCTGCAAACCAATCTTTAAATTCAGGACTGTTTACTGTGGGCAATTGTCCCCAACAATTAAAGTCTTTCCGGTTAATAACCCCTTTAGCACCTAGGTTAGTAACAAATTCTCGTTTATCTTCGTCCGATATAACGGCTATGGCATTAGCGCCAGCAGTTTTAATCAATTGAATTGCGTAAGAACCCAATCCTCCAGATGCACCCCAAACCAAAACATTTTGGCCAGGTTTCAAGTCATGAGGTTGGTGACCAAACAGCATTCGGTAGGCCGTTGCCAACGTCAAGGTGTAACAAGCACTCTCTTCCCAACTCAAGTGCTTTGGACGGGGCATAAGCTGTTGACTTTGAACCGCTGTAAATTGAGCAAAAGAGCCATCCGGAGTTTCATAACCCCAAATTCTCTGGCTGTTTGAATACATTGGGTCACCACCGTTACACTCTTCGTCATCACCATTATCTTGATTGCAATGTATCACTACTTCATCGCCCACTTTCCAGCGGGTCACTTTATCACCTACGGCCCAAACGACGCCAGAAGCGTCTGAACCTGCGATGTGATATTCGGCTTTGTGTACGTCAAACGGGCTAATAGGAACACCAAGACCAGCCCAAACACCATTATAATTTACGCCAGCAGCCATAACCAAAACTAAAACGTCGTGACTGTCGAGCGTGGGCGTATCAACGATTTCAATTTTAAATGATTGGTCGGGTTCCCCATGTCTCTCACGGCGTATAGTCCAAGCTAACATTTTTGGAGGGACAAAGCCTATCGGAGGGATCTCTCCTATTTCATACAGATCTTTTTCAGGTGCATCATAGCGAAGTAAAGAATCGTTTGCATCTAAAGCCATTTTTTCCTCCATCAATTTGAATCATCGCGAAATATTGTTTCGCCGCAAGAGCACTATAATTTTATAAGTAATTTTACAACCTATTTTATCTCTATTTAGTAATTTTATTTCAAAGGTAAAATGGTTTTCATATAAATAATTGTTTTTTATTAATTTTTCTTAAAAAAAATAAAGTCTGCGAGCTATGAAAAACATCTAGAATCAGTTATTTTACTGCTCACAAGCGCAAAAAATTGACTTTTTTTTAAATTTTCTAAATAAAGATAAAGATAAACGAAATATTATTATCCAGGAAAATTCAGTTGTGAATAGAAAAAAAGACAAGCCTTGGTTAATAAGAACATATGCTGGGCACTCCACAGCAAAAGCTTCAAACGAACTGTATCGTTCAAACCTAGACAAAGGGCAAACCGGTCTTTCCGTTGCATTTGATCTTCCGACGCAAACTGGTTATGACAGCGACCACATATTGGCTAGAGGTGAAGTTGGAAAAGTTGGAGTGCCTATTAGTCACCTTGGCGATATGAGGACTCTATTCGATCAGATACCATTAGAGGACATGAATACCTCTATGACAATTAATGCAACCGCCCCATGGTTGTTAGCACTTTACGTGGCCGTAGCCGAGGAACAAGGAGCAGATATATCTAAACTAAAAGGTACTGTTCAAAACGACCTTGTGAAAGAATATTTGAGCCGAGGAACCTATATTTGCCCTCCCAAACCATCAATCAAATTGATCGGCGACGTGGCAGAATATTGCTTCAATAAAATTCCTAAATGGAATCCAATGAATATATGCTCTTACCATTTGCAAGAAGCTGGAGCAACGCCGGAACAAGAGTTAGCTTACGCTCTCGCAACAGCAATATCAGTTTTGGATGAGCTAAAAACCCGAGTACCGAAGCGTGAATTTCCAGAATTATGCGGAAGGTTGTCATTTTTTGTAAACGCGGGCATCAGATTTGTCACAGAGATCTGCAAAATGAGAGCATTCGTTGATCTATGGGATGAAATTTTACTAAAAAGATATGGCGTTGAAGATCCAAAGTTTAGGCGTTTCCGATATGGTGTACAAGTAAACAGCTTGGGTTTAACTGAACAACAACCAGAAAATAATGTTTACCGCATTTTAATCGAAATGCTGGCAGTTACGTTATCAAAAAAGGCAAGAGCACGAGCAATTCAGCTTCCGGCTTGGAATGAAGCCTTGGGTCTTCCAAGACCTTGGGACCAACAGTGGTCTATGAGGATGCAACAGATCATGGCATTTGAAACAGACCTGTTAGAATACGAAGACCTATTTGATGGAAACCAAGTCGTGGATGCAAAAGTGGAATCTTTGAAAGCGAGCGCACGTTACGAACTTGAAACGATAGAAACGCAGGGCGGCGCTTTAAACGCGATAGAATACATGAAATCACGGCTAGTAGAAAGCAACACCAATCGGTTGCAAAACATTGAAAGCAATCATACGACAGTAGTTGGTGTTAACAAGTTTACGAACACCGAAAAGTCGCCACTGGTTTCAGGTGATAGTGGTATAATGGTTGTCGATCCGTCAGTTGAGAAGGATCAAATTGATCGGTTAAACCTATGGCGAAAAAAACGAGACGAAAAATTAGTCAACAAGGCATTATTTAACTTAAGAAAAGCGGCAATAGACGGCCAAAATATTATGCCTACAAGTATCGAAGCGGCCAAAGCAGGTGCTACCACAGGTGAATGGGCGCAAGAAATGAGAAATATCTATGGCGAGTATCGTGGGCCAACCGGCGTAGCAATGGGTATATCTAATAAAACGGATGGCCTAGACGAGCTTCGTAGTGCCGTTGATGCCGTTAGCGATAAATTAGGTGAGAGATTAAAATTTCTAATTGGTAAACCAGGTCTGGATGGGCACTCAAATGGGGCTGAACAAATAGCTTCTAGAGCTCGTGACTGTGGAATGAAAATTGAATATGAGGGGATCCGGTTGACTCCCCAAGAAATTGTGGAAACTGTCAAATCGACAAAAGCTCATGTAGTTGGCCTGTCCATCTTATCCGGAAGCCATATACCGCTAGTCCAGGATATGATCACCCTATTGACAAAGGAAGGATTAACAAAAATTCCGATTGTCGTTGGCGGTATCATTCCAGAGGAAGATAAAGCAAAATTACTAAAGATGGGTATTTCTAAAGTTTATACTCCTAAAGACTTTGAAATGAACACCATAATGATGGATATAGTAAATTTAGCTGAACCAAGAGAAATTGCTGCCGAGTAAAAATATTTATACAAACTAATTGTTTTAAAGGCTGATTGAAAAATATCTGCTAAAATGAAATAAATTACTTCAGATAAAATAAATTTAAGCTGTTCAAAATGAAAATAAGACCGTTAGCTAAAGCCGATTATGAAGAGTGGCGAGCACTGTGGGTTTCTTATTTAGAGTTCTATGAAACTTCTTTAAAAGAAGACGTTATTGACGAAACCTTCAGCCGATTTATTGATAATGATCAAACTAGACAAAATGCATTAGTGGCTGAAAGTACAGATGAATTAGTTGGTTTAGTACATTATATCTTTCATCTTGACACTTGGGAAATTCAGGAAGTTTGCTATTTACAAGATTTATTTGTCACCCCTCAAAATCGAGGAAAAAAAATAGGCCAACTACTGATAGAGGGCGTATATGAAAGAGCTGATAAATATGGGGCTCCATCTGTCTATTGGCTCACGCAGGAATTTAATGTACCAGCACGAAAACTTTACGATCGAATGGCCGATTTAACTCCATTTATACATTATGAACGAAGGAACAAATTATGACACCTCATATAAATGCTGCCAAAGGAGACATAGCAGAAATAGTGTTGATGCCAGGTGATCCATATCGCGCCAAATGGGCTGCAGAAAATTTTTTAACCAAGCCTAGATTGATTAACCAAGTAAGGGGAATGCTTGGCTTTACAGGGCTATATAAAGATACGGAAATTACTGTTCACGGTTCAGGAATGGGGATGCCCTCTTTGTCTATTTACGTAAACGAACTTATACGAGAATATGATGCTAAAACACTGATAAGAATAGGTTCCTGCGGCGGAATGCAAAAGCATGTAAAAATTCGTGACATTATTTTAGCTCAGACGGCATCATCTACACAAACTCCTTCCTCCGCAATTTTTCGTGAATTAAACTTTGCACCATGCGCTGATTTTGATTTACTTTCGGCTGCAGCCGAAGCATCAAAAAAGAAAAAAAGCAAAATACACATAGGCGGGATTTATTCCTCTGATGTTTTTTATGATGAGAGACCAGATCTTAATGAGCAAATGGTTCGGCATGGAATCTTGGGTGTGGAAATGGAAGCTGCTGAACTTTATAATTTAGCAGCCAGACACGGATGTAAAGCCTTAGCCGTTTTGACAGTATCGGATCACTTGCAGACAGGCGAGGCACTTTCTCCGGAAGATAGGCAGAACTCATTTGGAGATATGGTGGAGATAGCACTCGAGGCGGCAACTGCCTTGGGATAGATGGAAAATAAGAACTTAATTCGTTTTCTCTACCATTAGCTTTTTGACTTCAGCTATTGCCAACGCCGGGTTGAGGCCTTTTGGGCAAGTTTTGGCACAATTCATGATAGTATGGCAGCGATATAACTTAAAAGGATCGTCTAAGTCGTCAAGTCTCTCTCCAGTTGCTTGATCTCTACTATCGATAATCCAGCGATAAGCATGTAAAAGTGCCGCTGGGCCTAGATATCTATCACTATTCCACCAGTATGAGGGGCACGAAGTTGAGCATGAAGCACACATCACGCACTCGTAAAGTCCATCCAACTTTTTTCTATCTTCTATAGACTGCTTCCACTCCTGAGCCGGCGTATTTGTTTTTGTTTCCAGCCAAGGCATAATAGAAGCATGCTGAGCATAAAAATTTGTTAAATCAGGAATTAAATCTTTAATTACTGGCATATGAGGTAATGGATAAATGTTTACGTCACCCTTAACTTCATCAAGTCCATAGATACATGCCAAAGTATTGATACCATCAATATTCATGGCACAAGACCCACAAATTCCCTCACGACAGGAACGTCTAAATGTCAAAGTAGGATCGATCTCGCTTTTTATTTTTATGAGCGCATCAAGTATCATTGGGCCGCATGTATCTAAATCGACGAAATATGTATCAACACGCGGGTTATCGTTATCTTCAGGTGACCAACGATAAATTTTAAACTTACGGATATTAGATGCGCCTTCTGGTTTTGGCCAAGTTTTACCCGTCAAAACCCTAGAGTTTCTTGGCAACCTCAACTGGACCATAGCCCAACTCCATTTTGGTAGAAATTCAGATTTATTGTTTCTTTGTACATCAGTTTATAGAAGCTTTCATTTGCAAATTTAAAAAGTTCTTTCTTTAGGTGCAATCTTTTTCAGTTCGATACCACCCTCTGACTCGTCTGACAATGGATCGCGTATCACATCTCTATATGATAATTTTATCTCAGGGCCATCTACTTTAGCTAAAGAGTGAACCCTCCATTTTTCATCATCTCGAACAGTGAAATCCTCGTGCGCATGTGCCCCTCGGCTCTCTTTACGAGCTTCAGCGCCAGCTATTGTGGCCAAAGCATTAGGCATAAGGTTTGTTAATTCCAGTGTCTCCATCAAGTCACTATTCCAGACCAAGGATCGGTCAGTAACGCTTAGATCAGATATCTTGCCTGCCAAGTTTACCATCTCATTTAAACCTTGCGACATAGTTTCTGAGGCCCGGAATACTGCAGCATCTCTTTGCATTGTTTTCTGCATTTCAAGTCTTAACTCAGATGTAGACACGGAACCTTTTGCGTGTCTCAAATTATCAAAACGATCTAATGCAGCTTCAACCGCAAAAACATTAGTTGGTGGAATATGACTATTTGGATCAACAATTTCTCCAGCCCTAAGCCCAGCTGCTCTACCGAATACAACCAAATCAATAAGTGAATTAGACCCTAACCTATTAGCGCCATGAACCGACGCACAACCAGATTCACCGACAGCCATTAAACCGGGCACAATAGCATTTTGATCATTTGCAGTTGGATTTATAACTTCGCCCCAATAATTGGTGGGAATACCGCCCATATTGTAGTGTACTGTAGGCAGCACTGGAATTGGCTCCTTGGTTACATCTACACCCGCAAAAATTTTCGCGCTTTCCGAAATACCAGGAAGTCGTTCCGAAAGTGCTTCGGGAGGCAGGTGGCTTAAATTTAGATGAATATGATCGCCGTCTCTGCCAACGCCTCTGCCCTCTCTTATTTCCATAGTCATGCATCTTGAGACATAATCTCTTGGAGCTAGGTCTTTGTAGTGAGGAGCATAGCGTTCCATAAAACGCTCTCCTTCTGAATTTGTAAGATATCCGCCTTCGCCTCTAGCGCCCTCTGTAATTAAACAGCCTGACCCATAAATGCCCGTTGGATGAAATTGAACAAACTCCATATCTTGCAGTGGAAGCCCAGCGCGAGCCACCATACCTCCACCATCACCAGTACAGGTATGTGCTGACGTCGCACTAAAATACGCCCTGCCATAACCACCTGTCGCAAGAACCACCATTTTAGCATTAAACACATGTATTGAACCGTCATCGAGTTTCCAGCAAACTACTCCCGTACAAATACCATCGTCAGAAAACATCAAATCTAATGCAAAATACTCTATATAGAACTCTGCCTCATTTTTGAGAGACTGGCCGTAAAGTGTGTGCAAAATTGCGTGGCCTGTTCTATCTGCTGCAGCACAAGTTCTTTGAACAGGCGGACCTTCTCCAAATTCAGTTGTATGACCGCCAAATGGTCGTTGGTATATTTTGCCTTCCTCAGTTCGACTAAATGGCACCCCATAATGCTCTAATTCATAAACGGCTTTGGGGGCTTCTCGAGCGAGATATTCCATTGCATCCGTGTCACCAAGCCAATCAGAGCCCTTCACAGTGTCATACATATGCCATTGCCAATGATCCGGGCCCATATTTGACAATGACGCCGCAATTCCTCCCTGAGCAGCTACGGTATGCGACCTAGTTGGAAATACCTTTGTGACACAAGCCGTCTTTAGACCTTGTTCTGCCATTCCTAAAGTCGCTCGCAAGCCGGCTCCACCAGCGCCAACAACAACTACATCATAGTCGTGCGTGTCATAGGAATAAGCTAACATCAATTCACCCTTACAGTGCTATTTTTCCAATAGAATACAGACCAACGGCCATTAGAAAGTAGCTAAGAGCTTTTACAAAGATCAAAGCAATTTTATACCCGAGGCCACGAATATAATCTTCAATTAGAGTTTGAGCACCCGATTGAAAATGCTGTAACCCAATTATTAACGTAAGTGCGACAATCAGCGCAGGAAAAGGCATAGATAAATACTCAACAACCGTGTTGTGGTCTTCGCCAATCACTGAGCCAAATGTAAAAATGAAAAAAGGGATCAAAAAAAATAACGCAATAGAAGTAATTTTCATCTCGAAGTGATGACTAATTAATGACTTTGAATAACCCATTCTTAAATCAACTCCTGCAACTCACCACAAAACGGCTATTGTTAAAATTGTGAAGACAAAGGAACCTATAATTACTGACCAGCCTAGGTATTCTGCCGTCTTCAAATCTAATCCAATTGCCCTGTCCCAAATTAAATGCCGCACACCGCCCAAAAGGTGATACCAAACAGCCCAAAGAGAGGATATTAAAACTAATTTACCAAACCAACTATTAATGACCGCGTCAGCCACTTCAAAGTACTGAAGAGAAGTCGCCGCAGCAAAAAGCCACCAAACAATAAGCATTACACTCAAAATAATTGCATTTCCCGTAATGCGTATCAAAATTGAAGTGATAGAGGTTAATTGAGGTCTATAGATTGTCAAATGCGGTGAGAGAGGTCTGTTGCCCCGATCTCCATTAGCCATTGAAAATACCCTTAAGCTTCGCCGTGATAAAGTTAGTAATAGATCAAAATTTTTGTTTTACTAGTCCGTTTTAACTTCAATTCCTAAAAAATTAAATTAAATTCATTTAGCTATACATAAATTGCCAAAAAATATTACCTCCAACGTCTCAACATGAGCAGCTAATCGGCACAGGATTAGCTAGGCAAGTGCAATCCATATAAGCCTAGCACCGGTAATTGTTAAAAGGATATATGTAAAAGAAAAGAATAAACGCTCTGATATCATATAATGTGCTTTTACACCGATCCAAACGCCTATTAGAGCAAAAGGCGACAAAATAAGATCCAGAAAAAGGGTTTCAAGTGTAAATAAACCTAGAAACGTGTAGGGCACGGCCTTTGCCAAATTTACCGCCCAGAACACAATAACTGTCGTTGCCTGATACTCAGTTTTCGTTGGTTTTTTGGATAAAAGATAAATTGCTGCCGCTGGACCTCCTGCATGACTGATAAAACTAGTAAAACCAGCAAAGCATCCAAGAAAAATGCCGTAAAAATCTGAAAGTGGTCGAATAGACTTTTGAATAACATTCCACTTTTGCAAAGTTTGCCATAAAACAAAAGCCAAACAAATAACTCCTATCAAAAATCTAAAAAAATCAGCGCTTACGTTAGAATAAAGTATGGCACCTAAGATTACTCCAGGGATACTCCCCAAAACGAGTATCCCTGATTCCCGCGATATCCATTTCTTCCAAAATGGCTTCAGACTTCCAAGGTCCATTAAAATGAGAAGTGGCAGCATTATACCAATAGCACTCCCAGGTTCGATAATTGTTGCGAGAATTGCAGCCGACACAAAGGCTGCGTTAGATCCAAAGCCACCCTTGCTGATTCCTGCAAAAACAGTCGCGAAAGCGGCAATCAATATAAATTCAAAGTTAAGGTACATGTTCTAAGATTTATACGAACAACTACTGATTTCCCAAGTAAATATTCCAAAGCTAAAATAAAGAGTTTTTATATGTTGATTGTGATGATGCCTTGCAGAATTTGTAATAAAAGATTAGCACCCAAATAAGAAGAAAAACAAAGGAGTGAACCTCATGACCAGACCAAAGATTGCTCTAATTGGAGCAGGCCAAATTGGTGGAACCTTAGCCCACCTGACTGCAATTAAGGAACTGGGTGATGTAGTTCTCTTCGACATAGCCGAGGGTGTGCCAGAAGGGAAAGCACTCGATATTGCAGAGTCTGGGCCTTCAGAGGGGTTTGACGCCCAATTGAAAGGAACTCAGTCTTACTCAGATATCGCTGGAGCAGATGTTTGTATAGTTACAGCTGGCGTACCGCGAAAGCCTGGTATGAGCCGTGATGATCTTATTGGTATAAATCTTAAAGTTATGAAATCGGTTGGTGAAGGCATTAGAGACTATGCGCCAAATGCTTTTGTTATATGCATAACTAACCCTTTAGATGCTATGGTCTGGGCTCTACGTGAGTTTTCCGGTCTTCCTCATAGCAAAGTCTGCGGTATGGCCGGCGTGCTTGATAGTGCAAGATTTAGACATTTTCTCGCTGAAGAATTTAAAGTTTCAATGAAGGATGTGTCAGCATTCGTGTTGGGTGGACATGGTGATACAATGGTTCCACTTGCTCGTTATTCAACCGTTGCTGGGATACCTTTACCCGATTTAGTTACAATGGGATGGACTACAGAAGAGAAGTTAGACGGCATAATCCAAAGAACACGGGATGGCGGTGCAGAAATTGTTGGTCTTTTGAAGACTGGGTCAGCTTTTTACGCACCAGCAACATCAGCAATTGAAATGGCTGAAGCGTATCTTAAGGACCAAAAACGCGTTTTACCTTGCGCTGCTTATTGTGAAAACCAATTTGGCCTTAAGGGCATGTATGTTGGGGTGCCAACGATTATCGGCGCAGATGGTATAGAGAAAATAGTCGAAATAAAATTAAGCAAAGATGAACAAATTATGTTCGATAAATCAGTTCAGGCAGTAAATGGTCTGATTAAAGCTTGTAAAGAAATAGATAAAACGCTTGCTTAGTCTCCCGCTATAGCCAGTTATATCAGCACGATTCATTTATTTGCCAAAATAAGAATATTTACTCAAAATTCATCAAAATTATTTTTGTGATCACTAATTTTTTCTATGTGATCACAAAAATATTAATTTAAAAGATTTCTTGTAATTTTTTTATAAACTTCTTCTATTTATTAAAACCTACGTGTCATTAGTCAACAAACCACCAACACAAGGTTGAACAATGAATATTCATGAATATCAAGCCAAAGGCTTGCTCCGAAATTATGGAGCACCTGTTGCAGACGGTCGTATTGTAGTCAAATCTGAAGATGCAAAAACCGCTGCTGGAGAACTTGATGGCCCGGTCTGGGTTGTCAAAGCTCAAATTCACGCTGGTGGGCGAGGCAAAGGCACGTTTGTTGAAAAAGATGCAGGTGAGAGCGGTGGGGTAAGAATTGCTAAATCCGTTGAGCAAGCAGCGGATGAAGCAAAAAAAATGCTCGGGCGTACACTTGTAACGCATCAAACAGGTCCCGCTGGGAAACAAGTAAATCGAGTTTATATAGAGCAAGGTGCCGAAATTAAGAGTGAATTATACCTCGCTCTTTTAGTTGATAGGGTAACTTCCAGAATATCTTTTGTATGCTCCACAGAGGGCGGAATGGATATAGAAGATGTTGCGGCTAGCAATCCTGAAAAAATTCTTTCTTTTTCTGTGGATCCAGCAACTGGATATCAGGCTTTCCATGGTCGAAAGATTGCCTTTGCTCTAGGACTTGAGAATTCGCAAGTTAAAGAGTGTATAAAACTCATGGGACAACTGTTCCAAGCATTTATAGAAAAAGATATGGAAATGCTGGAAATTAATCCCCTTATCGTTACTAAAAACGGTACGCTTAGTGTTTTGGACGCAAAGGTAGGATTTGATAGCAATGCAATTTACCGGCACCAAGATATTGCTGATCTAAGGGATACCACAGAAGAAGATCCTAAAGAATTGGAAGCCAGTAAATACGACTTAAATTATATTGCTTTAGACGGCGAGATTGGATGCATGGTTAATGGTGCCGGGCTTGCTATGGCAACGATGGATATCATTAAACTATATGGCGCTGAGCCAGCTAATTTTTTGGATGTTGGAGGGGGCGCAACAAAAGAAAAAGTAACAGAGGCCTTCAAAATAATCACGTCCGACCCAAAAGTAAAAGGAATATTGGTCAACATTTTCGGCGGAATAATGCGATGTGATGTTATTGCTGAGGGAGTAGTCGCGGCGGTGAAAGAGGTTGGTCTGCAAGTTCCTTTAGTCGTTCGTCTGGAAGGTACAAACGTAGAGAAAGGGAAAGACATCATAAATAATTCTGGACTTGATGTCATCGCTGCGAACGACCTGAGAGATGGGGCAGAAAAAATCGTAAAAGCAGTGAAAGGTTAAGCTATGGCTGTATTAATCGACGAAAAAACCAAAGTGATTTGTCAAGGTTTTACAGGTTCACAAGGAACATTTCATTCCGAGCAAGCCATAGCGTACGGAACAAAAATGGTAGGAGGCGTAACCCCAGGAAAAGGTGGCGGCGATCATTTAGGTTTACCTGTATTCAATTCTGTGCATGAAGCAAAATACATAACCAGTGCAGATGCTTCTGTAATATATGTACCTCCACCATTTGCGGCAGATTCTATTTTGGAAGCAATAGACGCTCAAATGGAGCTAATTGTTTGTATTACTGAAGGTATCCCTGTTCAAGATATGCTAAAGGTAAAGAGAGCACTCGAAAACTCAAGTTCTATTCTTGTTGGGCCAAACTGTCCTGGAGTAATCACCCCAGATGCTTGCAAAATAGGCATTATGCCCGGCCATATCCATAGGCGTGGGTCTGTTGGAGTTGTATCAAGATCAGGCACTTTAACATATGAAGCCGTAAAGCAAACCTCTGATGTTGGCTTAGGACAATCGTCATGTATTGGAATTGGAGGAGACCCCGTAAAAGGAACAGAGCATATAGATGTCCTTGAATGGTTTTTGAAAGATGATGAAACAGAAAGCATCATCATGATAGGAGAAATAGGTGGATCAGCTGAAGAAGAAGCCGCCCAATTTCTAAAAGATGAGGCGAAAAAAGGGCGAAGCAAACCAACAGCAGGTTTTATCGCAGGCCGAACGGCACCACCCGGTAGGAGAATGGGTCACGCTGGAGCTATCGTGGCGGGCGGTAAAGGCGGGGCTGAAGATAAAATCGAAGCTATGCAATCAGCCGGTATAATTGTCGCGGAAAGCCCAGGCAGTTTAGGTGAAGCAGTGTTGAAGGCAATTGGGTAAAAAAGATTAAAAAAATTTCATTTAAACCAGAAATGTAAGGCTTAGGCAGAAACTATGAATGATCAATCCCCCAACTCGGAATTTAAAGCCTCTTCTTTTATGCAAGGGCATAACGCTGAATATTTAGAACAACTTTACGCACAATATGCACACGATCCAAAAGCCTTAGATGAAACTTGGCAAGAATTTTTCAAGGCTATGGGCGATGATGAAGTAAGTATTAAAAAGGATGCAGCAGGTCCCAGCTGGGGGAGGCGCGACTGGCCACCCTCTTTAAACGATGACCTAACAGCTGCATTAGATGGTCAATGGGTTCAAAGCGAACAAACTCACCACATTGTCGAAAAAATTAGCCACGTTGCCGAAGAGAAGAATATTGAAATATCCAGTGATGCAATTCAACGGGCAGTTCTAGACAGCGTTCGAGCTTTGATGCTGATCCGGGCTTATAGAATACGTGGGCATCTTGCAGCCGATTTGGATCCTCTTGGTATGAGAGACACATCAGAGGCAAAAGATTCTTTAGATCCAAAAAATTATGGGTTTTTAGAAACCGATTTGGACCGTCCAATTTTTATTGACAACGTACTTGGTCTTCAAATCGCTACAATGAGACAAATTGTTGAAATAGTTAAAAGAACTTATTGTGGTACTTTTGCTTTGCAATACATGCATATTTCTGATCCAGAGCAATCGGCATGGCTTAAGGAGAGAATAGAAGGTTTTGGGAAAGAAATAAAATTTACTCGAGAGGGACGAAAAGCAATATTGAACAAATTAGTTGAAGCGGAAGGCTTCGAAAAATTTCTGCATGTTAAATACATGGGGACTAAACGCTTTGGTTTAGATGGCGGCGAAAGTCTAATTCCTGCAATGGAACAAATCATAAAGCGTGGAGGAGCACTTGGAGTTAAAGAAATAGTAGTAGGGATGCCACATAGAGGCCGATTATCAGTGCTTGCTAATGTTATGAACAAACCTTACCGGGCGATATTTAATGAGTTTCAAGGAGGGTCATTTAAACCAGACGCGGTAGATGGATCAGGAGATGTCAAATACCATCTCGGAGCATCATCTGATCGCGAATTTGATGGAAATAATGTCCATCTCTCCTTAACTGCAAACCCTAGCCATTTGGAGGCTGTAAACCCTGTTGTTATTGGTAAGGCGAGAGCCAAACAGGAACAATTAAAAGACAATAAGCGAAACTCTGTTATGCCTGTACTATTGCATGGCGATGCTGCCTTTGCTGGCCAGGGTGTAGTTGCTGAGTGTTTTGGTTTATCAGGTTTAATTGGACACAAAGCAGGCGGCACAATGCATATCGTGGTTAATAACCAGATTGGTTTTACGACTGCACCCCACTTTAGTAGATCTTCACCTTACCCAACCGACATAGCATTAATGGTTGAGGCCCCTATATTTCATGTAAACGGAGATGATCCAGAGGCTGTTGTTCATGCAGCCAAAGTAGCAACAGAATATAGGCAAAAATTTCAAAAAGATGTTGTTTTAGATATCATATGTTACCGTCGATTTGGGCATAATGAAGGGGATGAACCTATGTTTACAAACCCTTTAATGTATAAACACATCAAAAAACAAAAAACTTCACTTTCAATTTACACCGACAGACTAGTCAACGATGGACTAATCCCCGAAGGTGAAATCGAAGATATGAAAGCGTCTTTTCAGGCAAAAATGAACGAGGAATTTGAAGCTGGTCGAGATTATAAACCAAATAAGGCTGACTGGCTTGATGGGCGATGGTCGCATTTGGATAGGAATAAAGAAGATTATCAAAGGGGAAAAACAGCAATTAGCGAAAAAACTTTTTTCGATATTGGTAAAGCTTTATCTCAACCACCAAAAGATTATGAATTGCACAAGACTGTTGCCAGGCTTTTGGACACTAAAGTAAAAATGTTCGACAGCGGCAAAGGTTTTGATTGGGCAACCGCCGAATCTCTTGCATTTGGATCACTTTTAACAGAAGGATTTCCCGTTCGGTTATCAGGACAGGATAGCACACGCGGTACTTTTAGCCAAAGGCATTCTGGGTTAATCAATCAATCAACTGAAGAGCGTTATTATCCACTCAATAATATAAGACAGGGTCAAGCCAAATATGAAGTGATAGACTCTATGTTATCTGAATATGCAGTCTTGGGTTTTGAATACGGGTATTCTCTGGCTGAACCAAATGCACTAGTTTTATGGGAAGCACAATTTGGCGATTTCGCTAATGGTGCTCAGATAATGTTTGATCAGTTTATTAGTTCTGGTGAAAGTAAATGGCTCCGAATGTCCGGATTGACAATGTTACTACCGCATGGATTTGAGGGGCAAGGTCCAGAGCATAGTTCAGCAAGATTAGAGCGGTTTTTGCAAATGTGTGGTCAGGATAATTGGATCGTAGCCAATTGCTCCACGCCTGCTAACTACTTTCATATCTTGAGACGACAAGTTCATCGGGATTTTCGAAAACCTCTTGTTCTAATGACACCTAAATCACTTCTCAGGCACAAACTGTGCACCTCAAAAGTTGAAGATTTTACGAATGGTTCATCTTTCCATCGTGTTTTATGGGATGATGCGGAAAAGGGAAACTCAACTACCAATTTAGTTAAAGATGAAGAAATCAAACGGGTAGTTATGTGTTCAGGAAAAGTCTACTTCGATTTGTTAGAAGAAAGAGACACAAGAGGGATAAATGATATCTATTTGCTCCGATTTGAGCAGTTTTATCCTTTTCCGGCAATGTCAGCGGTTAAAGAGCTTGAGAGGTTCCAAAATGCAGAGATGATTTGGTGCCAAGAAGAACCGAAAAATCAGGGCGCATGGTCATTCATGGAACCAAATATAGAATGGGTTCTAAGTAGGATGAACGCGAAATTCACAAGACCAATTTTTGTTGGCAGGCCAGCAAGTGCTTCACCGGCTACAGGACTTGCAAGTCAACACAAAGAGCAACAAAAATTGCTTATTGATGAAGCTTTAAATTTAAAGGAAACCAAAAAATGACCGACGTACGTGTCCCTACTCTTGGCGAAAGCGTAACAGAAGCAACAGTTGCTACTTGGTTTAAGCAGCCTGGTGATAACATAAATATGGATGAAATGCTCTGTGAACTGGAAACGGACAAAGTAACGGTGGAGGTCCCAAGCCCTGCCGCTGGAGTTATGGGAAGCATCGTTGCCCAAGAGGGAAGTGTCGTGAGTATGGATGCATTACTCACAACAATCAGTGAGGGCAGCCCTGAAAAACAGGGAAATGAAAAAATCCAGACTACAAAAGAAGATAAAAATATCATTGAGACTAGTATAGAAACAAGTTCTGAAAATCAAAATACCGATATCGAAAACGCTCCTTCAGCAAAAAAGCTAATGGCTGAAAATAAAATTTCATCCGATAAAATTGCTGGAACGGGTAAAGATGGTCGAATAATGAAAAACGATGTGCTGAAAGCTGTACAGTCTGCTGCGATTGAGGAAATAGAAAAGAGTTCACCTCCTCGTACTCCTAGTTCTGTAGAAGATGCGGATCGAGAAGAACGGGTAAAAATGACCCGATTAAGACAGACAATAGCGAAACGCCTTAAAGATAGTCAAAATACAGCGGCAATGCTTACTACTTACAATGAAGTAGATATGACAGAGGTAATGTCTCTTAGAAATGAATTTAAGGAATTATTTGAAAAAAAACACGGCACTAAGCTAGGTTTTATGTCATTTTTTACAAAAGCTTGCTGCCATGCTCTCAAAGAGGTTCCCGAAGTTAATGCAGAAATAGACGCAACTGATGTTGTTTATAAAAATTATGTTCATATGGGAATAGCTGCAGGGACTCCTACCGGATTAGTCGTTCCAGTTATCCGAAATGCCGATAGCATGTCTTTTGCAGAAATAGAAAAATCTATCGCTGAAAAAGGAAAGCGAGCAAGAGATGGCAAACTTAGTATGGATGAAATGCAAGGTGGCACCTTCACTATTTCAAATGGGGGGGTTTACGGATCTCTTATGTCTTCACCAATTTTAAATCCACCACAGTCAGGTATTTTGGGCATGCATAAAATTCAAGAGCGTCCTATGGTAATAAACGGCGAAGTAGTAATCCGGCCCATGATGTATCTAGCCTTAAGTTACGACCATAGGATTGTAGATGGAAAAGGCGCGGTAACATTTTTAGTAAGGGTAAAAGAAGCTCTAGAGGACCCGAGACGGCTTCTTATGGATCTTTGATGATTTGCAGAAAGGAAAGAGATGTCTAAATATGATGTTATAGTCATAGGAGGCGGGCCAGGTGGTTATGTCGCGTCTATTCGATGCGCTCAGATGGGCATTCACACTGCATGCGTTGAAGGCCGTGACACGCTCGGTGGAACTTGTTTAAACGTGGGTTGCATCCCATCCAAGGCTTTATTACACGCCAGCCACCAACTTCACGAGGCTGAACACAATTTTGAAAAAATGGGATTAATAGCAAAGCCACCGTCTATAGACTGGGCTAAAATGCAAAATTATAAAACTGAAACAATTGATGCGAATACCAAAGGCATCGAATTTTTATTTAAAAAAAATAAAATAGATCATCTAAAAGGTTGGGCCTCGATTCCCGCCCCAGGAAAAGTTCAAATAAACAAGACAACTTATGAGGCGAAGAATATAATTATCGCTTCAGGGTCAGAACCAAGCACAATCCCTGGTGTCAAAATTGACGAAAAGATAATTGTATCATCAACTGGAGCACTATCTTTATCCAGAATACCAAAAACAATGACAGTTATTGGCGCAGGCGTTATTGGCTTGGAGCTCGGCTCCGTTTATGCGCGTCTTGGGACAAAAGTTACGATTATTGAATATCTAGATTATATAACTCCCGGCATGGATACAGAGGTACAAAAGACTTTTCAAAGAATTTTGAAAAAACAGGGTATTTCTTTTATTATGGGTGCTGCTGTGCAGTCGGCTAGCAAATCAAGGTCTTTAGGAAAGGTCAAATACAAGCTTAAAAAAGACGATAGCCTGCACGAACTAGATGGGGATATTATCTTAGTCGCAACTGGTAGAAAACCGAACACTAATGGACTTGGGCTAGATAAGTTGAATATGGAATTAACTGAGCGTGGCCAAATCAAAACTGATAGCAGATGGCAAACAAATATACCAAACATATACGCAATTGGGGATGTTGTCGAAGGGCCAATGTTAGCGCATAAAGCTGAAGATGAGGGTATGGCAGTCGCAGAGCAAATCGCAGGCAAAATCGGACATGTTAATTATAAAGTAATTCCAAGTGTCATTTATACTGCCCCGGAGGTAGCTTCTGTAGGTTTAACTGAACAGCAAGCCAAAGAAAATGACCGCTCCGTTAAAGTAGGGAAATTTATGTTCATGGGGAATGGCAGAGCGAAGGCAAATTTCGCAATGGATGGTTTTGTAAAAATTATAGCTGATAAAGACAGTGACCGTATTTTAGGAGCACACATCGTCGGGCCATCAGCTGGAGATCTGATTCACGAGCTCTGCATAGCAATGGAATTTGGGGCATCAGCTCAGGATATAGCCCTAACATGTCACGCTCACCCAACCTACTCAGAAGCAATCCGAGAAGCTGCTTTGGCATGCGGAAGTGGAGCAATCCACGCTTGAAGTTAAAACTAATTTTTTTTAGATAGAGAAAGCTTATCTAGCTGGGCTCTGGCTCCATGGTACCACTTGGTTTTGCTTTAGGCTTTGTTTTCGGAATAGCGGTTACTGAAGGTGCTGACGCACTACCATCGTCCTTATCTTCATCGTCAGAAAACGGAGGATCCCCTTTCATAACCTTCTTTATTTCTTCACCAGTCAAAGTTTCATACTCCAGCAAGCCAGCAGCCAAACGCTCCCATTCTTTTTTCTTTTTTGTTAGTATTTTAAAAGCTGTATCATAACCCTTTTGAATGAAATTCTTGACCTCTTCCTCTATCAACTCTTTGGTATTTGCCGAAACTGAAAACCCGGCAGTGTTACCTTGGTAACCTTCATGAGCTTCAGTATAATCTATATTTCCAACTTTATCAGACATGCCCCAACGTAAAACCATGGCTCTAGCTAAACCTGACGCTTGCTGAATGTCTCCGGCTGGTCCATTGGAAACATTATCAGAACCATATTTGATTATTTCAGCAGCTTTACCAGCCATCGTCATAGCCAACTTTTCTTCACATTCGGATTTGTGCCAATTTAGTCTATCAATTTCGGGAAGTGATACAACCATTCCTAAAGCACCTCCACGAGGAATAATTGTCGCTTTGTAAACTGGATCACACTGAGGCAAAGCTAGTCCTACAACTGCATGTCCAGCCTCATGATATGCTGTTTTTTCTTTTTGTTCTTGGGTCAGGACCATCGAGCGCCTTTCTGACCCCATCATTACCTTATCTTTCGCATTTTCGAAATCGATCATAGTTATTACTGACCGACCTATCCGCGCTGCCATTAATGCCGCTTCATTCACAAGGTTTGCCAAATCAGCACCCGAAAACCCCGGCGTCCCTCTGGCTATCAATCGAAGATCAACATCCGGCCCCAAAGGTGTTTTTTTAGCATGCACATTAAGAATTTTTTCGCGACCTTTAATATCTGGGTTTGGCACATTCACGGTTCGATCAAATCGACCTGGGCGAAGTAACGCTGGATCTAGAACATCTCTGCGGTTTGTTGCCGCCAAAATAATAACACCTTCATTAGCCTCAAAGCCGTCCATCTCAACAAGAAGCTGGTTAAGAGTTTGTTCACGCTCATCGTTTCCACCACCGTAACCACTGCCACGGTTGCGTCCCACAGCATCAATTTCATCAATGAATACTATGCAGGGAGCATTCTTTTTGGCTTGCTCGAACATATCTCGCACGCGAGAAGCGCCTACGCCCACAAACATTTCAACAAAATCTGAACCAGAAATTGTAAAAAATGGAACGCCTGCCTCTCCTGCTATCGCTCTAGCTAAAAGAGTTTTACCAGTTCCTGGAGGGCCCACTAGTAAAGCACCTGTAGGTATTTTACCCCCAAGTTTACTAAACTTTTGGGGATTTCTTAGAAACTCTACAATCTCCTCAAGCTCTTCTTTAGCTTCATCTATGCCCGCAACGTCATCAAAGGTCACTCTGCCCTGTTTTTCAGTCAGCAGTTTTGCTTTGGATTTCCCAAAACCCATAGCTCCACCTCTGCCTCCACCTTGCATTCGGTTCATAAAGTAGATCCATACGCCTATTAATAATAAGAAAGGAAAAACAGTCATTAAGAAAGATTGGATGCCAGATGTTTCCTGTTGTTCAGCCCTAATTGCGACGTCATTTGCTATCAATAGGTTGGTAACATCAGCATCACTGGGGCGAATAGTAAATTGCTCTCTCTTATCAGGCCCGGTAAACCTTACTTTTTCTCCGTCAAGAGTTACCGCTCTAATCTCCCCACCAGTTACATTTTTAACAAATTCTGAAAAAGGAACTTCACGGCTTTGCATACTACTACTGCCCGTGCTGAAAACATTGAACAATACAACAATTAAAAGGAACAGAACTACCCAAAATGCTACGTTTCGATTATTTCCCAAGGAATTTCTCCAAAATTGTCTAATTTGGCTTACTTCTAAATAGATATAGAAATTCAAACGCCAGGTTCAATGCCTCTCAAGAAAATCATTAAACTTTATTCCACAAAATGACAAATACTCTGAACTTTCAATATCAAGCGTTGGTGCCAATAATAGTTTTTCTTTTAAAAAAATACCTGGCTGAACAATTCTTGATCGATAGGGCATCATTGATCTTTGTCGTTTCGATAGCTGATTATTACCATTAATGCCAATAGGAGTTATGTACCCATCTTTTATTTCTCTTTTCACTTCCCAGATATTTCGCCAAACCGAGCCAACGGTGCAGTTTACAAAGTTATCTTTTATAGATTGAAACTCAGTTGTGATCCTAATTTTATCAGCATGGTGATAAAATATAGCCCCCCCCAGCACCGCTGTTTTCTTTTCCTTAATATTTTTCAAAACATCCAAAACTGCTTTAAACCTTGGACGGTAATGCAAATCACCATTCCACATTACGGCAGCAGAAATCAGACGAAGTTTAAACTCTTCAGGCAGCGAAATAAACGCATTATATTCCCACAATAAATCTGTTAGCTCTTGTTTGCCAATTTTTTTGAAATGAATTGGCAGCATCTGATTCAAAGCATCGTGAGCTCTTCGGATATGACCTACGGTCAATTCGATACGGCTTTCAAAAAAACCCTTCGACTTCAGTAATTTCCACGTTTCACGCTGGGAAATTCTCTCAGAATCCTTATTGGAATTAGATGGATCAGTTACCCAATTTATATTTTTCTGCTGAAGATACTGTTGCAAGCTTTCTCTTGAAGTATGGATTAATGGTCTGAGTATAAAATAACCTTCAGGCCTCTTGAAACTTACAGGCATACCTTTCAAACCTTCAATTCCAGATCCTCTTTTCAAATTCATAAAAAAGGTTTCAATCTGATCATTTTGGGTGTGCCCCACTAAAACAAAATTTAACTTTTTGCGCCACTTACCAATTAATCTATATCTAGCTGAGCGTGCCAAATCCGACAAATTACCACTGAGGTTTTGTTCATGTTTCCATTCAACTACTTCATGATTTATACCCAGACCATTGCAATGGTTAGCAACTAATTCTGCCTCTTTAAAGGATTCAGACCTAAGGTTGTGATCCACCGTTACGCAATGCAGCTTAACGTTGTTTTCTAGTGCCCAATCATTACATATGTAGAGCATAGCTAAGCTGTCACTGCCGCCAGAAACAGCTAAACCAAGTTCATCGAACCCATAATGTTCTTTTAAATCTGAAAGCGTGCAAAATATTGGTGTCTTAATTTTAACAGTTAAGGACACTGCAGTTCCGACATCATTTTCTCGGCCTCAAGACTAAAATCAGAATCTGGAAAGCGCATAAGAACTTGCGCTAAAGTTTGGCATCCAGCATCAGTTTGCCCTAAACTGACAAGCGAATTTCCCAATAGTGTTAGCGCTTCTGGAGCAACGGGCGAGTCTTCATATAATGAAAAGCTATTTAAATATGCCCTTGCTGCTTTTTTGATCTCTCCAAGTCCCTCGTATGCATTTCCCCTTGCTATAATAACAGAGGCGCTGAACGGACTGTCCGGATAGTTATCTAAAAACCGATCAAACAAAATTAGGGAGTCTTCAAAACGCTCTTCTAATAAAGCATTTTGTGCATTTTCATAATCTGCTTTTTCTCCAATTGCTAATTCTGGCTCAGAATTTTCTTCAACATTATTATCCATCGATATTTCTAAATCACCTCCAAGCGTTGTGGCAAAATCAATTTTGCTTACATCGCCCCCTTCTAATTCTACCAAACGATATTCAAGATCACGAACCCTGTTGGTACTATCACTTACAATACTGTTCACTCTGAACTCTAAATTTTCCGCCTCAGAAGTTAAACGTCTTAACTCCTGTTCCATTCCATCAAGTCTTTCCAGAACTGAGGCTTCATTATTAGATGTTATTGAAGAGGTCTGCGTAGTAGATAACTCACGTCTTAATTTTAAAACTTCAACATAAAGAATATTAAGATCTTGCCTTATATCAGCTAACGTTTTTTTATTTTCTTCAGCATAGAAGATAGTCGGTGCAAACAGTAATGCAAAAATTATGGCAACCAACCTTATCAATTTAAACTCCGACTAAAAATTTAGGTTAGACACTACTGAAACGGCCCGCCTATTTTCACTATAGCAATTTTCTTTGCTACAAAGCTCTACCGGGCGCTCTTTTCCAAAGCTCACTGTTTGAATACGAGAGCTTTCTATCCCTCTTGATACTAAAAATTCCCGAGCCGAGTTGGCTCTTCGAGCTCCAAGCGCAAGATTGTATTCTCTTGTGCCCCGTTCATCTGCATGCCCCTCTATAATTATTTTGTAATCAGAGTTCACTTGTAGCCAGTCTACTTGAGCCAACAAGATATCTTTACCCGATTGATCTATATCTGATTGATCGATAGAAAATAACACGCGATCACCAACATTATTTTTGAAAAAAGCTATTGAACCTGGATCACTTACGTCACCTTCAAATTTAGCACTAGAACCATTGGGCATAACATTTGTTGAAAATGGTATTGAGGCATTTTGAGAACATCCACTTAAAAATATGACTGAAATCGTACAAAAATAAAAACCAAATTTTGTCATTTTTCGCCTCTCACAATAATTGATAACATGAAATATTAACCCTGCAAATCATGTTATTTGCCAAGTGGGGACCAAGAGGGATCAGATCCACCATCTCTTGTTGTAACTTTCTTTAAATTTCTTCCTGAAACATCAACCGAATAAAGTGCTGAAACGCCACTTTCTCCCTGCGTTTCTCTGGTAAACATAATAACTCTGCCGTTCGGGGACCAAGTTGGCCCCTCATCTAGAAAAGATGCCGTTAACAACCTTTCCTTAGAGCCATCAACGCGCATAACACCAATATGAAAACGCCCTCGACTTTGTTTAGTAAAAGCTATTCGGTCACCACGCGGCGACCAAACAGGAGTTCCGTACCGGCCACCTCCTGAACTAATTCTTTTTGCACTGCCTCCAAGGGAGGACATCACATATAGCTGTTGAGTGCCTGATCTATCACTCTCAAATATAATTTTGGATCCGTCTGGGGAAAAACTGGGCGCTGTCTCAATAGATGGCGCTGATGTTAACCTAGCCCTTGAGTTGTTTCTCAGGTTGATGACATAAATATCTGTATTACCACCCTGCTCTAACGAATAAACAACAGACTGTCCATCTGGAGAAAAACGGGGAGCAAAACTCATAGTTCCTTTGCGGTTTTTCAAAACCGTTCTCTTGCCGGTTGAAACTTCTATTACATATATCTGCGGCGTTCCCGTTTCATAGCTAGTATACAAAACGCGTTCTCCTGTAGGTGAGAACCGAGGCGCCAATACCATATATGAACCATCAGTCAAATATTTCGAATTCGCACCATCAAAGTCCATTATAGCCAAACGTTTCTTACGAGAACCTTTTTTCCCAGTTTCGGCAACATAAACAATACGACTGTCAAAATATCCTTGCTCCCCTGTTATTCGAGAATAAACCTCATCAGCAACCTTGTGCGCTATACGCCGCCATCCCTGTTTTGTAGAATTAAACTGAAGACCTTTGCCAAGTTCATTGTTAGAAAAAACATCAAAAAGCCTGAATTTTACTGATAGCTTTTCTCCTGTAACTAGAACTGAGCCAGTCAAAAGAGCCTGTACATTTATAGCTTTCCAGTCCGAATACTGAATAGGAGAACTAAAGTTATTGATGCCAGATATATAAGACGACTTAGGCACTTCTCGGAACAAACCAGTGCCTAATATGTCACTTTTAACCAGTTCTGTTATTTTAATGGCTAATTCATTAGAAGCACCCGTTTCACCAATAAATTCAGGAGCAGCATAAGGTAGCGGTTCGATTACGCCTTCGGTTATAACAATGCGCAGTGGCGCAGATTGAACAAATGTCGTTAAACTGATGAAAATAATTACTAAGAATGGTTTCAATACTAATTCCTCATTTTCAGCTTGATTATTCCAATTTGCATTAGTTAGTTGGATCAAACACCACTTCTATTTCTCGCCAACGTTCGTATTTACTCGGTGGTAACTTATACCCGTTTTTTCCACAACTTATAATTGCTATTTTTGCTCTTCTAAAGGCCACCTTTTGTGCATCTTCGTCACCTCCTGAAATTTCAGCAACCTGAATGGAGGTTGGATTTACTCTTCCATTTCTATCAAGGGACATTAATACCGTTAATTTAACTTCTTCAGCTAATGAGCCAGGATCTCTCAACCAACATGCCTGTATTGCCGCTTGCAAATTATCCGTTTCAGTTTCTGTCAAAGGGTTACTTAAAGTATTTTGTGGAGCCGAAGATTGAATTGCGTCAGAAATGGCCGCCTCTATAACCTTACTCTCTGATTTGCTCTCAAAATTTGTTTCTGGAATGTAACGTGGACGACTTTTAGGCCTCAGTGATGCAACCACATTATCAGCTGAGGCCCTTTTCTTGTCCTCCACAATATCCGGCTCATCTATAGATACGATAGCACTTTCTAATGACTGGGACAGGTTGATTTCAGGTTGCGGGACTTTGTTTGGCATCAAAAATTTGCTAGGTTTGTCGAATATAGCTGCTTCATTTTGAACATCTGGTAATTTATTTATTGTCTCTGAAACTAGAGGCTGCAATTCTTCAGATACTTCAGAGGGTTTTTGTGTAAAAGCTATTTCTATCTCTGGTTTTTTTATTACTGGTTCTAAAGGTTCATCCAAAACCACTTCAGGACCTTCTGATTTTAAAATTTTACTTTCTTCATTGACCATAAAATTTATTTTATCATCATTTTCATCCACTGGAGTAAGGGTACTTGTTTCTTCAGATACTACAGGTGAAATATTGGATGCAGTAAGATCAATAAAATCCTGTTCAGAAATTAAAGAAACACTTGAATATTCGATTGGTTCTACTTCTTTTTGGAATACAGGGCCTATAAATAATCCTGTTAAAAGTCCCAAATGCGCAAATCCAGATATATAATGGCCAAAATGCATACTTGTTTCACTCGTCAGAAACGTCGTTTAAGGCCGGGCCTCCAATGTCTGTGACTAACCCTATATCCTGAAAACCGCCGGCATTTAGAGCACCCATAATCTGCATAACAATTTCATATGGAATCGCTCCATCAGCACGCAGAAAAATTCGATTACTTGAACGTTCAGCCGCAACACCTTTCAGACGAGCAATCAATTCTTCTTTTGGTATAGTACTCGTTTGCAAAACAATTTCCCCTTCCTTTGTAATTGTAATAGTTAGGGGTTCTTCATTTTCTGATTCTAATGCACTGGCTGCACTTTTGGGCAATTCAACATCGACACCAACTGTTAACATAGGAGCTGCTACCATAAAAATAATTAGAAGCACTAACATTACGTCAACAAAAGGTGTAACGTTTATCTCAGACATAGGGACTGATCTTCGACTATGTCTTCGTCTAGACTTTTTAAAGTTTTTCAAATTGGCAGCAGCACCCATATTAACTATCCAATTGACGGCTCAATATCGTTGAGAACTCATCAGCAAAACTTTCGTAACCAGCCACGAGCCTATCACAGTCAGCATTAAGCTTATTGTAAAAAACTACTGCTGGAATAGCTGCTAGCAGGCCAAGTCCAGTAGCAAGCAAAGCCTCAGCAATACCAGGGGCAACTACGGCTAAATTTGTATTTTGCTGTTGAGCAATTTCAATAAAAGCATTCATTATGCCCCAGACTGTTCCAAATAAGCCTACAAATGGAGCCGTTGAACCAACAGTCGCTAATACAGTTAATCCCGACTGCAATTTTTCAGCTTCTCTAGAGACAACTACATCCATTGACCTATCAACGCGGGATTGAATACCGGCTATTAAACCACCATCTGCACGCTGTGACTGCTCCCATTCCTTCATACCTGCTACAAAGATTTTAGCTGAGCGTCCGCGCGGGTTTTGTCCAAGCTGTTGATATAGTTCATCCAAGGGCTCACCAGACCAAAAAGCTCGGTCAAATCTTGCCACATCTCTTCTTGCTGAATTAAAAACTAAATGTCTTTGAATAATAATAGACCATGCCCAAAAAGATGCTCCAATTAGCAATAAGATAACGATTTTAACTGTAATTGTTGCTCGAACAAAAAGAGCCCAGAAAGAAAAATCAATTTCTGGCGTCGCTGCTATAGCTTTCAATATTAATGCTTCTACCATCATAGGTTAATGTCTCGCGATTATAAAACCGGTATCCTGTTAACATGAGAAAAGGGACCGAGTATAGTTTTATGTCATTAATATTTTAATCTTTTCTGGTAACCTTTGAACTTTACCAGAATTCGAAGTGCATGCCACACATACTTCTGCCTTAAATATAACTTCTCCTTCGCGAAAAATATTTTGGTCGAAGTACGCTCTGACCGGGGAAACAACTTTTATCTTTGTATCGACCTTAAGCAAATCACCGAAATGGGCAGGTGAGAGATAATCTGCTTTTAGTTTTGTCACTACAAAGATGGCTTCTTCCTCATTTCTCATTTTGATTTGATCAATGCCAAGGTAACGAATCCATTCGCTTCGGGCTCTTTCTATAAAACGTAAATAATTGGCATAGTATACAACTCCTCCTAAGTCAGTATCCTCATAATAGACTCGAATATTCATTGAGTGATGTTTCATACTTAATTTTTCCTTAACAAATCTATCCTAGCCTGCGCTCTCAAAGCATGGCTTTTATCATTTGAAAATAGTGGCATCGTCGGGTCATAAACTGCTCTGACAATATCAGCAATTATTGGATTAAGAATAACCCCGCCTTTTTTTGTAATCAAAGTCGGCGAGTTATCTTTAAATGCATCATCAGACCAGAGTAAAAACATTTGAACGACTTGGTTTAAACATAAGACTTCAGCAGATACAGAGGTTAAGTTTTCGTCCATACAAATAAAAGAGAAAACCGCTTTTATCCCTCCATCGGCATCGAACCTAAAAAACCTATATTGATTTGCTTGTATAGATTTCAAGCGTTCGACTAAATTATGAAGATCCGGTACAATTCGACCTAAATCCTTTACTTCGAGCAACTCATCCCAAGACAAAAAGAAAAAAAACATAGCATTTGATCCTAACTCAGGATCAGTTTCTGCTAATTCATGATTAGCCAAAAAAACCATTGATTGGATGGCCGTTTTTAACGTGACAAGTGTTTCATCCTGAATACCAAAGACAACTGGAGCAATAGGTCTTGCCCATCTAGCGAAAATATACTGTCCATCTGATCGAGTGAAATAGGCCTCTACTGAATCTATCTTTTTCAAATTTTTTACCAAAAATAGTTTATGTGAGTTTATTCAAACATATCTCCCTGCGACTTCGGTGGTTGCATCCCGAGGTGCCTCCAACCATTATTCGCCAACATGCGGCCGCGAGGTGTTCGCTGAATTAATCCCATTTGCAAAAGGTAAGGCTCAATAACTTCTTCCAGAGCATCCCTACTTTCAGAAACTGCTGCACTTATAGTTTCAATTCCAACAGGTCCCCCCGAGTACTGTTCCGCAATTAATCGTAGGTACTTACGGTCTGCA
>CACAPQ010000008.1 GCA_902534325.1 Paracoccaceae bacterium | reverse complement strand
ATCATTTTAACATACTCGATGATCTCGAAAATGAAAGAAGTTGCTTAGTTAATTTATTAACCAAGACGAATTGATAATTTTTTGATCTGTAGTTCGAAAATTTAAAAGGTTTTATTTACTAATTTAGCGCCGCAATTTTTCATGTTCAAAGCGTTGCAGTGCTATTTTCTCATTTTTATCTGATTTGCGTTGGTTTTTTTGCGATTTAGCAACATAATCCAAATGTGCTTCAACTGCTTGCCTTGCGGCTGCGGGGTCACGTTTCTGGATTGCACGGTTAATAACTTCATGCTGGGCCAGCAGCTCAAAGCGAGTAGTTCTCTGTTGGAACATTTTCTGCCTGTTATAAAATACTCCATTCCGAAGCAATTCATACATCGATCGCATCATGTGAAGCATGATAACATTATGACTAGACTCTATTATGGATAAATGAAAATCAGCGTCCAATCTAGCTTCATCGGTTGGATCTCGTTTTTGATGAGCTGCTTCCATCTTCTCAAAAATTGCTTGTATAACTTGTAGGTCAGTACTCGAACCATATTTTGCTGTTCGCTCTGCTGCGAGGCCTTCTAAATCCCTACGAAAAGTTATGTAGTCATCTACCGACTCTTCATGACAACTGAAAAGTTCAATCAAAGCAGGTGAAAAAGCGTTACCCAGAACATCAGCAACAAATATTCCAGAATTTGCTTTTGAAACAAGTAATCCTTTTTTATCCAAATTTGCGATAGCTTCTCTCAAACTAGGCCTCGACACACCAAAACGCTCAGCCAACTCTCTCTCAGAAGGAAGTCGATCCCCAGGTCTAAGAATTCCTCGTAATATCAACTTCTCTATTTGGAGTGTTACGGAAGAAGACAGTTTTTCTGTAGTTATCTTTTGAAAAGGCATAAAGGGTCCAATAAATCTTTCCTTGGTATGTTATGATAAATTTTTTTTCATGAAAACAGAGTATCCATTTTCAACATAATTTCCAAATGGTTCGCAGTATTCAAATTCAAAACGTTTGTATAAATTCAAAGCACTGTCTAAACCAACGCCTGTTTCAAGCTTAAGAATTCTTAAGTTTAGTTTTTTTGTAGTTAGCAAAATTTCTTTCATTATGAGGCTTGCTATCCCATTTCCTCTAAAGCTGGGCTCAACGAAAAACGATTTAAGTTCTCCATATTCACGTTTAACATCTAAAGCTCCACAGCCGTAATATTTTTTATTTTGTCGTGCTCCAAAAAAGTGAATCTCTGAAGAACATAATTCGCTAACTGAAAGGTAAGAATTAGTTTCTTCTGGATAAAGACCCTTCATTAGTTGGTGGCTAGATAGAAGGAGTTTTTTTATATCGGGATGTCTTGGAGAAGCGTATTCTATTGAAATCGTCATTTATTTTTTTCTGGTTTATCAAATTTAAGTAATTGCAACATATTGTGTAAAATAATATATGATATACGATATGGGGTAGTTATATTTCGTCGCAATAATTAATACTAAACAGGAATTTACTAAGGAATCGCTCGAATTGCAATTTAGCAAATTACGTTTATCAGGCTTTAAAAGCTTTGTAGATCCTACTGAGCTGGTCATCAAAGACGGTTTGACTGGTGTCGTTGGCCCCAATGGATGTGGAAAATCTAATCTATTAGAAGCTTTAAGATGGGTGATGGGAGAAAATCGTCCGACTGCCATGAGAGGTGGCGGTATGGAAGATGTAATTTTTGCTGGTGCAGCCACAAGGCCTGCGCGGAACTTTGCTGAGGTTTCCCTACATTTAGATAACTCAGAGCGTTTAGCGCCCAGTAGTTTCAATAATGATGACAGCTTAGAGATTGTTCGGAGAATTACCCGTGAGGCAGGTAGTGCTTATAAGAATAACGGTAAAGATGTAAGGGCTCGCGATGTGCAGATGCTTTTTGCTGACGCTTCAACAGGAGCACATTCCCCAGCATTAGTAAGGCAAGGACAGATAGCAGAATTAATAAATGCAAAACCAGCGAACCGCCGTCGTGTTCTAGAAGAAGCTGCCGGTATATCAGGGCTTTATCAGCGTCGTCATGAAGCTGAACTTAAACTAAATGCTGCTGAAACAAATTTAGTGCGTGTTGAAGATGTTTTGGAACAATTAGCAAATCAGTTAAGCCAGCTTGCTCGCCAAGCGAAACAAGCGGCAAGATACCGCGTTCTTGGTGAACAATTGCGCGAAATAGAAGGTAGGCTGTTGTTTCGTCGATGGAAGGATGCAGATGCTGCAAATTTTGATGCTGATAATGAACTGACCGAAAGGACCAAGATTGCATCAGAAGCAGAAGCGATTGTAGCCAAGGCAAGAAAAGTTCGAGAAATTGCTAGTGAAAATGTACCTCCATTACGAGAAGAAGCATCCATTATTGGTGCAATGCTTCAGCGTTTAGTAGTCGAGCAGGAAACTTTAGACGAGCAGGGCCGTCAAGCAAAAGAAAGGATTGAAACATTATCTTATCGTATAGAACAACTTGGCCAAGATATTGATCGTGAGAAAAGCCTGAATAAAGATGCTGGAGAGACAATTGATATTTTATCAAAAGAACAAAATAAGTTAGAAGTTGCACTGAGCTCACATAGTGAAAAACTTGAAAAAGTTGCCTCTGATGCTCAGGAGGCATCAGCTGTTTTGAAAGATAGGGAAATAAATCTGTCAGAATTAACTGAAGATATGGCACGATTAGCCGCACGTCACCAGTCATCAGCAAGGTTCATGTCGGATAGTGAAAATGCGTTGAGCAAAAATAATAAAGAAGCCGCTCATATGGAAGTGAAAGTTTCTGAGTCATCAATTGAGCTGGAAAGAGTAAAAAAACTCGTTGAAAAAGTAAAAACCGAGGAGAAACGTGCTAAAACCATTGCACAGAAATGCGAAGAGCAACTGCTGGATTTAGAGGAAAGACGTTCTTCTTTGCAAGTTAAGGAGGAGGCTGCAAATTTTGAACGATCAGAGGTAGAAGGAGAAGCTAAGGCTATCAGAGCTGAGTTTGCGGCTTTAGAAAAACTTATTGACAAAAATTCTGACGAAAAGTCGCACATTATTGATGGTGTTCGAGTTGAGGCTGGTTTTGAGAAGGCTTTTGGGGCTGCGTTATCTGATGATTTAAGAGCACCTTTATCCCAAAATAAAGATGAAACGGGGTGGGTACAATTGAGCGAATATTCTTCCATTAAGAGTGCGCTGCCCAATGGTGTAAAATTTCTCTCGGATGTGGTTGAAATACCTGCTGTGCTAAATAGAAGGCTGAGATATGTTGGATTGGTCGATCGTGATCAAGGCGATAGTTTGCATGAATTTTTGGAACCTGGGCAGCGCCTTGTTAGTTTAGAAGGTGATCTATGGCGTTGGGATGGATATAAAATCTGTTCAAAGGATACGCCATCGGCAGCTGCTTTACAAATACAGCAGGTAAATACATTGAAGAGTCTAGGTGCTCAATTAGATATTTTGCAAAGAAATATTGAAGTCACTCGCACTAAACATGAAGAATTAGTTGGCGAACTATCTGCACTTACGGAGCAAGAAAAAATTGCAAGGCAAGCCAGGCGAGATGCCGATCAGGTCGTAAATGAAAAGGTTAAGAAGTTAAATAAAGTAGAATCTGAAGCAAGTTTGATAAAAGCCCAGCTAGAAAACCACCAAATATCTAAGCGCCGTTTTGAGGAAGAGGCGCAGCAATCTAAAAAGCAAGTTGAATTGGCAAAAAAGGCTATTGTTGAGCTTGACGATTTAGACGCAATGCGCAAGCAGGTTGAGGATGTTAAGCTGACTGTAGAGGCGGCTCGAGTCACGATGATGACAAAACGTTCGCTTCATGATGAGGTCAGGCGAGACGGAGAAATCCAACTCAAAAGAGCCCAAGAGGTGCAAAAAGAAATAAGTGGTTGGTCTTATCGACTTGAAACGGCCGAAAAAAGAATGGCAGAGCTAATCGATCGCAAGAATAGCTCACAGTGGGAATTAAAAGAGGCATCTAAAACACCGTCAAAGATTGAAGAGAACAGAAAAAAGCTAATTTCTGCGATTTTGGAGACTGAAAAGAAAAAAGCAGAGACTGATGACGCACTATCGATTGCTGAGACTGAATTAAATAAAGTCCTCAACGAGGAGCGTGAAGCAGAAAGAGTAGCTTCAGAAGCTCGCGAAGATAGGGCAAGGTGTGACGCAAAATCTGAAGCGGCTAGGCAAAATTTACGGTTAGCAGCAGATCGGATAAATGAGGCTCTAGGTTTATCAGTCGAGAATTTGCTGGAGGAATTTGAAATTGACGGTGAAAATTTACCGAATGCAGACAGCTTAGAGGTCAAAGTTGGTCAGATAAAGCGGCAAAGAGAAGCTTTAGGTTCTGTAAACCTGAGAGCGGAAGAAGATGCTAATGAAGTGCAAGAAGAACATGAAAAACTTTTTGCGGAAAAAGCCGATTTAGAGCAAGCGATAAAGACACTTAGAACAGGTATAGCAAGCCTCAATAGTGAAGGTAGAGAAAGACTTCTTACTGCCTTTGAACAAGTAAACTCGAATTTCTCTATGCTTTTTAAACATCTTTTTGGCGGCGGCGAGGCAAATTTAGAGTTTGTAGAAAGTGATGATCCTCTCGAGGCTGGTTTGGAAATTATGTGTCAGCCGCCTGGAAAGAAATTAGCAGCTTTGTCTTTACTTTCTGGGGGAGAGCAAACGCTAACAGCGTTAGCATTGATTTTTGCGGTGTTTCTGGCTAACCCGGCCCCTATCTGCGTTCTAGATGAAGTTGATGCTCCTCTAGACGATGCAAATGTGACCCGATTTTGCGAACTTCTTGATGAGATGTGTCGCCAAACTGAAACTCGGTTTATGATAATAACCCATCATGCAATAACCATGTCTAGAATGGATAGATTGTTTGGTGTAACAATGCAGGAGCAGGGTGTAAGTCAATTGGTTTCAGTCGATTTAAAGAAGGCTGAAAGTTTAGTTGCCTAGGTCTACAATATTTCCAGCAACTCGATGGTTGGCCATGCATCGGCAGGTTTTTTGAGAGTCGCTTGTACCTCTTGTATGGATCTTCTAGTTTTTGCTCCAAGAATTCCATCAATTTGCCCAACGTCATATCCAAGATTAATCAACTTGGTTTGTAAAAGCTTCATCTGGTTTTTATTTAGACCTTTATCTGGGTTGCCCGGGGAGAAAGCTGGAGAACCTTCAAGTCGATTTGCAAAATGGGCAGCTGTCAACACGTAAATAAAACTTTTGTTCCATTCGAAAAATACATGAAAGTTTGAATAGGCTAGAAATTTTGGCCCCTTTCGGCCCTGCGGTATAATTAAGGAGGCATTATCTGATCCGCCTGGCAAGTCAGTATACTTGCCTTTTATTCCCAGGTTCACCCATTCTTCAACAGTTTTGATTTTATCGGTACCCGTATCGCGCCAATCTAATTCTTTTGTTAAAGTTACCTCCTGTAACCAAGGCTCATTTGCTTTCCAGCCCAAACTTTTAAGCATTTTGGCAGCACTAAACAGGGCATCACGTGTTGAGCTTTGAAGATTGACTTTACCATCTCCGTCAGCATCCACTCCATTTTCTAAAATATCTTTTGGTAACATTTGAACCATCCCAATTTCCCCTGCCCATGCACCCTTGGTGGTAACTGGATTGAATTCATTACGACTAAATAATTCTAAAGCGGCAAAAATTTGTGGTCGAAAAAGAAACGGCCTTCTGCAATCAAAGGCCAGAGTTACTAATGCGTCAAGCGTATTAAAGTTACCCTGTACTGCTCCGAAATCAGTTTCCAAGGCCCAAAAAGATGTTAGAACACCACGAGAAACCCCAAAAATATTTTCAATCTCGTTGAAGGTAGAAGAATATTTTTTTAAATTCTTTTTACCATAGTAAATTCGATACTCATTTATTAACCGTGGAGCGAACTCGTTAAAAGGTCTTAGAAAAATACCTTGTGCTCGGTCAGCCTCTAATACCTTAGGGTTTAGCGATACGTTTTCAAAAAATGCATCTACAATTTCTGTTGCATATCCAATTTCTCGGGATTCTTTTTTAATATTTTCAAGAAACTTGTTAAACTCACCTCCGCAGTTTCCTGAAGCCGCACTGTTTAGGGCAAATATCAAGATTATTACTTTAAATACTAATGGCATTTTGAAGGGTCTTTTGCATGGTTGGAATTAGAATGTTGGTTTGATTATAATTTAAAGTGACCAAGTTAACTAGAACTATAAGAATCTTGTCTTGTAAAAAGCAGAAACTGTTTGACAGTTGATAGGCGTCAAATACATAACTCATTTGGATATTAATTGGTTGGATTTTCGTGAGTACGTTTTTATCAAAAGATGTTCTAGCTGGATTAGAAGCTGCTCAAAAAACTGATTTAAAGAAGAAAAACCGTTTTCGTGTTGAGTTTAATAAAAAACATTATCCCATAATAAGGCTTACAAAAAGTGGCTTTTGTGTCGAAGCAGAAATAGCTCCTATGATCAGAGGACTGGTAGATTTATATGATAGAGATAAATATCTAAAACAGTGCTTAATTGTTGCTTCAAAGGAAGAAAATGGGATCGTTCATTTTGATTATAAGCGAAATACTACTACGCAAACTTCTGCTCCGAAGGACTTTTATCAAGAAAATAAAGTCGTAGCCTTGATACCTAGCCTACTGTAGATCGGAAAAAGCCTTGCCTAAACGCTCTACTGCAATTTTAACATTTTCAGTTGTTGTGGCGAAATTAAATCTAAGAAAATTGTGACCATTTTTGCCAAATGTGGGCCCTAAGTTTGCCGCAATTTTTGCTTGGTCTTGTACTCTATTGACAAATTCTTTTTGCTCCATACCGGTTCTTGAAAAATCGACCCAAGCTAAATAAGTTCCCTCCAATTTCATTGTGTCTAACCCAGGTATCTTTGATATTGCTCTATCAAATATTTGTCGATTTCTGTCTAAATATTTTATCAATTCATCAACCCAAACAGCGCCCTCCGAGCTATAAGCGGCCTTTGCCATAAACAACCCAAAGCTATTGGGACTTAGGCCCAGCGCAGACATTTTTTTTGTAAACTTTTGTCTTAAATTTTCGTCTGGTATAATCACGTTACCAGTATGTGCTCCAGCAATATTGAAGGTCTTTGTTGTTGCTGTCATCATAATTAGCCGGTCAAAAATATTTTCATCAATGGTCGCCATGGGGATATGATTAGTCCCAGGGTAGACAATATCGTGGTGTATTTCGTCTGATATCAAAATGAGACTGTGGCGTTTTGCAAAATCTGCAACCTGTTTTAATTCTTCCATCGACCATACGCGTCCCCCAGGATTATGAGGTGAACATAAAATGACAATTTTTTCCTTGCCCGTCATCAATCCATCATAAGAAACAAAATCAAACTCATATCTCCCTTGATTATTGACCAAAGGGCATTCTAAAATTTTACGATTAGCGGCTTTTATTGCCTTAAAAAAAGAGTGATAGACCGGTGTAAATAGAATAATATGATCGCCAGGATCGCTGAATGTTTCAATGCAAACAGCGGCTCCATTGACCAAGCCATGCGTACTAAAAATCCATTCTGTATTAAGTTTCCAACCATGGCGGTTTTTCATCCACCATTGTATTGCTTCTCTGTATGAAGTGTCATCGCCATAATACCCATAGACACCGTGGCTAGATAAATTTTCGACCGCTTTTTGAACACATTCAGGTGGGCGAAAATCCATGTCAGCAACCCACATGGGTATTCCATCTTTGGGGGATACGCTGTACTTACTTTCCATCATGTCCCATTTATCAGAGTGAGTGCCACGCCGTTCGATTTTTTCATCAAAATTCATAAAATGTGCCCTGAAATTACCCCAGTCAAAATTGGTCATTAACATTGTTTTATCTGATTGCACAGAGGCGTTGCGTTGCGGCTTATATTATCTTAGATCAATATTATGATTAGACCCATTGTTTTACATCCAGATGCAAGGCTGAAAAAAAAATCTGTGCAAGTTGAGAGCATAACTGATGCCTTAATAAAATTGGCAGACGATATGATGGAGACGATGTATGATGCACCTGGAATTGGTTTAGCTGCCCCTCAGATTGGTGTATTAGAAAGGTTAATTGTAATGGATTGTGCCAAAAAAGAGGGTGAAGAACCGGATCCAATTATTATGGTTAACCCTATAATAACTGCTTCTTCCGCTGAAAAAAGCGTGTATGAAGAGGGGTGCCTTTCTATTCCCGAACATTTTGCAGAGATCACCAGACCAGAGTTTGTACAGGTTGAATGGGTTGATTTAGATGGAAAGCAACATTCTGAGGAGTTTAATAGACTTAAGTCAACTTGTATACAGCACGAAATTGATCATTTGAATGGCAAATTATTTATTGACTATTTAGGACCTATGAAGCGACAACTGATAACGCGTAAAATGCAAAAATTTAAACGAGAAAAATTGCGCGGCGACGAATGATGGCAGTCAAAAATTTTTTAAAGTGGCCTGATAAAAGACTTCGTTCTAAAGCAAATGAAATAACTGAAATTACAGAAGACATATTTTCGATTTGGGATGATATGATAGATACAATGAATGCTATGCCTGGCATTGGTTTGGCGGCTCCACAAATTGGAATTAACTTGCGTTTAGCTGTAATTGATGCATCAAAGGCCCGGGATAAGCCGGTAAAACTAGCTAATCCTGAAATTCTCCAAGCATCAATGGAGTATAGTGAAACTGAAGAGGCTAGCCCAAATTTGAGGGGTATATCGGCAAAAATTAAGAGACCTAAAAAAGTTACCATTCGTTTTTTAAACAAAGAGGGTTTTATAGATCGAAAGGATTTTACAGGGCTTTGGGCCACATCTATTCAACATCAAATTGATCATTTAAATGGGAAAATGTTTTTTGACAATTTATCCAAAGTTAGAAGAGATATTTTGCTAAGAAAGGTCAAAAAGAAACGATGAAGTTGGTTTTTATGGGAACACCAAACTTTTCTGTTCCTGCTCTTAAGGCCTTGGCTCAGAGTAATCATCAAATATGCGCTGTTTATTCTCAACCGCCGAGGCCCGCCGGGCGTGGCAAAAAATTGAGACTCAGTGATGTTCACAAAGAGGCTCTTGATTTGGGTCTAACTGTCCACAATCCTGCGAGTTTCAAATCTTATAAAGACCGAACTATCTTTTGGAAACTAAAGGCTGATATTGCCATCGTCGTTGCTTATGGGCTAATACTTCCTAACCAAATTTTATCTGCCCCAAAATTTGGGTGTCTCAATATACACGCCTCTCTTTTGCCACGTTGGCGTGGCGCTGCACCAATTCAAAGAGCAATTATGGAAGGAGATAATGAAACAGGTGTTTGCATCATGAAAATGGAAGAGGGTCTTGACACAGGTCCAATTCTATCTTCCAGAAAAATCCAAATTAAAGAAAAAGATAATGCCAAAATTTTGTCAGAAAGATTAAGTTTAGTAGGTTCAAAACTTATAGTTGAGGTGCTAGATACGCTATCTGAATTTAAGGCCTGTAGCCAGTCCGCTGCTGGTGTTACGTATGCGAGTAAGATCGAGAAGTCTGAGGCAAAAATTGACTGGTCGTTGCCTGCAAAAACTATCGATCGAAAAATAAGGGCTCTGTCTCCTTTTCCAGGCGCTTGGACGGAAATCAATGGAGAACGGA
Organism: Paracoccaceae bacterium; assembly: GCA_902534325.1. Taxonomy (GTDB): domain Bacteria; phylum Pseudomonadota; class Alphaproteobacteria; order Rhodobacterales; family Rhodobacteraceae; genus Salinivivens. The sequence goes on along the minus strand of CACAPQ010000008.1, from coordinate 61,014 downwards.
TAAAACTATTAGCATCCAAAGTCATAAACAAAGAAAATGAACCTGGGATGGTTCTAGATAAAGGGTTTTCAATTGCTTGCGGTCAAAAAGCAGTCGAAATAACTGAAGCGCAAAGACCAGGAAAGTCTGCTCAAAAATCAGATGTTTTTTTACGAGGCTTTAGATTGCAGGAAGGCAGTAAATTGGACTGATTTTTAAAAATCAATTGCGATACCTTTCTTCTCCCAATCTCCAAATCTGACAGGCTCTACACCTTCGCGGCCTCCGAGTTCTTTCGGAATATTTACTTCTTTTTTTTCTAACCTTCGTTTCTCAGCCTCTTCCAGTGCTCTCAAGGCTTCTGGGGGAAGTTGTTTATCTTTTTCACGCATATAAACTTTCCTTGATTATAATAGATTGATATAGATGGCTCAAAATTCTTTCAAGAAAGTTTCTGCATGAATCCCTCCAGGAGTAAAGCTCGTTTTGTAGCGATAGATATTCTTAATGAGATTTTAGGAAATAAAAAAAGCTTCCATGAGCTAAGGGCGCTTGGGGCACTTAAAAACCTTAAACCTAATGAAAAAGCCTTTGTCCAACGATTAGTTATGGATACTTTGCGTAACTTAGATCGCTGTGACAGATTTTTGGAAAAATACCTTAAAAAAGATCCGAAATTAAAGGTTAAAAATATTCTGCGGGTAGGATTGACAGAACTAGTAACAGGTGGTGCATCTCATGCAATTGTAAACGAAGCAGTTAATTATGCAGCTTCAAACAAAACAACCAGGCCAATGAAAGGCCTGGTTAATGCAGTATTGCGAAAGTTATCGTCGTATGAAGTCAAGGCATGGAATGAAGATGAAAGTATCTCCAAGTTACCCAGTTGGCTAAGGGATCCTCTAATCGACGCCTATGGTAAAAAAACTGTACTAGAAATAGAAAAAATACAAAGTTTAACACCACCCATAGATATTACTTTAAAAGATCCCTCTAAAATTCATTATTGGGCAAAAGAGTTGGATGGAAGAATTGTTTTTCAAGAAAGTATTCGCTTGGAAAGTGGCAAACAAATCTCTGCTTTGCGCGGTTTTAAGGAAGGCGATTGGTGGGTCCAAGATATAGCAGCATCTATTCCAATTCGGCTATTAGGAAATTTAAGTGGTAAAAGAGTACTAGATTTATGCGCCGCGCCTGGTGCAAAGACACTTCAACTAGCTTCTCTTGGTGCGGATGTTACCGCGGTGGATATTTCGGCGAGTCGATTAGAATTATTGAATGAGAACTTAGAAAGGTGCGGGCTCAAGGCGAATATAATAGAAGGTGATGCTTTAAATATTATTGATAAATTCGATATCGTATTATTGGATGCTCCTTGCAGTGCAACTGGAACAATTAGGCGGCATCCTGACCTGGTCTATTGTAAAGATGGGTCTGATTTTTCTGAGTTAATTGAAATTCAAGCTAAGTTACTTGATCATGCTTGTTCAATTGTAGAGGACGATGGACTCATTATCTATGTAACATGTTCTCTTTTGCCAGATGAGGGTGAGTGTCAAATTGAGGAATTTCTAGATCGTAATCACCAATTTGAAATAAAAAAGCCAAACGAAAAAGACAAAATCATCCCGGAGGCTTGGACTCTGGACTCTGGTGATATTAGGATCACGCCGGCTAGCTCGAATGAAAAGAACGGTTTGGATGGCTTTTACATATGTTATTTGCAAAAAAAACCAAATAAAACCTAAAGAAAGTTAAATTTACGAATGTAAATATTTGGAACTAACTAACATAATTTATTTTAGAAAATGAGCCAATTTTGAGTTTTGTAACAGCTTTAACAGATAAATTTTATGCTTTTCTGATTTGTAGGTCCAAATCTACTACAGAATTTATTCTTGAAACCGACCCTCGCTCAATTGGTAAAATAACTGCCGGCCGCCAGATGGTAGAGGGAAAAATTAATTTTGCGGGCCAAGTTATTCAGCAAACCGATGAGGTCTGGAATTACAAAACGAACGAAAAAGATTTTCATAATAAACTACATGGTTTTGATTGGGTGGACGACTTGGCTGCCCTCGGGAGCGTAGAAGCTCGACGGTTTGCGCAAAACTGGTTACATTCTTGGATGAATAAGTATAGTTTTGGTTTTGGCCCTGGTTGGACACCTGAATTAACAGGGAGGCGCTTAGTTCGTTGGGCGCATCATTATCTGTTTCTAACACAAGGATGTTCCGAAACAAAACTGAAAAAATTTAATCTATCATTGGCGAGACAGGCTAAATTTTTATCGAAACGAGCGATTAAAACATCGGAAGGATTACCCAGATTTGAGGCGCTAGTGGGTTTGATATACGCAGGATGCTACTTGAAGAATATGGAGAAATTTATAGAGCCGGCTACTGTAGCTCTTGCTGACGAGTGCCACCATCTTATGAATAGCGATGAAATTGTATTCTCGCGAAATTCCCAAGAGATTTTGAACATATTCACAATTTTAATTTGGGCTAAACTTGCTCTAAAGGACTCAAACTGGAACCCATCTATTACCCATTTAGAGACAATCGAAAAACTAGCACCGGTTCTTCGTAATCTAAGGCATTCTGATGCAGGTTTACCAAGATTTCACGGTAGTTGCGGTGATGTGGATGGCCAGTTAGATCAGGCGCTAAGTAATGCTGAAAGTCGAGAGGTATCCTTGCATGAAACAAGTGTTGGTTTCGCAAAGTTATCAAACTCTCGAACTACCGTAATTATTGATTCTGCACCACCTCCCATAGGTAAGAAAGCTGTAAAGGCTGATGCTTCTACGTTAGCTTTTGAGATGGTTTCAGGCCAAAGGAGAATTTTTACAAGTTGTGGCCCTGGTTATCTTTTTGGTTCAGATTTGAGTTCTGATGGTCGCAAGACAAATTCTCATTGTGCAGTTTATATAGACAACCGAAATAGTAGTGAATTCCGTGATTTTGGAGGTTGGTTTCAAACTCCAAAAAAGGTAATTATTAATGGGCCTCGCAACGTACTAAAAGAGATTTCAAATGACGAAGGCATAGGTGTTTTTGAGGGCGCACATGATGGTTTTGTCAAAAGTCATGGGCTCACTCATGTTAGAAAATTAAAGCTTTCTCAAGATGGCCAGTCCTTGGAGGCAGAAGACTTAATGATAGCAATCGAGGAAACTCACAAAAGGCAGTTTGATAAGATTTCAAAAAAGAATAACAGTGAAACGGTGTCAGTAAAAGCAGCATTTCATTTGCATCCAGATGTCACATTGCGTTTGGATGAAGAAAATAATCTTGTAAGTTTGGCTCTGAAAAACGGTGAGGTATGGATTTTCAGTTATGGTTTGGATTTACATTTACAGTTGGAACCCACTATTTTTTTTGAGAATGGTTTGTTCGAACCGATAGAGTCCAAAAAGTTGATTTTATCTGCGGACCTCTTGGAGTATGGAACAAGAATTAAATGGTCTCTGGTTAGAGCTCTCGATAAGGATCTTTCAGTTGGTGATCTATTTTAAAATTGAGTTAAATTAATTTACAAATAGGAAAGTTGATGAGTGATCTTTATCCAATTAAACGTGCTTTAATTTCAGTATCTGACAAAACTGATATCATTAAACTCGCGAACGCTTTATTTCAGCAGGGGATTGAAATCATATCAACTGGTGGTAGCGCTGAGACGTTAAGAGCGTCCAATATACCTGTTAAAGATGTTTCAGAATTAACAGAGTTTCCAGAAATGATGAATGGCCGGGTAAAGACCTTACATCCAAGAGTACATGGCGGTCTTCTTGCCTTGCGAAATGAAAAAGATCACCTCTCAGCAATGAAACAACATAGGATAAGTGAAATAGATTTATTGGTTGTTAATTTGTATCCCTTTGAAAATACTGTGGCTCGCGGGGCTGATTATGCAACATGCATTGAAAATATTGATATTGGTGGTCCAGCAATGATCCGTGCAGCAGCAAAAAACCATCAGTTTGTAACAGTAATAACGGATACTTCAGACTATGGAATTTTTTTGGATGAATTTGAAACAAATAAGGGGCACACGAGCTTAAATTTTAGAAAAAAAATGGCCTATCGAGCCTATTCGCATACTGCAGGGTACGATGCATCTATTTCTTCATGGATGAGGGTGCAAGAAAAAGATGATCATCCTAAGAAAATAATTGAAGTTGCTTCATTAGTACAAAGTTTGCGATATGGTGAAAACCCTCATCAAAGAGCTGCATTTTATAAAGATAATAGCAGTAGTCTTGGTATAGCCTCAGCTTTTCAGCACCAAGGTAAAGAGTTATCTTACAATAACATCAACGACACCGATGCTGCATTTGAGTTAGTTTGTGAGTTTGATCAAACTTCAAAATCAGCTTGTGCAATAATCAAGCATGCCAATCCTTGTGGAGTTGCAACTGGTGCAAATCTGAAAGAAGCGTATGAGTCTGCCTTCAATTGTGACCAAACGAGCGCGTTTGGAGGTGTCGTGGCTCTCAATCAAACTTTGGATAAATCAACTGCAGAAGAAATTTGCAATATTTTTACTGAGGTTGTTATTGCGCCTGGCGCAACAGCCGAAGCCTTAGATGTATTTGCAAAGAAGAAAAACCTTCGTCTCCTTACTACTAGTGGTTTGAAGAGCTTAAGAAATAACCGAAAAACCATTAGGCATGTTTCAGGAGGATTTTTAGTACAAGATAGAGATACCGAAATTGTTCTGGCCAAAAACCTTAATATCGTTACCAAACGAAAACCCACTGATGTGGAATTAGAAGACATGCTCTTTGCTTGGAAAGTTGCTAAGCATGTAAAATCTAATGCTATTGTCTATGCAAAAAATAATGCGACCGTTGGTATTGGCGCTGGGCAAATGAGTAGAGTTGATAGCTGTCGAATAGCAGCACAAAAATCGATTGATATGGCTGATAGCCTATCTTTGGATTTTCCATTAACCAAGGGTTCTGCTGTTGCCTCGGATGCTTTTTTTCCGTTTTCAGATGGTCTTATGGTTGCTGCTCAGGCAGGAGCTACGGCGATTATCCAGCCAGGAGGTTCTATGCGAGATGAAGAGGTTATAAAAGCTGCAGATGATGCCAATCTTGCAATGGCGTTTACAGGTATAAGGCATTTTAGACATTGAAATGAGAAAGTTTTATTTAATATTAGTGGCTTCTTTTTGCTTTGATCAAATTTCGAAATGGTTTGTAGTCTTTTGGCTAAATTTAATCTCACTAAATTCAATTGAGGTATTACCTCCATTTTTGAACTTTCGAATGGGCTGGAATTATGGTGTTAATTTCGGCCTTTTTGGGCAGCAAGGCGAGTTAAAGTCATATTTTCTTATAACGCTATCAATTATTATTAGTGGCTTAATTACCTTTTGGATTAACAGGATAAAAGCGAGCAACTTTCAAGTCATATTTGGTGCTTTATTATGTGGTGGCGCGTTAGCTAACGCCTTTGATCGTATCATTTATAATGGAGCAGTTGCTGACTTTCTGAATATGTCTTGTTGTGGTATATATAATCCTTTTGTATTTAACTTTGCAGATGTTTTTATTTTTATTGGAGCAGTTGGTTTGGCTTTTTCCACAGAAAATAAGACAGAATAAAATAATTTTGATAAATTATGATTTTATTTTATGTAAATTCTAAGGAGAATTAAATAGTTTATGCGATCATCCATTTTTTCAGTTATGTTTTTGTTTTTTTGTTCGGGATGTAGTCCTGATAATGGTGAAGTGTTTGATCTTTATGATATAGATGTTGGTGAGGAAATAGTCGTTGTTCCATCTAGCGAACTTAAAATTCCAGAAAATTTGGATGTTTTGCCAGAGCCCACGCCTAATGGCTAAAATATTACTTGCCCGATAACTAAAGTCGCAGAATCTTTGAGAAGGGCCAATTAATTCCTTCAATAGATTATGCAAATTTACCTTGGCAAAACCAGCCAGATGAAATTAATCCGCCATGTGCATAATAAATCCATAAACGATCGCCTGTATTGCACTGAATAAACCAGTAGTCTCGTACGCCACTACGCCACTTTGGTTCATCTAACCACCATTCAGGCGAAATTCGTTCTGGTCCGTAGCTTTCAGTAATATGCCATATTTTTCCGCGCCATTTGAACTCTGATAAAGGGTTTGGTTTGTCTGGCGCATTGATAATTTCCGGATTCCATAATTGGATCGGTCGATAAGATTTTGGTTTAGGCCACTCTTTTGCTTTTTCTGACCATGCTGCTGACAACATAGTATAAGTTTTTTCGGGTATATTACTTTTTGCTGGGTGTAATCTAATAATATTTTCTAATCCAATTCTAACACCCAACTTGGAGATTAAGTTTTCTGGATTTATATTTTTTTCAATGCGTGATGCATTGCGTTCACTCACTAAAACATGTCCAATATGCTTATATTTAGTGAGCACTTCAGTCTTGGCTGCTTCTAATCGTAAAATGTCAATTCCAAATTGAACATTCAGATCGTCAAGTTTAATTATCATTAGATCACGAATGTGCTTAAAAGAATTAGAGGGTTGGGCTAATCCCACTTCAATACTTCCTATTGTATTATCCGTTCGGAAAGCTTGTAATAGAACTTTCTGTGCGCCTAGATTTTTCTTTTTTAAATTAGAACAAAGACGATCTAATATACGATCAATACCAGCTATAATGTCAGACTTTAGTCCAATTGGATCAGGAAAACTAATTCTTACACCAAAATTTAGCTCTGGCTGTAATGGCGAAATAGGTTCTGGGAGGTTGCCCAGTGCTTGGTCTACTCTTTTTAGCAAACTAAGGCCAAATCTGCGATTAAGGCTTGCCCTTGGCTGATTTATAATATCTCCAATTTGGCGGAGTCCCAGTTGAACCAATGTATTCTGAGTTTGAATTTCTAGTCTAAGAGCTGCAACTGGAAAATTGGAGATTGACTGTCGTATTTTACCAGGCGGTGCAATAAAATATTTACTACTTTTCGTAATTTTTAAATTATTTGGTATATCCTTAAAAGATTGCTTTGCAGAGCGAGAGCGTGTTGCTCGCGCTTCTTGCTCAATAGCATTACCATTTCGATAGTTTTGTAATGTTTTTTCAGAATATCGAGATAATGCCCATGCTGCTCCTACTGTATCTGCACATCCTATTTTAGTAGTCAAACCAAGTTCATCATATGCGAGCAAAATATGGTTTATCATTTTATCTTCACCACCAAACAAATGTGAACATCCGGTTATATCCATGATTAGTCCGGTATTTCCTTCTGGTGCTACCCATGGACTAAACTTGCTCGACCATCGACAAATACCTTTCAGGAATTGAGTTTCTGCATACGAATTTTGATTTTGTACGAATAAATGTGGGCAAATAGCACTAGCGTCACGTAAAGATTGCCCAACAAAAAGGCCTTTATATTGAGCAGCCGCAGAGATAGAGGAGATAATTTCACTTTGAGATTTTTTGGCTACAACAATTACTGGTTTCCCTAGGCTGTGTTGGGTTTTGCGCAAAATACGTTCAGTCCCTATGTATGGAAACCAGATTGCAATAATTCGACGACCAGGCATTTTAAACTTTAATTTTTGTTCACTATTTGTTCTTTAATTGAATTTAACCCTAATAAGCAATTAAAATTTTCTGTTCTTACCTAGAGATAAAACTATCTTATTAAAATTAAGTAGTGGAGAATGTAATGTTAAAGGGTATTATTTACCTACCAATGAGCGCATTTTTTATGTTTATTAGCTCGATTTTGTTTGCGGCAGATAGTGGATATGTTGAGCGCTCTAAATTAATGCAAAATATTAGATTGGAATTTTCGGTTCTCGCTCGTATGTCACGAGAAAAAATCGAGTTTGATGAAAGTCTGGCTGAATCTGCGCGTCTAAATCTATTGAAACTTGCCGCTTCTACACCCGCTATTTTTGAAGATGATGATTTACCAATAAACTCTGAGGCTTTACCTGCGATTTGGGAAAACTGGGATGATTTTGTAAGTAAATCTGAGGACTTTGAATTTGTTTTGGAGGGAGTTGATACGTCAAAATTAATAGATTTGAGGGACTCACTCGGAAATGTTGGTGCTGCATGTGGTGCTTGTCATCAAAAATATAGAATGAATTAATAATTTTTGTATTTACCTATTTACTACAGATAAAAAATTTTTCTTGGCAAGTTAAAGGCAACCGTTCATGTTGTAGTTGGTGGCGTATTAATGGGGGTACCAATGAAAACAAGGGCAGCTGTTGCTTTAGAGGCAGGAAAACCTCTTGAGGTTATGGAAGTTAATCTAGAAGGACCTAAAGAGGGCGAAGTTTTAATAGAAATCAAAGCTACTGGGATTTGTCATACTGATGAGTTTACTCTTTCAGGTGCTGATCCCGAAGGACTATTTCCGGCAATACTTGGTCACGAAGGCGCAGGAGTTGTAGTTGAATTAGGGTCTGGCGTGAAAGATTTAAAAGTAGGTGACCATGTTATACCTCTTTATACTCCCGAGTGTAGACAGTGTGAATATTGTCTAAATCCAAAAACAAATCTTTGTCAGGCGATACGCGAGACACAAGGCCAAGGACTAATGCCGGACGGAACCAGTCGATTTAGCATGCTAGATGGAACTCCTATTTTACATTACATGGGTTGTTCGACCTTTTCAAACCACACCGTTCTTCCGGAGATAGCATTGGCCAAAATTAATTCCGATGCCCCTTTTGAAAAGGTTTGCTACATTGGTTGTGGTGTGACTACGGGACTTGGTGCAGTTATGAATACTGCGAAAGTTGAAATTGGAAGCCGTGCCATAGTTTTTGGCCTTGGAGGTATTGGATTAAATGTAATTCAAGGTTTAAAGCTTGCAGGCGCAGATCAAATAGTTGGTGTGGATTTAAATTCTGGTAAGCAGTCCATGGCTGAAAAATTTGGTATGACAGACTTTGTTAATCCTTCAGATGTAAATGATGATTTGGTCGCGCACTTAGTCAAAATAACAAACGGGGGTGCAGATTATACTTTTGATGCTACAGGTAACGTAAATGTGATGAGAACTGCCCTTGAGAGTGCTCATAAAGGCTGGGGAGAAAGCATAATAATTGGGGTTGCTCCGGCGGGTGCAGAAATTTCAACTAGACCTTTTCAGTTGGTTACAGGTCGCGTTTGGAAAGGTACAGCTTTTGGGGGCGCACGCGGTCGGACGGATGTCCCAAAAATAGTAGATTGGTACATGGAAGGAAAAATTCAAATCGACCCTATGATCACGCATAGCTTTTCTTTGGATGATATTAATAAATGTTTTGATTTAATGCATGAAGGTAAAAGTATAAGAAGTGTCGTGGTTTTTTAATAAAACGCTCTGCATTCAAATACCTTGCCTAGTTTAAAAAAACAGTCAAATGATTGAAATATTTTATAAGACAATTCCGTTCTTTGCTCTTATTGGTTTAGGGTATTCGGCGGCTATAACTCGTTTTTTTTCAGCTGAAGCCACCGTATATTTGACAAAGTTTGTTTTCTATTTTGCTCTTTCGGCAATGCTTTTTCGATTTTCATCGGATTTATCATTGAGTGAGCTTTATGATCCTGAATTTATTTATGCCTATCTATCTGCGTCACTCATAATTTATTTTCTTGCAACATCTGTCGCTATTTTCAGAAAAAAGGTTCCCTCGGAGGCTGCAGTTGAGGCTCAGTGTTCTGTTATTGGGAACGTAGGTTTTTTGGGAATACCTATGCTAGCTATTTTATTGGGTCCTGAATCTGTAGGTTTTATAATGATTATATTAGCTATAGATTTAATTGTTTTTGGATCATTAATTGTTCTGATAATTGTAGCTAGCAAAGACAAAAAATTAGATCTTTTTCTTTTTTATCGCGTACTAACTGGACTAATGAAAAATCCAATGATTGTTTCGATAATCTGTGGTTTGCTATGGTCTGCAAGTGGGTGGTCTATTCCAGGGCCCATTAATGACTTTATAGTAATGTTAGGGTCTGCCGCCACTCCTGGCGCTTTGTTTGCAATTGGTGCTTCTCTGGCACAAAAATCTACTGAAAGGTTTGAGGTTGCCGCATGGCTAAGCTTTTGCAAGCTTGTGCTACATCCTTTTGCAGTTTGTATAGCAGTATTTTATATTTTTAAGGTTGAACTGTATCCTGCAACTGTGATGATTGCTGCGGCGTCACTTCCGGTAGCAGGGAATATTTTTATGGTTGCTCAGCACTATAATGTTGCACCTAAACGTGCATCTGCAGCTATTTTTCTATCTACGGTACTTTCTATATTTACCGTTTCTTTCACTATAGCGTGGGTTAGCAACATCAATTGACTTTTTTTAGAAAATGAGTGTCTTTATGCTATTAAGTTTAGCTTGAAACTTATTGGGGATATCTTATGAAAACACAGTCAGAAAACAAATGCTTTGAAGGGATGCAGGGCGTATACCAGCATTGGTCAGAAGCTTGTAATTGCGATATGACTTTTGGAATATTTATGCCTTCAATTTCAACGAGCGAGCCCGTACCGTTAGTTTGGTATTTGTCGGGTTTAACTTGCACGCATGAAAATGCTATGACAAAGGCTGGCGCTCAAGCAGCTGCAGAAGAGTTTGGCGTGGCAATAGTTTTCCCTGATACATCACCTAGAGGTAGTAATGTGCCTGATGATGATGACTACGACCTTGGACAAGGGGCAGGATTTTATTTAAACGCTACAAAAAAGCCCTGGGCTAAAAATTTTCAAATGTGGGATTATATCACCGTTGATTTAACCGACGTTCTATCTAAAAATTTTAATGTTGATATGGCACGTCAGTCGATCATGGGACACTCTATGGGGGGACATGGTGCGTTAACAATTGGCATGGGAATGTCAGGTCGTTTTAAATCAATTTCGGCTTTAGCGCCTATTTGTAATCCGACAGGGGCTGATTGGGGAAGAAAGCAACTCGCCGCGTACCTTGGTAATAATGAGCAAAGTTGGGTAAAGCATGACTCAAGTATTTTGATGTTAAATGAAGGTTTTGACGGAAAAGTATTAATCGATGTAGGTAGCAAGGATCAATTTATCGATTTGCTTCGACCAGAAACATTAGCTAGTGCCATGACAGAGCGGCGCCAGTCAGGTGAATTCAGGATCCAATCTGGTTATGATCACAGTTACTTTTTTGTCTCTACATTCATTGATGACCATGTAGCATTTCATGCTGATTTATTACTTAACCAATAGGAAATGTTGGGTTTCAGCGGCAAACCCAAAAACTATTACTTTTTTAAAGTTTAGCTATGAAAATTTATGTTGATGCTGATGCGTGTCCAGTAAAACAAGAAATAGAACGAGTTGCTACTAGAAATAAAATAGATGTTTTTCTTGTTTCAAATGGTGGTTTGCGTCCCATCTTGCATCCGTTTGTTCAAAATATATTTGTTTCTTCTGACGCAGATGCTGCCGATAAATGGATAGTTCATAACGGTCATGTAAACGATTTAGTTATTACTGCTGACATAATTTTGGCTGATAATTGTATCAAAAAGGGGATGCTGGTTTTGAAACCAAATGGTGAGGAATTAAACCAAGCTAATATAGGAAATTCTTTATCATTAAGGGATTTTAGCTCAGATTTACGAGCTGCAAATCCGTTTTATCAAGGTTCTGGTAAAACCTTTTCAAAACAAGACAAAATTCGCTTTATAGATAGTCTCGAAAAAATAATTCGAATTAATAACCAAAAAGTTAGGCAAACTTAGACTTTTTGTACCTTCTTTTAAGTCCGGCCCCGATAAATTTTGCCGAGAAGTTAGTATTTTTAGCATATGAAAATAAAAATTTTGTTTATAGATTGTGAATGTCAATATTGCAAAATGGAGATACCAAAGTGCATATGATTTCTTATCAAGATTGTGACCCTATTCTGAGTTGGAAAGGTTTAAGCGAAGCCTTCCAGTCAGGGCATAAGCTAAATAGGGCAGAAATATCTGATACATTTTTATACCGGAGGGACGATACTTTACTCTCAAGATCAGCTTGGATTGATGGTATGGGAATTGCCATAAAATGTGCAACAATATTTCCTGGAAATAAAAATTTTAAAAAACGAGTAATAAATGGTGCAGTAAATTTATTCGATGATCAAACTGGCCAATTAAGCGCTGTTATCGATTTTCATTTGGTTACAAAATGGAAGACGGCCGGTGATAGTATTCTTGCTGCAAAATTGCTAGCCCGACCCAACAGTCGAAATATTTTGATTTTGGGGGCTGGAACTGTTGCTTATAGCCTTCGGCAAGCCTATGGGGATTTTTTTCCAGATGCTCATTTTTCTGTTTGGAATAGGACATCAGAGAGTGCGGAAAAATTTGCAGCCAATTTTCCAGATACAGTGGCTGTAAATGACTTAGAAACGGCAATTTCAGATGCGGACATTATTTCAGCAGCAACAATGTCAAGTGAGCCCCTGATAAATGGAAATTGGTTGAAACCTGGTCAGCATGTCGATTTAATTGGAGCTTACCGTCCCGATATGCGTGAGGCAGATGATACTGCTCTTAAAAAATCAACAATATATGTTGATAGTTTTGAAACCACTATTGATCATATAGGTGAGTTAAAAATACCAATAGCCTCTTCGGTAATTAAGCGTGAATCGGTGATATCGGACTTTTATGATATTGAGGCATTTTCCCGTTCTTCAGATAATGAGATTACACTTTTTAAAAATGGGGGAGGTGCTCATCTAGATCTGATGACAGCTCACTTTATTCTTCAGACATGGTTGGAAAATAATTGATTATAGCTTTGCTACTTTTTTCGGCTTTTTTTGTTTTACCCATATTGAAAGAAGCTACAAAGAAAAATTTAGGAGAAAAGGAAAGAACTAATGCACCTGGTAATTTTGTAACCCTGTCCCGGGGCGTAGTTCACTACCGTTGGTTGGGAGCAGAAAAAGGCAACCTTGTAGTCTGCATACATGGATTAACTACACCCAGTTTTGTATTTGAGGGTTTAGCGAGTCATTATGCTGATATAGGAAAGCGAGTTTTAGTTTACGATCATTATGGAAGGGGATATTCTGATCGTCCTAAGGCTAAACAAGATAAAGCATTTTTTATTAATCAGTTGGATGAACTTTTAAATAAACTTGAAATAAAGAGGCAAAAGTTTGATTTAGTCGGTTATTCGATGGGGGGAGCAATCGCCGCTGCCTATGCTGCCCATAATCCAAACAGGTTGAATAAACTTATTTTAATAGCATCTGCGGGGACCGGGCATAATCTCGGGTTTTCCGCTAAAGTCGCAAAAATTCCGTTATTTGGGTGGGTGTTATTCTCAATTTTTTTTGGGTGGCAACATGCTCTCTCGACGAAAAAAGATAAAGATATCAAAAGTTCTGTTCCCAACGTTGTTGAGCGGCAGTTAAATGAATTGCTTTACAAAGGATTTTTACCGTCGGTTTTGGCAAGTATAAGAGGCATTCTGTCAAAAGATAACTATGAGGATCATCAAGCTTTGCGAGATGCCAAATTTGAAATCCTAGCAGTGTGGGGAGATTGTGACAGAGTAATTCCAGTTTCTAGTAAAGAAGTTCTTTCCAGTTGGAACTCTAGAATTAATAATATTGTTATCAAGAATGGTTCTCACTCGCTTCCTTTTACCCATGCGCGAGAAATTATAGATGCTACAAATTTAAGCAGTTAAAATTGAATTAATTCGCTGAATATTGATTGAACCAAGTTATACTCTTAAAGAAAGTGGTTGAAATTCAATCCAAGTTTTCAAGCCAAAAATGGAAAAATGAAAAACCTTACTGATTTATACGAAAAAATGATTTCCGAGGGATCTCTTCAGGATGATCCAGGGCAAAGAGTAATATTGGAAGAACTTGAAAAAGTTGACTACGCGATTTCTAGAAGCAAAGCTAAATCGCTTTTCTTCAAAAAGACTGATAACTTGAAAGGTGTATATATTTGGGGTGGGGTAGGATGTGGGAAGTCCATGCTTATGGACTTATTTGTTAAAAATCTTTTGGTTTCTAATCGCCGAGTGCACTTTCATGCGTTTATGCAAGAAATTCATGCATCTTTGCATAAAGCTCGTGGTTTAGGAAAAAAGGACCCATTGGTGGTAGTTGCAAACAAAGTAATCAAAAATTTCAAAGTTTTAGCTTTGGATGAAATGCAAATAAAAGATATTACTGATGCGATGATCGTTGGAAGATTATTTACTATGCTCTTAGATGGGGGAGTAACGATAATAACGACTTCAAACAGAATACCTTCTGATCTATACAAGGACGGCCTAAACCGGCAATTATTTCTACCATTTATAGATCTAATTGAAAAACAGCTAAATATTCTAAACTTAGCAACTACAATTGATTATAGAAAAAATAAACTCCGCGGAGCCCCTGTTTATTTTAGTCCATTAAATAAAAGGACCAAAAATAACTTGGATAACCTTTGGCTAGATCTATCAGACAATGAAAGTCAAGATTTTCATCTCACAGTAAATAAAAGGAAAATCAAATTTCCTTATTATTCCAATGGTGTTGGCAGATTCACTTTCTTCGAGCTTTGTGGAGAAAATCGAGGCCCGGCAGATTTCTTAGCAATAGTTGATAACGTGAGAGTTCTAATCGTTGAAAATATTCCTCAATTGGGCAAGTCCAATTTTAATGAGGCTAAACGTTTTATTACCTTAATTGATACTGTTTATGAGGCTGGTATTGTATTTATATGCTCTGCTGCTGCTCAACCAGAGCATTTATATTTGGATGGTGAGGGTATTTTTGAGTTTGAGCGAACAGTAAGTCGGCTGAATGAAATGCAGTCTGAAAGTTGGGGAAAGCGCCTTAATCTTTCTGAATAAAGAATAAGGCTCAGTCTCTAAGACTGAGCCTTTGCCTGTACAAAACCGCGTTATCCCAAGTTATACTTCTTTGGGTTTAATGCAGCGTTGATGTATTAATGACAAATTGATTCGAATCAGTCAATATAAGTGATTCGTTTTTTAATTTTTTTTATTGGTTTTCGCAGAGGATGCGGCCAGCTAAATAAAGTGAACCACAGATTAATACCTGACAATTCGGAAATTGATTGGCCACGAATTGAATTCCCTCAGAGATCGATCTAAAGCTTTTGGATTTTATACCCAATTCATTTGCATGTTTGGCTGTTTCGTCAGCAGGTAGCGTATTTTCCTCATTCGGAATGCTCACCGCCGCTAGGAATTCAACTAAATTTGAGAAAGGAGACAGGTATCCCGCAACATCTTTTGTTTTCAGCATGCCACAAATTAATACAGTTGGCTTTTTGTTCTGATTAGATAAGTAACTCGCCAATGCTTTCCCAGCAGCAGGATTATGTCCACCATCTAGCCAAACATCTGAATGACCAAGAGCATTAAGTATTGGCCCAGTAGACAGTTTTTGCATACGCGCTGGCCATTTCGCTTTGGAGACTGCTCCATAAAAAGCTTCTTTTTTTTCTGTCAACTGGGTTAGCGCTGCTATAGCTATTCCTGCATTCTGAATTTGGTGTGCTCCTAAAAGATTTGGTTTAGGGAGCTCCATCATTTTATTTTGATCCTGATATGAAATACTATTGGCCACTTCCTTTATGTGCCATTGCCGTCCCTCAGCCAAGATTGGGGCTTTTTGCTCTAATGCTTTCTCAGTTATTACCTCAAGTGCTTCTTTATTTTGTTTCCCAATAACAACTGGGCAAAAGGGTTTTATTATTCCAGCTTTCTCACCTGATATTTGTTTTATAGTGTTTCCTAGGAATTGTTCATGGTCGATTGAGACTGGCGTAATAATAGTCAGAGCAGGGCGTGATATAACATTTGTAGCATCTAATCTCCCTCCTAACCCTACTTCTAGTAAAACATAGTCAGCATGTTTGCGCGACATTGCCAAAATTGCAGCACAAGTGGTGATTTCAAAATACGTTATAGGTTGATTTTTATTTGCTGAGTAACATTCATCTAAAATATCAGTTAAGTCATTTTCATCTATAAAATTGTTGTTCAGCTGAATACGTTCGTGGAAACGAACCAAATGAGGTGAAGTATAAGCGTGGGTTTTTAGACCAATTTCATTAAGTCCCGCCCGCAGCATTGATAGCGTACTGCCTTTTCCATTTGTTCCAGCAATGTGAATAACTTTGGGAAGATTATTTTGGGGATTTCCCAAAGAATCCAAGAGAGACCATACACGGTCAAGAGTTAAATCGATAACTTTTGGATGCAAAGCCATCATACGATTTAAAATAAAATCAGAACCCAAATTTTTCATCTTTTAGACGCTTTTAAGTTTCTTGCGTCGGTGAAGGTAAATCACCTTTTATTTGTGGTGAGTTGTTAGTGAGTATGCGAATAATTGTAATTAGTTCATCTCGCATTTCTAATCTAGAAGTCACGCGGTCCAACATACCGTGGTCTAAAAGGTACTCGGCTCTTTGAAATCCTTCGGGTAGTTTTTCTCGGATAGTTTGCTCAATCACTCTAGGGCCAGCAAAGCAAATTAATGCGTTTGGCTCTGCAATATGAATATCCCCAAGCATAGCATAAGATGCGGTAACTCCTCCTGTAGTTGGATGTGTTAAAACTACGATATAGGGTAGCTTTGCTTCTTTTAGCATTTGTATTGCCACAGTTGTTCTGGGCATTTGCATTAAACTTAAAATGCCTTCTTGCATTCGTGCGCCACCAGCTGCTGAAAATAAAATCAACGGGCGTTTTAGCTCAACAGCACGTTCGGCGGCTTTGACGATGGCGTTGCCAACATACATACCCATTGAACCGCCCATGAAAGAAAAATCTTGCGCCGCTATTACAACTGGAGTTCGGCCCATTTCACCTTCTGCAATCAACATAGCCTCTGCCTCACCTGTCGTTTTTTGAGCAGATTTCATACGGTCAGGGTATTTTTTTTGATCTTTAAATTGCAGTGGGTCAATAATTGGTTTGGGAACCTTTATTTCTACAAAAATCCCTCCATCAAATAAATTACCAAATCTATCTCTAGGTGTAATGGGCATGTGATGTCCACACTCTGTGCAAACATTGAGATTTTCGCTAAGCTCACGATGGAAAAGCATGGTGCCGCACGAGGTGCATTTGGACCATAGATTATCTGGGGTTTCTCGCCTCGAAAAAATAGAATTTATTCTTGGGCGAACGTAATTACTAATCCAGTTCATTATTTTTCCATGCAATAGAACTTTACGACTTATACTCTTAAGCAAATTGCTTGAAAAATGCAATTACCGTCCTGATGCTTACAATGACAAATTCATAAAAAATTAGTTAGATTTGTATAGACTTAGCCGGAACAAGGTATTTAATTGCTTTAAAGGCTAATCCCACGGAATGAAGATAAAATGAGAAGCATATTTTTGCAAGCTGGGCAAGAAATCCAAACAAGGAAAATTGCGTTAGGTTTTTTCATAATTTCTGTTTTTTATATTATTGGCTCATTTGCAATCGGTTTGGTTTGTTCAAGCACAAGTATTTGTTCCTTTTCTAATGGCTTAGGCAGAACTCCCTTAAATCTGCTTTTTGTGCTGTTTACTTTTGTACCCATTTGGATTGGTGTTTGGATAGCTATGAAGTTTATTCATCATCTTCCAATGAAAATGCTTTTAGGGTCCTCCAGTAAATTAGATTCGCAACTTTTGTTAAAAGGTTTTCTTGCAATGCTATTTTTGGGTATCGGTATTGAAACAATACTCCAATTTATACCAGCAGTAAGCAAATATATTTACTATGAATCGAATAAAGTTTTGTTTTTATCTGATTGGATTAAATGGTTTCTGCCAGTAATTTTGTTTATTTTTGTTCAATCAGCTGCTGAAGAGCTGGTTTTTAGAGGCTATTTGCTGCAAACTATTTGGACAAAAAGTACTAGCTATTTATACGCCGTTATTTGTCCCTCTCTTATTTTCGGTCTGTTACACTTTGATAGTCAGTCATATGGGATTAACGCATGGTATTATTGTTTTAATACTTTTGTAGTAGGTTGCCTACTTTGTCTTGTCACGCTCCATACAGGAAACATAGCTTTAGCATTTGGCCTCCATTGGGGTGGAAATACAGTCTCTCTGGTTTTTTTTGGTATCCACGGAAATCTAGATGGGATGGCATTATGGTTAACATATCTAGATCCACAATCTGAAGCTATGGGCGTGGCTTTGATTATCTCTACGATTTTTATTATCTTATTTTATTCTCTTTGGGCGCTTTTTTATTTTGGTAGTTTTTTACCAACCTTTGGGGTTAAAGAAACAAAGTAATGAATTCAAAAAGGTTGTGACTTAATTTTAATGAACCGATTTTTACTCATCACACTTTTAATTTTTATATCTGGCTGTGCTAGTGATTTTGGCTTTCGAGGCCAATCTCAGAATATTGTTTCAATTTCAGAATTTAAGTTTAAATCTGGAATATCTGGAAATGTTCCCCCGGGTCTTTGCCAGATAAAAGAACTAAAGTCAGAAAGGGAGGGTTACGGTGTTGTATTCTTTTCGAATTGTAATCCCCATACCAATAATAAATCACTAGTAACATTAACTTATTTGAATTTGGGCCAAACTCAAAGTGCAGGTTTCTTTTCCGAAGACAAATTTAATAATTCACTCGCTAGTTTTCAAAAGTATGATCACTCAAATCCAATGGTTGATGAAAAATCTCTGCGTATCATAAAAGTTAAAGAAAACTATATTTTTATGGCAAAATATTATGTTCCAAAAGGCAGAAATTTCCCTAATTTTAGAGCAAAAACTTACCTAAACTCTATTTTGCTATCCGTTAAAGTCCCAAAAAGTACGTCTTCGGTAAAGGTAAACATTTACGAAAGCGTAGAACCTGTTTTGAGACCGAAAAAACGACCTTCTTTTACAGTTCCTGAAAATCTGTCCTTGGAAAAGGCAAACTTTTACGATCGCGTAGATCCTATTCCAAGACCTAAAAAACGGCCTTTGATATTTTAATATTCTTTTTTTTGTTTATAATTTATAGCTGCTATTACGCTGCGTTCTATTTGAAACTTTTTTAGAGTCTGAAGTAGGCAGACGTTAAGTTGCAAAAAGAGTTTATAAAATGAGTACTAGCTTCCCACATTTATTAAAACCACTGGATTTAGGTTTTACAACTCTGAAAAATAGAGCCCTTATGGGCTCAATGCATACAAATCTAGAGGAAACTAAAGATTGGAACAGAGTTGCAGAATTTTATGCAACTAGAGCTCGTGGTGAAGTTGCTCTAATGGTTACCGGTGGAATTGCACCAAATATTGAGGGTGGGGTTTTTCCTGGAGCTGCAGGTTTATTTGATGCAAATGATGTTGCTAATCATAAAATTGTAACAGATCGTGTGCACAATTCAGGTGGTAAAATTGCAATGCAAATTTTACATGCTGGACGTTATGCCTATGGTCCTAATTGCGTTGCTCCATCTCCAATAAAGTCGCCTATTTCACCATTTGCACCCACCGAACTAGATGCAGTGGGCATAGAAAAGCAAATCAATGATATAGTATCAACCGCTTGCCGAGCACGCGATGCTGGGTACGACGGAATAGAAATTATGGGGTCAGAAGGATATTTTTTAAATCAGTTTTTAGTTCTTCATACAAATAAAAGGACTGACCAATGGGGTGGAAGTTATGAAAATCGTATGCGGTTACCAGTTGAAATTGTGGCGCGTGTACGAGAAGCTGTAGGCCATGATTTTATATTAATTTTTCGATTATCTATGATTGATTTAATCCCAGATGGGTCAACTCATGACGAAGTTGTAATTCTGGCCAAAGAGGTCGAGAAAGCTGGCGCAACAATTATTAATACCGGTATTGGCTGGCATGAAGCCAGAATACCCACTATAGCTACATCTGTTCCGCGTGCTGCTTTTGCATGGGTTACAAAAAAATTGATGGGTAAGGTGTCTATACCAATCATAACTTCAAACAGAATTAATACTCCCAATGTGGCTGAGGAAGTTTTAGCATCAGGCTGTGCTGATATGGTTAGTATGGCCCGCCCTTTTTTGGCTGACCCAAATTTTATGAAAAAAGCAATATCGGGTAACGAAAAAAAGATAGCACCATGTATTGCATGCAACCAAGCCTGCCTAGATCACACCTTTAGTGGTAAAATTAGCTCATGTCTTGTAAATCCAAAGGCCTGCTTTGAAACAGAGTTAGTTAGCACCAAGGCATTAAATAAAAAGTCAGTTGCAGTGATTGGTGCAGGGCCAGCGGGTATGTCCGCAGCTGTCGAAGCTGCACAGCGCGGACATGCAGTGACTTTATTTGAAAAGGCTCAGGCAATTGGTGGACAACTTAATTTGGCTAAAATGGTGCCTGGCAAAGAAGAGTTTTGGGGGCTGGTGGATTGGTTTGAGGAGATGCTGAAGAGCAGTGGGGTGGATGTTAGATTAGGCAAAACAGTTACTTCCACTGATGTTATAGGGTTCGATGAAGTCATCGTTGCTACAGGTGTTATTCCGCGTGATCCAAAGATTAAGGGTCAGGAAAAAAACAACGTCTTGAACTATACGGAAGTATTAAAGGGTGGGAGAAAAATTGGTCAAAAAGTTGCTGTTGTTGGAGCTGGCGGCATTGGTTTTGACGTATCCGAATACTTAGTTCATGAAAGCAGAAGTGACTTTAAGCAAATAGAAATTCCTGATTGGATGAAAGAATGGGGAGTAGGGGATCCAGAGCAAACAGCTGGAGGATTGGCAGAAAGCGGACCAAGACCAGAAGAAGCCTCGCGACAGGTTATATTGATGCAACGGAAAAAGCAAAAACTTGGCCGGAATTTAGGGAAAACTACGGGTTGGATTCATCGTAGTGCCCTCAAGATGAAAAATGTTCAAATGATTGGAAACTTAAACTACGAGAAAATAAACAAACACGGTATTATGGTTTCTGAAGGAGAAACACGTGAAAACCCAAGATTGGTGGCTGCTGATACAATCGTTATATGTGCAGGTCAAGAAAGTGAACGCAGTTTAGCTGATGACTTGATGAAAAAGGGCAAAGCTGTCCATATTATAGGAGGGGCAGATGTTGCTTCTGAGCTTGATGCCAAGCAAGCCGTTGATCAGGGTGTAAGGCTAGCTCTTTCCTTATAATCAAATTTTTAAAAAAAATCATAAGTTGCTTACGGCATAATTAAAATTGCTTCGACACGCCTGTTTTTCTTCCTAGATTTTTCTGTTGAGTTGTTAGTTTTTGGCGAAAGAAAGCCAATTCCCTGAGCTGATATTCTACTTTGGTCAATGCCATAGTCTTTAATCAATCTATCTACTACTGCTTGTGCACGGTTTCTAGATAATTCTATATTTTTTCTTAATTCTCCAATAGCGTCGCTGTGTCCAACTAGTATAATTGAAGAACTAGGCGTACCTTTTAAGAAATTTGCCAAATCTGATAAGCTCTCAAAAGGGCCTGGGCCCAAATCAGCAGATCCACTTCGATAAATTAAGTCATCCAGCACAATGGCGCCATCTTCCCTTAATTTAGAGCTATAGTTATCTTTCAAGGGTTCTTGGTTTTGCAAAACTAAATCGTTATTCGTCGTTCCAATCGATAGAATTTGTAAATAAATTGTGTTTCCAAGTTTGCTTGCAACTAAAGAAATAGCAGAGCGATTTTTTACAGCTGTGACTACTGAATAATTTGCAACGTTAACAAGCATATAGGGTGGGTTGGAAATAGTAAGTTTTTTACGAAAATTGAATCCACCACACACGTTAGTGTTACAATAAAGTTCAATGCTAAATTGCTTATCATTTAAATGTGTAATTATCGGTTGCAACATCTGATCTAGTGTTAATGACGTACCATCGATTTGAAAAACTTTGGTTATGGTTCTACCCCTGAAATCGAGCCTAGATATGCCTTTCTCTCTATCCCAAGCAGAAATTTCTACAGAAATATTTTTAACATCAGTCTCATCAGAGAGGACTAATCTTGCTGAATAAGGCAATTCAAGGGCAAAGACATAAGTGCTCATCAAACACACTAAACTAGCCAATGTATTAGAAAATAATTTAACGATCTTTTGAGTGGTAATCATCGTTAGGTTTCATATTCAAGGCGCTTGCTACGCGGTTGCTCATATTAAAGAAAGCAATAATATTGGTTATGTCCCAAATATCAGCATCGTTAAAACCTACATCTCGTAAATTTTGGCGGTCGGTTTCATCAATCTTATGGCTTTCAAGTGTGACTTTTTCAGCAAACTCTAGCATGGCCCTGCAACGAGGATCTAAATCTGCCGTTCTATAATTCATTACTAGCTTTTCACCAAGTATTGGGTCACCAGACAACTCTCTTACGGCGGCGCCATGAGCTGTTAGACAGTAAAAACATCGGTTGATTGATGAGACAACCACTGCAATCATTTCTCTTTCTAATTTTGATAAATTACTGTTTGCCAACATTAATTCATTATATAAGCCAGTGAAGGCATTTAATTTATCGATATTAAACGAATGAGCTTTCAAAACGTTTGGAACCAGACCAAGCTTGTCTTGGCATGCACTGAAATATTTTTGGATCCCTTCGGGAAGAGGATCGACCGGCGGCAAATTTAACGATGTTGTAAGATCTTTAGCTTTCATATTTAGGCCTCTGGAATACGATAGTGATATTTATTCACAAGTTGGAACTCAAGTGAAGTGTAAAGACTAGTAGCAGCAACATTTGCTTCTGTTGTCACTACCATTAATTTTGCACAACTATGTTTTTCTGCCCACTGTCCGGCATGATGCATTAATGCCCGCGCCACGCCCTGTTGTCTAAAGTTTTCATCAACTACAAGTGCGTGGAGAAATGCCACATTTCCACTCTTTGCGATAAATGCTGATGCGACTGGATTGTCACTCCAACGCCCTAGGATACTTGTTTTAATTTGACTTGCTCTATTCATTACAGACTGTCTTTGCCAGCCAATACCGTTAGAGTTCCAGAGTTCTTTTTGGATATGTAGCGGGGGCCAAATCGAAAACATACTGA
This sequence comes from Paracoccaceae bacterium, assembly GCA_902534325.1. Taxonomy (GTDB): domain Bacteria; phylum Pseudomonadota; class Alphaproteobacteria; order Rhodobacterales; family Rhodobacteraceae; genus Salinivivens. The sequence continues at coordinate 38,017 of CACAPQ010000008.1, read as the reverse complement.
TTGGTGGAGGTTTACTTTTTATTAGCTCAGTTACAGGAATTTCAAAAATATAACTTTTATCAAAAACTTGATAATTCAGCTTATCCAACTCTTTTTCAAATAAACTATCTGACTGGTAAATCATAAAGATTTCAGATTTACCTAATTTTTTTAAAAGGTCTTTTAATTTTCTGAAAGAAGTTTCTTCCCAAGTTCCCTCTAAACTAATTGCTGATGCACGCTTTCCGGCTCCATCACTGATACGTATTATCCAATCATTGAAGTGAATAACCTGTTCAGGTGGCCAAGTATCCTCAAGAAATTTCAAAAATTCGCTTTGGTTAGTTTTAAATTTCATGCGATAGTGCGGACTTTTTCTTCGGCCTTTATCATCAGTTTTTTATCTTTTCCTCTGATAACTATATTTGTGCCATGAATTCCGTTTTCATTAAAAGGGTATGATCCAAAAGTTAACTTACTGAATGCTTTTACTATTTGTTCCAGTTCCAAAGCTATATCGCCTTCACCTTTATATAGTTTAATCGAGATTGATAATGTAGGGGTTCCTTTTTTTAGATTTGGTAAAACTGTTTGCAGCATGGATTGAAATATTCTTGGGACACCTGCCATTACATATACATTCTCGATTATGTAACCAGGAGCTCCAGAAATTATATTTTCAATCAAGTCTGCTTTTTCTGGAATTCTAGCCATTCGAAGCCTTGCTTCATTTAGTTCTATTCCTTTTCCATCATAATATTTTTTTAAGATGTTAAAAGCGTCAGATCGAACTGAGACTTGTCTTCCAAAAGCTTCGGCAACACAATCTGTTGTAATGTCATCATGAGTTGGTCCTATTCCACCAGACGTAAATAAATAATCAAATTTTGTGCTCAATTCGACGATATTGGACACAATGACCGCAGCATCATCTCTTATAAAACGTGCCTCAGATAAGTTTATTCCTATTTCAGTCAATTTATTTGCTAAATGATGCATGTTTGCGTCCTGAGTTCTTCCAGAAAGAAGCTCATCCCCAATTACGAGCATAGAGGCTGTCGGTTGTTCCATGATTTATCCTTAACATTCCATCCGTGGAAACATATATTTTCGGTATGCAATTTAAAACTAATCTCATCAAAGGTAAATTACTCAAACGCTACAAAAGGTTTTTGGCTGATGTTATTTTAGAGGACGGAACAGAAGTAATTGCTCACTGTCCCAATCCTGGTTCGATGATGGGTTTAGCAACAGGAGGCACTACAGTTTGGCTGGAACCAAATAACGACCCCAAAAAAAAATTAAAATATGGTTGGCGTTTGGTTGAACATAAAAATCAAATGATCTGCATCGATACTAGCATCGCCAATATCGTGATCAAAGAAGCCTTAGAAAAAAAAGAAATTCCCGAACTAAGCTATCATGACTTTAAACCAGAAGTAAAATATAGTGATAACAGCAGAATTGACTTTCTACTAACGTCGCCGAGCCAACAAACTTATTTGGAGATAAAAAGTGTAACTTTGATGAGAGAAAAAGGCTTAGCAGAATTCCCGGACACAATAACAAAAAGAGGGAGTAAGCATTTAGAGGATCTCTCAAAAATGGTGACATCTGGACATAAAGCGGTTCTTTTATTTTTATGTATGCGAAAAGATGTTAATCGTGTACGTATTGCTGCTGATTTGGATATTATATATAATGCCAATATCAAGGCGGCGTTGAAATCTGGTGTTCAGTTGATTTGTTATGATACGCAGGTAACAAGATTTGGAGTTAGATTAGGAAAACCTATTGTGGTCGAAATTTGAATTCAATCTATTTCGAAAGTATCTTTTTAAAGGAAATTCAGAGTGAAAAAAATTAATGGTGTAGGTCTTACAAAGGACGGGATCGACCTGTACTCAAAAAATGATTTTTTAGGAATGCATAAGGCTGGAAGACTGGCCGCACAAATTTTAGATGAAATTGGTGAATTTGTTTATCCTGGCCAATCCACCGCTGAAATTGATAAAATTATTGAAGACAAAGTCAATCAGTTTGGTGCCATATCGGCAACCATAGGATATAAGGGCTACGAACATGCGAGTTGTATCAGTATCAATCATGTAGTTTGCCATGGAATTCCCTCCGATAAAAGATTGAAAGATGGCGATATTTTAAACATAGATGTCACAGTTATTTATGAAGGCTGGTATGGGGATACTTCTCGAATGTTTGTTGCGGGTAATTTAACTCGAAAAGCGGAGCGTTTAATAGAAGTTACACATGATGCTCTATTCAAGGGAATAGAAGCTGTTAAGCCAGGGGCTACTTTTGGAGACATAGGTTATGCAATCCAGGACTTTGTAGAAAAAAACCGAATGTCTGTCGTAAGAGATTTTTGTGGACATGGCTTAGGTAGGGTTTTTCACGCCCCTCCAAATGTTTTGCATTATGGTAGGCCAGGTACAGGCACTCGATTGGAAGAGGGTATGTTTTTCACTATTGAGCCAATGGTTAATTTAGGAAGGCCTGAAACTAAACTTTTGTCTGATGGTTGGACAGCTGTAACTCGCGATAAAGCATTGTCAGCGCAATTTGAACACTCTATTGGCGTAACCAAGAACGGGTGCGAAATTTTTACGCTTTCTCCCAAAAATATGTTTCATCCAACTTACTAAGTAAACCGTTGCAGCATGTTTGGAGTTAAAAAGTGGGCATAGCTATCCCCGTATCTACGGCAATCTTGGATCGAAAAACTTTCAAAAGAGTTTATTTGCTGGCCCTCTTCCAAAATAATTAAAGTTTCATTGTTTAGAAGCTCGCATTTTTCAAGAATTTTTAGAGCTTGTTGTCCTAAGCCCTTTCCATAAGGAGGATCAATAAAGACTAGATCAAAACTATCTTTAAATAATGTTGGGAGCTTTTTTGTGGCGTCTGCTCTAATAACCTTAGCTTTATTTTCCACATCACAAATAGAGATATTTTTTTTTAAAAGTTGTATGGCATGTTGGCCGTTATCAATAAATACAACTGATTTTGCGCCACGCGATAGAGCTTCTAGACCCAAAGCCCCAGTCCCAGCAAAAAGATCTAGTGTGCAGCAATTTTCTAATTTATTGCCAAATCTTCCACCAATTATGAGATTAAAGATGGACTCTCTGACACGGTCACTTGTTGGTCTCAAGTGTGCTGACGGGTCCCCTTTCCCAAGGCCAACTAAATTTCTTCCTTTATTAATACCGCCGATAATACGCACTATTTTAATAAAACTTTTAAATTGAAATTTTCATCTCTTAATTGATTTTTTGATGGTGATTTATTTGCTTCGATTAACCGTTTGCCAATCATATAACAACGCGGATCGTTAAGCGCATCTACAGCCAGTAAACTCTGGCCCTTATAATACCAATGAGATACTTGTCTGCTTTCGCCTTTTCTGACAACAACTTCGTCGTACCCAGTGTTTAAGCCTGCGATTTGCAATTTTAAATCGTACTGGTCAGACCAAAACCAAGGTTTGGGAGTGTAACTTGTATTTTGCTTCATAATGTTTTGCGCCACTGTTGTTGCCTGATCTATAGCATTTCCAACGCTTTCCAACCTTACCAAGGTATTTTTATACTTAAAAGAAGTGCAATCGCCGGCAGCGTATATATTCGAAACTGAAGTTTGACACTTTTCATTAATAAGTATGCCATTGTTGATTTTTAAATTTGCACCCTCGGCCAAATAGGTATTTGGAGTAATACCTATTCCAACAATCACAAAATCAACATTTATATCTGAACCATCTGTTAATGAGGCGTTCACAACTTTTTCACCAACTATTTCCAATTTATCCAAACCAATAGCTTCTTTTATCTTAACTCCATTTGAAATATGTAGTGAGCGTATATAATCTGAGGTTTCTTTGGCCGCGACACGTTTTAAAATACGTTCTTCAATTTCAACTAATGTGACATCAACTCCAAATTTCCGTGCTGTTGCGGCCGCCTCCAACCCGATATAACCACCTCCTACAATCAATAAGCGCATTCCACTTTTCATAAATGCTTCGATTGAATTCGCGTCATTTAAATCTCGCATAGTAAATAGATTTTTGATTTTGCGACTATTATAAGGAGGTAATTCGCGAGGCTTAGAGCCAGTAGAAAGTACTAAATGATCATATTTTAGACTACCATCGCTAAATTCTACTCTCTGTTGATTTGGATCTATTTTAAGAGCCGATTTTCCAATTTGAAGTTCAATGCTTTTGTCCTGATAAAATTCTTTAGGTCGAAGAAATAACCTTTCCAAAGCCATTTCTCCTGCCATATATTTTTTTGAAAGAGGCGGCCTCTGATAAGGCAGATAATCTTCTTGTCCGATCAATACAATGCGATCTTCATGACCTTCGTCTCTCAACTTAGAGACCACTTCTGCACCGGCCTGACCAGCGCCTATAACAATGGTAGTTGCCATATGGTTCTCATATTTTTCAGTAGCCAATTTTATATTTTATTCTATATGTAGTTTTGATTAAAATAACAAATTTTTAAAGGCTTTACATGAAAATCTCAGTTGGGCAAAAAATACCTAATGCAACTCTTTCCTACTTTGGATCTGATGGAGTTTCACACATAGAACTTGCCGACCTATTAAAGGGAAAAAAAGTGGTAATTTTTGCTCTACCTGGAGCCTTTACAAATACTTGTAGTAGCAAGCACCTTCCCGGTTTTATAGAAAAAAGCGCGCTTATCAAAAACGAAGGGGTGGATGAGATAATTTGCATCTCGGTAAATGATCCTTTTGTAATGTCAAAATGGGGTGAGACTACTGGAGCCAATGACGCAGGTATAAAAATGTTAGCCGATCCTGCTAGTGATTTTACCAAGTCAATTGGGACAGAATTTACTGTTCCTCCAATTGGTTTTTTTAATAGGTCAAAACGTTGTGTTTTTATTGTAGATAATCAAGAAATCGTTTACGCCTATCTGGATGACGCCTCTGGTGTTGTGACTGGGTCGAGCGCTGAAGCTGTATTGTTAAAACTTCAAGACTCGTAGAGCTTATCCATTTTCTTAGCTAATTTAATATCCAAAATTGTTATGGATCCTTCGTCGTGGGTGGTTAATAAAACATCTACAGTTTTGTAAACATTACTCCACTCAGGGTGATGGTTAAGTTTTTCAGCACAAACCCCAGCTTTTACCATCCAACCTAATGCTTCAATGAAATCGGGAAAAATAAAGGTTTTTTTAATTGCAACGCCATCAGCGCTTTTTTCCCATCCGTTTTTCGTGAGATTTTCTAAATCTTCAATCATTTTTATTCTCTCCTTTTTTAAATGGCGTAAATTGAGATAGTATTTTGATATCTTGTTTCACAGCACCTTTCTCTGAAATTAAGTACTCTTCAACAGCTTTGCTGAAACTTTCTTCACCTATCCAGTGTAAAGAAAATGTTTCTGTTGGAACATAACCCCGGGCTATTTTATGCTCTCCTTGAGCTCCAGCCTCTACTTTATTTAGACCGTTAGCTATGGCAAATTCAATCGCTCTGTAGTAACAAATCTCGAAATGCAGAAAGGGATAATCTTCGATACAACCCCAATATCGTCCAAAAAGAGTATCCGAACCAATGAAATTTAAAGCACCGGCAATATATTTACCATCTTTTTTTGCTAATATCAGAAGTATTTTTGGCCGCATAGTTTCATGAATATGATCAAAAAATTGTCTTGTTAAATATGGTATTCCCCATTTTTTATTGCCTGTGTCTTGGTAAAACTCCCAAAAGCAATTCCAATGATCTTTTTTGATTTCTGTTCCTGTTAAAATTTCGATTTGCCCACCAAAATCGTTTGCTTTTGTGCGTTCTTTATTGATATTTTTCCTTTTCCGGGAAGATAATGCGCTTAAAAAGTCATCAAAATTACTGTATCCGTCGTTTAGCCAATGGAATTGTTGTGAAACCCGGCCAAGCATCCCAAGTTGCTGTCCCAGTTCAAATTCTTGCTTACTACAAAAGGTTGCATGAAGGCTTGATAATTTATTTTGCTTACACAGTTCGATAGCACTCTTAAGCAATAAAGAATTAGTATGACTAGGAGCATTTTCTGATACTAGAAGCCGGCGTCCTGTGACTGGTGTGAATGGTATTGAAATTTGAAGCTTTGGATAGTAGCGGCCACCAGCACGTTCGAAAGCATGTGCCCAATTATGATCAAAAATATATTCGCCCTGTGAATTAGATTTCAAATATAGAGGAACGGCTCCAACTAATTTATTTTCTGATATTGCCGCTAAATGATACGGCAACCAGCCGGTATTTTTCCCAACAGATTTACTTTTTTCTAAAGCATTCAAAAAATCATAGCTTGTGAATGGATCGTCAATTTCAACAAAACTATCAGTTGAACGAGATGTTGCACATCTATCCCATTCTTCCCGATTTAATTCGGAAATAGAGTTTATAACTTTTATGCTGACAGAGTTATCCGACATATGCCTGTAAATAATTACGAATTCTAATTCTAACGCCTTAAAAAGAACTAATCCCGCCAGGGGAACTTTCAATTTTTTTATCTAACGTATTCCTACGTCCAGATTAATAGCTTTTGATGTGGTCAAGCTGCTAGGCTATTTGGAAGATGCCGTCTATCTCGACAGCAACACCAAGAGGTAATGAATTGGCAGACACTGCAACTCGCGCATGCTTTCCTGCGTCACCAAGTACTTTTCCCATAAGATCTGAGGCTCCATTGATGACCTGAGGCTGTTGAGTAAAGTCAGGCATAGAATTTACAAAACCAGTAAGCTTTACAACACGCACCAACTTATCTAGATCTCCCGCGCAGGCTGATTTAACCTGAGCCAAAAGATTTATAGCGCAGAACTTTGCTGCCTCCGCACCTTGATCTGTTGTCATACTTTCGCCTAATTTTCCTAGGATCAGCCCACTCGCATTTTGTGAGATTTGACCAGAAACATAGAGTACGTTTCCGACCAGAACATAGGGAACGTAATTGGCTGCAGGAGCAGGAGCATCTGGTAACGTGATGCCTTCTTCAGCTAGTTTTTTTTCATAAATTCCCGTCATGTTAGATCCCATTCTTCAGTTTGAAACATTTTTTCCATTTATAATAATTTTGATAGTAGCAGAAAATAAATTTTTTTAAATTTTTAATAGAGTTTTTTGCTAGATATGAAAATCTAAATTCCAAAACTAAATTTTATTCTAAGATCTAGACTATCATATTTTTGGATGTATATGTTCAATTATGAAACTTTTGTACAAATCAATACTCTTTTTCATTGTACCATTATTTATCTTGTCTGCCTGTTCTCCAAGTTTCAAATTAGGAAATTACGATGATCCTTATGAGAATGTTAATCGAAAAAGTCATGAGATTAATAAAGCCATTGATAAAAAAGTTTTGAGGCCATCTTCTAAGGTCTACTCAAAAGTTTTTGGCGAAAAGCCTAGGAATGCTATTTCAAACTTTTCTGAAAATTGGGGGCTGCCAAAAGATTTAGTGAACTACACACTTCAAGGTGATATTGGCAATGTAAGTAAAACAACTGGCCAATTTTTGATTAACTCCACAATAGGAATTGCCGGGGTATTCGACCCGTCTGAAAAATTTGGAATAAATGCCCGAGGGACAGATTTTGGTGAAACTATGCACAGATGGGGAGTTTCCGAAGGTGATTATGTTGAAATAATTTTTCTAGGCCCTTCAACAGAAAGGGATGCCTTGGGAAAAGTGGGTGATTTGGTGTTGGACCCGGTAGGCTTTGTTCTTAACCCTTGGCAGTCTCGTTTAAGGACAACTGCTAATGTTGGCAATGTTTTAGGAAATAGAGATGCTTTAGGGTCAACAATCGATAGCGTTCTGTACGACAGTGCGGATAGTTATTCTCAGACTAAATTAGCCTATCTTCAAGGGCGCCGCTTTCGGCTGAATCCAGAAATTTCTGAAGTGTACACTGATCCCTATGACGAGATGGATGAATAGAATTATGATTGATAGGCGTCGTTTTTTGTTTTCAACGACGATATTATGTGCTGTCGGGACAGCCACTTTTGGATGGGCCGCGAATGCAAAAGATGCAGAAGTTTTGGTTACAAATTTGGTAGCTGACATAAATGCGGTTATTTCGTCTGGTAATTCAGAATCGGTGATGGTTAGACAGTTTGAAAAGATTTTTAAATCGTATGCTGATGTGCCAACAATTGCTCGATATGCTTTGGGAAATGATGCAAGAGCTCTTTCAAAATCCCAAATGGAAAAATTCACTAAGATTTACTCTGTTTATGTTTCGCATAAATATGGTAGACGGTTTCGAGAATTTATTGGCGGCAAAATTGTGGTTCAAAAATCACGTCCAATCAAAAGTTTTTTTGAAGTAGAAACATTGGCACATCTTAAAGGGTGGGAGCCTTTTACGGTTTCATTTCTGGTGTCAAATAGATCTGGTAAATTGCTTTTCTTCAATATGTTTATCGAAGGAATAAATATGCTTTTATCTGAAAGAACTGAAATAGGTGCAATGTTGGATAAACGCCGCGGTAACATTGAGAAAGTGATGGATGATTTGCAAAAATCGATTTAGTTCGATTTAAAAAGGTTATTAAAAAATTTTCCTAAAATGTTTTCCAATGAAGACGGCTCTTCGACAATACTGCCTATATTTTTACCTGAACTCCAGTTTTGCTTATTTGCCGGGAGCGGTGTTGGTGGTAGGTTCCAGTGAATTTCCTCCATAGCAGTACGCCAAATATCAGCGGGTAATCCCCCTCCTGTAACACCTTGAAGCGGTGTGTTATCATCATACCCTATCCATACCCCTGCAACATAATACTTTGAGAAACCTATAAACCAGGCATCACGTGCTGATTGTGATGTGCCAGTTTTTCCAGCTACTTCCCAATTAGGAAATTTTGCTCTTTTCCCTGTCCCATTTGTCGTCACTTCTGACATCATAAATATTAAATTGTGGGCTGTTTCTGGATTGATTATTTTCATATTCCGTCTTTCTGAGTTAGCCATTAGGATCTCATTTTTATTTTTTTTAAGTTGTAACTTTTCCCAACCAAATGGTTCAATCCTGGCACCTTGATTTAAAATAGTTGCGTACGCGCTAACTAAATCAAGAAGCGTGGCTTCAGAAGTGCCAAGTGCTATTGCCGGTCCGTTATCTGGATCTGAAAACAAGCCAAACTTATTTCCAAGCTCTGAAACACTTGTTCGTCCAATTGCTTCAGAAATTTTGATTGCCGGAATGTTCAACGACTCGGAAAATGCTTTGGTTAGTGTAACTTCTCCACTGAAAGTGTTTGAATAATTTTTTGGCGTCCATAGATTTGATCCTGGTATATTAATTGTAATTGGTTCGTCGTTGACTAGATCACTTGGAGAGTAGCCCATTTCTAAAGCGGTAGCATAGACAATTGGTTTGAAAGAAGATCCAGTCTGCCTTAATGCCTGCGTTGCTCGATTAAATAGACCATTTCCGCTAGCCTCTCTGCCGCCAACCATTGCCCTTACAGCACCATTAGGAGACATGATAATGACGGCAGCTTGTGCTTTAGAGTGACGGCTAACTTGATTTCTAAAGACGCTTCTAACAGCCCCTTCGGCGGCATTTTGGATGATTGGATCAAAGGTGGTTGAAATTATTACATCTTCAGTTGTTTCATATGTCAGGTATTTGGGGAGGCTCCCCATCACCCAATCAGTGAAATACCCACCTGCCCTTGATTGAGCAAGTTTTGATAAGACCGCGGGATTTTTCCGAGCAAAATTTGCTTCGACTGCACTCAAAAACTTTTGGTTTTCCATCTGGCCTACTATTAAATTAGCCCTCTCTTGCGAGCGTTTTAAATTATTCGTTGGAGCATAACGCGTCGGCGCCTTCAATAAACCAGCCAACATTGCGGCTTCTGATGGGTTTACTACCTTAGCGGATTTTGCAAAATATCTTTGAGCAGCGGCTTCAAAACCTCTTGTTCCTGCGCCCAAAAATACACGGTTGATATAAATTGTAAGAATTTCATCTTTTGAAAATTTGAATTCTAATGATAGAGCATAAAGAGCTTCTTTGATTTTTCGCCAAACAGTTGACGTTCGACAGCTGGCTTCATAGGCTTTTTCGCTTTTCCACTCAGATTGTCTGAATGGCTTGCCTAGGCAGACTAATTTTGCAGTTTGCTGGGTTATAGTTGATCCACCATGACCGGATAGCGGTCCGCGCCCTTCTTTTAAGTTTATATATACGGCGCTTGTGATACCCCTAGGACTTATACCGAAGTGCTTGTAAAATCTTCTGTCTTCGGTTGCCAATACTGCATTTTTTAAATGGGATGAAATATTATTTGCAGTTAGATTTTCAGAAAAATTATCTCCCCTCCATGCAAAAACTTCTCCCATATTATTTTCTAGGGTCACAGAACCACGAGCGCGTTCGTCCAACAGACTCTCAAATTCTTTTAGGCCTAAATAATAATAGGCTACTCCTATCGACATACCTAGGATTACTATCAAGCTAGTCCGCCAAAAAAATCTCCAAATTACTTTCAAAATAAAGAAGCTAATTTTTCTTAGAAGCTGAATTAAAAAGTTTGAACTTAATCCTGCTGAGTGTTTTGATTTTTTTTTCTTTATAATTTTTTTATATGATTTCTTCACAGATTTTTTTTTAAATCGGTTCTCGGCAACCAAAGACTTGTGATTCTTATTTACTTTCTTGGTGCCTGCCATTTTGCGCTCTTTTCTCCTTTTCTACAGTTATTTTGTTCATCTGTTTAGTGAAAACAGGAATTTTTAAATTGGACGATAGATTAAATTTTAATCAATTTAGAAAAAATGCGCAAAAAATACGCACAAATAATGAATTTATGAGATTATTTTAATTTCGAGACCTTCGCATTTCCTAATAAATGATTTTTTTTTGGAGAGCATTAGCGAAATTGCGAAAGGCAAATTAAATGAATCTAATCATAGCTACTATAAAACCATTCAAACTTGAGGACGTTCGAGAGGCGTTAACGGGTCTGGGTGTGAAGGGTATGATGGTTACTGAAATCAAAGGCTTTGGTTCTCAGTCAGGTCATACAGAAATTTATCGAGGCGCTGAATACGCCGTTAATTTTGTGCCTAAAATTAAATTAGAAATCGTTGTTGAAGAATCGATGACTGACCAAGTTGTTGAGACGATAAAAACGTCTGCCCACACCGGAAAGATTGGTGATGGGAAAATATTTGTTCTTGATGTTCAACAAACCATTCGTGTGCGCACCGGTGAAACCGGCGCCGACGCAGTATGAAAGAGGTAAGTATTTGATGAAAAAATCATTTTTTAAAATTATAGGCGTTAGTACTTTACTTGCTACGGTTGCATCGCAATCATTTGCACAAGACGCGCCAGCACTAGTACCAACAGATTCGGTTTTTATTTTAAATAGTTTATTGTTTTTAGTTGGTGGATTTCTTGTTTTTTGGATGGCTGCTGGCTTTACTATGCTTGAAGCCGGTTTAGTGCGTTCAAAAAACGTTACGACACAACTTACAAAAAATATGGGCTTATTTTCTTTAGCTGCAGTCTTTTATTATCTAATTGGTTATAATGTCATGTATCCTCTTGGTACTTGGATGTATGATGGAGTAATTTCCGGTATCTGGGGCGTCGCCATTTTAGAGGCGGTAGGAGTAACTGCGGACGGTGCAGACGATTACGGATATGCTGCAACAGGTTCTGATTTCTTTTTCCAACTCATGTTTTGTGCTGCTACGGCGTCGATCGTATCCGGTGCGCTAGCGGAAAGAATTAAATTATGGCCATTTTTAATTTTTACCATTATCTTAACGGCTCTAATCTATCCAATTCAAGCCAGTTGGAAATGGGGCGGTGGATTTTTAGATGGTATGGGTTTTCTTGACTTTGCAGGTTCGACAGTTGTGCATTCTGTTGGAGGTTGGGCAGCCCTAACCGGTGCCATAATTCTAGGCCCGCGCATCGGAAAATATGCCAAGGATGGCAAAGTCGTTCCAATTCCTGGGTCCAATTTAGCAATAGCAACATTAGGGGTGTTTATTCTTTGGATGGGTTGGTTTGGTTTCAACGGAGGCTCACAATTAGCGATGGGCTCTGTTGGTGATGTGGCTGATATTTCAAGGATATTTTCAAATACAAATGCCGCAGCTGCGGGTGGCGCCATTGCAGCCTTGTTACTCACCCAATTTCTATACAAGAAACCTGACTTAACCATGGTATTAAATGGTGCTTTGGCTGGATTGGTATCTATAACAGCGGAACCGCTAACACCTTCTCTGGGCGCGGCAACGTTAATTGGAGCTGTTGGTGGATTGATAGTAGTTTTTACTGTCCCAATGTTAGATAAATTTAAAATTGATGACGTGGTCGGGGCAATACCAGTCCACCTATTCGCTGGGATTTGGGGAACAATGGTTGTGCCTGCGACTAACGGCGATGCATCATATTTAACGCAATTTACGTCGATCGTTATTGTTGGTGTTTTTGTTGTTGTAACTACGGGTATCGTTTGGACTATTCTAAAATCTACTATGGGCATACGTGTTGGCGAAGAAGAGGAAATCGCTGGTTTGGATATCTCTGAGCTTGGTATGGAGGCATATCCTGAGTTTTCAAAAGGATAAAAAAGCCTGATTTATAAATATAGCAGAGGCCTTGATAAGCGGCCTCTGCATTTTGGTTTTTAGGGGGATTAAAAATGGAAATATTAAGTTTTTCGGTTTCTACACCATTTTGGATTTGGCTACTTTTTGCTCTTACAACTGCCTACTATTACGATATCATGAAGCGAAGAATAGCTCGACTAGAGCAAAAGATTTCTGATCTTAGTGGCTAAAATTTGCCGTTTATCAATTCGCTACAACAATCTCTGTAATTGGCCATCATAAATAGGCTCCAAAGTTTCAGTTTCGAATAGTGATGAAACAGAGGTTCCATTCCAAATATTGAGAATAGCTTGAGCAAATATTGGAGCTGTTGGAACTATTCTAATATTTGCAGCTTTTGCTACTGGGCCTGTGGCTTGAATTGAATCTGTTATAACTAAAGATTTCATTACAGAGTTAGCTATTCTTTCAACAGCTGGTCCAGATAGTACCCCATGGGTGATGTAGGAATGAACCTCCGCAGCGCCATTTTCGATAAGGACTTCGGCTGCTTTACAAAGTGTGCCGGCCGTATCGCAAATATCGTCAACAATAATGCATTTCTTACCTGTGACATCACCGATGATTGTCATTTCGGCCACTTCTCCAGCTCTTTCTCTTCGCTTATCAACAATAGAGAGTGGGGCATTTATCCGTTTGGCTAGTTCTCTAGCACGAGCAACCCCCCCAACATCAGGAGAAACAACCATCACGTCGTTAAGTTTGTCAGAAAACTGGTGAATAATATCTAAAGCGAAAACCGGTGCTGCATATAAATTGTCGACGGGTATATCAAAAAACCCTTGTATTTGCGTAGCATGAAGATCGAGTGTTAGAATTCTTTCCACTCCTGCCTCTACCAACAGATTAGCAACTAGTTTAGCACTTATAGGGGTTCGAGCTTTTGATCGTCGATCTTGCCTCGCGTAGCCAAAATAAGGAATTACTGCCGTAATACGGCTTGCTGATGAGCGACGCAAAGCATCGGCCATAATGAGAAGCTCCATGAGATTATCATTGGCAGGGTTAGATGTTGATTGAATTATAAACATGTCCTCGCCACGAACATTTTCGAAAACTTCTACAAAAATCTCTTGGTCGTTAAATCTTTCAATTCGGGCATCAACTAAACCAACATTAAGCCCCCGATGGACAGTCATTCGTCTTGTAATAGCTTTTGCTAAATTTTTGTTTGCGTTTCCGGATATTAATTTCGGTTCATTTAAGGCGGGCATCTATAACAAATCCTCGCTTGAGTTAAAAGAATCATTTTGGTGACTCCGGATAACATGGTGTCGCCATTAGGCAAAGATACAGTTTAATAATTTGAATTGATTGATGCGTAAAATAAATAATTTTATTTTTTTTTGAACTTTTATGATAGAAATTTTGCATCCAACTTTAAAATCATAGAATAAGTTTTCCATACCGGTGATGGATTCAAAATGCCCATAGAAAGACGCGCAGGACTTAAAATAAACTCCTTAACTTTAGGTACAGGAGATGATCAAGCTTTGTTATTGCACTGTTCTTTAGCTAGTAGCAGAGCTTGGTTGCCTTTAGCAGATGAGTTTAAAAATGTACTTTCTATGATTGCATTCGATTTGCCAGGCCATGGTATGAGCCAAGATTGGGATTATACATCTGATTATCAAGACCGTTGCCTTGATATAAGCTCAACTTTTATAAATGAGCCTATACACCTTGTGGGGCACTCCTTTGGAGCAACGGTTGCTTTGCGTGTGGCGCAACGGTTTCCTGATTTTGTTAAATCTATTTCTCTTATTGAGCCAGTATTTTTTGCAGCAGCATTTTCTGATTACCGTGAGTTGGAAGTACGATTTATGCTTGACCATGCTGATTATTTTAGAGCGGGTGAAAATAAAAATTGGCAGTTAGCTGCAGAATTATTTCTAAAGCTATGGGGAAATAACGAAGATTGGAATTTGCTAAGTGAGATTAAAAAAAAACAATTTGTGCAAAGAATTCCATTAACTTTTGAAATTTCGAAAGCTATTTATAAGGACCCGCATGACATGCTTAAAGAGCACGCTTTTTCTTCACTAACTGGTAAATCGTCGATAATTTATGGTGATAGGTCTCATTTTATAATGCCCTATATTGGCAAAGCCTTATCGGCCAGAATACCTAACACAGAACTTAAGTGTATTCAAAACGCTGGGCATATGCTGCCTATCACGCATCCTAAAATTTGTGCGCAGATTATTAATAAAACAATTGAATCTTAGCTTACTCGATCTTTCCAATTTTTGGTTCAATTCCTTTAAAAATTCGATCGATGTTTTGTTTATGACGAAAAAATACGACACATATCAAAAGCGTTAGTAGAATAATAGTATTTGGCTGGCCGAGAAATATAGCTGCAATTGGAGCGCTTGCAGAACTGGTTAAAGATGCGAGCGAAGACATTTTTCTTAACACGGCGACAAATAACCAAACAAAACAGCAGATAATTCCAATAATAAAAGATAAAGCAATCGTAACACCTAGAAATGTAGCTACACCTTTGCCGCCTCTAAATCTTAGCCATATTGGGAAACAGTGCCCCATTAAAGCACTAAAGGCTGAAACTTGAACTGCATCTTCACCAAAAAACTGTCTGACTAGGAGAACTGCACAAATACCTTTCGAAAAATCGAAAAGAAGGGTTAAAAATGCTGCTAGTTTATTTCCAGTGCGCAAAACATTGGTGGCTCCTATGTTTCCGGATCCTACTTTTCGCAAATCTCCAAGTCCGAGAATGTTTGAAAAAATAATTCCAAAAGGGATTGAGCCTGCTAAGTATCCAAATGCACAAACTGCAAGTAATGCCTCTGGTTTACTAGTAAATTCAGGTAGCAATTCTAACATTCAAAAATAGTTTTCCCTGCAACGATTGTACGTCTTACTTTTCCTTGTAATTTATGACCATCGAATGGTGTATTCTTTGATTTCGACTTTAAACTTTCCCTATCCAAAATGAAAGGAATGTCGGCATCAAAAATAATTAAGTCAGCTGGTGCGCCTGGGGAAATTCTTCCACTTGGTAAGCCCAGTAATGTTGCCGGATTTAATGTCATGGTCTTTATGAGTTTTTCTAAACTTACTGATTGATTATGAAAAAGTTGTAGGCTTGCTGGTAGGAGTGTTTCAAGTCCGACTGCGCCAGCTGCGGCTGTTTCAAAAGGTAGACGTTTACTTTCTTCGTCTTGGGGTGTGTGGAAGGATGATATTACGTCTATTACTCCAGAATTCACGGCATCAATAATAGCCAGTCGGTCATTTTCCGATCTCAATGGCGGATTTAGTTTAAAAAAGCTTCTATAATCTGAAATGTCGAACTCGTTGAGAGTAAGGTGGTGTATTGATGTTCCGGCTGTGATTTTGTGCCCATTTTTTTTTGCCCTTTCTAGCGCTGGAATTGAACGGGCAGTAGTTATCTGATCGAAATGATATTGCACGCCAGTCAATTCCACCAGAGCCATATCCCTATCTAGAGCCATTCGTTCTGCAAGTGGCGTCACGCTTGGTAGCCCTCGCAACGAAGCAAACTTTCCTGATGTTGCCGAAGTGTCCTCTGAAAGGTCGGGATCTTGCGGATGACCAATTACAAGGGCATCCAATGATTTTGCATAGTTTAATGCCCTCATTAGAATTTTTGAATTTTTAACTACGTTAGTAAAATCTGTGAATGCAACCGCACCAGCATCTTTCAGAAAACCGATCTCCGTCATTTCACGACCAGCGCGTTCTTTTGTTAAAGCTACCATATGGAAAACATTTACGGGGCAAACCTCTTGGGCCCTTCTGCGTATAAATTCCAAAACTTCTGGCGTATCGATCGCTGGATTTGTGTCTGGTCGAGTAATTATGGTTGTTACACCGCCAGCAGCTGCGGCGGCTCCCGCTGACTTATAACTTTCTTTATGCCGCTCTCCAGGCTCACCGACCTTTACGCCAAGGTCTATTAATCCAGGGCTAATATATTGTCCCTGACAGTCAAAAGTTTCATCCGCTGTTTCTGTGGGAATAATTATACCGTTTTCAAACATGACTTCACCATCCGAAATGGTTTCAGCTACAGGATCAATCACTTTTGCATTGGTTAGAAGTGTTTTCATTCAATTAGCCATGCTTGCCTGATTTATCATTTCTTGCCAAAAGATGCATTGCTGCCATTCGTATTGCGACGCCCATTTCGACCTGTTCTTGGATAACTGACCTGTTAATATCATCAGCTAATTCGCCATCAATCTCAACACCTCGGTTCATTGGGCCAGGATGCATAACAATAGCGTCCCCTTTGGCATGGGATAGTTTCTCTTTATTGAGGCCATAGCGGTAATAATATTCTCTTTCAGATGGTATAAATCCTCCGTCCATACGCTCTTTTTGCAATCTTAGCATCATTACTACATCCACATCTTTTAAACCTGTGCGCATGTCTTGGTATACTTCGACTCCCAATTCATCAATTTCAGACGGCATTAGAGTAGATGGTCCTATTACCCTTACCCGATTTTCCATTTTTCCAAGAAGAATGATGTTAGAGCGAGCCACTCTTGAATGAGCAATATCTCCGCAAATAGCGATGCTTAATCTGTGTAATCTTCCTTTAGCGCGACGGATTGTTAAAGCATCCAGAAGCGCTTGTGTAGGATGCTCATGCCTTCCATCTCCAGCGTTTAAGACAGAGCAGTTAACCTTTTGTGCAAGTAGGTCTACTGCACCAGATTGAGGATGCCTGACTATTAAAAGGTCAGGTTTCATGGCGTTTAAAGTGAGTGCTGTGTCAATTAGCGTTTCACCTTTCTTAAGAGAACTTGCCTCCATAGATAAGTTCATAACGTTCGCTCCCAACCTTTTCCCTGCCAACTCAAAACTTGCTTGTGTTCTCGTCGAGTTTTCGAAAAACATATTGATTTGGGTCAACCCCGTCAGAGACTCCGCTCTTTTGTCCTGAGATCGATTTAATTGTACATAATTTTCAGCAAGATCTAAAATTTCTACTATAGCTTCAGGGCGCATGGGTTCTATCCCTAGCAAATGTTTATCCTTAAAACCCATTTAGAACTCTCTGTGCTTAAGTAAGTTCATAATCATACCTTCAAACACAAACAAGAGCTTATTGTTAATTGTTAATTACATGCAGTTTTACTTTTTCAAAAGATTAATTACTTTTGAATTATGGATTCGAAGAGTGACATGACAGACGCTTTGGAGTTGTTAAAGTGGCAGCTAGAGCTAGGGGTAGATGAAAATGTTGGAAATATTCCTCTGAATAGATTTTCTGATCACTCTCAACAAAATGAGGTGGAAATAGAGATACCGGTTTCAACACAACAAAAAATGCCAAAAATAAGCAGTGCAATTACTGAGGCTGAAAGTCGAGCAAAGCAAAGTAAAACTTTAGATCAGTTAAAAGCGTCATTAGCAGATTATGAGTTTTGTGATTTAAAAAAGGGATCGAGAAACTTAGTTTTTTCTTCTGGTGATCCAGATGCTGAAGTGATGATAATCGGTGAGGCGCCTGGACGAGAGGAAGATATTCAGGGCGTGCCGTTTGTCGGTCGTGCTGGCCGACTTTTAGACAAAATGCTAAAACCAATTGGCATAACAAGAAACAAAGACCAGCTAAATGACAACCTAATAAATACGGCTTATATTTGTAATGTGATCCCTTGGAGGCCACCGCACAATCGTGACCCAAATACAGACGAAATAGAAATGATGCTGCCGTTTTTGAAAAGACATATTTCATTGATTCAACCAAAAATTATTGTGGCTATGGGCAATATTAGCTGCAGGGCTCTAATAGGTCGGACGGGTATAACAAAATTGAGAGGAAATTGGCTTGATTTTGATAAGATTCCATTGATGCCCATGTGTCATCCAGCATATTTATTAAGAAATAACGCAGCAAAAAAAGATGCTTGGTCCGACTTATTAAAAGTTAAGAAAAAACTAGAGGACATAGCGTGAGTATTGATCAAAGAAAAAGTTTTATTCCTGTACGGATTGCATTATTGACGGTGTCTGACACGCGCTCTTTGGCAGAAGATAAAAGTGGCTCTGTCCTTGCTGAAAGAATAGAAACTTCAGGACATCAAGTGGTAAGTCGAGAACTAATTAAGGATGACAGACAGGAAATTAGGTCAAAGCTTGAAAATTGGGTTAAAAGTGAAGCTATCGATGTGATTATTTCAACTGGGGGAACCGGTCTTACGGGGCGAGATGTAACGGTAGAGGCCCACCGTGATGTTTATGAAAAGGAAATTGATGCATTCAGCATAGTTTTTTCAATAGTTAGCATGAAAAAAATTGGAACCTCTGCTATTCAATCGCGCAGTACTGCTGGTGTTGCCGGTGGGACTTATCTATTTGCTCTGCCTGGTAGCCCTGGGGCCTGCAAGGATGCATGGGATGAAATTTTGGTGAAGCAATTAGATTTCAGACACAAGCCATGTAATTTTGTAGAAATAATGCCAAGGTTAGATGAACACCTAAAAAGGAAGTAGCAGAAGAAATTTTTACTGTTTTCAGGGAACTTCTAGTTTTCCTGCTACTTCTACTTTATAGAAGAAAAAAATACATCTCCTGTTCAGGTAGGGATAAAAATTAAACTCTAAAACAATAATCTTTTCAGGAAAAAATTGAAAGCTGGCATTATGCGTTTTTTTAGACAAGCCTTGATTGGTTTAACACTATTAACCCTTTCTTTGGGCATCTTATCCTATGCAGGTTTTCTTATTAAAGACGCTTTAAGTGAAAGGTTTGCACAAGAGGCTAGGGTTCCGCAGCCAAGGGAGCGTACTTTCGCTGTAAATGTTGTAACTGCAGAGCCTAAGGCAATAACTCCTCAACTCGAAGCGTTTGGGGAAATTAAAAGTCGACGAACGTTAGATTTAAGGCTTGCGTTGGGCGGTCAGGTAACGGGGCTTTCAGACAATTTTGTGGATGGTGGGCAAGTAAAGTCTGGTGAAAAACTGGTTGAAATCGACGACTCTGATGCCCAATCGTTTTATCTAAAAGCAAAAGCCGATATTATGGATGCGAAGGCTGAAGTGGAGGATGCTGAGAGAGCTCTGCTGCTAAGCAAAGATGAACTTGAAGCTGCTCTTAAACAGTCTGCGCTCAGAGAAAATGCCTTGTCACGGCAGCGGGATCTACAGGTTAGGGGCGTAGGCACCAAGGCTGCTGTTGAAGCTGCTGAACTTGCGTTATCTTCTGCACAGCAATCTGTTTTGAACAGGCGAAGTGCTGTTGATCAGGCTAAAGCTCGTGGAGCCAGCGCAGGGACACGATTAATAAGAAGTCAGCTTGCATTAGATGATGCTTCTCGCCGCTTGGATGATACAAAACTTTTTTCCAAGTTTGATGGAGTTTTAAGTAATATCACCTTGGTTGAAGGTGGTATTGTGACCGCAAATGAACGCATCGGGCGTTTAATCGATCCTAATTCGCTGGAAGTGGCTTTCCGAATTTCAACTGAGCAATATAGCAGACTTTTAAATGAAAATGGCCAGCTAATTAATGCGAGTTGTTCTGTATCCCTGAATCTCATGGGATCTGAAATAACTACGAATGCGGTATTAGAAAGAGGTAGTGGTTCAGTTGCTGCGGGGCAGACGGGCCGATTGCTTTACGCTAGGTTGGACAAAGCCATAGGCTTCAAACCAGGCGACTACGTTGTCGTAAAGGTGGACGAGCCTGAATTACGATTTGCCATAAACCTTCCCGCATCTGCGCTTAATGCAGATAATCAAGTCCTAATTCTAAATGATGAGAAACGTCTTGAAAATGTGGATGTTTCTTTATTGCGTCGTCAAGGCGATAACGTGATAATTCGGTCACGTGATTTACCTGGTAAAGAAGTAGTTGCTCAAAGATCCCCGCTTCTAGGTGCAGGTATAAAAGTGAGAGCCGTCAGGTCAGGCGAAGCAGACAAACCTCCAAAGGCTCCGGAAATGATAGAATTGACTGAAGAAAGACGACAAAAATTAATTAAATTTATTGAAGGCAATAAATGGATACCAAAAACTGCAAAAGAGCGGACTATTGGAAAACTTAAAAAAGAAAAAGTGCCTGCTGAAATGGTAAGTCGTATCGAGAGCAGGATGGGGGGATGACGAGTTGACCCGATTATCACCTCAAACTGCAAATGGGATTTTATCTTATTTTACTCGCCATAAAACCATGGCTAATTTGCTTTTAGTAATTTTGATAGTCGCTGGGCTTTTGGCATTGCCTAAAATGCGGTCACAATTTTTTCCAGATATAATAGTTGACAACATAAATTTGAGTATTGTCTGGCAAGGTGCTGGTGCGGAAGATGTTGATGCCGCTATTGTTCGAGTTTTGGAACCAGTTTTACTTGGCGTTGATGGTGTTAGCGGTGCAAACAGTACGTCAAATGAGGGTCGAGCACGAATATCGCTTGAATTTGAACCTAGCTGGGATATGGCGAGAGCGAAAGCGGATGTGGAAACAGCTTTGGACAGCGTTACTTCCTTACCACAAGACAGTGAAGATCCCACGATTATTAGAGGTAGATGGAGTGATCGCGTAACCGATGTTGTAATATCTGGACCGGTTGCGGTAGGTCAGTTGGGATTGTTTGCCGACGAATTTGTCATGAGGCTTTTCACTGCCGGTGTAACACGCACTACTATGAGAGGTTTGGCTGCTCCCGAGACTGTTGTCGCAGTTCCTACATCAAATCTAATAATGCATGACATAACTATGCATGAAATCGCTATGGCAATTTCTGAAGAGGTGAGTGCGGACCCTGCTGGTGACGTAGATGGTGCAAACGCGCGGGTTAGAACAGGTATTGAGAAGAGACTAGCTAAGGATATTGGATCCATTGTTTTACGTTCTAATTCGGATGGTTCAAAACTTACAATTGCTGATGTCGCCGAATTGAATGTTAATGGAATAGATAGGGAAAGAACTTACTTTGTTGGAACTGACCCAGCTATCAGCATAAGAGTTGATCGCAATCAGCAAGGTGATGCTATTGATATTCAGCATAAAGTTGAAAGTATTGCTCGGGAACTAGAAGTGACATTACCCGAAGGTACGAAATTAGAATTAATTCGTACTCGCGCTGAGACCATATCTAGCCGACTTAACATGCTTCTAGATAATGGACTTGTGGGGCTTGGCCTTGTTGTTACATTATTGTTTTTATTTCTCAACACGAGAACAGCATTTTGGGTCGCTGCTGGTATCCCAACGGCAATGTTGACAGCAATAGCTCTTATGTATGCAGCAGGCATCACAATAAATATGATTTCACTTTTTGCGCTTATAATAACATTAGGCATAGTCGTTGATGATGCTATTGTGGTAGGCGAACATGCTGATTATCGCGCTAGGTCTGGCCTGCCGCCTATTGTGGCAGCTGAAACGGCGGCCCAAAGAATGTTTATGCCCGTTTTAGCTGCGACGATTACAACAGTAATCGCATTCTTTGGCTTAGTTGCAATAGGAGGCCGGTTTGGGGACCTTATTGCTGACATACCGTTCACAGTAAGTGTAGTTCTTTTGGCATCTTTGGTTGAGTGTTTCTTAATTTTACCAAACCATATGGCTCACTCTATTAAAAATAGTTCAAAAATAAAATGGTATGATCGTCCAAGCCATGTAGTAAACATAGGCTTTGTTTGGTTTAGAGAAAATATATTTCGTCCTTTCATAAAGGTTGTTATCCGTGCTCGATATGTTGTTTTAGCCGGTACATTGCTTGTTTTAGCATCGCAAATCGTCTTGTTTATTAATGGTTCAGTAACATGGCGATTTTTTAATGCACCTGAGCAGTCTTCGGTAACTGGAAATTTTGCAATGGTTAATTCAGCAACACGTGCCGACACACTCGCAATGATGAAAATATTGCAGACTACAGTTGATGAACTTGCAACTGAGTATGAAAAAGAACATGGACGCAATCCAGCAAAGTATGTTTTAGCCGAATTAGGTGGAAATTCGGGACGTGGGCTCTCCGGTACAGAAAATAAATCTAAAGATCTATTAGGTGGAATTTCTATCGAACTCATTGATGCAGATTTGCGATCTTACTCTAGTTTTTCTTTTGTTGGAGATTTACAGGATAAGATTGTTCGTCACCCGCTCCTTGAAGCAATATCATTTAGAGGGTGGCGTTCTGGGCCTGGCGGTGATGCATTAGATATCCAATTTTATGGAGCTGATGCTATTACCCTTAAAAATGCTGCAGAGGCTTTAAAAACTGAACTAGAGGCTTTTTCCGCTGTTTCTGCACTAGAGGATGATTTGGCTTACGATAAAGAGGAGATTATTTTAGAATTAACTCCTCAGGGTAAAGCTTTGGGATTTACTATCGATACCCTGGGGGTTGTTTTGAGAAATCGCTTGAATGGTATAGAAGCGGCTTCATATCCATTGGGGCCTCGGAGTGCGACTATTCGGGTTGAACTGCCCGAAGGCGAATTAACTTCAGACTTTCTGGAGAGAACACAGCTCCGCGCAAACAGTGGGATTTATGTGCCGTTAGCTGATATTGTGAGCGTTGAGCGAAAAGTTGGCTTCTCAACCGTGCGACGGGAAAATGGTATTAGGCTTATATCTGTTACTGGCGATGTTTCGGAAGATAACCCTGAAGAGGCTGAGCAAGTGTTTGAAGCTCTAAAACAGGAAATTTTGCCAGAGATTGCCACAGTAAATCAGGTTGAGTGGCGTATGTCAGGATTAGCTGAACAAGAAAAAGATTTTTTAAATGATGCACGCGTTGGAATGATTTTGACACTTCTAGGCATTTATCTTGTTTTAACTTGGATATTTGCTAGTTGGACAAGACCTTTTGTGATTATGTCAATAATTCCATTTGGCTTGGTAGGAACTATTTACGGACACTTCATTTGGGATGTCCCTATGTCCATGTTTACGATTGTGGGATTAATTGGAATGACTGGGATTATAATCAACGATTCTATAGTTTTAATCTCCACCATAGATGAATACTCAAAAGAAAGAGGAATAATACCGTCGATCATTGATGGTTCCGTCGATCGTTTGAGACCTGTTTTACTGACAACATTCACGACTGTTTTAGGTCTTGCACCGCTTTTATACGAGCGGTCAACTCAAGCACAATTTTTGAAACCAACAGTTATCACTTTAGTGTATGGCCTAGGCTTTGGACTATTGATTGTTCTCTTGGTTATTCCAGCGTTAGTTGCGATGCAAGAAGACATAAAGCGATTTAGGAAAGCTTATTTATTTGCTCTGCGATCGCAAAATAAATTGATTCAACGGTCGTTTGTGAGCTTAACTTTAGCTATTATCTTTTGGGGAGTATTGACCTTAGGCTTCATTCTTGTTTCGGGATCTCTAGCCCCACTACTTAGCGAAGTAAATTTCATCCAAGCCCTTCCAGAAAATATGCTATCCGCACTTGCTTTATTTATAATTGGCTCGTTCTTACTAATATTTATCTTTGCTGTGGTTGGATATTTGTTGTTTTGGAGGTCTAGAAATTTGCTGCAGGTTTAACACCCGTTCTGCTCGATAACCTGGCCTTCATCGAGTTGAGTTATCGTAATTAAATCGCTGCTTATTTTTACATTTGGTGTATCAAACCACTGACCAATTGCTGAGATAATTTTTCCTGGGGTAAATTGCTTGGGTTGTTCGATGCTCAAAGCGTCACGGAAATCCTTTATCGAAAAAAATATGTAAGAGCCTGATTTTTCTAGGTAGGGGACGTCTGCCTCGATTTTAAAACCGGTAGGACCATAAATTATATTACAGCGTGCGTTGTTTTTACCAAGATCAGAAGGTGAAAGCGGTAAATTGGCTAACGCTGCTAATAAATCAGTATTTATATCTCTAGATACGGTTTTTAATCCAGATTGGGTTTCAATCTCAATGGGGACGCATACATCATAGCAAATGCCGATATTTCCTTTAATTTTTAAATTTATGGGGTCAGTATCTATTTTTGATTGTATTATTATTGGGAGAATAACTTCATTTTCGTATCCTATGCTTTCGAAGCCAGACGAGCCAAAGAGTTTTGGACTTGGCCAGAGAACATTCAGGCTACCTATATTTAACGAACCTTCAAAATCAAACTTAGGTTTTAAACCCATCGGTCCTGGGGTGTGCCAATATGTTTTCCATCCGTCTTTGAGCGAAATTTTGAGGCCATACACTATCGAACCATCTGACTTCTTCCAACCTTCTAATATTTCTATTTTTTTCAGACCATCTCCAGTTGCTATGGAAGTGCTCATGATCAATAAAAGTAAAGCTGCCAGAAATCTAATCATATCTTTTTCTAATTGATTTTACCGTATTGCCAAGCTTTATCAAAAGAATAAAATATCGAAAACGCCATGAGAAAACTAATATGTTGAAAATCGATTTAAATAATCTTGGTGGACAAATTTTGTTGGCGACTCCGTCGATGCACCAAAGTATTTTTAAAGATGCAGTGATTTTTATTTGTTCGCACTCAGAAGACGGCGCAATGGGGATAATAATAAATAAACCCCTTCAAGCTTTATCGTTTGCGTCGATTTGCAAAGATTTGGAAATTGAAGATCAGGCCTCTTTAGATTTGCCGATTCTTTTTGGTGGGCCGGTTGAAAAGAATAGAGGAGTAGTGTTGCATTCTCAGGATTACAAGACTGAAGAGGAAACTATAGAATGTACACCTACCGTATCAATGACCGCATCATTTTCGATTTTATCTGACTTAGCTAAAGGTTCGGGTCCCTCTAATGCACTTTTGGCATTAGGCTATTCGGGCTGGGCTCCTGGTCAATTAGAGAATGAGCTGGCAAGCAATTGTTGGATGTTCGGAAAGCTTGAAGATCAGGAAATTTTCAGCATAAACTTTGAAAACAAATGGTCTATTTCATTAAAAAATACTGGTGTTGAACCTTCAAAAATTTCATCAAATTTTGGAAGCGCCTGAATCTTTTCATCACTTAGGTGCAGCAGCTCTTCTAAGTCGATCATTTATTGCTATCCCAATTCCCTCTTCAGGAATTGGTGATACAGCAATTTTTTCAGCACCCATTTCATCTAACCTGTGCAGGTAATCAAACAAATTTGCGGCAGCTTCGGTTAAATTTGCTTTTGGGGATAAATTTAGATCACAAAGAATTTCACCAAATCCAAGGCTTACTTCGTTTTTTTTGAACACTTTGCTGTTTAAGCGGATTGAACCTTTTGGAGCATAGTGAGAAGAGAGTTGCCCTGGTGCTGTTATTTTTGCATCTTTTCTTTTCTTTTTTAAATCCAAACCAAGAATTTCTGATATATCAGTTTGATCTATTGCACCAAATCTTAAAATGCTTGGTTCGGGTAAGAAGCTAATTATGGTGCTCTCAAGACCTATTTTTGATGAATTACCCGAAATAATCCCTTCAATTTTTCCATTTAGTCTAGATATTACATGCTGGGCCTTCGTTGCGCTCACTGCGCCTGATGGATTGGCTGAGGGAGCTGCGATAGGTGTATTTGCGAGTTGAAGAATCGATTGAGCAACAGAGTGGTTGGGCATTCTGATAGCTACAGTTTGCAATCCAGCTAATGCCAAAGATGATATTTGACTGTTAGGCGAAAGAGGCAAAACCATCGTTAGTGGGCCTGGCCAAAATTTGTCTGCAACCGTTTGGGCTTCAGAACTCCACATTGCAAATGTTTGTATCTGCTCAATTGAAAAACAGTGAATTATGAGAGGATTAAAACTTGGTCGTCCCTTTGCTTGGAAAATTTTAGCAACAGCGAGTTTATTTGTAGCATCTGCTCCCAAGCCATAAACTGTTTCCGTCGGAAAAGCTAAAGTTCCGCCGGATTTGATAAGTTCGCTTGCTTTCGATAAATCGGATCTTGATGTGTTGAAAATTTTTGTTTGCAATTTATTACTCTATGACGTTGCGTTCTATTTGAAGCTATTTTGCAGTCTGAAGTATGCACAAGAGATTGTTAAGTAAATCTTTATGTAACTTTTGCCAAGTAAAGATAATAACAAGTTTTGGAGATTTTTAATGGTATATCGCGCTTGCACTGAGGATTATGAATATATCTTAAAACACGTTGTAAATTATGATTTGGTTTCCAATACCGACAAATTTTCTGAAGCTTCCCATGAAACTGTTTCGGCAGTCTTGGTTGAAGCTGGTCGTATGTGTGAAGAGAAATTATCCCCGCTGCAGCGAATAGGTGACCTAAATCCAGCCACTTTGCAGAATGGTATAGTTAGAACTTCTCCGGGTTTTGGCGAAGGTTATAAAGCTATTGCTGAGGGTGGCTGGGTGTCAACATCCGCGGATCCAGAATATGGTGGGATGGGATTGCCTCTGACAATTACAACCGCTGTCAATGAGATGATGGCTTCAGCCTGTCTATCCCTACAACTCAATCCTTTAATGACCCAAGGTCAAATAGAAGCTTTAGAAAATCATGCCTCAGATATGATAAAAAATATTTATTTGCCAAAGCTTATTTCTGGTGCTTGGTGTGGGACAATGAATTTGACAGAGCCACAAGCAGGTTCTGACGTCGGAGCACTCTCTTCAAAAGCTACCGATAATGGTGATGGCTCATATGCAATCACTGGACAAAAGATCTATATATCATGGGGTGATAATGACTTCTCAGAAAATGTCTGTCATTTAGTTTTAGCCAGATTGCCAGACGGAAAATCTGGAACAAAAGGTATATCGCTATTTATTGTGCCAAAGTTTATTCCCGATCAATTTGGGAATACAGGTTTAGCCAATAAATTAAAGGTAATAAGTCTTGAGCACAAACTAGGACTTCATGGGTCTCCCACTGCAGTGATGCAATATGATGGAGCAACAGGTTGGTTAGTGGGAGAGCCTCATGATGGGATGCGCGCTATGTTCACCATGATGAATAACGCGAGATTAGGGGTTGGAGGACAAGGAATCGGAGCCGCAGAGGGCGCTTATCAACACGCGCTCAATTATGCAAAAACAAGGAAGCAAGGCACTACCAATGTACCAAAAGGGATTGGTACAATTTTAGACCACGCTGACGTTCGACGAATGCTTCTTACAATGAAAGCGGATATTTTTGCGGCCAGGTCATTAGCTTTAGAGACAGCCGTTTCAATAGATTTAAGTAACGCTTCAAAGGATGGTTTTTGGAATTCTCGAGCTGCATTCCTTACGCCAATAGCTAAATCTTTTGGTACTGAAACAGGTTGTCGGGTAGCGGAGCTAGGCGTGCAAGTTCACGGTGGTATGGGTTTCATTGAAGAAAGTGGAGCCGCACAGTATTATCGCGATGTTAGGGTGACTGCTATTTACGAAGGAACGAATGGTATTCAAGCCATGGATTTGGTAGGAAGAAAATTAATGGATGGAGGCGAGGCGGCATATTTGTTAGTCGATGATATTCAAAAGACAGTCAAAACTTGTCCAGAAGATTTTTCTTCAATAGCGCATGAAGTTATGCTTGCAAGCGAAGCTCTTCGTGAAGCTATTAAATGGATGTGTTCACAAAAAAATATAAATGACAGGTTTGCTGGTGCTGTTCCTTTTCTCAATGCTTTTGCGAGGGTTTTAGGGGGTTATTTCCACTTAAAGAGTGCAATTAAAGAAGGTCACATGGGCCAGCGAACAAAATTAGCTCGATTTTATATTTTTAATCTGATGCCAGAATACATAGGATTATTACACCAAGCAAAACAGGGCTGTGAAGATTTATATTCCTTTTCAGCTAATGAACTGTTGGAAGCTTGACTTTGCATTATCCTTGGACTTCTGCGCCTCAAGTCGGAGAACCAATAGAGGTATCAAAAGGCATCTTTTGGTTTCGGTTACCTCTTCCCATGGCTCTAGATCATGTTAATATTTATGTAGTAGATGAGGGTGATAGCTGGACAATAATAGATACAGGCCTTTGGTCAAAAAAAACTTTGTCTATATGGCGCTCAATAATTGATCAATATTTTAAAAATAAACCAATAAGTAGAATAATTGTAACCCATCACCACCCAGATCATGTTGGTTTGGCGGGTTGGTTCCAAAAAGAATTTAAGGCTGTCCTTTGGATGACAAGAACAGCATGGCTTATGGCGCGCATGCTGAGATTAGACTATCAAAAATTACCAGCGGAAGAGACAGTCAATTTTTGGCGCAGAGCTGGTATGGATGAGAAAACCTTAAAAGAACGTGCTTCAGGGAAGCCGTTTAATTTCGGAGATTCCGTGTTTGAAATGCCACTTGGTTTTAGACGTATAGTGGATAGTGAAAAAATTACTTTAGGTAATCGTTCTTGGATTGTAAGAGTTGGAAATGGCCATGCTCCAGAGCACGCAACATTATGGTGTAAAAATGAACCGCTAGTCATAGCTGGTGATCAAATAATTTCATCAATCAGCCCCAACCTAGGTGTATACGCAACTGAACCAGAGGCGGACCCTGTGCAAGATTGGCTTACGAGTTGTGAAACTTTTTTACCTTTCGCAAATGATAAACAACTTGTTTTATCCGGTCATAAGCTACCATTTCACGGGCTTCCTCATCGCTTGAAGCAATTGATAGAAAACCACCACAACGCGCTTTCTAGGCTAGTTGATTTTCTGATAGAACCCCACACGACGGTTGGCTGTTTTCCGGCACTTTACAACAGAAAAATTTCCAAAAATGAATATGGGCTTGCATTGGTTGAAGCGGTTGCACACCTTAACCACTTATATAGAGAAAAAATAGTTAGTCGCGAAATGAATAGTGATGGAGCGTATGTCTATCGAACGAAAAGTGATCAAGAATAATTTAATGGTTTAAACCCGATAAAAATTTTATTAGAGTTTGATTGGCGATATTTAGCAATTTTAAGGAAAAAATTATGTCTGAACATAAACACGGGTCAATGGATACAAAAGATCAAGAAAAGACATTTGCTGGTTTTGTTAAATTCAGCACAAACACTATAATAATTTGTATCGTTTTGTTGGTGTTAATAGCCCTAATTAATGGCTAACGGGTCTGCTAAAACCTTAAAACAAGATTGGTTTTGCTGAAATACAGAGATATAAAAACTCAAAAAGTTGACAGTTAAAAAATCCAGTTTACGGTCCAAATGGTAAGTTATTAACGAAGAAGAGTGTTTTGTCTAAAAATTCTTGGGAAAAAAGCAAGATCATTGGCCCAGACCCAAAAAATGAGCGATTAACTGCTTCGGTAACTGGTGTAAATCATTTTGGTGAAATATCTGAAATTCCCGTTGTGACCGAAAGGCCTATGACCATTTACTTAAATTCCCAAGAAATTGTCACCGCTATGACGATAGGTGATTACCCATCTCTATTAGCATTGGGGTATTTGAAAAATCAGGGAATGCTTAAACAAACCGATCAAATTACCTCTATCGAAGTTGAGGAAGATTTGAATGTCGTTGTTGTAAGGACGAAACGCGAAACAAATTACGAGGAAAAATTATCTCGTAAAGTAAGAACAAGCGGTTGCGCCGTTGGAACCATCTATGGTGATATAATGGATGGTTTACAAGATATCGAATTACCACCTTCGAAAATGAAGGTTTCGCATCTTTATGATCTCTCTAAAAAAATAAATCGAATTCCTTCCTTGTATCTTGAGGCTGGAGCAATTCACGGAACTGTTCTTTGCAAAGATGATGTTCCATTAGTTTACATGGAAGATGTGGGCCGTCACAACGCGGTGGATAAAGTGGCGGGCTGGATGTTTGAAAATGACCACTTTGGTGGGGATAAAATCTTATATACAACTGGCCGGCTCACCTCTGAAATGGTGATAAAAACTGCTTTAATGGAAATTCCCATTCTTGTATCACGTTCAGGTTTTACAGCTTGGGGTGTTGAATTGGCCAGCGACTTGGGTATGACTTTGATCGGTAGATTGCGTGGAAAACGATTTATATGCCTATCTGGAAGTGAACGACTTATCTGGGACATTGAGAATTCTGATCCCGAAAGTATTGATGAAGCTTATAAACCTGGAAAAAAGTGACGTGAGTATTTTGGGGGTCATATTAGCGGGCGGACAGGCAAGGAGAATGGGCGGTATTGATAAGGGTAGGTTGAAAATCGGTGATGCTTCCATTTTAGAAATTACAACTAAAACTTTAAGTTTTCAGTTGGATAAGATTATTTTAAATGCAAATGGGGATCAGGGCAGATTTTCAGATTTAGAAATCCAAGTCATACCTGATACAATCAAGGGATATGTTGGCCCACTGGCGGGGATTTTGTCAGGGATGCGGTTTGCTGAAAAAAACGGTTTCACTTCAATTCTAACAGTTGCTTCTGACACCCCGTTTTTCCCAGCAGATTTAGTAAGTAAATTGTCTAATGCAAGTGCCAAGGATGATGCTTTAATTTCTCTTGCTGCGACAAAAAAAAATGACAAATTAGTGAGGCATCCTACTTTTGGATTGTGGTCAGTTTCGTTAGCTGATGACCTGGAAAAAAACATTCAAGCAGGTTTGCGGAAAATCGTTTTATGGGCTGATAAACATTCCGCTAAAACAGTTTTGTTTCCTTCAGTTGAATATGATCCATTCTTTAATATTAATACGCAAAGTGAATTAGAAGAAGCTCAACGAAGGATTAAGGCATTTTGAAAGTTTTTGGTATCACGGGGTGGAAAAACTCTGGGAAAACGCATCTGATGGAACGCCTTGTTGCAGAGTTCAAAAGCCGGAACCTGTCTGTTTCTACAATAAAAAATGCCCATCACGGTTTTGATGTTGACCAGCCTGGCAAAGATAGTTTTCGTCATAGGCAAGCTGGAGCCCAAGAGGTTCTCATTGCGTCAGAAAAACGCTGGGTGTTAATGCATGAAAATACTGATGAGTTACAACCCAGTCTTACAGATTTAATCAAAAAAATGTCAAAAGTTGATTTGGTTTTAGTTGAGGGTTTTAAACAGGAGAAGCATCCCAAGATCGAGGTTGTTAGGAAAGTGCGCGATCAAAATTTAATTGCAGAAAACGACCCTACTATTTTGGCCGTGGCAACTGATGTAGAAATATCTATCGAAAAAACTTGCATAAATTTAAATGACACAATTGGTATCGCTAATTTTATAGGAAATTATCTTGAGCTTTGATCGTCTTGTCGTGGTAGATTGGTCGGCCCGTTCTAAACCTTCTCCAAAGGCACCTGCAAAGGATGCAATTTATATTTGCCATTCAAATAACTTTGAAATGCAAAATACAGAATACTTTCGAACTCGGCGAGCAGCTTTAAACTTTATCGAAAAACTGATTGAAAAATCTTTAGCTCTAAAAGAACGAATTTTTATTGGCTTTGATTTCGCGTTTAGCTATCCAGCAGGTTTTTCAAAGAGTGTTACCTTATCCTCAAATCCTTTTTCTATTTGGGAATTCTTAAACCAAGAGGTTACTGATGGCGAAGACAACTCTAACAACAGGTTTGAAGTTGCACAGGGATTAAATTCAAAGTTTGATGGAATTGGTCCGTTTTGGGGTTGTCCACAAAATTTACACATTAATGGTTTGCCGCATAAAGGTACGGATAGGTCCTCGCATGGGTTAAGTGAGTTTAGACTGTGTGAGAAATATGCAAGATCAGCTCATAGTGTATGGAAATTGTTTACAACGGGTGCTGTAGGTTCACAGAGCCTAATGGGCATACCTTGCCTACAAAAATTGAGAGAAAAATTTAATAAGAAACTATGTGTTTGGCCTTTTGATCAGGAATTTAAATGTGCTCAAATTGTTTTGGGTGAAGTTTATCCAAGCCTTTTTAAGTTTCCATCAGATATTGAAATCAAAACTGAAGCTAAAGCATTTTGCCACGATATTACAGATGCTTATCAAACTTATAGAACACTTGAAAATCTTCTTAATTTGAATAGAGAAGGGAGATTACTACCTCTCCTGCCTAATAAATTTGAGGAGCAAATTTTGGAAGAGGGCTGGATTGTTGGCTTAAGCTTTGACAGTCTTAAAACATGAGCACAACGAAGAAATTGAAAAATGACTGTTTTGCGCTCCCGGCGGGAGTGGATTGGACACCCTTAGATGATGCTTTGCTGCATTTGGAAACTAGTCTGGTCCCCATTATAGAAACGGAGGCCCTACCGATTAATTTAACAGTAGGAAGAAACTTAGCTGGTGATTTAAAAGCAGTCTCAGACTCTCCACCTTTCTCAAATTCAGCAGTTGATGGTTATGCTTTTGGTTTCGCTGATGCTGGTGGAAAATATTTAGAATTAAAACAAGGCAGGTCGGCTGCCGGGCATCCATTTTCTCAAACTATAGACAAAGGTCAAGCTATACGTATTTTTACTGGTGCCGTTTTGCCGGCAGGTACAGATACGGTTGTACTTCAGGAAGATGTAAAGCTTGAAGGTAATAAGATTTACTTTGAAAACTCATTGCAGCTAGGGGCAAATACACGAACTATTGGAGAGGATATAAAGAAGGGGCAGATAATCGCCTTTAAGCGGGACACTGTAACAGCATTTATGGCTGCATCTTCCATATCCTCAGGAATAAGAAGAGCTCAAGTTTACAGAAAGCTCAGGGTTGGGGTCTTTTCCACTGGTGATGAATTAATTGACTTTGAAAAACCGCTGAAGTTTGGTTCAGTTTTTGACGTAAATTCACCGATGCTAGCCAGTCTGTTGAAGGCTTGGGGCTACGAAGTTTACGAACTAGGAAAAATTCCAGACAATCTTGAAGTGCTTAGAGACAAATTGAACAAAGCATCGGAGAATTTTGATGTCTTAATTACCTCGGGTGGTGCCTCTGCGGGCGATGAGGATCATTTAGCTTCAATATTAAGCAGTGAAGGACAAGTTACTGAATGGAGAATAGCTATTAAACCAGGAAGACCTATGGCAATGGGCTTTTGGCATGATACTCCAATCTTTGGGCTTCCAGGAAACCCGGTAGCTGCTGCCACCTGCGCCCTTATTTTTGTCCGGCCAGCTCTATCTAAGTTTTCTGGGGGTAATTGGATTAAGCCCCAAGGTTACTATATGCCAGCTGCGTTTGAAAAAACTAAAAAGGCAGGGCGACGAGAGTTTATTCGGGCTAGGGTATCTAATAATAATGTCGAGATCTTTAAATCGGAAGGATCTGGCTTAACCAGTGGGTTAGCTTGGGCGACAGGTTTTGTAGAACTGCCTGATGAAAAAATTTCAATTAGCTTTGGAGATAAAGTTAAATACCTTCCTTTTTCTAGTTTTGATTTATAAACCTAGCTTCTTGTTTCCATTTGTTTTTTTAAACTTGGATATTCTGTGAATTTAAGTTAAACACACAGGCTATGCTCTGAATAAAATTATGGGTTGAATTTTTTTTTAAACGCTTATTTTTTTTAGTTGGCACTGGGAGGAAACAGCATTGGCACAGCCTGATACAGGTACCAATAATATGGTATCGCTACCTGCTTTATTGCGCAGAAATGCAGCTAGTTTTGGAAGTTCAGCTGCTTTCAGAGAAAAAGAATATGGAATTTGGCAGACTTGGTCTTGGGCCAAAGCTTTAGATGAAGCTGAAAGTTTCGCTCTTGGTTTAATTGAGTTGGGAATACAGCCAGGTGATTTTGTGGCAGTATTAGGCCGCAACCGGCCAGACCTTTACATTTCAATGATCGCAATACAGATGGTTGGAGCTACGCCAGTCCCACAGTATCAA
Organism: Paracoccaceae bacterium; assembly: GCA_902534325.1. GTDB lineage: Bacteria > Pseudomonadota > Alphaproteobacteria > Rhodobacterales > Rhodobacteraceae > Salinivivens. The sequence continues at coordinate 3,696 of CACAPQ010000008.1, read as the reverse complement.
GACTCCGTTGCTGAAGAGATGGAATATGTTCTCGCTCATTGTGGTGCTAAATTTGTGGTTGCGGGTGATCAAGAACAAGTAGATAAAATTTTAGAGATCCAGTCCAAACTCCCAGATTTTGAGCAAATGATCTATTTAGATGGACGTGGACTTCGAAAATACGATCATTCCAAATTACATTCGTTTTCATCAGTCATGGACCGTGGAAAAAATAGTGGTCAGAATTCTCGATCAATTTTAAATGACAGAGAAGGCTCTCTGAACTATGACTCCACATGTGTTATGCTGTATACTTCTGGCACGACAGGGCGTCCAAAGGGTGTTGTTTTGTCCAATGCAAATATTATTGAGACCGCCAAGACCACATGTGAGTTTGACAACCTTCAACAGAGCGATGAAGTTTTGGCCTATTTACCAATGGCGTGGATAGGTGATTTTATTTTCTCCGTTGGTCAAGCCATGTGGAGTGGCTTTTGCGTAAATTGTCCCGAAAGTGCTGATACTTTATCGACTGACTTAAGAGAAATAGGCCCAACCTACTATTTTGCGCCTCCCAGAATTTTTGAAATGCAACTTACGAACGTGATGATACGTATGGAGGACTCAGGTCGATTTAAAAAATGGTTGTTCGACTATTTCATGGAGCACGCGCGTCATGTCGGTGCCAATATTCTTGATGGAAAGTCAGTGGGATTTGGCAGTCGGATAAAATATTTTCTAGGAGAATTGACAGTATACGGGCCATTAAAAAATACATTAGGGTTATCCAAAGTACGTGTTGGCTACACGGCTGGTGAAGCAATTGGTCCAGAAATTTTTGATTTCTACCGGTCTTTGGGAATAAACTTAAAGCAACTTTATGGGCAGACTGAAGCTTCAGTTTATATAACTCAGCAGCCAGATGGAGAAGTGCATGGTGATACAGTTGGGGTCCCAACGCCAGGAGTTGAGGTACGAATAAGCGACAACGGCGAAGTTTATTACAGAAGCCCAGGCACGTTTGTAGAATACTACAAAAACCCTGAGAGTACTGCAGATACAAAAGACCCAGAAGGTTGGGTAGCTACCGGTGATGCTGGATTTTTTGAAGAAGATACGGGGCACTTACGCATTATTGATAGGGCCAAGGATGTTGCCAAAATGTCTGATGGTTCAATGTTTGCTCCCAAATACGTCGAAAACAAATTAAAATTTTACCCAAACATTCTCGAAGCTGTTGTTTTTGGCGCTGGCAAAGAACGTTGTGTTGCCTTTGTAAATATCGATTTGTCAGCAGTTGGGAACTGGGCTGAGCGCAATAATATTGCCTACTCCAGTTATCAAGAGTTGGCGGGACATACAAAGGTGCTTGAAACGATTAAAGAGCATATTGAAGAGGTCAATATTTCAATTTCGGAAGATAAAATGTTGGCAGGATGCCAAGTTCATAGGTTTATAGTTCTTCACAAGGAGCTTGATGCTGACGATGGAGAGCTTACTCGCACTCGAAAGGTCAGGCGTAAAATAATTGGAGAAAAGTTTAAAGATTTAGTCGCAGCACTCTACGATGGATCGGGGTCAGTTTACACCGAAACAGAGGTGACTTATGAAGACGGGCGCAAGGGAAAAATATCCGCTAATCTGAATATTATGGACGCCCATGTGATCAATCAAGCCAATATAGCAGCTGAGTAAGAGGGAAGAGTATTGAGTACAACCGAAGGATACATGACAGCGGATGGTCGACAAATTGGCGGCGTTGTAATGGAGATGAAAAATATTACTCTAAAGTTTGGTGGTGTTACTGCAATAGAAGATATATCTTTTGATATTCACGAAGGTGAAATAAGAGCGATTATTGGCCCTAACGGAGCTGGCAAATCTTCCATGTTGAATGTAATTTCTGGATTTTATGTACCTCAACAAGGCGAAGTTTTTTTTAGGGGCACTAAAAGGGCTCAGTTAAAGCCTTTTGAAGTAGCCAGGCAAGGGATAGCTAGAACTTTTCAGAATATTGCTTTGTTTGAGGGTATGAGTGTTTTAGATAATGTGATGACGGGTCGTCTAACTCACATGAAGGCTGGAATAATCTCACAATCCTTGTGGCGGGGATCAGCAGAACGGGAAGAAATGGCAAATCGTGAGATCTGCGAACGTGTAATCGACTTTCTTGAAATTCAATCTATCCGAAAAACACCCGTATCTCGCCTGCCATATGGGCTTAAGAAACGTGTTGAGTTGGCCAGAGCATTAGCATCAGAACCTAAACTATTGTTGTTAGATGAGCCAATGGCAGGAATGAATGTTGAAGAAAAGGAAGATATGAGCCGTTTCATTTTAGATGTAAACGATGAGTTTGGAACGACGATAGCATTGATAGAGCATGACATGGGCGTAGTCATGGATTTGTCTGATAGAGTTGTTGTAATGGATTATGGAAAAAAAATTGGTGATGGCACTCCAAATGAAGTGAGAAATAATCAAGCTGTAATAGACGCTTATTTGGGTGTCAGCCATGACTAACAAGTTAACTATGCTCATAAAAATTTATCCATTTTTATTTGAAAATTGGGAGAGTAATGATGCCTGAACAGCTATTTTTCACAATAGAAGTTTTTCTAAATGGGTTAATGACGGGTGTTTTATACTCGTTGGTGGCCCTTGGATTTGTATTAATTTATAAAGCTTCTGGAATTTTTAATTATGCTCAAGGAGTTATGGCGTTATTTGCGGCTATGACGCTTGTTGGTATAATGGAAGGCAGAGTTCCGTTTGCACATCTAATCAATGCTATTTTGGGTACAAAAATTCACCACTTTGGATGGCATGTGAATGCTTTTTTGGCGTTAATATTGACCATGGGCGTGATGTTGCTGTTAGCCTGGTTAGTGCAAAAAGTTATATTTAAACATTTAGTCAATCAAGAAGGTATTATCCTTTTCATGGCCACGATAGGGCTGGCTTATTTTCTTGAAGGCGTGGGTGATTTAATGTGGGGAGGCGATATCAAGACGCTTGACGTAGGCATTCCACAAGGGCTCAATCTTTGGATCGACGAAACAACCTACAATATGTTTGATTATGGTTTATTTATTGATAACTTAGATATTTATGCTTCTGTAGTTGCAGCTATCTTGGTTCTAGTTCTCGTGGGGTTCTCACAATATACTAAGCAAGGACGAGCAATGAGAGCTGTTGCTGATGATCATCAAGCAGCACTATCAGTTGGGGTTTCACTAAACTTTATATGGATAATGGTATGGACATTAGCTGGTTTTGTAGCACTTGTTGCAGGTATTATTTGGGGAACAAAATCAGGAGTTCAATTTTCTCTATCACTCATAGCCCTAAAGGCTCTGCCGGTACTTATGCTAGGAGGCTTCACGTCTATACCTGGGGCCATAGTTGGCGGATTAATTATCGGGGTGGGAGAAAAATTATTTGAATTTGCAATAGGCCCTCTAATTGGTGGCGCTACGGAAAACTGGTTTGCTTATGTTTTAGCATTACTGTTTCTAGTCTTTCGGCCCCAAGGTCTATTTGGTGAAAAAATCATCGAGAGGGTGTAGTCTATGTTATATCGTGAAGCTGGAGATTTTAGTACGAATTATCGAGAGGACAATCAAACGTTCCCAATAAAGTTCGACCGTTACCGATATTATGCCATCATGTTGATAGCATTTCTAGTAGTACCGTTTTTTGTTAATGATTACTGGG